>JAAYOC010000036.1 GCA_012520505.1 Oscillospiraceae bacterium
TTAATTGTAATAGGCTCTTTTTGAACCGGAAAATCCTTTTCAGTAAGTACTTCATCTCCATTTGGTTCAATATGCTCCTTTACTAAACGATGGACATCCTTAACAGGAGATGTTTCAGAAGCTTTTTGGGCAGCCTTTTCAACACCTTCTGCAAACACATCAATTTTAGTTCTAAGCATTTCATTCTCTTTAAGAAGAGCATTTAATTTTGCATTTAAATCTTGATTTTCTCTTTTCAAAGATTCATTTTCCAATTGAATTTTTTCAATAAAGTCCATAACGCCTTTTTTCTCAAAACCCATAAGTGTAGTTTTTAAAAATATATCCCTTTCAAGTTCTTCCATAATTGGACTCCTTTAGCTTATTTTTCTGTTAGACCATTCAAGGATATCCTGCATAGTCTTTTCCTTTTCAAGTTCATTAAGAATTTCATGGCGAGCACCTTCGTAGTATATTTCATCCACTATATGGTCATAAAAACGTAGTTTTCTGGCCACCGCTTTTACACCTTCACCATAATTTCCACACGGGTCTTCGGTTCCGGCAACCAAAAGAATTGGAAGTCTAAAATATGTCCATTTTGCACACTTATTTGAATTTACAAACTTTAAAAGTGAAAGCATATCTCTGAAGCCTCTATTTGTAAAATAAAATCCTGTTCTAGGATCATTTACAAAGGCATCAACAACAGCCGTATCTCTTGAAAGCCAGTCAGAAGGAGTTCTTTTCTCTGTACGATTATTATATGTGCCGAGTGCAAGTTTATCAATAAGTTTTCCTTCAGCCATAGGGCTATCTATTGCACTCATGATGTCGCAAAGTTTTATTGCAACACCTGCTGCCGGATTTGGACCTACTGTTCCACAGAATATAGCACCTGCTAAACGTTCACCGTAAATTGCTGCAAAATGTCTTGCAATAAGTGAACCCATAGAATGTCCAAATAAAATTATCGGAAGTCCGGGATGCTCTGATTCAGCAATTTTCATAAGTTCTCTGGCGTCTGCAACAAAAACTCGACCATTCGTGTTATTTATACCGAAATAACCCCAAAAATACTTGCAATTAGTTGAATCGCCATGACCAATGTGATCGTGCCCATATACTGCATAACCATTTTCAGCCATAAATTCTGCAAATTCTACATAACGGTCAATATGTTCCGCCATACCATGTATTATTTGAAAAATACCTTTAATTTTTTTCTTTTCCGGTTTCCAAGAGACTGCATGAATTTCAAGGTCACCAACAGTTGATAAAAATGTAAAATCTTTTCTTACTACTGCCATAAATCAATCTCCTCCTGCCTTTATCACTATAACAAACCTATTCTATATTCTTTGACCTTTTATGTCAATTGATGTATAATTAAACCTGTTTTTGGAAGGAGATTTTTATGCTACTTGTAATCGACATTGGAAACTCCAATATTACAATTGGTGTTTATAAAGAAAAAGACTTAAAGTTAGTATCTAGACTTGCAACAGATCGCACTATTACTGCCGATCAATTTGCAATTAATATTCATAGTTTATTTGCTTTAAACAACATTCCGGTATCAGAATTTTCTGGTGCTATCATAAGCAGTGTTGTACCTGAAATTACTAACTCTTTAAAAAGAGGAATTTTAAAAATTACAGGATGCACTCCACTTATTGTAGGTTCCAGTGCAAAAACCGGACTTAATGTTAAACTTGACAATCCATCTGAACTTGGTGCAGACCTTGCTTGTACCGCAGTTGGTGCAATTGCAAAATACGAACTCCCATGTATTATCATGGATTTCGGCACAGCAACCAAAGTTACAGTTATTGATGAGCACGGAGCTTTTCTCGGTGGTGCCATTGCCTCTGGAATTGATATGTCGCTCAATGCTCTTACAAGTGGAACTTCTCTACTTTCACAAATAAGTCTTACAGATCCTCCGCGTGCACTAGGCACAAATACCGCTGACTGCATTCGTTCCGGTATTATTCTTGGTGCTGCAGATATGGTTGATGGGCTTATAAAAAGGATGATACTTGAACTTCACACACCGGTAAAAACAATTGTTTCAACTGGTGGCTTCTCAAAGATTGCAAATTTTAGCAATAGCAAAGTTTTGATAGACGACAATTTATTACTTGAAGGACTAAGAATAATTTATGAAAAGAACATCTAACGATCTCTTTGAAAATTATAAACAAAAACATAAACACATGTACCTCTATTACTTATGGGGATTCGGAACAACAGGTGTTTCACTGGTCGCTTATACAATATTTATTTTTCTCTTTCAACGCCTCTCATTTACAGATGCACATGCCATTTTTTATTCAACCATAATTTCCTGGTTTTTTGCAGTTACCTATTCCTTTATAACGAGTAAAATCTTTGTATTTGAATCAAAATCATGGGCTCCAAAACTTGTTATTTCAGAAGCTGCAATTTTTTATGGAACAAGAATAATCACAGGTATAATTGAAGCACTTGGTGTACCTTTCCTGTACGGTTTAGGCTATAACTACGCATTGTTTGGAGTAACTGGACTTCTCTCAAAAATTACAGTTGCAGCAGCCATTACACTACTAAATTATTTTTTCACTAAACAAATCTTTTTTGGGAAAGAGGAACAAAAAGAGAACCCAAAAGAGCAACCAAAAGAGAACCTGGGAAAAAAAGAAGAAATTAAAAAAGATTGAAAGAATTGAAAAAGTTAAAAAGTTAAAAAGTTGAAAAAGTTGAAAAATTAAAAAAATTGAAAGAATTAACGAAGGAAATGAAACGATATGACATAAAAGTCAAAATAAGATAGGATAAGATGCAACTAAAAGGCGGCCTTTAGAGCCGCCCTTTTCGTTTGCCTTTTTACTTTCCCTTATTTTGCTTAAAGGTCTTTTCCATAATTTGCTGTGTCAAAATAACAAGTTATATCAAAAAGTCAAGCTGAATTTTTATAATTGATGTCCACAATTAGGACAGAATTTTGCTCCCTCCGTTTTATTTCCACAGTTAGGGCAAAAACCACCAGCTATTTCAGGTTTAGCCTTACCACAACTTGTACAGAAATTACCTGTGTTTGTAACTCCACATTCACATGACCAACCACCGGTAGTTGTTGCTGCAACTGCCGCACCTTGATTTGTCATCTGACCAAGACCTGCATTGCCAATTGCACCCATACCAAGACCGATACCCATCATTCCTGATGCACCGCCTGTCTCTCCCGCTGCTTTAACACCTTCAGCCATTGTCTTTTGTACATCATAATTAGCAGCATTTGTATTTGCACCCATATTGAATGCCTTTTGCATCTCTTGAATTTGATCCTTATCTTCATCAGTTGGTACAAATGCGCCATTAACTGCAAAGGATACAACCTCAAATCCACGGGTACCGGCCCATTCTTGACTTAAGTTTTCATTTATAAGTTTTGCAATTTCAGCAGAATGTGCACCAATTGCTGTATAAGGAATAGCCTGTGTCGCTCCAAGCTTCGAAATTGCAGAAGCAATCTTATCAAGAATGCCTGATTTCAAATTAGAAAGAATACCATCATCCTCAATTTTAATTTTTACATCGCCATCCTGGCCAACATACTGGGCACCAACATTTTGGAAAAATTTTAAAGGATCAGCAACCTTCATTGTGAGCTGACCATTTCCCCTGATAGAAACATCAAGTTCAATCTTTCCACCTGCCATTTCACTTGTGTGATGGAAAGCAATATCTCCACAACCCCATTTAACCGGAGCGTCTAGAAGCTCGCACATGTTAATAAAATATACTCTCTGTGATGAAAAACGTTGTCCGCCTGCTGTCCACTGATTAATAACTTCGTTACCAAGTTTTTTAATATTATCAACGAAACTTTCACCTTCGCCTACTATGAATGATGGAGCTGTTGAGTCATCAAAAGTAAAGCGGCCCGGTTCAGAACAAAATTCAACAATTTTTCCATTTTCTACGAGAATCATTGCCTGACCTTCTTGAATATCGATACCGGAACCTGCAGAAATAAGATTATCATCAGCCTTAATATTTTTTCCGCCCTCAACGATGATTTTTTCACCGCGTTTCATTATGACACCATCTGACATATCTCCACTTTGAAAATACTCTTTCCACAGTGCAGATTGTGCTACTCCGGCAGCACCTTGTTTTCCGGCACCAATTACTTCACCAAGACCTTCTTTTAATGTCTTTAAAAGTCCCATAAAAATGTCTCCTTTTCTAAAATATCTAAACACCAATATTCTAGCATATTCGCATATAAAAAGATATATGTAAAAAAAAGCTTGCTTTTTAACATCTTTTCTGTTATTATGCTGTTTGTAATAAATATTACAAATTAGTTACAAACAAAAAACAAAACAATAACAAGCCCATATAGGAGTTATGTGAATGACTAATATTTTAAAAGTTAAAGCGGGTGCGTTTCTCTGTGTTGCTACGTTTGTTCTCTCTGTTTTTTCAGCTACAGGTAGCCTCATAGATAAAAGAACTATAACCCTGGGGACCGATGCTAATAATGTTGGTACAGCTACAATTGATGTAGAAACAATAGAGTTTTCATCTCCAAATTTAATAATAAAATATGGTACTAAAGAAGAGGAAATTATAAACTCTGCTCCCCTCAACCCAATGCTTACAAATGATAAGGATCTCGACAGCAAAATCGAAAAAATTATTACAAAAATTACAACAAATGACATGTCAAATTATGAAAAGCTTCGTGCCCTTCATAATTACCTAGTTCAAAACTATCACTACGGTTCCTCCAGTAGGGGTACCAGAGTTATATACAAGAGTGGATATGACGCAAAAATGGTTCGTCGTGCAAAAGGAATCCTTGCAACAGGTCAGGGTTCATGTACAGAATTTGCGGCTCTTTTCATGGTAGCTGCTCGCCACATAGGCTTTGATTGTTATTCAATACAGGGTACATATGCTGGTGGTGACCACACTTGGAACATCATCATTATCGATGGCAAAGAGTACATATTTGACTCAGAAGTTGATTACAGAAACTCAAATGACGGTCGTTCTGCTACTTCTTACAAGAATTTCTGCAGAAAAAGCAATCCAAAAATTCACGCATTTAATAAGCAAAAAAATATAAATTCTTTCAAAGAATTTGCTACATTTTAAAGTTTTACATTTTAAAGCTTGCTACATCTTGAAGTTTACTACATTTTAATCGAATAGTTAATTGTAATCAGTTAGCTTTTATTGTACTCTTACATACTTTATAATATTCTTACCAAAACCCCACCTCAATTGAAGTGGGGTTTGTTTTTTAATAGATAATTTTTAATGGCTAGTTATCATATTTGACTGTCAATTATAGCATCAATTATCAATCATTTAATTGTTTTATGACATTCACTACATCGTCATAAATTTTTATGTCAGCTATACTATCCATTCCGGTTGGTTCTAAATTAATAATTGCAAGATGCGCACCACAAAAATATCTCACAAAGGATGCAGCCGGATATACAACTAATGAAGTTCCTATAATTATAAGCAAATCTGCGTTTCTAATTGTCCTAATTGCACCATTTACAACAGCATCATTAAGCGGTTCTTCATAGAGAACGACATCCGGTTTAATTGTTCCGCCACAACTGCATTTTGGAACACCTGTTGCTTTCATTACATAATCAGCATCATAAAACTTACCACATTTCATACAGTTATTTCTATGAACACTACCGTGAATTTCATAAACATTTTTAACTCCGGCAACAGTATGTAACCCGTCTATGTTTTGGGTTACAACTGACACATTTTTACCTTGCTCTTGAAGTTCAAAAATAAAATTGTGTGCTATATTTGGTTTTGCATCAAGATATATCATCTTTGATTTATAAAATTCGTAAAACATATCAGTATGATTTACAAAAAACGAATGGCTAATCATTTCTTCCGGTCTTATATTTGAGCCGGTTTTTTGGTTATAAAGCCCATCAGCAGAACGAAAATCAGGTATTCCTGATGGCACGGAAATGCCTGCTCCGGTAAATACACAGATATTTTGTGCATTTTTTATTGCAGTTTTTAAACGTTCTATCATAATCTCACCCTACCCTAAAGCTTACTCTGCCATTATTTTATTTGTAATCTTAATTTTCTTGTTCCAATTTTATTAAATCAATTCCGCTTTGTAAAGTTTCTTTGTCAATCGCCCCAATATATTGAGCGGCTATATTACCTTCTGAATCAATGAAGTATGTGGTAGGAATTGACATAATGTCATAAGCTTCTTTAGCATTTAAATCCTTATCATAAAATACCGGAAAAGTGTAGCCTTCTTTCTCAATAAAATCTGATGCGCTCTCAAAAGTTTCATCAGAGCTTTTTGTAAGGTTTACCATTAAAAAGACTATTTCTTCGCCTTCTTTAAGATATTTTTCTTGAAAATCCGGCATCTCCATACGGCAAGGTGGGCACCAACTAGCCCAGAAATTTAAAACTACCGGTTTACCTTTGTATTCTGACAAGCGAACTTCTTTTCCATCCTTATCATAGACAACAAAATCTGGTGCTGCCACTTTCTCTGTAGATGAACCATTATTACCTATGTTCCCTTGCGGATTTAAACTTGAACCAAAAGTTTTGTAAAGAACGGAAGATCCAGCAACTAAAAAAATTAAAATTAAAACAATTATAATTATTTTTTTCTTATTATCCATACTAATCTCCTTAGCTAAGCAAGTTCATAAATCGCCCAATGGTTCCTGTAGCCATCATTATGCCAATTACAATGAGTAGAAGGCCACTCACGATATTTATTGCTTTATAGTTTTTCCTTATCCAGTTAAACGTAGACTTTAAATAATCAATCAAAACTGCGCTCAAAATAAACGGAATTCCAAGTCCCATTGAGTAAGCAAAAAGCATTAACATCCCTTCGACTACGTGCCCCTGCCGCGACGCAAGCATCAATGCCGAGCCTAAAAATGCTCCTACGCAAGGTGTCCAGCTTATAGAGAAAACCATACCAAACAAAAGAGCTGAAAAAAAGCCCATTTCTTTGGCTTCCATTGAACATTTTGCACCTTTAAACAAATCAAACTTGAAAACACCCATAAAATTCAAACCAAAAATAATTACGATTATACCCGTAACAATATTAACGACTGTCTGGTACTCCTTTAGAAAGTGCCCTATTGTACCAGCCAATGCTCCAAGCAACATAAACACTATAGTAAAACCGGCAACAAAACCGAGAGCATTTTTAAATGTCTTTTTTGTGCTTCGCTCTCCTCCACCAGCAAAGTAAGATATGTATATTGGCAGCATAGGAAGTAAGCAAGGTGAAATAAATGTAATTATTCCCTCAAGAAAAGAGATTACATACTGCATACATTTTGTACTCCTTTTCAAATACAACAAAAAAATTTATGCGCATAGATATCTATGCACTTCATTTGGCAACAATATATCAAATAAAAATTATTACTTCTGTGATTACATCACAAAATTTCAACTAATTCGTAACCAAGGTCATTAACTAACAGCTCAAAAACTTCATCCGGAATATGCTCAGTCAAACTTACCTCTGCAATTTTGTTCTCAAGATTCACTACAACTTTTTTGACTCCATCAAGATTACTTAAATGTTTTTCAACATTCATAGCACAATGATTACACATCATTCCTTCAATTTTTAAGGTCTTTTTCATAGTTAAATCAATCCTATCTCTGTAAAATTCTAACCAACCTACTTTAAAACTAACCTTGTATGTTTAAATCTATCCTAACTTATCTTTACTTATCTTTTTTTCTTTTGGTCTTTTTTGTTGTCTTTCTTTGTGGATGCTTTTTGTTCTTCCTCTTGTTTTGGTTTTTCTGTCATATCATCTATCAACTGACGAAGAGTTTGAAGTAAAAGAATACTTTTAACATTTCCAAGCTGAGCCTCACTATAAACTTGTTGCGGAATTTTTTCCATATCTTTTTTAAGTTGTCTTCCAGTGCTTGTAAGCTTAATCTTTATAGTTCTCTCATCTTTTTCATCTTTTACGCGAGTAACATAATTAAGTTTTTCTAATTTTTTAAGAAGTGGTGTCAATGTTCCGGAATCAAGATAAAGCTTTTCACCGAGTTCCTTTACACTTACATCATCTTTTTCCCAAAGAGCCATCAAAGTGATGTATCCTGTATAAGTCAATCTATACGGATCAAGAAATGGTTTATATTTTCTAATTAATTCTTTTGAAGCAACATATAAAGCGAAACAAACTTGAACATCAAGTTTTTGCTCATCATCGTCAAACATATTTGTAATATCTTGCAGCACTCTTTCATATCCCATAAATTTTCACCTCAAATAGATTGTATACAATTTGAATAGTTTTAGCAAGAAAAAAGAAAGCCAATACTGACTTTCTTTTTTCTTATCATCTGCCCCTTTGACAGTTTAATTCAATTTTTAGTTACCTAACTAACATCACTGTTAGTACCACCACTATTAGAATTATTTTAGACCTTTGCGCTCCTTATATTCTGCAACCATGATTTTTATACCTTCCGGCCATGGCATCTGTGGCTCATATCCAAGCTCTTCCTTTGCCTTTGTAGGGAGAAAATAAAAATCATGACCTGCATGCTGAATACGCATTCTTGTAAGTATTGGACCGCTCTTAATTCTAAACAGTTTGTAAATATCTTCAAGAATGGAGGCACCAAGGTATGCAATAAAGTAAGGTGATGAAAGTTTTGGAGGTTTAACACCTAACTCTGCAGAAAGTGCTGCTACCCATTCTTTCCAAGTAATTTTCTCACCGGAAACAATGTTATAAGCATCGCCACCCGTACCAAACTCAAGCGCACGGCAAAGACCCTGAACAAGGTCAGTTATATACACTCTAGAGGTTAAATACTTACCACCATCAATAACACCCATTTGACCACTAAGAATCGCGTCCATGATTGGACCTTGAACAGTAGTATCACCAGGGCCATACACTGTGCATGGGCGAATACAAACAGTCTTCATTTCGTCAGAATTAAACTCACGTACTGCCTTTTCAGTAATTTTCTTAGTTTGAGCATAAAAACCTGTTGGTGGATCATAATAGATTCCATCTTCTGTTTCATCCATGTGTCCAAGTAAACCATGAATGTCAATAGTGCTTATGAATAAGAAATTCTTAACACCGGCTTCTTTAGCTAGCTTCATTAACCTTGTAGTTGCCACAAAGTTAGCTTCATAGAATAATTCATATGCTCCCCAGTCAGACACACGACCTGCAGCATGAATTACATCTGTAACACCAGCCGGAAACTCATAATCTTTCGTTAAGTCAGCCTGTATAAGTGTAAGATTAGGGTTATTCATTTCCTTAAGTTTATCAGCTATTACTAAATCCATGCCTATTACTTTTCCACCCTCATTGAGAATCCACTCAACAGTCGCTTTTCCTAGGAATCCAGATGCCCCGGTAACTAAGAAGGTACGGGATTCTGCATTACTAAATATTTTTTCCATATGACACCTCCATAATTTTTTCAAAGTACCCCTTTTAGCACTTTAATTTTTCTTCTTAGAATACATTATCATAGACAAAACCTCTGTGTCAATGAGGGTTTTATAATCCACCAATAATTGATAACTATTTAACAAAACCAAGTCGCTTTTTTCAGAAAAAGAGACCAAAGTTATTGACATATGTCAAAAATGGTGTATACTGTTTATGAAACTGACATATGTCAGAAACTATTTAGGGGGGTGAATAATATGCCAAGAAGAGATGGAACCGGCCCAATGAGTGAAGGAAAAATGACTGGAAGAAAATTAGGTCAGTGCGAAGGTTCAAATACAGCTGAATTTACCGAATTTGAACAAGAATTTGGCTCTGGACAAGGCTGTAGACGCAACTCCGGATTTGGTCGTAGATGCGACTCTAGACGTGGTTGCAGACGCGGTTCTGGTCGTGCTTTCAGATGCAATTCCGGACGCGAGCACAGAAATGGTTTAAGAAGAGGCTAAAAACCTCTTCTTTTTCATTTTGCATTACTGTATTCACATTTTAATTTGACAAATTTAAATGTATCATATATAATGTATTTAGCACTCAACAGCCGAGAGTGCTAAATAATCTTAATAAGGAGTTGTTAAACATGGCTGGATTCGTTCCATTTAATCGCAGAAACAATAGTCTCGTACGCACAGGATTTGATGATTTTCATAACATGCTTGACGACTTTTTTAGTGACAATTGGTTGCCAGAACGTAGCTTGTTAAGGGACACTTTCAAAATCGATATTCAGGAAACAGAGAATGAGTACTGCATTGAGGCTGAGTTACCTGGAGTAAAGAAAGAGGAAATTGATTTAGACATTAAAGAAAATAACCTCTGCATCTCCGTGAATCGTAATGAAGAAATTAATAAGGATGGTAAAAATTACATCCACAGAGAGCGTCGTTCAAGTTCAATGAGTCGTAGAATTCGTTTGGCAGATGCAAAAATGGATGAAACTAAAGCAAAGCTCGACGATGGTATCCTTACTATTACGATTCCTAAGGACACAAAGGTAAGTGATTCACTTAAAATCGAAATCGACGACTAAATCATAAACAAAAATCGTCAAAACAAAAGTATTAAATCATCAAAACAAAAGTATTAAATCATCAAAGCAAAAGTATTAAATCATCAAAAACCCACAAACTTAACATTAGGTTTGTGGGTTTCCTTTTATCCTATTTTTAATAGTAAGCACTCAAAGTATTTAAAAAATTATTGACATATGCCTAAAACTACATATACAATTGTTAAGGATAAATCGTTAGCAATAATGTGCATGAATACTGAAAGATAAGGAGACAAATTATATGCCAAGACCTAGAAAATGGAGAAAGGTTTGTTGCCTTCCATACAGCAATCGCTTTGGACCGCTTGACCTTCCAACAGAAAGAGTAAAAGCAATCAATATGACTGTTGATGAATACGAAACCATACGACTGATTGATTTAGACGGTTTCACACAGGAAGAATGTGCTAACCAAATGAATGTTTCCCGTACGACAGTTCAAGGAATTTATCAAAAGGCTAGAAGAAAACTTGCTAAATCTTTAGTCGAAGGAAAAATTCTTTTAATTGAAGGTGGCGAATATCAACTTTGTGATGGTAGTAATAACAGTTGTGGTAAAGGTAGTTGTCAGCACCACAGGCATAGGGCAAATATAAAACCTTAGTATGACACCTGATCATAATACATAACATAAAACCATAGTAATCAAGTATCAAACGATGTCATATCAATCGATGTCATATCAAACAAAAAGGTCAACTAAAAAAATAATCAAAACAACAACTGATAATAAACATAAACGCATAAGGAGTTAAAAAATAATGAACGAAAATTGTAATCATGATTGTAGCAGTTGTGAAGAAGACTGCACAGATAGAAAAGAAAATTTAACAGATTTTAGAGAAAATCCACATGAACTAAGCAACATCAAAAAAGTAATTGGTATAATTAGTGGTAAAGGTGGCGTTGGCAAATCCTCAATAACCGCCATGCTGGCTGTTACGATGAAAAAGAAAGGATATAATGTCGCTATTCTCGATGCCGATATAACAGGACCATCAATTCCAAAGGCATTTGGCATAAAAGGTAAAGCTAAAGGTGATAGCCTTGGTTTCTATCCTTTAAAAAGCCAATCTAAAATTGATATCATGTCTATTAATCTTCTGCTTGAAAACGAAACGGACCCGGTAGTTTGGCGAGGACCGATCATCGGTGGTGTAGTAAAGCAATTCTGGACGGATGTTATCTGGGGCGATGTAGATTATATGTTCATTGATATGCCACCTGGAACCGGCGATGTTCCTCTAACTGTTTTCCAATCAATAGCTATTGACGGAATCATCATCGTTACCTCCCCTCAGGAGCTTGTTTCAATGATTGTTGAAAAAGCAGTAAAAATGGCTAAACTGATGGACATACCCGTTCTCGGAATAATTGAAAATATGTCCTACTTCAAATGCCCTGACAACGGCAAGGAATATAAAGTTTTCGGTGAAAGTCATATTGATGAAATAGCTAAAAAGCATAACCTTAAAGTTCTTGCAAAACTTCCTATAGATCCTGAGATATCAAAAGCTTGTGACAATGGTACAATTGAGAACTTTGAAGGCAACTTCTTTGAAGATGTAGCAGAGATGTTGGAAAAATAGAATATTTTAACAGATATTGATTTTAAAGAGGAGTTACAACATCTATGAAAAACAAAACAAAAATAAGCGATTGGAATCGCATGGTATCCGGAAAACTTTATAACTCGACCAGCAAGGATCTATTTATTCCGCATATGCTTGGACTTATAAGATGTCAACGCTTTAATAAAATTTCTCTTTGGAGGTTTTTTTCAAAAAAACGTGCTTTGGAAAAATTGATTCCTTCAGCAAAAAGTAATAATCTAACAATCTTTACTCCTTTTTATTGCGAGTACGGCAAAAATATACATGTCGGAAAAGGTTGTTTTATCAATTATAATTGCACTTTTTTAGATGTCTCCCCTATTACTCTTGGAGATGAAGTTTGGATTGGTGCAAATGTCACTTTTGCTACACCCAACCATCCTTTTCTTCCTAATGAAAGGTTGCCAAAAGAATATCCGGATGGCTACCACGATTTAGAATACTCAGAACCAATTATAGTAAACGATCGATGCTGGATATGCTCTAGCGCCACTATATGCGGTGGAGTAACAATTGGAGAAAACAGTATTATCGCAGCAGGCGCAGTTGTAACTGAAGACATACCCGCCAACAGTATTGCCGCTGGAGTTCCGGCAAAAGTTCTTCGTAAAATAGATGAAGACGACCGAATGGATGTGTGGGAAGCTTATCTAAAAAACGAAAAACCCATGTCCATTCGTGAGAAAAGGAAAATAGAAAAACAATTGTAAAAAGAGCCACGCAAGAATAAGTAAACCTTATAACTGCGTGGCTTTTGGCGGAGAGTGAGGGATTTGAACCCTCGTGTAAGTTTTCACCCACAACACGATTTCCAATCGTGCTCCTTCGGCCAGCTCGGACAACTCTCCATATTCTTTTTTTAGCGCCCGTTCATTATACAAAAAACGTCTTCTTAAATCAAGGTCAATATTGAAGCCTTTACTACAACTATCATTTTAATTTTACCACAACTATTATTTTAAGCCTATGCTAAGACATCTGTTATCATAACTATTGCAACGGTTATGGGTATTATAGTTGTTATGTTTATTAACTAGATTAATATTGAATTCATTACATTTAAATGCTATAATTTGTGTGTCTTTATTTTAAAATACACTATAGATAGGTTGTGTAAAAAAATGAAATGTCCATTTTGCGGTTTTGAAGAAAGCAAGGTAATTGACTCCAGACCAACCGACGAAGGAGAACGCATCCGCCGTCGACGTGAATGCCTAAAATGTGAAAAACGTTTTACAACATATGAAATTATCGAAAGTGTTCCAATTATTGTAATAAAAAAAGACAAATCTCGTGAGCAATTTGATAAGCAAAAGCTCTTGAATGGTTTGCTCAAAGCATGTGAAAAGCGTCCTGTAGCTTTAAAAACAATTGAGGATGCTGCCAACGAGATTGAGCTTCAGCTTCAAAACTCCCTTGACAGAGAAGTTTCATCTGACAAGATTGGAGAGTTGGCGATGGAAAAACTTAAAGACATTGACGAAGTTGCGTATGTTCGTTTTGCATCAGTTTATCGTCAGTTCAAAGATATTACCACCTTCCTTGAAGAGGTTACAAAGCTTCTCGACAAATAAAAGACAACACAATCTATACTGTGATTAAAGTCAATGGAGCTAATATTACAGACCAAACCTCACAGTCAGATTGGCTGTGAGGTAGTTTTTTGGAGGAAAAAACTTAATGATAGTAGTACTTAAACCTAATCCTGATAAAAAACAACTTGAAAGCTTTAAACAATGGCTTTCAAGTAAAAATATTAAAGTCCATAAATCTGAGGGTATAAATACAACTATTCTCGGGCTTATTGGTGATACTACTCAAATAGATATTGATTCAATTGAAGCACTTGATATTGTGGAAACTGTTAAACGCATTCAGGAGCCATATAAAAATTCAAGTAGAAAATTCCATCCGGAAGATACAGTTATTTCTGTTCGTGGTGCAACAATAGGTGGAGAAAATCTCACACTTATTGCCGGGCCTTGCTCCGTAGAGTCTAAAGAACAAGTCTGTGAAATTGCAAAAGCAGTTGCCGCTAGCGGAGCCACCGTTCTAAGAGGAGGAGCTTTCAAGCCACGTACGTCCCCTTATGCTTTTCAGGGGCTCAAAGCACAAGGAATTGACTATCTCATTAAAGCTCGTGAAATTACAGGTCTTCCAATTGTAACTGAGATTATGGACATATCTCAACTGCCTCTTTTTGAAGAAATTGATATTATCCAAGTCGGTGCTCGCAATATGCAAAATTTTGAACTCCTTAAAAAACTTGGAACCTTGAAAAAACCTGTCCTCTTAAAAAGAGGTCTTTCGGCAACATACGAGGAAATTCTCATGAGTGCTGAATATATTATGGCAGGTGGAAACAAGGAAGTTATCCTCTGTGAACGAGGAATACGTACTTTTGAAACCCATACAAGAAATACAATGGATATTACAGCAATCCCTGTTTTAAAGAAGCTCACCCACCTTCCAATTTTAGTTGATCCAAGCCATGCAACCGGGAAAGCGGATTTGGTTGCTCCTCTTTCAAAAGCAGCAGTTGCAAGCGGTGTAGATGGACTTTTAATTGAAGTCCACAATGATCCGGAACATGCACTTAGCGATGGTCCTCAATCTATAAACTTAGAAAGTTTTGATAAACTTTCTAAAACACTTTTTGCAATTCATAAGGTGATACAAGAATGACAGATTCAACAATGAAAACAATTACTATTAACACCTCACACAGATATGATGTTCTCATTGGTAATGGACTTCTTAAAAAAACCGGTGAACTTATTTTAAAAATTCACCCTCCTTGTAAAATTGCTATTATTTCCGACACCAATGTTGCGCCTTTATACATGAATGAAGTTAAAAGGTCGCTAAATCGCACGGGGTTCAATGTGTGTGATTATGTGTTTAAAGCCGGTGAAAAATCTAAGAATATGGATACCCTTTTTATGATTCTTGAATTTTTAGCTGATGCCGAAATCACAAAAACTGATCTCATACTAGCTCTCGGGGGTGGTGTAGTTGGAGACATTGCAGGTTTCGCAGCATCTATCTACCTTCGTGGAATTAATTTTGTAGAAATGCCTACAACACTTCTTGCCGCTGTAGATTCGTCTGTTGGCGGAAAAACCGGTGTAAATCTACCATCCGGCAAAAATTTGGTTGGTGCTTTTCATCAACCTATTAGAGTAATTTGTGATACAGATACTCTCAAATCTTTACCGGAGATAAATATTGCTGATGGCATTGCTGAAGCTATTAAGTATGGGCTTCTTGGCAATGTAAAAATTTTAGAAGTCCTTGATAACTATAACGAGACAATATATGAAGCTGTAACTACTAAAGCTTCTTTCGTTGAAAAAGATGAATTTAATACTAATTTTCGTAATTTTTTAAACCTTGGTCATACCATTGGTCATGCAATTGAAAAATGTAGCAATTACAGTATTTCACACGGACATGCAATCGCAGCCGGAATGTCCATTATTACAAAAGCATTCGAAAAACTAGGTTATACAAATCCCGGAACTTCCGAAAACTTAAAAAAATTGCTTGCGAGGTATAACTTACCAATTACCTCCAATTTTTCTTCAAGTGAGCTTTATGAAGTCGCTTTAAAAGATAAAAAACGCTCCGGCGATACATTTACACTTGTTGTACCAATCTCACTTCATAAATGGGAACTTCGTACAATTCCTATTTCTGATCTTAAAGCGATTATAGAACTTGGACTTTAAAAGTGAAAATTGTAATAAATATTAAATTAAAGCCTATACAATCTATACAATGAAGCTTTTAGTTTTAAAAATCTAAATTCAAACCTTAAGGAGACAATCAATGGATGTTAAAATAACTCCTCAGACTCTTTGCGGAACTGTTAACGCAATCCCTTCAAAATCCTTTATTCATAGAATGCTTATTTGTGCTGCTTTAAATGTAAAGCCGTGTAAAATAATCACAGATACAAAAAATTTATCTGAAGATATTCTAGCTACCGCTGATTGTTTGTCCGCACTTGGAATTGGCATAAAGTATGAAGAAGACGGAATTCTCGTTATTCCAACCAAAAATTATTTAAAAAATCCCACTCTTGATTGTAGGGAAAGTGCTTCTACACTTCGTTTTATGCTTCCTTTTGCTACGGCGATTGAAAACAAGACTAATTTTACAGGTTCCGGTAGTTTGCTTGAAAGGCCTATTACTGAGCTTCTTTCAGTTTTGAAAAAGCATGGAGTTAAATTTTCCTCTGATACCCTTCCTTTTTCTACAAAAGGTAAACTTAAAAACGGTGTTTTTGAAGTTCCCGGAAACATCAGTTCTCAATATATTTCCGGGCTTATGATGACTCTTCCCCTTTTGAAAAATTCTACTGTTTCAATTACAACTAAACTTGAATCGGCACCTTATGTAGAAATTACTAAATATGTTATGAAGCTCTTTGAATCACAACCTTCTGAAGTTGTTCCGGAAGCAGACTGGTCTAATGCTGCACCCTTTTATGTTGCAAACTTCTTAGGTTCGGATATTAATATTAACGGTCTCTCATTTGGTTCTGTGCAAGGTGATAAAAAAATAATTGAATATTTGAGTTTTTTCAATACACTAAAAAATCAAACTTTTACAATTAATCTTTCTGATACTCCGGATTTGCTACCGGTTCTTGCTGTTGCGGCGAGCGCTGCAAATGTAAAAACGATATTCTGCGGAGCCAAGCGCTTAAGACTCAAAGAAAGTGATAGACTAAAATCTGTCTGCAATATGATAAATGCGCTTGGCGGTAATGCCGAAGAAACAGTTGACGGTCTTATAATTAAACCTTCCAGTCTTGTCGGCGGTACTGTCGATAGTTTTAACGACCACAGAATCGTTATGGCAGCAACTGTTGCCGCAACAATTTGCACCGAGCCTGTAGTAATAACAAACGCTGATGCAATAAATAAATCATACCCTAACTTCTTTGACGAAATTAATCGACTTGGAGGGAAAACAGATGCCATTTAACAACACCTTTGGAAAAAACATAAAAGTAACAATTTTCGGTGCATCCCATGCGCCTGAAGTTGGTGTTGAAATAATTGGACTTCCAAAAGATATTGAAATTGATAAAAATAAACTTCAAAAATTTTTAAATAGAAGAAAACCCGGAGAAAATGAGTTTTCGTCTGCAAGAATTGAACCTGATATTCCGGAAATAGAAATATTGGAAGGTTTATATGAAGACGCAATTTGCCTTCGTGCTGTGATAAAAAACACCGATATACAGTCAAACGATTATGCCAATTTTAAAAACACTCCCCGACCAGGACATGCGGACTACACAGCTTATGTTAAAGATCCAAATATTGATATGACCGGGGGTGGACCTTTTTCAGGCAGATTAACTGCTCCCCTTTGTGTTGCCGGTGGCATTTGTAAAGACTACCTTGAAAAACAAGGAATTTATATTGGTGCACATATAAGTTCAATTGGCATAATTGATGATGACCAATTTCCACTTTTTCCTCCCCGAAAACTTTTTGAAAAAATAGCGACAAAAAATTTGCCGGTTATCAATGAAGAAATCGAACTTCTAATGGCAGAAACAATACACAAAGCAGCAAAAGATGGAGATTCAGTTGGTGGTACAATTGAATGTGCTGTTATAGGACTTCCTGCAGGCCTTGGAAATCCTATGTTTGACGGAGTAGAAAATCGTATAGCACACGCAATATTTGGCATCCCTGCCGTAAAAGGCATAGAGTTTGGTAGCGGATTTATGGGAAGCACTCTAAATGGCTCTAAAAACAACGATGCTTTTGAGATAAAAAATGGGAAAGTTCAAACAAAAACCAATAATCATGGAGGCGCTTTAGGTGGTATTACTTCCGGGATGCCGGTCAAATTTAGGGTAGCAATGAAACCAACACCATCAATCGCAAAAGAACAAAATACAGTAAATCTTAAAACTATGAAAAACACAAAAATTCGTATTGATGGTCGACATGACCCTTGTATTGTTCCCAGATCAGTTCCAATTATTGAAGCTGTTACCGCAATCGTAATTCTTGATATGTTGTTTGATGAGAGGTGCTAATTATGGATGAAATCTTAATTAAAGAAATTAGGGATAAAATTGATTCTATCGACGACTTAATTTTAAAAAGTTTTCTTGAACGAATGAAACTCTCAGAACAAATCGCTAAACATAAAGCAGAAAATCATATGCCGATAGAAGATACATCACGCGAGTTTGAAATCATTGAAGATGTTTCTGCTCGTAGTGGCAACTTTGCACAGTATACTACCGCGTTTTTCCGTACTATGTTAGAACTTTCAAAAGACTATCAAGAAAACTGGATTCGTGATTACATTGAAGATCAGCGCCTCAAAATTGTTCAAATGCCGGGCGTATATGGTCTCCTTGGTTACAAACTCAGTCATAGTTATTCTGAACAAATCCATAAAATGCTCGGTCTGGGTGGAAAAATTGCCTATGATTACAGAATCCTTGAAATGTTACCGGAAGAACTTGAAGCATTTTTAAAAAGACCTGATATCCAAGGTATAAATGTTACAATTCCATATAAAACAGCGGTTCTCACCTTCTGTAAAAAGATTTCAAATGAAGTTCTGCGTTGTGGCGCCGCCAATACCATCGTAAATAAAAAAGGAAAGTTATATGCATATAACACAGACATTGAAGGATTTAAATACATGGTTAAGGTTTCCGGCATAAATGTAGCCGGCAAAAAAGTTTTAATTCTTGGTAGCGGTGGTGCTTCAAAAGCTATAAAATGTGCACTTGAAGACCTTCATGCCGGCGAAATCATAATTATTTCAAGAGATGGTCCACATTCATATGACAACCTTGATTTACATGCAAACGCAAATATCATTGTAAATACTACCCCTGTTGGTATGTATCCTAACAACTTGGAAAAACCTATCTCACTAAGGAATTTCCCTCTTCTCTCCGGAGTACTTGACATCATCTACAATCCGGAACTTACAGGTCTACTTTTAGAAGCTGAAAGTCTTAACCTTCCGTATGCAGGTGGACTTCATATGTTAGTAGCTCAAGCTCGTGCCAGTTTTGAACTATTTTTTGATAAAAAACTTCCGGATAGCGCAGTAGAAAAAATTGTAAATCAACTTAGAAACGAAAATCAAAATATTATCCTTACAGGAATGCCCGGCTGTGGGAAAAGCACTATAGGCAAAGCACTTTCAGCTGTTACCGGTAGAGAATTTATAGATATTGATAAAGAAATTGAAAAAGAAGAACATAAATCTTGTGCTGAAATCATAACAAAATTTGGCGAGGAACACTTCCGCGATTTAGAAACTGCCAAAATATTTGAACTTTGCAAACTCAGCGGTAAAATAATTGCCCTTGGTGGCGGAGCAGTACTTCGAAAAGAAAACTACCCTGCTCTTCATCAAAATGGCAAAATTTTCTTCATAAGAAGAGACGTTGAATTATTACCAACGGATGACCGTCCTCTCTCAAAGAGCCCGGAAACCTTAAAGGAAATGCAAAAAATTAGACTTCCTATATACAACGAACTCTCAGATTTCCAAATTGAGAATAATACAACTGTAGAAGATGCAGTGAAACAAATTTTAAAATACATTTAAAACACTTTTAAATCACGTTGATAAGCTAAATTTCTATTTAGACTATATTGAAAACTCTATTCAACATTTTATTCAAAATATATTTTTAACTTTATACTTGAAAACACCACACCAGTGTTTTAGAATATTACTATCAACTAAAGGAGGAGTTTTTGCATGGCTCACAAAATTACAGACGCTTGCATCGCTTGTGGCTCATGTTTAGGTGAATGCCCGGTAGAAGCAATTGCTGAAGGTGACATCTACACAATAGACGCAGCTACATGCATCGACTGTGGTGCTTGTGCAGACACTTGCCCAACAGGAGCAATTGTTGAAGAATAAACACCACACATCCTAACACTGACGAGAAAGACCCTTTGCGGGTCTTTTTTGTTAAATAGAATTTTTTTCTTTTACCGGAGGATTTATGTCTGAATTTATTGAACATCTTGGAAAAGAAATTAAAGTAATCTGTTCAAAAGACCACGGCTTTGGAACGGATGCTATACTCCTCAGTCATTTTGCAAATCCAAAAAAAACTGATAAATGCTGTGATTTGGGTACAGGTTGTGGCATTATTCCCCTTCTATTCAAAAGAGATGGTATAAAAGAAGTATATGCAGTAGAAATTCAAGAAAAGGCAATTGACCAATTAAAAAGAAGTAATGAACTTAGCAATACTAACATTAAAATTTATCATGAGGATTTACGTAATAACACCTTGCCAAAAGGCTATTTTAATGTTGTTACTATGAATCCACCATATAAATCGGCCGGCGCAGGTATCTTGTCCGAAACTACACCTGACCAAATTGCAAGGCATGAAGTCAGTTGTACTATTGACGATGCCGCTAAGGCTGCAGCAAGTCTTTTAAATTTCGGTGGCTGCTTTTATTTATGCCACCGTCCTGAAAGACTTGCCGACGTAATTACTTCAATGAGAAAACAAGAACTTGAGCCAAAAAAAATTCGTTTCGTACAGAAACGACCGGAAACGGCTCCGTGGCTTTTCCTCATTGAGGGTAAAAAAGGAGCAAAACCACATATACAGGTTTTGCCACCACTATTTATTCAGGATGAAAACGGAAATGAATCAAAGGAACTAATTGAAATTTTAGGAATATATAGGGAGGAATAGAAAATGGCCGGAACAATTTATATAGTCGGAACACCAATTGGAAATCTTCAAGACTTCTCCCCCAGAGCAATCGAAACTCTTAAAAACTGTGATTTTATTGCAGCTGAAGATACCAGAGTTACCCTAAAACTTCTTAATCACTTTGAAATCAAAAAACCTCTCACCTCGTATTTCGAACACAACAAAAAATTTAAAGGTGATGTAATTTTAAAGCGAATCCTTGACGGTGAGAGTTGTGCCCTCGTAACGGACGCCGGCATGCCGGCAATTTCTGACCCCGGTATGGAACTAATTAATAAATGCCATGAATATGGCATTAAGGTTGTTTCCATCCCGGGTCCTACTGCCTTCGCCACCGCCCTTTCCGTATCGGGCATGGATTCAAGCCGTTTTACCTTTGAAGGATTTCTTCCGGTAACTAAAAAGGCAAGAAAAGAACATCTTGAAAGCATTAAGCAAGAAACACGGACAATGGTTTTCTATGAGGCTCCTCACAAACTTTCAAATACCCTTCGTGACCTTTTTTCTCATCTCGGGAACAGAGATATCTGTATTGTACGTGAGCTTACTAAGATGTATGAAGAAACAATTCATACAACTTTAGAACAAGCCACAATTGACTACCCTGAAAACAACTTGAAAGGTGAAATTGTTTTAATAGTTGCAGGTGCAAAAGAAGTACAGGCACAAATAACCCTTAACGAAGCAATAGACCTTGCAAATGACTACATTGAAAAAGGCATGTCTAAAAACGATGCAGCAAAAACTGTTGCAAAACAAACCAGTCTCAAAAAAGGCGACATTTACAAAGCATTACTATAAAAACATACAAAATCAATTTAGCTGCACCACAAAACCAAATCACATACAAAACATACATAAACAATCCAACAAAAACTCCGGATAAAGGTCAAACACAAAAAATACGAGTTCGGTTATGTAACCGAACTCGCTTCTTTTATATCTAAACCCTTATGCTTAATTTATATCCCATTGGATATCATATCCAGTCAAGTGTTATATCTAATCAAGTGTTATATCTAATCAACATTATATCCAGTTGGATATTATACCAAATCAAACATTAAATCTAAATAAAACTACATCGCCATCTTGCATAATATATTCTTTTCCTTCTAAGCGAACCAGACCTTTTTCCTTTGCTGCCGCGATTGAACCATTTTCAAGAAGCAATTTATAATTAATTACCTCAGCACGAATAAAACCACGTTCAATATCTGAATGAATTTTGCCTGCAGCATGTAATGCCTTTGTACCCTTTTTAATCGTCCAAGCACGAACTTCAGGATCTCCTGCAGTAAGAAAAGACATAAGGCCAAGTAAATCATATGAACGCTTAATAAGAAGATCAAGACCACTATGTTCAATCCCAAGTTCTGAAAGAAATATCTCTTTTTCATCTTCTGAAAGTTCAGAAATTTGCGCCTCAAGTTCAGCACAAATCGGAAGAACTTGTGAACCTTCCGCTTCTGCAATTGCTTTTACTGCTTTATAGTGTTCATTTTCTTCTATACCACTTATAAAATCGTCTTCACTCATATTACAAGCATAAATGACCGGTTTATATGTAAGAAAGTTGAAATCAACAAGCTTCGAAGCCTCCTGCTCAGTTAACTCAACAGTTCTGGCGCACTTACCTGCATCGAGAGCCTCTTTGAATCTCTTTAAGATTTCAAGGTCTGCACCTAAACTCTTATCACCCTTCATTGCCTTCTCAACACGAAGAATTCTCTTGTTAAGAATCTCCATATCTGAAAGAATAAGTTCCATATTAATTGTCTCAATATCTCTAACCGGATCAATTGAACCTTCAACATGCACAATATCCTCGTTCTCAAAACAACGAACAACATGAACAATTGCATCTACTTCTCTTATATGTGAGAGAAATTTATTTCCAAGACCTTCTCCACCAGATGCGCCTTTTACAAGACCTGCAATATCCAAGAACTCAATACTTGCAGGAACAATTGCCTTCGGTTTATATAAATCTGCAAGTAGATTAAGGCGTTCATCCGGAACAGCAACCACACCAATATTAGGTTCTATAGTACAAAACGGATAATTGGCAGATTGTGCACCCGCATTCGTTATTGCATTAAAAAGTGTACTTTTACCAACATTTGGTAAACCTACAATACCTAACTTCATCTACCTCTAAATCTCCTTCATAATTACGAAAATCTAACTGACACATAGCAATATAACACAATATAAATAACTGTGTTATTATAGCACAAACTTCAAACTTCTCAAGAAGTTTCTTCTCCACTTTTAAAACTTTAAATTTTTTCGAAATCTTGAAAACGACTTGATAAATTCAATTTTTATTTACTTTATTATTTGTAAAAATCTGCTATAATCTATAACAATTAAAAGGCTCTGTTAACTAAATATGAAAAAAATGAGCCAAATATCAGGAGTAGAAAATGGAAACTAAAACAAAAAAACAATTAACTGTTCGCGGGCTCATAATAGGCTCTTTAGGTTCTATAATTTTAACAGCCAGTTCCATGTATGTAGCATTAAAACTGGGAGCACTTCCGTGGCCAATCATTTTCGTGGCACTGGTATCTATGTTCTCGCTAAAGCTTTTAGGTAACACAAACATAAATGAAATAAACGTTACACATACTGCAATGTCCGCGGGTGCTATGGTGGCAGGTGGTCTTGCTTTTACAATACCTGCTTTTTATATGATGAATGGTAAGGCAGATGAGATATCATTTCCTGTCCTTTTACTAATTTCAATCGGTGGTGTTCTACTCAGCCTTGCATTTACAGGTCTCATACATAAGAATTTCATTATTGAACAAAATTTACCATATCCAATGGGTCAAGCTGCAGCAGAAACACTGGTAATTGGAGATGAAGGCGGTAAAAAATCTCGTCTTCTCTTTGGTGCTTTTTCTGCATCTGCACTTTTCACCGTACTTCGTGATTGGACAAAAAATATACCAGCTATTGTTCCATTAAATTCCAAACTTATAAATTCAGGTGTTGCTGCTTATCTTTGGCTCTCACCTATGCTTATTGCTGTTGGATATACCGTAGGTCCTCTCTATATTGGAGTTTGGTTCTTAGGAAGCCTTATTGGAGACCTCGGCATCGTTTTTGGCGGAGTTTCAACAGGAGCTTGGGATTTAACTACTGCCGGAGCAATTAAAAGTTCTCTCGGTATAGGAGTAATGGTAGGTTGCGGACTCGGTATTATAGCTAAAAACTTACTTCCTCAAATAAAAAAGATGTTTTCAAGTATATCAGTAAAATCAGATTTAAGTGTTGCACCTATCGGCTTTATTATATTTGCCATAATAGCATCTATTCCTATCCTTACATTCGGTTTAAAAATTCCTTTTGTAGCAGTTTTACTGACAATTGCAGGCCTTTGGCTTGCTTGCTGTATGTCTGCCCAAGCTGTAGGATTATCCGGAATAAATCCAATGGAAGTTTTTGCTGTCATAATACTGCTTCTGATTGCTCTGGTAATAACACTCAGTCCAAAAGAAGCAATATTTATAGCTGCCATAATAGCCGTTGGTTCCGGACTCACCGGAGATATTATGAACGACTTCAAAGCAGGACACATCGTCAAAAGTAATCCAAAATCACAATGGATTGCAGAAGCTGTCGGAGGCATAGTAGGTGCCTTTGTAGCGAGCGGAGTATTCTTCATACTAATAAAAGCATACGGAACCGATATATTTGGACCTGATAAAATGTTTCCTGCGCCTCAAGCAGGACTCGTAGCTGCAATGGCAGGCGGGATTCCTCACATGAGTGCTTTCCTTATAGGCTTTTCAATAGGATTTTTAGCATATGTTACCGGACTGCCTGTAATGACATTGGGGCTTGGAATATATCTTCCTTTCTACCTCTCACTCACAGCAGCAATTGGTGGAGCTTTAAGATTTATATCTATAAAATTTGCACCTAAATTCGAAGAAAGCGGCAAAGGCGGAATCATAGCTCCGGGTCTTCTCGGAGGAGAAGCATTTGTAGGAGTACTAATTGCACTTGTTCAAGCAATTTCAGCACTTTCGGGGAAATAATAAAGCACAATAAAAATGAAATAAATAATTTAACAAAAGGACAGGAATTTTCCTGTCCTTTTGTTATTTGTTAGTTATTAATACTTTACTATATCTTCGTTATCAATTCTTTTGAGAGTAACTTTTTACAAGAGCAAGTTGAGCAATCGCCCCTACAACCGGCACATCCAGAGGTTATAGTTTTATTCTTAATAGTACTGTAAAAAGCATATCCTATGACTAGAGCTAATATTACTATAACTATAAATTCTATCATATAATCACCTCAATTATATTTTTTACAAGAAATGCGCAAATCCAAGCAACTGAAGTATCAAATACTACAATCATCATTGCCCATTTCCAACCAAGTTCTCTCTTTATAGACGCAATTGCAGCAATACACGGTGCATAAAGCAAACAGAAAACCAAAAGGGCTGCCGCTGCAGATGAAGTAAGAATATCTGTTACTCCTGTTTCTCCGTAAAGAACCGTAAGTGTAGCTATAACACTCTCTTTTGCTAAAACACCGGCAATCAAAGAAGTTACTGTTTGCCAATTGCCAAAACCAAGTGGTGCAAAAAATGGAGCTATAAGACCACTAATAGCAGCCAACATAGACATTTCCGGATTATCAACCAAGTTGAAAGAAAAATCATATGATTGTAAAAGCCAAACTATTACAGAAGCAAGAAGAATAATTGTAAATGCTCTCTGTAGAAAATCTTTTGTTTTATCCCAAAGAAGATGTCCTACATTTTTAGCTCTTACCATTCTATAATTTGGAAGTTCAAGTACAAATGGTACAGCTTCACCTTTGAATATAGAGTTTTTTGAAACAAGAGCTGTTATAATTCCGACTATTATACCAAGAAAATAAAGTCCCACCATAATAAAACCACTATATTTTGGAAAAAAAGCATCTGCAAAAAAACCATAGATTGGAAGCTTTGCAGTACAACTCATGAATGGAGTGAGCATTATGGTCATTTTTCTATCTCGTTCTGAAGGAAGAGTCCTTGTAGCCATAACTGCCGGAACTGTACAACCAAAACCCATAAGCATTGGTACAATTGAACGACCTGAAAGACCAATTCTTCTAAGCAAACTATCCATTACAAATGCAACTCGTGCCATATATCCGCTATCTTCTATAATTGAAAGGAAAAAGAAAAGAACCACAATAATTGGCACAAAACTTAAAATACTTCCTACACCGGCAAAAACACCATCAATGATAAGACCGTGTATTGATTTATTTATGCCTACAGATAAAAACCACGAATCAACAACTTCTGTTAAAATTCCAATACCTGTTTCTAATAATTCCTGTAGCCATGGTCCTATTACGTTAAAAGTTAAATAAAATACTGCTGTCATAATGAGGGCAAAAGCCGGAAGTGCCGTATATTTACCTGTAAGAACCTTATCAATTTTTCTACTTCTGATAAACTCTTTAGATTCTTTTGGCTTTACAACACATTTCTTTGTAAGTTCAAAAATGAAACTGTATCTCATATCAGCAATTGCTGCTGCCCTATCAAGACCTGTTTCCTCTTCAAGTTGAACTGAAATATGCTCAATCATTTCCATCTCATTTTGAGAAAGTTCCAAACAATTTATAACATATTCATCACCTTCAAGAATTTTTGTTGCCGCAAATCTTAAAGGAAAGTTCATCTCAGTTGTATGATCTTCAATTAAATGTTCTATTGCATTAATACAACGAGAAATAGCGTTTCCTACTTCATCATCTTTACAAAAATCAGTTCTACCTTCAAATTCTTGATATTGTGCCACGTGAAGGGCATGACTTACAAGTTCATCAACACCTTCATTTTTTGCAGCGACAATAGGTACTACCGGAATTCCAAGAAGCCTTTCCATTTCATTTACACGGATAGTTCCTCCATTTCCAAGGACCTCATCCATCATATTAAGAGCTAACACCATAGGAATTTCAAGTTCCATAAGTTGAAGAGTTAAATAAAGACTTCTTTCAAGACTTGTTGCGTCTACAATATTAATGATGCCCGTTGGCTTTTCATCAATAATATGTTGACGAGATACCATCTCCTCAAGTGTGTATGGCGATAAGGAATAAATACCCGGAAGATCAATAACCTTCGTATCCTTATGCCCTTTAATTACTCCACTCTTTTTTTCAACTGTAACACCCGGAAAATTACCTACACGCTGATTTGCACCTGTAAGTTGATTAAAAAGAGTTGTTTTACCGGAATTCTGGTTTCCGGCAAGAGCATACGTTAAAATCGTATCCTTTGGGAGAGGGTTTTCAGTTGCCTTATCATGGTATCTACCACCTTCACCAAAGCCGGGGTGAACAGTATGAAATATAACCGGTGTTTCTTCTGCCGTGTCAACCAGTTCAGTTTCAATAATTTTAGTTTTTGCAGCATCATTCAAACGAAGTGTTAATTCATAATCATGAATACGTAGCTCCATTGGATCACCCATTGGAGCATATTTTATTAACGTTACTTTTGCACCCGGAATAAGTCCAATATCAAGAAAATGCTGCCTAAGAGAGCCTTCTCCACCAACAGTTTCAATTATTCCTGACTTCCCAATTTCTAAGTCTTTGAGTGTCATATTTTATGTTACCTTCTCTCTATGGTTAGCCTGCGCTAACTTATCCTAAAGTTAGTATACGCTAACTTTCTTCGAAAAGCAAGTATTTTTAAAAAAAACAGCCCTTTTTTTTGAGGGCTGTTTTGTATGCTTTTTATATCATATTATTTTTGTAAGTCTTTTCTTGTATATTCCGCTATCTCAACACTAATTCCTGACTTTTCGTCTACAAAAGAATCTAATACTTTTCTTATCCATTTAGATTTATCAAAATTTGGAAAAAAAACATCCGCGTCTGCTGATGCATCTATTTCAGTAAGATAAAGTTTATTTGCATATGGAAGAAACTGTTCATATATTTCTCCACCACCAATAACAAAATTCTCTTCTTTATCTAATGATCCATAAATTAAAATTGCATCATCAACAAAACACATTGTTTCAGCATTTTCATGGTGCCAACTTTCTTTAGTTGTTAAAACTATATGATGACGGTTTTTAAGAGGTTTTCCAAGCGATTCAAAGGTCTTCCTGCCCATAATAACCGTATGACCTTCTGTGGTCTTCCTAAAAAACTTCATATCTCTTGGAAAATGCCAAATTAATTTATTATCTTTTCCAATCTCTAAATTTTTACCGACAGCTGCAATCATAGAAATCATAAGCTCACCTTATTGCGCAATTGGGAATGAAATTTTACCCATATGCTCATATCCTTCAATTTTAATATCTTTTAGGTCGCGTGAATTATCGAACTCAAAGAAATCTCGTACTTTTGGGTTTAGCCAAAGCTTTGGCGCCGGTAAATCTCCCTTTTCGTCAAACCTAGCTATCTGCTCCTTAATGCCCTCCACTTGATTCACATAAATGTGTGCATCTTTAATAGACCAGTCAAGTGTACCTGGTTCAAGACCAGTGCAATGTGCGAGCATTGAGAGAAGTGTTGCGTATTGAGTAATGTTGAATGGAAGTCCTAAAGGTACATCGCAAGAACGCTGGTGAACCCAAGCATTGAGCTTGCCATCAGTTACATCCCATTCAGAAGACCAAACGCAAGATGGAAGCACTGCAGTAGGAACATAATCATCCTGCCAAAGTGACATCACCATACGACGATCAGTTGGATTATTCTTTATGGTATCAATAAGTTTCTGTGTCATCTGAAACTTATTGGTTATATAACCATAAGCAGTTCCAATAGTATGTGCCCATTCTTTACCAAATTCTTTTTTAACCTCAGTCTTTACAAGGTTTCCATTACCTTCCGGAAGCATCTGAGTTGCATACCAAAACCCATCCTCATGGATTTCCCACTCATCCCAAATTGGAACCTTACGCTCCTGTAACCAACGCACGTCGTTAGATTGTGCTTGATAAATCCAAAGCATTTCAATTATTGCATTCTTAAAGAACACCTGCTTTGTTGTAAGCACTGGAAATTCCTCACCCACATTCAAATGGAAGTGATGTGAAGGCACCTTAATGGTGTTAATACCAGTACGGTTTACCACCTCTACTCCCTCACTTAAGATGCGTTTACATAGAGCAATATAATCTTTATCAAATTTTGACATTTAAAAATCCACTCTCACTTAAATATAATGGGTATATTTTAACACAAAAAGTATATGTTTTCACCCTTTGATTGTAAATTGACAATCTAAAGAAATTCTATGCATAAATTTGACCTCTTTCATCATCGAAAGAGGCCAATATAATTTTACTATTAAATGTTTATTCTTACTCGTTTGCTTCTGCAATTTATTTGTCTTCCAAACTCTTAAGCCCAACATTATTTAGTTTTTTAAGAGATATCATCTGATTTCTAGCAAGAATTCTAAGTTCAATCATCCGCTCCTTCTGTGAAGCACCTTTGCCTATCATAACTGCGTTATAACTTTCCATATTGGCAAGAACCAATAGCTCATTAAGGCTGGCATAATCTCTCATATTTCCTTTTAAATTAGGATTTTCATCACGCCACTGTTTTGCTCTTTTATTAAACAATGCCACATTGAGCATATCAGCCTCATCTGAATATTTATATGATAATTGCTCGCTTGTCAAATCTTTTAACAAATATTCTTTAACTGCACTTGTATGAATTTTATAATTTATTTTAGATATTTCTCTATTCAAATTCCAACCCAGAGATAATTTTGAATTTTCATCTGATTTAAGTCGTTTATAATCTTGAATTACATACATTTTAAACTCAGCAGAAATCCACGAAGCAAACTCAAAAGCAATATCTGTATGTGCAAATGCACCACCGTATCTTCCACCTTTCGAAATGATTCCAATTGCATTTGTGCTTTCCACCCATCGCTTTGGCGAAAGTGTGAATGAGTTATACCCAGCCTCAGATTTAATTAGGTCGAATTCGACCGAATTAAAATTGCAATTATTTAAACTCTCCCATAGCCCAAGAAATTCTATTGTATCTTTTCTTCGCATCCAATTTTTAATTACATCGCTTGGTTCTTTTTCATTTTTATACCTTGCAATATCTGTAAGACTTATATAGTCATTTTTAAAATCCTCAGTATAAATTTGAATTTCAAAACCTTTAGCTTCAATGGTTTCTTTTTTAATTTTAGACATATATTTACCCTCCAACTCTTTTAAAACCCGTCGAAATCAACTGGTTTAAAATTTGCAATTTACTACTATTTCATTATATAACGACCTCTTTTCACTGTATATAGAAACCGACTTTCGTGTCCAATTAGAAGTACTAATAAAAATTAAGGCTTGACATTTGAAAAACATCAAAAATGAATTTGACCTCTTTCGATAATGAAAGAGGTCAAATTCTATATTTTATATTATTTACAAAGTTCGTCTATGTTGTCTACTAGGGTTGCTGCTATGACTGCCTTTATGGTGTGCATTCTGTTTTCTGCTTCTTTAAAAACAATGGACTGCGAACTTTCAAAAACTTCGTTTGTTACTTCAATTGCATCCATTTGGAAGCGTTCACCTATCTCTTTACCTACTTCTGTTTTGAGATCATGGTAAGCAGGAAGACAGTGCATAAATACGCAAGTAGCCGGAGCTGCGTCCATAAGTTTTTTGTTTACTTGATAATCTTTTAGTTCGCTTATTCTTTCTTCCCAAACTTCAATCGGCTCTCCCATTGAAACCCAAACATCTGTGTAGATTACATCTGCATTTTTAACTGCTTCGTATGGGTCTCTTGCAAAACGAAGTTTAGCACCTGTTTCTTCTGCAATGTCGCGGCACTCGTTTACGTAATCCATGTGTGGCTGATATTTAATTGGTGAACAAAGAGTGATGTTCATGCCCATCTTAACGCCACCTACCATAAGTGAGTTACCCATATTGAAACGACAGTCGCCTATGTATACGAAGTTTATACCTTTAAGTTTGCCGAAGTGTTCTTTTACTGTTAGGAAGTCTGCAAGAATTTGTGTTGGATGAAATTCGTTTGTAAGACCGTTCCAAACTGGAACACTTGCGTACTCGGCAAGTTCTTCAACAATTTCCTGACCGAAGCCTCTGTATTCAATTCCCTCGTACATTCCGGAGAGTACGCGAGCGGTGTCGGCAATAGTTTCTTTTTTGCCTATTTGAGAATCTGTTGGATTAAGGTAAGTTGTGCCCATACCTAGGTCATGGGCAGCAACTTCAAAAGCACAGCGAGTACGTGTGCTCGTTTTTTCAAAGATGAGAGCGGCATTCTTGCCCTCTAAAAACTTATGAGGTGTGCCACTTTTTTTCATTGCCTTTAATTTTGCAGCGAGATCAATTAAGTATTCTATTTCTTCCGGAGTAAAGTCTAGAAGTTTTAGAAAATCTCTATTCTTTAAATTTATTTTGCTCATACCATTTTCTCCTGCTTTACCTTATGGTCAATGATTTTTCTTGATTCAAGTTCATTTTTGATGTCATCAATTTTGATGTCCATATCTACCATCAAAATCATAATATGGTAGCAAAGGTCTGCAATTTCATAAATTACTTCATCTCTGTCATCAGCCTTTCCACCGATAACAACTTCGGTTGCTTCCTCGCCTATTTTCTTTAAAATTTTATCTCTACCTCTTTCAAAAAGATAAGTTGTATATGAATCTTTCGGCATTGTAGCCTTTCTATCTTTCATTAACTGGTATAAAGCTTCCATATCAAACATATTCTTGTCCTCCCATAAAACCAATACTTATATTTAATATACTTAAAGTTCTTACACTTGATATACCTAAAACTCTAATTGTTTTTTAGAAAAATCTACAGTTCTCTATAAATTTATGCAAATTTCTATAAAATCTTATTGTAAAAACAAGTCTCTGCTCCTGTGTGGCATGCCGGACCGTCTTTTTCAACAGTAATTACCAAAGCATCTTTGTCGCAGTCTGCTACGATGCTGACAATATGCTGGTAGTTTCCGGATGTCTCACCTTTGAGCCAAAGCTCATCTCTGCTCCTAGAGTAAAAGCACGTGAGCTTCTTTTCAAGAGAAATTTTGAGACTCTCCTCATTCATATATGCAAGAGTTAAAACCTCTTTCGTTTTATTATCTACAACAATTACAGGTATTAGACCGTTTTCATCAAACTTCAGTTCTAACATTTATACCGTTCTCCTTTAGGACTTTCTTTAGTTCTGGTATTTTAACTTCCTTAAAGTGGAATACTGATGCAGCAAGTCCTGCATCTACTTTTGGAACGGTCTTGAAAAGTTCTACGAAATCCTCTATTTTACCCGCTCCACCGGATGCTATTACCGGAACATCCACAGCATTACACACCGCGTCAAGCATTGGCAAATCAAAGCCACCCTTTACACCATCCATATCAATGGAGTTTAAAACTACTTCACCTGCTCCATTTTTCACACATCGACTAATCCACTCTATTGCGTCCATTCCTGTATCTTCCATACCGCCTTTACAAAAAACATGATATTCATTACCTACTAAAGATACATCTGCTGAAATTATTACACGTTCACTACCGTACTTTTCAGCCACCTCTGTGATGAGGTTAGGGTTTTTTATTGCACCTGAATTGATTGACACTTTTGCTGCACCAAGTTTAAACATCTCATCGCAATCTTCTAATGTACTGAGTCCGCCGCCAACAGTAAGTGGAACTATTGTCTCTGCCATTACTTTAAACAAAATGTCGGTAAACAGTTTTCTGCCCTCTACTGAAGCCGCTATATCGTAGAAAACGAGTTCATCTACTCCGTTTTCACAGTAGTAGCGGGCGAGGTCTACCGGAGAAGATACATCGCTTACACCCTCAAAACGTACGCCTTTTACTACTCTGCCATTTTTAACATCCAAACAAGGGATAATTCTTTTATAATTTTGATTCATATTTCGCAACCTCTATTGCTTCCTTTAAATTTATTGCACCTATGTAATACGCCTTACCAATTATTGCACCGTAAAGATTCATCGCAGCAAGAGCTTTGACATCATCAATAGTTGAGATGCCACCGGATGCGGTTATATTCATGTCGTACTTTTCTTTTAAGCATTTATACATTTCCCGATTGGTACCAACCATAGCACCATCTTTAGAGATGTCTGTACAAATCATATATTTAACACCCAAACTCTGCATTTTTTCACAAAACACGTCTAGCGTATACTCGGACTTTTCAACCCAACCCTTTATTGCAACAAAACCATCTTTTATATCAGCCCCAACTGCAATATAGTCGCTGTATTTTTGAATGGCTTCTTTAAGAAACTCTTCATCTGTTACAGCCGCCGTTCCAAGTATAACTCTATCTACGCCTGCATCAATATATTTCTGCACAATTTCAAGAGAACGAATGCCGCCGCCTATTTCTACAAAGAGGTCGGTTTCTCTTGCAACCTGTTCCACTATTTTTATGTTAGGTGTTGTACCAAACTTTGCACCTTCAAGGTCAACCATATGAATATGCTTAGCCCCTGCTACTTCAAAATCTCTTGCAACTTCTATTGGATTGTCTGAATAGACGGTCATTTGGCTATAATCGCCTCTGTAAAGGCGAACAGCTTTACACTCATATAAATCTATTGCCGGAAATATAAACACTCGAAAATTCTCCTTACTTTAGCTTCAAATTTACTTGTTTTTTACTCAATGCTCTTACTCAATGTAAATTTATACGAGAATGTATAAAAATATATAAAAATACCAGTAAACTACTTATTATTTTTCTTAAAGTACACCTTTCGTACTTGGAATTTCATCCTTATATTGCTCATCAATTGCTACAGCATATTTTAAAGCTCTTGCAAAAGATTTAAACGCACCTTCAATAATGTGATGAGAATTTTTACCATCGAGTTGCTTTATATGAAGTGTTATATTTGCATTTCTAACAAAACCTAAGAAAAATTCTTCAACGAGTTCTGTATCGAAGTTGCCAACTCTCTGGGTTGGAATCTTAAGACCGTATCCTAAATATGCTCGCCCTGAAAGGTCTATTGCTGTGAGAATTAATGTTTCATCCATTGGAAGAATCATACTACCATAGCGAAACACACCTTTTTTGTCTCCCCATGCCTGCGAAAAGGCTTCGCCGAGTGCAATGCCGATATCTTCGGTGGTGTGGTGAGCGTCAATCTCCAGGTCGCCGACACATTTTAGGTCTAAGTCGAAGCGACCGTGACGAGCAAAGAGAGTGAGCATATGGTCGAGGAAAGGAACTCCTGTATCTATATTGCTTTGACCCTTGCCATCAATGTTTAGTTTTAAAGTAATATCAGTTTCTGCAGTTTTTCTTGCAATTTCAGCTGTTCTCATAATCATCATGCACTCCTTACTCCTGATTTTTTATTTTTATGATTGAATCAATTAATATATCCATCTCTTCTCTTGAACCGATTGTAATTCTAATATAACTTTTTAGTCTTTCTGTATCAAAATGGCGAACAAGTACACCCATTTTTTTAAGGCTTAAATAAAGTTCTTTTCCTTTTATATACGGACATTGTGCAAAAATGAAATTTGCTTGCGATGGTAAAACTCTAAACCCAAGTTCTTTAAGTTTATTCTCTGTATATTTTCTATTTTCAATAACTGTCTTACAATTATCTTCATAGTATTGCCAATTTTTAATAGCTGCAATTCCGGCAGCATTTGTAAGTCTGTTTATGTTATACGGATTTGTAGAATATTTAATAACATTTAAATCATTTATGAGCGATTTATTTGCCAGCCCAAGCCCAAGTCTTGCTCCTGCAAGTGAACCGGATTTTGAAAAAGTTTTTACAACAATCAAATTATCATATTTTGAAATAAGAGGAATTGCAGTTGCCGGAGTTTCAGAAAAATCAATGTATGCTTCATCAATTACAACAATATTATTCGGATTTGTACGAATTATCTCCTCTATTTCAAAAAGCGACAATAAGAGACCCGTAGGCGCATTTGGATTAGCAATTATTATATTCTTATTTATACCACAATAATCCCTATAATCGATTGTAAAATCCTCTTTTAAAGGGACTATTTCATAGGAAATATTGTGTAAATCTGCCAATACAGGATAAAAGCCATATGTAATATCCGGGAATACTACATTTTCGAAAAAGGCCATATAGCAGAAATTTAAAATTTCATCAGAACCATTTGTCAAAAGACAATTCTCATATTCCAACCCATAGTGTTTAGCTATAAGTTCCGTAAGCTGTCTATTCTCCGGATCTGAATAAAGACTAAGTTTTTCAGCCTCTTTTGCAACTGCCATTGATACTTCCGCGGAAGGTGGAAATGGCGATTCATTTGTATTGAGTTTTATATATTGCTGATCTCTTGGTTGTTCACCGGGAGTATACGCAACGAGTTTATCGTATTTACTTAGAAAAAATCTAGACATTGTTTTCCTCTTTTTCCTTTTAATTTATAGTTACCGTAAGCTTACATTGTTTCTACTGTTCTTATTGTCTTTCTTATTCTACTAATTATTCTTCAAATCTGATTGTCACACTTTTTGCGTGTGCTGTAAGGCCTTCTTTTTCCGCAAACAATACAATTTCTTTTTTTACATTCTTTAACGCATCATAAGTATAATAAGTGTACTGGGATTTCTTAACAAAATCATCCACTGACAGCGGACTTGAAAAACGTGCTGTTCCGCTGGTTGGTAAAGTATGATTCGGACCTGCAAAATAATCACCCAAAGCTTCCGGACAATTCTTGCCAAGAAATATAGAACCTGCATGCTTAATCTTTGAAAGATAATCCACAGGATTATCAAGACAAATTTCTAAATGCTCCGGTGCAATTTCATTTGCAATATCTATTGCAACATCTATGTTGTCTGCAACGATGATTTTGCCGTTATTGTCAATTGAAGCTCTTGCTATTTCTTTTCTTGGAAGAGTTTCCAGTTGTTTTTCTATTTCTTCTGCAACTTCTTCGGCAAAATCTAGAGAGTCGCAGACAAGTACTGCTGAAGCAAGCTTATCGTGTTCGGCTTGAGAAAGCATATCCGCTGCAACAAAACTTGGATTGCAGCTACTATCAGCTATTACAAGAATTTCAGATGGACCTGCAATCATATCAATTGAAACTATGCCGAACACCTGTTTCTTTGCTTCAGCCACAAAAGCGTTGCCCGGGCCTACGATTTTGTCAACTTTTGGAACGGTATCCGTTCCAAAAGCAAGGGCGGCAATTGCACCGGCGCCACCTGTTTTGAATACTCTGTCCACTCCTGCAATTTTGGCTGCCGCCAATATTGCAGGGTTTATAGAGCCATCAGCATTCGGCGGAGTTGTTATCACTATTTCAGAACAACCTGCAATCTTAGCCGGAATGCCGGTCATCAAAACAGTAGACGGATAGGCAGCCGTGCCGCCCGGCACATAAAGGCCTACCTTTTCAATAGGTGTAACCTTTTGACCTACTACCGTACCATCCTCAGCCTTAATTTCAAAACCGGTTAAAACCTGCTTTTCATGAAATCTTCTAATATTTACTGCTGCTTTTTCTAAAACCGTAATAAATTCAGGTTCAACAAATCTAAAAGCTTCATCAAATTCTTTTGGTGTAACTTCTAAACTTGAAAGTTTCGCTTTATCAAATTTTTCTGCGTAACGAAGAAGTGCTGAATCGCCGTTAAGTTTCACATCTTCAATGATATCTGAAACTATATCGGCTACATCTGTTACAGTATCCACTCTTGAAAATATTTTAGAGTTTTCTACTTCCCCGTATTTGTAAATCTTAATCATTTTTAATTTGCTCCTTTAAAAGTGAAACAATTCGCAGTATTTCATCAGTTTTAAAATTAAAATTCGCTTTATTTGAAATAAGTCTTGCACTGACATCATTGATTACTTCTTTAATTTCGAGATCATTTTCCTTAAGCGTTGTTCCGGTTTCAACTATATCTACAATTACATCAGATAAATCAAGAATTGGTGCAATTTCAATTGAACCCTTAAGCTTAATTATGTCAATACTTCTACCTATACTTGTATAATAATCCATAGCTGTATTTGCAAATTTTGTTGCAACTCTAAGTGTCTTGGTTTCGTCATCAACAAAACCTTTTGGCGCTGCAACACACATGCGGCACTTACCAAGACCTAAGTCCAGCAGCTCATACACATTCGGTTTATATTCAAGAATGATATCCTTACCGGCAACCCCTATATCTGCAGCCCCTCGCTCAACATAGATTGCAACATCCGAAGGTTTAACCCAGAAAAATCTAATTCCTACTTCTAAGTTTTCAAAAATAAGTTTTCTTGAATCCTCTTCAATCTCCGGGCAAGGATATCCTGCCTTTTTGAACACCTCATATACCTTATCACCAAGACGTCCCTTTGGAAGTGCCACATTTACAACCTTTGATACTTCCTTAGGTCTTGAAAGTTCAGAAATTAAATCAAGATATACTGCAAAACCTATTGCTCCGCCCTTTTTCCCAAGTTTATTGAAAAGTTTATCATATTGACCGCCTGAAAGTATAGCGTCTGAAAGGCCTTCAATACAACCTCTAAAAAGAAGACTGTTGTAATATTTCATACTACTTACAATAGAAAAATTAAACACTACATTATCTTTAAACTTAGATTTATTTATTACTTCTGCAATAATTGTAAGTTCTGCAAGTTCAAAAGCATTTGGGCAAATCTCAGCGAGTCTTTCTATTGCCGGTTCCGGCTTACAGTTAATTGAAACAAGTTTTTTAAGTTTAGCAGCTAAATCGCTCGGGCAAATAGTATCAAGCTCATGAACAGCCTTTTGGCTGATACATTTATATACAGCTTCAGTATTGTCAAACGACTCTAGGAGTTTTTGTATTATCCCGATATTTGAAACTTCAAGAACAAAATTTTTCCCACCGGCAATTAAAGATAAACTTTCGAGGGCCAACATAAGTACCTCTATTTTTTCCTTGAGAAAAATGTTACCAAAACATTCAAGACCGCTCTGCATAATCTCTTTGTATGCATGAGTGGTTTCAGATATCCTATATACATTTTCATTATAGTAAACTCTTTTTATATCTGTTTCCTCATCTTTATAATTTTTGATAATTGAAAGAGTTACGTCCGGCTTTAAGGCCATAAGTTTTCCATTAGTGTCATTAAAAGTAATCACACTTTCAGAGGTTAAGAAATCCTTATTTCTTACATAAAAATCATATTCCTCAAATTTGCCCATCTTATATGGTTTATAATCATTTTTAGCAAAAAGAGTTCGTAAAGAAAAAATTGCTTTCTCCTCTGCACTTAGAAGTTTTTCTTCTATCATAACTGCCTCCGTTAATTTAGTGTGGTAATATGGTAACGTGCTAACACGATAAAGTATAATCTATATATAGCCTCTTGTCAACAATTATTTTCATCTAAACTTAATTAAAATTAATTTTCAATTTTTACTGAAAATAAAACCCACTTTATTTAAAATAAAACCCACGCAAATACGTGGGTTTTAGTGTTCATCCTATGCTAAATATTTTGCAGCATAAACCTTATGTTGTTCTTTATAACGTGGTTCTTCTTTTTTCATTTTGCGGACTGATTTATGTACGCCCACTCTCTTTGTGTTGATGTCAAGGTAGTATGCTGCAATATTTTCACAGTGGTCAGCAACACGCTCAAGGTTTGTTAAGATATCTGTATAAATGAAGCTGGCTTCAAAATAACATTCTCCACACTGAAGTCTCTCAACTTGACTTTTTTGAAGAGTCTCACGAAGTTCATCAATCACTTCTTCAAGAGGTTCTACAAGGGATGCAGCTTCCTCGTCACCATCTATAAATGCTTTTATTGTGTGGTCAACAATTTCATCAACCGCAGCAAACAAGTTTTCCAGACCTACTCTTGCCTTTGTTGAAAACTCAATTTCCTTTTCATACAGTTCGAGAGCAGATTCAACAATGTTTCTTGCATGATCCGTCATTCTTTCAAAATCTCCGATAGCTTTCAAAATAAGACTAACTTCTGCTGAATACTGATCTGACAAATGAAGAGTACTAAGTTTTATAAGATATGTTCCTATAGTATCTTCATATCGATCTGTCTTAGTCTCAAGTTCAACAACTCTCTCAAATTTTAAATCAGTATAATGCCAAACGCAATCAAGTGCTGTTTTAACTGCTTCAGATGTATATTCTGCCATTTTACATGTAACGTTATAACACTGTTCAATTGCAAGAGATGGTGTTGCCATAAGACGCTCATCAATTTTAACTGTAATATCTTCGTTCTCTTTAACTGGAATAACAAGGTATGCAATCTTTTCAAGAACTTTTGAAAATGGAAAAAGTATTATTGTGCAAATAATATTAAATGCCGAGTGAGCAAAAGCAATTCCTGAAAGATTTGCTACTTTATCCAAAAAGGCTAATTCAAAAGCCTCTTTAGCAATAAGATATGCAGTTATACAGATGGCTGTACCAATTACATTAAATGTTAAATGAATTACAGCAGCACGCCTGGCATTTCTATTTGTCCCTATTGAAGATAAAAGTGCTGTAACACAAGTACCAATATTTTGACCCATAATAATTGGAATTGCCGCACCATAAGACACGAGACCTGTTGTAGAAAGTGCCTGAAGGATACCGACAGATGCTGAGCTTGATTGGATAATACCTGTTACAACAGCACCTACCAAGACACCAATTAACGGATTTTGAAATTTAATGAAAAGTTCTGCAAATGCTGGCACATCCTTAAGACCCGCCACAGCATCAGACATTGTCTGCATTCCAAACATAAGGACTGCAAAACCTAAAAGAATAGTGCCTGTATCTTTCTTTTTATTATTTTTAGAGAACATTAAGTATGCTACACCAATAAAAGCTAGAACCGGTGTAAAAGAGGAAGGTTTAAGTAATTGCAAAAAAATATTACTACCCTTAATCCCAGCAAGGCTGAGAATCCAAGCAGTAACAGTTGTTCCAATATTAGCACCCATTATTACACCAATGGATTGTCCCAATGTCATAAGACCTGAATTTACGAAACCTACAACCATTACTGTGGTTGCAGAAGAACTTTGAATTATAGCCGTGATGCCGAGTCCTGTAAGAAGACCTGTAAACTTATTAGTTGTGAGCTTTGAAAGTAAAGATTGAAGCTTTCCACCGGCACGTCTCTCCAATGCTGCACCCATAATATGCATACCAAAAAGAAATAAACAAAGCCCGCCCAACAAGTTCAAAACATCAAAAACATCCATACCTTTTCCTCCCAAATTGCATATGTGTTTATTTTAACAAACGACCATATCAAAAGCAATATATAACAAATATATTTTACGATATTACTAGTTTTATAAATAAATTCCTGCTAAATTTATATCTTTATTTTGCCAAAATTATTTCAGAATTATTTTCAAAATAAAGTTCTTGCTTTTTAACCCATTGTGACATTGACAATTTCTCAAAAGATATCTATAATGTACTCAGTTAGCGAAAGCTAACTGAGTATTTTACTTTACAACATATACTTAATTTGCCAAAATAATATAGATACACAACATTATTTAAATCTTAAATTTGGGGGAAAAATGAAAAACATCCTTTTAGGAATTCTAATTCCTTTTATTGGCACAACACTTGGTGCTTTTACCGTATTTTTTTTGAAAAAAGATCTCAATATTTCAGTACAACGAGCTTTAACTGGTTTTGCTGGCGGTGTTATGTTTGCAGCATCTATCTGGAGTTTGATAATTCCGGCAATGGAACAATCAACTTCAATGGGTAATATGACTTTCTTTCCTGCTTTTATCGGAATCTGGCTTGGTGTGTTACTTATGTTAATACTTGACAGAATCGTTCCTCATCTGCACAGAAACGCAGATCAGACAGAGGGGATTAAAAGTAATAATTTAGGTCGTTCCACAATGATGATATTAGCGGTCACACTACACAACATACCTGAAGGTATGGCAGTAGGAATTGTATATGCAGGTTTAATAAATGATTCCATTCACATTTCAGCAACCGGAGCTCTTGCCCTATCTTTAGGTATTGCAATCCAAAACTTCCCTGAGGGAGCAATTATTTCAATGCCCCTGCACGCAGAAGGGTTAAGTAAAGAAAAAGCTTTCGGCTATGGTGTAGTGTCCGGAATTGTAGAACCTATTTTTGCAGCAATGGCAATTTTACTCGCAGAACCTATTCTTCCATTTATGCCATATCTTCTATCTCTTGCTGCAGGAGCTATGATTTATGTCGTAGTTGAAGAAATGATTCCTGAAATGTCGCAAGGTGAACATTCAAATCTAGGAACTATATTTTTTGCATTAGGTTTCACTATAATGATGGCGCTTGATGTTGCACTCGGCTAAACAATATAATTTATTTATGGCGATGTATGTTTTATACATCGCCTTTTTTAAATTTTGATAAAGTCAAAATAAAACTCTATCAAACAAATTTTATTTGGTCGGAGTGACAGGACTTGAACCTGCGACATCCTGCTCCCGAAGCAGGCACGCTACCAACTGCGCTACACCCCGACATAAGACCTTTATCTGCTGCCGCCGCCACTGCCGCCGCCTGAGAAGCCACCGCCACCGCCAGAGGATGACCCACCGCCTCCACCTGACGCTGCTTTTTGACCTGCATCAGCTGCACGACTGGTAGTAGACGACATTATGTCTGCCATTCTTATAACATTATAGAAAGATATATCGCTACCTACATCGCTCTGAAATTCTTTTAAAATATTTGGATTTAGCTCTTCTAACTGTTTTGCCACCTCTTTTGCAATTCCGAATAATCCTGCAAAAACTAGGTAATCTTTCCACAAAGTAATTTCTTTTATTTCTCTTTCGCCCAAAAGAGTAAAATCTTTTAAATATCTTTTGAATCCTAAAATTTTTAGAAGTTTTTCCTTGCCACCCGGAAGAATTGTATATGATTTTTTACCTCTAAAGAAGGCTTTAACCCCGGTATTCTCCGACACTAAAAGGATGCTTTCTTCAATGAGCCCATATGCACCATCTTTAGCAGCATCTTCCAGAAGGCTGAAATATCTATCATAGTTCTTTTTCGCATACTCTTCTAACTCTTTTTCTTGTAAAATATCATCCGTCCCCGCTGCTGCTTTTAAATATCCATAAACTAAAATTTCAGAAATTGATGTACCGGTAGGTAAAAATTCTGTCTTAAAAACTATTGAGTTTTGCATCTTTGTTCCAAGATTCAAAAAGCTTTTAGCTTCTGTCTGTTTGAAAGCAATGTGTTTCTCATATAGCCATTTTAAGAGATATGCAGTAAACAAATCCCTGTTTTTCTCTGTAGCATTTAAACAATATAATCCTGCATAAGTTGCTTCAAGATTTTTGTTAAAAGGAATCTCTCTGGAATAGTCAACATTCTTTCTTTCGGGACCTGAAATCTTTACCTTTGGTAAGGCATCAGTAACTTTTCTCCCTTTAAATAAAAAAGCAAAAACAAAAGGTATACCAAAGGCTAATATGTAATAAAAAATCTCACGCAACATATAAGGAAATGCTCCATTGTCATTTTCCTTATATGAACTTCCCTTTTTTGCTGTCTTTACAAGTTCTTCAAAAGTTCCACTTCCCGATTTTGTAGGCTTAAAGAGCCCTTTGTCAAATCCGGAAACAACCGTCATATGCGATGATTCGGAATTATATTCTTCGCCCTTTGCAGTTGCAAGAATATAGCCGTTTTGGCCTTCATCCTTAACAAATTTAATCTTTCCAGTATTACCAAAAGCCCAAATCCTTGCATTATCTTTTGTAATATCAAAAGGTGCAGTAATTTTTACGGAGACATTTTTTGGGATAGCACTGAGCTTATCGTTTACAAATCTCCAGTTAAAACCGTCCTTGTCGCTATAAGCATCAACAACCTCTGTCACATGGTATGAAACGGTAAACTTATGTCTACCATAAGTGCCTATTCCCCAGCAAAGTTCCAAACCATTTTGAGTTTTATTAGGGGTTGTTCCGCACATATTTGCCTTTTGCTCACGAGAAGCATTGACGTTCCAGTTATCACCTATATTGCTAAACTCTTGTCCATTTTCAGAAACCTTAAAATCTGTAATTTTACTTCCGTTCAAATTTCCTTTGATTAAATACCATTCAGTACCGTTAGTTGAAGGGGAAATCTCTACATCCCAAACCTCTGTTATATCTGCAGAGCCATCCTCATTAAGACTGACATCTATTTTTATATCATAAATCTCATATCCGTCCTCAGCATTTACAGTTAAAGACAGAAGTCCTATTAAAGATATTACAATCAGAAAAATTGTGAAAAATCTTATATGCAGTTTTTTTAGGGTCTTTACATTATTCATGTTTTTCCCTCTTTACTGGCAAACTATACTGTCTGTTATGCAAATTTACCTTCCACCGCCGCCACTGCCGCCGCCTGAGAAGCCGCCACCGCCGCCAAAGGAAGCTCCACCACCGCCACCGGATGAAGAAGCATTTGCTGCATTTTGAGCTGACGTTGCAGCTCTGCTGGAGGTATTAGACATTATGTTTATCATTGCTAAAGTGCTATAGAAGTCTGTATCGGGATCCATTCCTCTTTGCATCTCTGCAAAAATTTCAGGATTTAAATTTTCAAACTGTTTTGCCACCTCTTTTGCTATTCCAAAAAGACCTGCAAACACAAGATAATCTTTCCATAAAGCAACTTCTTTTACTTCTCTTTCGCTTAAAAGGGTATAGTCCTTTAAATATTTTTTAAAACCGAGGATTTTTAGCAGTTTTTCTTTTGAGCCATCAACAGGCAAATAAATCTTCTTTCCTTTGATAAGTGCTTTTATACCTTTGTTTTCTATCACAGAAAATAATTTTTCTTCAAAAAGCCCTTTTTTGCCTTCGTCTATTGCGGTTGTTAAAAGTTCAAAATATTTATCATAGTTCTTTTTCGCATACTTCTCTAATTCTTTTTCTTGAAGAATAGTATCTCTTCCTGCCGCTTCTCTTAAATAATGAAATACACGAGCCTCAGATTCTGTTGCTGTTTTTGGTACAAATCCGGTCGTAAAAATTATTGAATTTTCCATCTTTTTTCCAAGATTTAAAAAGGTCTTAGCCTCAGTTTCTTTAAATGTGATATGTCCTTCATTTACCCATTTTAAAAGATAAGCAGAAATTAAATCACTATTTTTCTTTGATTCGCCTATACAGCGAAGACCTGCAAAAGTTTTTTCTAAATTTTTGTTAAAAGGGATTTCTCTGGAATAATCAACATTCTTTTTTTCAGCACTTGAAACTTTTACTCTTGGCAAGGCATCCGGATTGGTTCTTTTTGCAGCGACAACAAAGGCAAATATCATACCAACCATCATAAGAACACTAAAGACCTTTCCTAACATGGCTAAGATAAAGTCTAAAACACCACCTAAGCCATTACTCCAGCCATTTTGGGAATTTTCTTCATAGTTGTTATCGTAAGAGCTACCAGTTTTTGCTGTCTCTACAAGGTCTTCAAAAGTACCATCCATTGTTCTCGCAGGTTTAAATAGTTCTTTATTGAAACCAGAAACAATTGTCATATGAGAAGAATAAGAATTATATTCGTCACCTGATGCTGTGGCATATATATATCCGTTTTGACCATCTTCCTTCATAAAATGAATAGTTCCGGTATTACCAAAAGCCCAAATTCTTGCATTTTCTTCTGTTATATCAAAAGGTGCAGTTATTTTTACAGAAACACTTTGTGGTATTGCACTGAGTTCATCATTTACAAATCTCCAATTAAACCCATCTTTGTCACTATAAGCATCAACCACTTCTGTTATATGATAAGATACAGTAAATTTATGTCTGCCATACTCACCTATTCCCCAACAAAGTTCTAAACCTTCTTGATCAGTATTAGGGGTTGTTCCACATTTATAAGCTTTTTGGCTACGCGAAGCATTGATATTCCAATTATCACCAACATATGCAAACTCACGGTCATTTTCAAAAACCTTAAAATTACTAATTTTACTGCCGTTCAAATAACCTTTTATCAGATACCATTCCGTACCATTAGTAGAAGAATCAATCTCTACATCCCAAACTTCTGTTATGTCTGCGGAGCCATCTTCATTGAGTTTTACGTTTATTTGTATGTCATAAATCTCATATCCACTTTTGGCACTTGCCACTAAAGACAAGAACCCCATCAAAGATATTACAATCAAAATAATTGTAAACAATCTCAAATAAACATTTTTGAAATATTTTGCATTAACCATAATTTACGCCTCAGTAATAACCTATCCCCTGACTGCGTACAATCAGGGGCGATTATTTTTGTTCTTTCCTAGCCCTCTTCTTTACCATTAATTTTAACTTTTAAACTATACCGTTTATTTTGTAGCTGTAAGATTAGGCATATCAGTTTTTTCTTCCGGAGTATCGAGATAATCCTTAACTTTGAACTTAAGAATAGAAGCAATGATGCTACTTGGGAATTGTCTTACAAGGCGGTTATACTTAGTGATTGAGTCATTAAATACCATCCTTGACATACGAACATTTTCTTCATACTCAGTAACATTGCCCATTGTTTGTGAATAGAGAGATGCAGCTTTTAAATCCGGATATTGCTCAACAACAGCCATAATATGAGACATAGCATCTGTAAGTAAATTTTCCTGTGCATTTACTTCACCCGCTCCACTCGAACGAGTAATAGGCTGACGCTTCGCAATAATGTCACTTAAAGCTTTGTACTCATGTTCTGAATACTCTCTTGTAAGTCCGGCAATTTGAATTAATGCATCCCAACGACTATTTTGTTGTACTCCGATTTGTGAAAGTGCATTTTGAGCCATTTCATCCAAATTTACTAATTTTTGTTGAACTTTGATTGCCCAAGCAATAAGGCCTACTAAAACGGCTCCAATAACTATTAAAACTATTGACCATTCAGGCATAAAACTTCCTCCTTTTAAACAGATCGCTCTGTATTAATAAAGTCTGTCCCATTTGCAATAAGACAGACTTTTTTGAATGTTTATTGCGATAATTAAACTATAAGTCTAATATACATCAAAAATTTAATATTAACTACACTTTTTACAGTTAAATTACTTTCTTTTAACAACATCTTTAGCTGCTTTAACAATGTGCGCTGCATCAAGGCCAAACTCGTGAAGAAGATCTACAGCCGGACCTGATTTACCAAAGGTGTCATTTACACCGACACGAGCTATTGGTGTTGGAAGCTTCTCTGAAAGAAGTTCAGCGACAGCACCACCGAGACCACCGATAATACTATGTTCTTCAGCAACAACGATGCAACCACAATCTCTTGCAGCTGCAAGAACTGCTTTTTCATCAAGAGGCTTGATTGTATGTACGTTTACAACTCTAGCACTAATACCCTTATCCTTAAGTTCTTCAGCTGCAATCATAGCTTCATTTACCATAAGACCGGTTGCAAGAATTGCAACATCTGTACCTTCACTGATTGTAGCAGCCTTACCCCACTTAAATTCATATGTATCTTCATCAAAAATCTGTGGTACTGCAAGACGACCAAATCGCATATAAACGGGACCTTCATACTTTGCAGCTGCAAGAACTGCTGCCTTTGCTTCAACTGCATCAGCAGGATTTATAATTGTCATACCCGGAATTGTTCTCATAAGAGCAATATCTTCACAGCACTGGTGAGATGCACCATCTTCACCTACTGAAATGCCGGCATGAGTTGCGCAAATCTTAACATTTAAATGTGGATATCCAATTGAGTTTCTAATCTGCTCAAAAGCTCTTCCGGCAGCAAACATCGCAAAAGAACTTGCAAACACTGTATAACCTGTAAGTGAAAGACCGGCGGCAACACCAAATAAATTACTTTCAGCAATTCCTGCATTAAAGAATTTTTCCGGATATGCCTTCTTAAATACACCAGTCTTTGTAGCACCTGCTAAATCTGCGTCCATTACAATTACTTTATCGTCAATTTTTCCAAGTTCAAGGAGACCGTCACCATAGCCATCCCTTGTAGCCTTTTTAATTACTTCAGCCATTATAACGCCTCCTTAAGTTCTGCCATTGCAATTTCATATTCTTCGGCATTTGGAGCTTTTCCATGCCAGCCTACTTGATTTTCCATAAATGATACGCCCTTACCTTTTATTGTCTTTGCAATAATTGCTGTTGGCTTACCTTTACAATTATCAGCTGCTTCAAAAGCTGCTGCAATTTGCTCAAAATCATGACCATCAATGTTTATTACATTAAAACCAAACGCTTCAAACTTTTCATCAATTGGATATGGTGAATTTACTTCTTCAATTGTGCCGTCAATTTGGAGATTGTTGTTATCAACTACAACTGTTAAATTATCAAGACCTTTTGCTGCGGCAAACATTGCAGCTTCCCAAACCTGACCCTCTTGAATCTCACCATCACCAAGTATAGCGTAAACTCTGTATGCTTTTTTATTTAACTTAGCACCAAGAGCCATACCAACTGCAACAGAAATACCTTGTCCTAAAGAACCTGTGCTCATATCAACTCCAGGAGTCATATGCATTGAAGGATGCCCCTGAAGATATGAATCCGGCTTTCTTAAAGTCTTAATATCTTCAATTGGGAAAAATCCTTTAAGAGCAAGCACAGCATAAAGAGCCGGTGCTGTGTGGCCCTTAGAAAGAACCAAACGATCTCTATCCTCCGCCCTTGGATTTTTTGGGTCTACATTAAGTTTTTCCATGTAAAGATATGTAAGAATATCCGTAATGGAAAGTGAGCCGCCCGGATGACCGGACTTTGCGTTAAAGGTGCCCTCGATAACGTTCATGCGAACACGAGCTGCATCTTTTTGGAGTTTGCTTTTTAATTCAGCATTCATACTATCCCCTCATTTTCCTTAAAAATTTTTCAAAATGTTCTGGAAGTGGTGCTTCAAATTCAAGATATTTACCTGTTTTTGGATGAGTAAATCCTATGCGTTCTGCGTGTAGACAATGTCCCTCAAGTTTTGGTGTATTTTTTGGGCCATATACTAAATCGCCTACAATTGGATTCCCACGATATGCCATGTGTACCCGAATTTGATGTGTGCGTCCTGTTTTTAGACTACACTTCACATATGTAAAGTCGCCAAAGCGTTCTATTACCCAAAAATATGTAACAGCATTTCTGCCTTTTTCTGTAACTCCCATTTTTTTACGGTCTTTTTCACTACGAGCAATTGGCACATCAATTACACCCTCATCATCTCGTATATTGCCATGAACAATTGCTTTATATTCTCTCTTAAAAGTATGTTCTTTTATTTGTTTTGCAAGATGTATATGCGATTCATCACTCTTTGCAACAACTAAAAGACCGCTGGTATCTTTATCTATACGATGTACAATTCCCGGTCTGGTATCACCATTAATTTTTGAAAGAGAATCTCCGCAATGAAACATCAACGCATTAACTAATGTACCATCTAAATTCCCAGCTGCCGGATGTACTACCATTCCTCTCGGCTTATTTACTACTAACAAATCATCATCTTCATAAACTATAGATAGAGGAATTTCTTGTGGTTCTAAAGATATTTGTGCAGGTTTTAGAATTTCTACTTTGATTTTGTCACCAATACAAACTTTATAATTCTTAGTCACTAATTTTTCATTTACAAAAACTTTTTCCTCTGCTATATGTTTTTGTACTGCAGAGCGAGAAAGGCCAGCACACACTAGAGAAATCGCAACGTCTATGCGTTCTCCTGAAATGTCGTTTTCAACTGTAAATTCAAAAACGTCACTTTTCATGCGATTCTTCCTTTTTTACTTTTAAAATTACTGACAATATTAAAAATACAGCACCAATTGTGACTAATATATCCGCAAAATTAAAAACTGCATAATCAATAAACGTAAGTTCAATAAAATCAATAACAAAGCCTCTATACAATCTATCTATTAAATTTCCAATTCCACCTGCAACTATTAAAATCAACGAAACTTGTTGTATTTTATTTTCAGCTTTATCAAGCATCAAAAAAATGATTATGCCAATAATTAAAATTGCAGTAAAAATTAAAAGAAACAACTGATTACCACTAAGCATACTAAATGCTGCGCCTGTGTTTTCAGCATAACGGAACTGCAAAATTCCGTCAATTACAGTAGCAGCATTTTTGTATTTTAGATTGATAAGCACTAAGTACTTCGTAAGTTGATCAACACCTACAAGTAAGACAATAAATATGAAATATATTGCCCTTTTCATTACTTAGTCCTCACTTTTTTCATTTTCATCTTCTTCGAAATCTTCATCTTCATCGAATTCTTCGTCATCATCAGCAAAAAGATCTTTTCCGGAATCAATATCCTCAAATTCTTTCTCGTCACCAAGATAATCTTCTATATCTGCATCTTCAAACTCGGAATCATCAAATTCTGTTTCATCAAAATCTACATCTTCATCTAATTTATCGTCAGTGTCATCATTAAACTCTATTACCTCTTCAGCAACGAGAGTTGTAAAGGTTGCTTCCTCTGCAGACGCTTCAAGTATGTCTAACTCTTCAGGCTCTTCAGGCTTTTCTGACTCTTCAGGCTCTTCTGACTCTTCAGGCTCTTCCAATTTTTCCGTAGTTTCTATCTTTTCGGCTTCTTCTGCTTCTTCAGTTTTTGCTTCCACCTTTTCTTCTTCAGCCTTCACAGAATCAGCCGTAGCTTCTTCTGCTTCTTCCGTTTCATCTTCTTCGGCTACTTCTTCAGCTACTTCTTTAGCTTCTTCTATTTTTGCATGAGCAGCAGCAACCTCTGCTGAAAAATCAGGTGTATATTCAAGAAGTTTAATCTGTGTTTCATAAGTTTCCATAAGCTGAGCACGAACTTTTGCAGATTCTTCTTTTATCTTCATCAAATAATCAAGCTCTTTGTCAGCCTCTTCTTTAACTATATTAACTTGTTCATCATAAATCTCTTGAGCCTTTGCAAGAAGCTTTGTTGCATTTGTCTGTGCTAACTTTAAAGTTTCTTCCGCACGCTCATTTGCAGAATCGATAATTTTGGCAGCATCAAGATTTGCTTTGTCAATTATCTCAGTAGTCTTATCATCGAGTATAGTTTTAGTATTTTTTACTTTTTCTTCTATATTCTCAATGATTTTTTTAGCTTCGGCCTGTGCCTCTTCTAAAATTGAATCCTTCATACGTTCTGCTGTAAGAAGTGCATTTCTAATATTATCCTCATCCGCTTTGTATTGTGCCAATCTATCTGCAATCAGATTAATTTTTTTAACAAGTTCACCGTTTTCACGAAAAGCCTGCTCATAAGAAGCATAAACCTCTTCCATAAACTCGTCTACATCGTTTGCTCTATAAGCATTTCTTCCAGCAGCTTGAAAAACGTGTCCCTTTATTTGTTTTGGCGTAAGCATGTCGTAATCCCCTCCAAATTTAAAAGTAAGGGCACGCCGGTAATTTGGTGTGCCCTAAATGTCTGTTTTATGACTGGAAGAACATTGCTCCGCTTTCAATTTCATCAAGAAGGTCACCCGAAACATTTACGTTATAAGGAGTGATGATGAAAGTGCTATTAGCAACTCTCTTGAGCTGACCACCATTTGCATATGCAACACCGGAAAGGAAATCAATAAGTCTACGTGCTACATCGCGGTTGGCTGACTCAAGATTAAGCACAACTGTTCTCTTTTCATTAAGGTTATCGGCAATTGCAGAAGCATCATCAAAACGTTCCGGCTTCGCAAGAACAACTTGGAGCATTGCCTTTTGTGGCATATTCACAACATTGCTACCCGCACCACCCGGACGACGTGGCGACGGGGCTTGATAATCGGTATCCGCATATCCGCCATGGCCATAATGGTCATCTTCGTAACCTTCATAACCTTCCATTTTTTCGCCGTATTCATCCTCTGGCTCAAAACCTGTAATTGTCCTAATCTTGTCGATAAAGCTACTCATTTAAACTGTCCTCCAGTTTTTAATATTGTCTGGCTCCAAAAATACTTGAGCCTATTCTTACCAAGTTTGCTCCTTCAAGAATTGCTTCATAATAATCTGAAGACATTCCCATGGAGAGAATTTTCATATATATATTATCTATTTTTTTATATTCTATGTCAATAAATAGTTTCTTCATGTCGCTAAAATGTTGCCGCAAAACTTTTTCGTCGTCACAAATTGGCGGAATTGTCATAAGTCCTTGAACTTTTATATTTGGAAGTTCTGAGATTTGATAACATAAGTCCGGGGCATTTTCTATTGTCGTTCCAAATTTAGACTCCTCTCCACCAATATTTACCTCAATAAGCACATTTGTCGTTATTCCTTGTTTCTGTGACTGTTTTGAAATCTCTTTTGCAACCTTTAATCTATCCACAGACTGAATAGTTGAAACTTCACCTACAACCTGTCTTACTTTATTAGTTTGGAGATGTCCTATGAGATGCACCTCTACATCATCAAGATGTAGTTTTGGTTTTTTTGAAAGAAGTTCCTGAACTCTATTTTCGCCAATTAAAGTTACACCACTGTTATCAATCACATGATTTATAAAGCATGGTTCAATAGTTTTTGTAACAACCATAAGGCGAATATCCTCAGCTGTTCGCCCACTTTTTATTGCAGCCTCATTTATTCGTTCTCTTACAATTTTTAGATTCTCATCTATTTTGGCACATTGCTGTTCTCTATACTCATTTAATAACTTTTCCATCGTATAAATCCTTGCCTTCCGTAATTACGTTATCATAGAGTCGTACATATCCTTCTTCATTTGCATCTGACTTTGAAAGAATATAATCTTTCGCAGAATATATAATATTGATTTTTCTAAACTCAATTATATTTCCCTTTTGAATGAATACACCTTTTTCATCTCTTTCATTTACTCGAATTGCAGACACAGGGATTTTTATTCCTTTATATGAGTCTATAACTAGTTCTGCTGTTTCGTGACGCAGGGAAGAAATATCTGAATTCATAAGATTGCAACTCAAAATTACAGCCGCCTCATCTCCGGTGTTTTCATTAATTGCATGAACTTTTGCTTTAATTGTATTCACCGCGGAAAAAGGTAAGTTTACAGTGATAAAATCACCCACTTCAAGGTTTCCTATACGATTCGCATCTACCACACAAAGAAAATACCAAGTAAATTCTGTAACCATTTTGCCAATTGCACCATCAGGCGTTTTTTCAGCCTTTGCTTTAAACACACTGTAAATATCATCAACTGTCAACTCTTCAACTTTACTACAGTCAACTATTTGTTCGAGTCCATCAGTACCACTGATATAGTAACCGGACTGACCAGCCTTAACAGTTGCATGTTTGGTATTTTTATCTTTCAACCCTTCATACTCAAATTTAAGTTCTTTAAGTTTCGTTTGAAAATCAAAATGCGATCCGGTAGCAATCTGTCTTGTCACAACTTGGTCACGAAGATTGTCAATACTGTCTGAAAGAAAAGCGAATCTTTCATTATCTACAGCTCTAACGTATTCCATGACTGCATTATCTATATAACCGTCAAGGTCGTTGATGTTAAAGGTATAGTTATCTGATTGGCTTGCAAGTCGGGTGTAACGCTCGATTTGCATTTCAAGGTCTCGAATTTTCAAATAATTATCTGCAGCTAAATCATCAGTGAAAATTATTGCAACCTCTTGACCTTTTGCAACACGAGAGCCATCATCAACGACCGAAATGATTGTACCGGTCTTATCATTTATGATATATGTTTCATTTCTTGCAATAAAAGTTTCTGTTTCTAACACATCTTCAACCGTATACTCAAGAGCTACTTCAGTTTCAATCGGTGTATATGCAAGCATGAAAATTTGATAAACGACATAAGCAATAGCCAACAGCCCAAGAGCTAAAAGACCTAAACTTTTTACAAGTCTTTTTTCTTTTGCATTCATGTGTTCATCTCCTTTTCAATAATTTCAATGGCTTCTTTTAAAATTTCTTTTTGCGTTTTTTCATCAATATAAAACCAATGAATTCTATCATTTCTTCTAAACCAAGTAAGCTGACGTTTTGCGTATCTTCTGGTACTCTGTTTTAGGCTTTCCAAACATTCTTCAAGAGTTTTCTCGCCGTTTACATATGGTACAAGCTCCTTAATGCCGATTGCCTGACAAGACGTGTTTCCGAGCGATTTATACTCTTTCACTTCATCAAGCAACCCATTTTCAAGCATGTCATCTATTCTTTTGTTTATACGGTCGTATAAATATTCTCTATTTTTCACATTTAGTCCAATATAAATAGCCTTATATTTTGACGGATTTTTCCTTGACTCTTTAACCTGATGAGTAATCGTGTAACCGGTCGTGTAATAAACTTTAAGTGCACGGGCTACCCTTGCCACATTATTTATATGAATTCTATCTGCACTTTCAGGGTCAACTTCTTTTAATCTCTCGTACATTTCAGCAGGAGTTAAACCCTCTATTTCTTTACAAAATTTCTCCTCAACACCGGTCTTATCAACTTCAAGAAATTCTATATTATCGATTAAAGCATCCAAGTAAAGTCCTGTACCCCCAACTAAAACTACTCTTTTACCACGAACATCAATATCTTTTATAATTTCGTCAGCAAGTCTCTTATATTTTGCAACACTCATTTCTTCATCTAAAGGAATAGCTGAAATCATATGATGTGGAACACCCTGCATTTCAGAAAACGTCGGTTTTGCTGTTGCAATATCCATACCCTCATAAAGTTGCATTGAATCGAAAGATAATATCTCGGCATCAAAATGTTTTGCAAGTTCTACAGCCAATGTAGTTTTTCCGGATGCAGTAGGTCCGACTACTGCAATAACAGAAATCATTTTAGTTTCTTCTTGTTTCATATTCCTTTGCTCTCCTTAGGAGCTCTGTCTTTTCATTTTTTAACTCGCCATCCATTACTTCTCTTAAAAGATTTTTCAATATGCGACCAAGCTTTGGGCCACTTTTAAAACCTGCCTCCATTAAATCTGTACCGGTAATGTCAAGATCTTTTAGTGTAAAACATTCACTCTCGTCATTTAAGATTTCCTCAACAGCCTTTTCTACGGCGTGGAGTTCTTCTAATGGGCGCGCGTACTTTGGGTTGTGTGCCAGACTGTCACCGCGCTTTACTTTCATAAGTTTGCGCAATAAGTCCGGCCCAAATTTATTCAGGCGACGGCGTATGATTTTTTTCTCCTCCGTAATCGGGTAATCATGGTACTTAACGAGTGCTAAAACATTGTCGTACATTTCGTTCGAAAGTCTAAGACGTTTTAATGCCTTCGCCGCAAGAACCGCACTATCTTTAGCGTGCCCATAAAAATGGCCCACGCCGTTATCATCTGTAAAATACGTACTTGGCTTTCCGATATCATGTAAAAGCAAGGCTAAACGAACTTCCACATCTGGCTCTGAAAGCCCTACTGAATAAGCTGTATGGTCATAAACATCATAAATATGGTGTTTATTATTTTGTTCAAAATCAAAACTTGGTTTAAGTTCCGGAATAATTATTCCAAAAATATCTCTGTATTCAATTAAAATCTTTGTTACCCGCTCGCCTACTCCACATATGAACTTTAAAAGTTCTACCGTAATGCGTTCGGCCGCAACATTATTTAAAAGTTCTGCGTTTCGTTTAATACTTTTTTCAGTCTCGCTCTCTATACAAAAATCAAGAGTGGCAGAAAAACGAAGCGCACGAAAGATGCGAAGAGCATCTTCCTGAAACCGCTTATCCGGGTTGCCTACACTACGTATAAGTTTTCGTTCTAAATCTCCGATTCCGTCAAATTCATCTATGACACCGGTTTCATCCGAATACGCAAGCGCATTGATTGTAAAATCTCTGCGAGCTAAATCTTCTTTAAGACTTCTTGTAAATGTTACAGCAGACGGATGTCTGCTATCATAATATTCTCCATCGATTCTATATGTCGTAATCTCAACAGGTTGTTTTTCTATTAGGACCGTAACCGTACCATACTTTATTCCCGTTTCGATTACTTTAAAATCTAAAAATACTTCCCTTACTTCATTTGGCAAAGCACTTGTAGTAATATCCCAATCCTTTGGAACAGTGCCAAGTAAACTATCTCTAACACAACCACCAACGGCAAATGCCTCAAAGCCGGCATCTACCAGCAAAGAAATTGCATTATTTACATATGTTGGAAGTTTAATTTTCAATACACTATTCCTCTACAAGTTATTTCGCTGATTCAAGACAATTATGAAATTCCTCAATTACAAGTCCTACCTATGTTTTCCTACAAACTCCATTAGTTATTTATGTTTTCTTACCATTGCCAGTTCAATAATTAATTTTTCAATAATCACTGTCCTATCATCAAAGGTATTTTTACATTTCTCATCTGCAACACCTAACACCTCAAGTGCTCGGCGAAGATCCAAAACGGTATATTTACGTGCTCTTTTTGATGCATTATTTAATCTGTAAGGACTCTTATACACACCCGAAAAAGCACCCTTTATACCCTCATAACCTTTAGCTGCACTTTCTGCAACTTTTACCCGGTACATATCAATATACGCTGAAGCGATTGAGCCAATAATAAGTTCAGGTGCCGTTTTCTGTTCAAAAAGAACTTGAAGTTGGGAAAATGCCATATCAAAATTATTTGAAAGTAAAGCATCTACTACCTTAAAAGTCGTTGCTTCAAGTGTTTTTACACAAATTACATCTATATCCTCTTTTGAAATGCTCTTTGTATACGAGCAAAGCTTTGCAACTTCATTTAAAATAGTTGCAACATCATTACCAACAGTTTCAATAAGGTACATTGCTGTACTGTTATCTATTTGCCTTTCACGGCGCTTACATTCAATCAAAATATACTTAATTAAATCACTGTCACTTCTTTTATCAATGGTACAAACAGCACCGTTTGCCTCTATTAGCTTTCTAATTTCTTTTATATCATCAGACCTGCCTGAAAGTTCCTTCGTATCCTGCCAAAAAATTAATGTACAGGTATCCGGAAGATCAGATAAAAGAGTTAAAAATTTTTTCCTCTCATCTTCTACCGAATCCGAAAACGGATAATCCTTTACAAAAACACAGGTGCGTTCTGCCATAACCGGAAGTGCTTCAACACATGTCATTATTTCATCAGGTGTAATATCCTCACCTTTTAGTACATGCTTGTTAAATGCCTCAAAGCCGGCAGGTACAACACTGTCGGCGAGAAGTTTTGCATATTTTTGTTTCAAATAAGGTTCATTTCCTTCAATCAAATAGACCTTGTGAAAATCACCTTTTTTGATATTTTCTCTTAGGTTTCTTAAATCGTAATACATACGTGTATTATATAATATAGACGCTATAATTTCAACGTAGGAAGACCAACATATTGTACGTAAAAATGGAACTACAAAGAATCAATAAACTTAGAATTACAGTTAAACGAATATTGCAATTTTTCTCACCTTTACATAAAAATGCGAAACCCCAAAGAAATAAAACTGCAGCTAACGTAATTAACATATAATTACTTCCTATTTTTGCACTTGCAAAACTAATTTTTGAAAACTGTTCTGTCACAAAAACTATAAATTTTACTATAAGACCGGACACTAAAAACAACGGTTCTTCAAATACACTAATTAAAGGAATTAAAGAGACAAGGATAGCCACTCCACCTAGCAAAATAGAAAAGGATGCGAATGTCGTCACAAACAAGTTCGTCAACGGTGAAATTAAAGAGGCCTCACCTATAAACAAAACCATAAATGGTAACGTGAAAATAAAAGCTGAAATTGAAACAGATATAACTGCTAAAACACCTTCAATTTTTTGTCGAATTTTAAAATTATGAATATATTTTTTTAGTTTTTCTCTTTGAAGCTTGTGTAATTTTGGATTGATTAAAAGAATTCCAAGAGTTGAAAAAAACGACAATAAAAACCCTATATCCATTACAGCAAAAGGGTCTGCTAAAACTATTAATGTTGCTGCTCCACCTAAAGAATTTAAACTATCAGCCTCTCTTAATATCAGCTTTGAAATAAAGAAAAAGATAAGCATGATCGATGCTCTAATTGTACTTCTAGCAAAACCCGTTAAAGCCAAAAACCCCAATATGAAAAGAATTGCAAAGGCTGAAGATAAACGCTTTCCTAAGCCAAACCTTAAAAATTGTCTGTATATAATCATCGACCAAAGCGATGTATGAAATCCTGAAACTGAAAGCAGATGAACTACCCCTGTAACTTTAAAACTATCGTAAATATCATCTTCAATTTCAGTTTTATCTCCCATTAACATTCCTATCAAAACATCTGCATATTTTGAGGGAAGATGATTATAAATTGTGGTTTTAATATATATCCTCATATCCTCAAATATACTACCGTTTCCTGTGGTAACTTTTATTTTTTCATAGGTATACGTGCCTATATAAACTCCTTTAGCTTTTTGATAATTCAAAACGAAAATTTTGCCATTAAAATCTACTAAATCACCCACTTGACCGTTAAAGGTTTTTGAAGAAAGGCGAACCTTATACCCCTCATCAGTTTTAATTGTAAATTTCTGTGGTTCAATCTTTATAATTTCCCCGGTTATATGTTGCGTTGTGCCCTCCATTTTCACAATCGGTTTGTAAATCAGCTCTGTTTTTAAAATAAAGCTTAAGGTTATTATCGCGATTGATATAAGTGAAACTAAAACAGAATTATTTCCAATCATATTTACTGATTTATTTTTGCTTTTATCTAAAGATAGAGTTTTGTTTTCAATTGGCAAAATTCCACCCCTGATAAGCAAAAAATTTAAAAGAATTAATATGATAGAAGCAATGAAGATATATTTTGCAACAATGTCTGTTGTCAAATTTATTATCAAAAGTGCCCATATCATTGAAAGTCCCATAAGTAGTAAAGGTGTCGACATAAAAACAGCAGTCCCAACATAAAAATTTGGACTGCTGTTTTGCTATCTTAAGTTTGTTATCTTAAATTTGTTGTTTTAAATTTTTATTTTTTCATCTAAACTAAATTATTTAACTTAAATCCAAAATCAACATAAATAGTCTTAACTTGCCTAATTTGCTTTCCGCTATCAACCCGGAGGCCATTTCATATTCCTACCACCAATTATATGAAAATGGAGATGTGGTACTGTTTGCTGACCATATTCGCCTATGTTAGATACAACTCTGTATCCTTCTTCTGCAATTCCCTCTTCTTTAGCAATTTTTGAAATTACCGTGAAAATATGTCCAACTGTATCCTTATTAGCATCGTTAATTTCGTTTACTGACTGGATATGTTCCTTTGGAATTACAAGAATATGTGTCGGTCCCTGTGGAGAAATATCTCTAAAGGCATAACATTTATCATCTTCATAAACTTTGGTTGAAGGAATATCACCGTTTATAATTTTACAAAACAAGCAATCCATAAATAATTTTCTCTCCTTTGTATCTTTTGTCAATATTTTGAGGTATGAGCGGTCGAAAAGTCGGTATAAAAGGTTTAATTTAAGACTACTTTTACTAATTCAAAGCTTTTTTTGTTTTAATTATTCTAATTGTTTTAATTGTTTTAATTGTTTTAATTGTTTTAATTATTTCAACATTTTTAAAAGAAGGTCTTCAGTAGCCTCAAGAGCTTCGTCTATTTTTGAAACATCCTTACCACCCGCCATTGCACTATCAGGTTTTCCGCCGCCGCCACCACCGGCAACCTCTGCAATTGCACGAACAAGATTTCCGGCATGTGCGCCCTTTGTCACAGCAGCTTTGCCACAACTACAAGCAAAACTTAATCTACCTTCAGAAACAGATGCTAAAACAACTACAATGTTTTCATCTGTTTCTTTTGCTGTATCTGCCATTGTTCTAAGGTCAGCACCTTGAACACCATCTACTTTTGAAACTATGAGCTTAACACCTTTTACATCTTTTGCTTCGCCAAGCATATCTTTTGCAGAAGCTGCCGCAATCTTAGCACTCAGTTCTTCAACTTGTTTTTCCGCTGCCTTTAAGCTCGCTGCCATTGCTGCAACCTTTAAGTCAAGTTCATTGATATTTGAAAGTTTAATTGCAACTGCAGTCTTTGTGATAAGAGCATTCTTTTCTTCAATATATTTAAGAACACCTGTCCCTGTTACAGCCTCAATACGACGAATACCCGCTGCAATTGAAGATTCTGAAACAATCTTATAAAGACCAAGAGTCCCTGTTCTGTCTACATGAGTACCACCGCATAATTCAATTGAATACCCCTCTATTTTAACAACACGAACGGCATCGCCATATTTTTCACCAAAGAATGCCATTGCGCCCATAGCTTTTGCTTCCTCAATTGTCGTTTCAATCGTTTCAACAGGAAGGTTTTCTAGAATAATTTCGTTTACCTTTTTTTCTACTGCCTTAATTTCTTCACTTGTCATTGCTGAAAAATGTGAAAAATCAAAACGAGCAACTGTAGGACCTACAAATGAACCTGCTTGTTCAACATGTGAACCAAGCACTTCTCTAAGTGCTGCTTGTAAAAGATGGGCGGAAGTATGATTTCTCATTGTAGCTTTACGAATTTTCATATCTACTGATGCAGTAACGGATACATCCCTTCTAAGAAAGCCATCTGTCACTACGCCTATATGAAGATACACGCCGCTAGGTGTCTTTATTGTGTCATTTATTTCAACTGTGAAACCTTCTGAAATGAGAGTCCCTACATCGCCGACCTGTCCGCCGGATTCAGCATAAAATGCCGTTTTATCAAGAATTACAGCAACTTTATCGCCAATATCTGCATCATCTACAAGTTTGTTATCCTTAATAATTCCAAGAATAGTTGATTTTGTTTCAAATTCTGTGTAACCGAAAAATTCTGTTTTTGCAAAATTCTTCGTCAAATCTTCATTGCCTTTCCAAGCTTCAGCCACAGATTTTGCTGCCGCATCTGCCTTTGCGCGCTTTTTCTGTTCATCCAGAAGTTCATAAAATTTATCTTCATCAACAGTCATTTTATATTCCTCCAGTATCTCTTTCGTAAGATCTATTGGGAAACCAAAAGTGTCTTGAAGTTTAAATGCGTCTTCACCGGAAAGCATTTTAGAATCAGCATTTTCAATGAGCTCCATAAGCAAAGCTGTTCCGGTGTCAATTGTTTTATTAAAGTTTTCTTCTTCGGAATTGATAACTTTCATAATAAAATCATGCTTCTCAACAAGATTTGGATATGCATCTTTATTCTCATTAATTACAACTTTCGCAACATCCGTTAAAAACGTATGGTCGATTCCAAGCAGCCTACCATGACGAGCAGCTCGTCTAAGAAGCCTACGAAGTACATATCCTCTACCTTCATTTGAAGGCATAATACCATCTGAAATCATAAATGTTATGCTTCTTATGTGATCTGCAATTACACGAAGAGATACATCGTTTCCTTCGTTATCGTGATATTTCACTCCTGCAATTTCAGAAGCTTTCTTTATAATATTTTGAATTGTATCGACTTCAAAAATATTACTTGTACCCTGTATTACACACGCAAGTCTTTCAATACCCATACCTGTGTCTATATTTGGATTTTCAAGTGGTGTGTAATTATTATTTCCGTCATTTTCAAACTGAGTAAATACTAGGTTCCAAACTTCCATATAACGGTCACATTCACAACCTACCTTACAGTTTGGATCACCACAGCCATATTCGGCACCACGGTCAAAATAAATTTCTGAACAAGGACCACAAGGACCTTGCCCGTGTTCCCAGAAATTGTCTTTCTTACCAAGTCTTGCTATATGCGATGGATCTACTCCGACATCATCAGTCCAAATCTTATATGCTTCATCATCTTCCTCGTATACACTGCAATAAAGAAGATTTTCCGGAATTTCAAGCGTTTTTGTCAAAAATTCCCAAGCCCACCAGCAAGCTTCTAATTTAAAATAATCTCCAAAAGAGAAATTTCCAAGCATTTCAAAATACGTGCCATGGCGTGCAGTTTTACCGACACTTTCAATGTCCGGTGTTCTAATGCACTTTTGGCACGTAACAATTCTCTTTTTTGGCGGTTCAACTTCACCTGTGAAATATTTCTTCATAGGTGCCATACCGGAATTTATCAAAAGCAAACTCTTGTCACCTTGTGGTACAAGAGAAAAACTTTCAAGTCTTAAATGTTCCTTGCTCTCAAAAAAGCTTAAAAACTTTTCTCTAAGCTCATTTAATCCTGTCCATTGCATGTATGTTGATTCTCCTTAAATCTTAAGTTCTTTTAAAAATCTCGAAAGAGCATCTTCCCAAGGTGGAAGCAATTCAAAACCGGCTTCAACAAGTGACTGTTTCGATAACCTTGAATTGAGTGGTCTTCTTGCGGCACTTTTATATTTATCTGTCGTTGTCGGGTTTATAATAAGATTTTTCCCGGACTGTCTTACAATTTCTTTTGCATAATCAAAAAATGAAACAAAACCTTCATTTGTCGCATGATATATGCCATAGTTTTTTGTTTTAAGCATATCTGCAATAAGTTTTGCTAAATCCTTTGTGTAAGTAGGTGAGCCTATTTGGTCTGCAACTACTGATATCTCATCTCTAGTTTCAGCAAGACGTAAAATTGTCTTTGGAAAATTCTTTCCGTTTTTACCAAACAACCAAGAAACTCTAATGATAAAATGTTTGTTGCAGAAAGCTTTCATCGCCTCTTCACCGGCAAGCTTTGACAATCCGTACTCATTGAGTGGACTTTTTTTATCATTTACCTCATATGGTTCTTCACCCGCTCCGCCAAACACGTAATCTGTGCTGATATAAACCATAGGAATCTCAAGTCGCCCGCATTGCTTTGCAAGCGACCTTGTAGCGGAGGCATTAAGATTGTGACACTTGATATGTTCTTCCTGTGCCAAATCTACTGCCGTATATGCAGCGCAGTGAACCACTGCGTCGATTTCTGTGTACTCAAACATTTGGAGAACAAGGCCTTGATTAGTAATATCAAATTCCTCATGTGAAGGAGCAATTATCTCCATCCCCCTGCTTTCGAGTTCTAAAACCACATCTGAACCAAGCTGTCCGGATGCTCCTGTAACAAGAACTTTCATGTTACACCTGCCCTAACTTTACGTTATTTCTATTTAAAATTATCCTCATTCCTGTTCTAATTATTCCTGTTCTAAGATTTGACATCCTTGCGACATCTTATTTTAAGTCTTGACTCTCCGGTTCTTGATTTTCCTTTTCTAAAATCTGACTTTCATTTATCCAAAAATCCAATTCGTCTTCAATATCTTTGAGATAAGGTGCCGCCTCATCTTTTTCTGAAAGTATAGGATTTGTAATACCCCAATCTATTGCAATATCCGGATCATCAAAACGAATACCCGCATCACATTCCGGAGAATAAAACTCATCAACCTTGTACATAATTTCAACATCTTCAGTCAAGGTTAAGAAACCATGAGCAAATCCTTTTGGAATGAAAATCTGCTTCATGTTTTCTTCAGACAATTCAACTGCAATCCACTTTTTATAAGTTGGCGAATCTTTTCTAAGGTCAACTACGACATCCATTATTTTGCCTTTGAGGCAAGTCAAAAGTTTTGCTTGACTACGAGGGTTCTTTTGAAAATGCAGACCCCGAATAATTCCCTTCTTTGCGGAGAAAGAACGGTTATCTTGAACAAATTCAACATCAATACCGGCCTCTTCTAAATCTCTCTTGGAATAAGACTCCATGAAACCTCCACGATTGTCTCCAACTGCTTTTGGTGTGAATACTTTTACACCCGGAAGTTTAAAGTCAGATACTTCTTTCACCGAGCCATCTTGCCAAGTAGTTGAGTTATCACGGCCCCAAATTGGGCGTTCACCGAATGATGATGAATAAAGAATCTGTCCTTCTGAAACTCGACGTAAGTGTTCACCGTATTTTGATTTACCATGAAGTTCTGCAGATTCAAGAAGTTTTTTCTTAGTAATCCACCTCATATTGTAAGCAATTTCCTCAGGGGCAGAAATAATAATGTTCTGGTTTTCTTCAAGAGTTCTAATAAAGTTTGCCGCTTTATTCAGAGAGTCAACTGTACCTGTATCCATCCACGCAAAACCTCGACCCATTACTTCAACTTCAAGGTCACCAACTGCAAGATATTTTTCGTTAAGATCAGTAATTTCAAGTTCACCTCTTGCAGATGGTTTAAGGCTCTTTGCAAACTGAACAGCACGGTTATCATAAAAATACATTCCGGTAACAGCGTAATTAGACTTCGGTTCCTTTGGCTTTTCTTCTATTCCTACGATATTGCCCATTTCATCAAATTCAATTACACCAAAATCGTTTGGATTTTCAACATAATATCCAAAGATGGTTGCCTTCGCATCCTTTTCAAGTGATGCGGAAACAGCAGCTCTACGAAGTATATGACCGAGACCGTTACCGTAAAAAATATTGTCACCAAGTATCATAGCAACACTATCATCGCCTATAAATTCTTCACCGATAATGAAAGCTTCAGCCAAACCGTTTGGTTGTTCCTGAATAGCATATTCAAGATTTAGACCGAAAAGGTCTCCATCGCCCAGAAGTTCTTCAAATCTTGGTGTATCCTCCGGCGTTGAAATTATGAGAATATCTCTAATACCCGCAAGCATAAGCATTGAAAGCGGATAAAAAATCATTGGTTTATTGTATACCGGGAGTAATTGTTTACTTGTTACTCGTGTAAGTGGATAGAGTCTTGTGCCCGAACCACCGGCAAGAATAATTCCTTTCAAACAATCAACCTCATTTCCTCACTACAATAAGCATTTTAGAACAAATCTCTGCTAAATTTTAAAGTGAATTCCCACTAAAATTAAAATAAAATTAAAATGAATATCTAACTAAAGTTAGACGCGTATATAATACTACTTCTTGCTTTTTTAGTCAAACAGCACGATAATATTAAAAAGCCCGAAATAAAGGAGTTTTAAAATGAAAGTTGCAATCATTGGCGGTGGCGCATCCGGACTTGCTTGTGCCATTAAACTGGCTCAATTAAATGGAAACCTAAAAATTTCAATATATGAAAAGTTATCTTTCGTTGGTAAGAAAATTCTTGCTACGGGAAACGGACGTTGTAATCTTTCAAATTTTGCAATGGACAACAGTTGTTATAACGGCGATAAAAATATTATCAACAATGTAATTTCTAACTTCGGCACTAACGACCTCGTTGATTTTTTCGAAAGTCTAGGACTTAAACTTCGCGAAGAAGAACTTCGTCTTTATCCATATTCAATGAATGCAAGCTCAGTTAGAGAGATTCTTGAAATGGAAGCAAAAAGATTAAAAGTTGAAATAATTACTGACTGTAAAGTCGAAAGCCTTTACAAAGATAAAAAGGAGTTCGTAATCAATGAAATTTATCGTGCAGATTTCTGTATCCTCGCTCTTGGAGGAAAAGCTACTGCACAGCACGGTACTGACGGTGAGGGCTACAGGCTTCTCAAAAATCTGGGCATAAAATATAATCCAATTTCCCCTGCCCTTGTACAAATTAAGATTGAAGAAGATCTTGTAAAAAAGCTCAAAGGTGTGCGCTTTGAAGGTGCTATTTCAATTGCAAATTCAAACGTTGATGACGAAAAAGTCGAAGTAAATATCTCAGAGTTTTCTAACAAAAACGGTAGCTTCACAAACCCACTGGCAACTATAATGGAGATGGTTACAGGCTCTCTTGCACTCACTAAAGCAGAAGGTGAAATCCTCTTCACAGAATACGGCCTTTCCGGTATTCCGGTCATGCAAATTTCCGGAGATGTTGCACAGATGACTAAAAATGATGAAAAAGTAGAAATTTCAATAAATTTTACACCGGATTTAGAAAAATCTGAACTTGAAGAATACCTAAAGAAACAATCTGAAAAATTCACTCAAGTTAACAAAACCCAGTCAAAGGAAAACTTCTTTGGTCCTGAAATTCTCTATGGTCTGTTAAATGAAAAACTTGCAAAAGTAATTTATGATATTTCAGACGGAAACTTAAAAAACATTATAGATAACCTTCAAAACTTCAAGCTCACTTCAATTGGTACAAATTCATATAAATATGCTCAAGTAACTCGTGGTGGAGTTTCAAGTGAGGAGTTAAAGAAAAATTCTCTTGAATCAAAAAAGGTGGCTAATCTTTTTATTACAGGAGAGCTTCTTGACGTAGACGGCTTTTGTGGCGGGTATAACCTTCACTTTGCCTTTGGAACAGGCATCAAAGCAGCAAGGGAGGTAGCAAAGCTTGCTTCGAATAAATAACATCAAACTCTCACCTGATGCGACCTTCGAAGAGCTTTATCTTGCTGCTGCTAAAGTCATTAAAGTAAAACCTGAAGATTTCAAATCGTTTTCCATATACAAACGTTCAATTGACTCAAGAGACAAAAATGATGTGAAGCTCATATACACAGTAGATATTCAGGTTGACGCAGATGAAAGTCGCATTCTAAAAAGGTCCGACAAACGAAGGGTAACAAAATCAGAAACATATGAATACCAGCCAGTAGAAAACAAACGAAAGTCGAAGTTTCGACCTGTTATCGTTGGTTTTGGACCGGCTGGAATGTTCTGTGCTCTGCTCCTTTCCAGAGCCGGACTGAAACCTTTCGTAATAGAACGCGGAAACGACGTAGATACCCGTACGAAAGATGTTCACAATTTCTGGGAAACAAGAAAACTTAACACTGAGTCTAATGTTCAGTTTGGCGAAGGCGGTGCCGGTACATTTTCAGACGGAAAGCTCACGACAGGAATCAAAGATCCTAAACAAAAGAAAGTCTTTACTGAATTTGTATACTTTGGAGCACCTGAAGAAATTTTATATTCAAACTATCCTCATGTCGGTACCGATAAACTAGTTCATATTGTGAAAAATATCAGAGAAGAAATTTTATCTCTCGGCGGTGAAATAAATTTTGGTTGCAAATTAACCGATCTTATTATTGCAAACAATTACGTTCACGGAATAACCTATGAAAAGAACGGCAAAAGCTTTGATTTTGAAACAGATACCGTAGTTCTTGCAATAGGACATTCAGCTAGAGATACGGTTGAAATGCTCTATGAAAAAGGTATTACAATGATACAAAAACCTTTCTCTGTTGGTACTCGAATTGAGCATCCAAGAGAATATATAGATAAACTACAGTATGGCAAATTTGCGGGGCATCCTGCCCTTGGTGCCGCTAACTATAAGATGGCATGCCATCCGGAAGGTGGTCGTGGAACTTATACCTTCTGTATGTGCCCCGGTGGTACAGTCATAACCGCCTCATCAGAAGAAGGTATGCTCGTTATAAACGGTATGAGTAAATATGCCAGAGATGAAGAAAACTCAAACTCTGCTCTTCTTGTTGGTATTGAACCGGAAGATTTTGGCAACGACCACCCTCTCGCAGGCATAGAACTTCAAAGAAAAATTGAGGAAAAGGCTTTCCGGCTTGGAGGCAAAGACTATACTGCTCCGGCACAAACTGTAAAAGACTTTTTAAATAATGTAACATCAACAAAGTTCGGTGCAGTAAAACCATCTTGCACCACCGGTGCTACACCATCTAATATTCGTGAAATTCTTCCAAAAAAAGTCACCGACAACATTGCTGACGCACTTTTAAAAATGGACAAAATGATGGCAGGTTTCGCACTCCCGGATGCGCTGCTCACCGCACCTGAAAGTCGTTCGTCCTCACCTGTTCGCATTATTAGAGACGATGTCTGTCAATGCTACAGAATTGACAACTCACTTGGTGGAGTCTATCCGTGCGGCGAAGGTGCAGGCTATGCCGGAGGTATCGTCTCCGCTGGTGTCGACGGCATTCGCATAGCCGAAGCCATCCTCAAAGACGAACACTGATTTTTGTAAATATTTAACTTTGATTCCTCTGCTGTAAATAATGTTGAAAAGCACTCGCAGTTATTGCGAGTGCTTTATTATTCAGTACTTCTTTCACACTTACTTTTTTTACTTTTTCAGGTCTTTTACATTTATTTTTTACATTTAATATTTTTCAATATTTTTAAAATAATCTTCGTTTTTGAAATAATTTTTAACCCCAAAGTTCTGATAATCTTGGAACAATCTGTTTTTTCCTAGACATAACTTCCGGAAGAAAAACTTCATTATCTTTTGCAATAACATCGTATGCCTGATTTATAGTTTCTACATCGCCAAGGAATAAAAGATGGGTTCCCTCTTTTAGCACGTCCGTAAACATAATGATGATGAAGTCATAGCCTGCCTCGTTCTTTTTGGATTCCATTTCCTTCATAAATTCATCTTTTCGTTTCAAAGCAACATCGGAGTTGAGACAAGTAATCTGCCCAATTCCAAGTTTGTAGCCTGCAATAAGGAATTCCTTAAAGTCGCTGTACATAAGCTTTTTAACTGGTTTTTCTGCAACAGCTGAGCTTGAGAACATAATTTCACCCAAATGGTCAAGCGAAACGTCTGCAATTTTTGCCAAGTTTTTTGCAATCTTGACATCAGTCGGTGTACATGTTGGCGATTTAAACATCACTGTATCCGAAATAATTGCCGCAGCCAAAAGACCGGCAATCTTTTTGTCAGGTATTATTTCTTGCTCATCATACATTTTTGCAATAATAGTTGCAGTGCTGCCAAGTGGTTCATTCCTGAAAAAGATTGGGCCAAAAGTTTGAATATCGGCTAATCTATGATGATCAATAATCTCAAGAATTTCAGCTTGCGACAAGCCGGGAACTGATTGAGCAAGTTCATTATGATCTACAAGAACTACCTTTTTTTTATTATGTCGAATAAGGTGAAATCGGCCAATAGTACCAACAACTACTCTTTCTTCATCAAGGACAGGATAGCTTCTATATCTGCTTTTTAAAATAACTTCTTTAACATCGTCAATGTAATCATCAAGGTGGAAATACTGAATTTCCTTTTCGCCGCAAACTTTATAAATTGATACTTCAAAAAGTTCAGTAATATCAAAAGTAGGAATTACCTTTTCACCAAAATCATATAAAGATGTCATGACATAAGACGCAATGTCTCCGGAAGTAATCATACTTACGAGTTTCCCTTCAGCATCTACTATTGGAGCAGCGCTTATTTTGTTATCTTTTAATGTCTCCCACGCTTTTTTAATTGTAACGTTCATTTCAAGCGTTGGAGGTGTATCAAATTCAATATCAGACACTTGAGTTCTAAGATTTGTAATAAGCTTTGGAGCTTTCACATCAAAATACTCAAGAATCGCTCCGGTTTCATCGCTTACATTGCCAAGCCTTGCTGCAATATAATTCTCGTTTCCTAAAGAATGACGAAGGGCTGCATAACCAATAGCTGAACATATTGAATCCGTATCCGGATTTTGATGTCCTACTACGTAAATTTTTTCCATGTTTAATTCCTATTTGTATTAAGAATTTTAAAACCGCCTATTAACGGTAATTCTTTTGCTTTTCCGGAAACAGCATTGTAAATGCCATAAATAGTTAATGCTAATACCGCAATACCTACAAGAGATTGAAGAAGAGATACAATTAAGCAAAGTCCTGAAGGCACTATGTAATAAATCAATCTAAGTGCTAAACCCGAAACAAATTCTGCTATGATTAAATTCACACCTTGACTCGCATGAAACTGTGCAAATGGTGAATTCTTTGCGCCAAAAATTGGAACCAGTACAAGAATCCCAATGTATGCAAGAATTGCCATAACTTTATTGTTTGCAATGTCCTCTTCAGAGTAATCAGCAGTTGTGTCCGGGGTATCCATTACTTCTTTGAACTTATCTTCAGCTTCTTTAAACCTATCTTCAGTTTTCTTTTTTTCATCTGTACCAGAATCTGTATTTACATTTGCCTCAGTCTTAGTTTCTGTTTCAGTTTTTGCTTCTGATTTTGTCTTTTCCTCTGCTTTTGGTTCTGCCTTAGCTTCTGCTTCAAGTTCTGCTTCTACAAGCACACCACAATTCGTGCAAAACTTTGCACTTCCTTGCACTTCAGTGCCACAATTTTTACAAAAAGCCATACTATTACCACCTTTAAATTAAATCTTCTATTTGTTCGATATGCTTTTACGTTGAAAATATTTTATACATTCAACATTTTTTTACATTAGTTTTCTCACATAGCTAATGTACCTTTATCTTACAATAAATACATTTGTAAATCAATAAATATGCGTGTATACTATCCTTATGAAATTCTTATCTTTTGCTCTTAGCTTTTTTGAGTACAAAATGCTTTGGCCATCATACTTTGCAATATGTAAAATACTTTACAAAGTAGATGAAAATAAAGTACTCTTTGCAGATGCCTTTGCATCTGACCTTACAGATAATATGACACCAATTTATACTGCTCTTGAAAAAAGAGACGGTTTAAGTTTGTTTAAATCTTTTCCAAAAGATATGAGCCGAATTTCAAGGTCAAAAGAAGCACTTAACTTTTTAAAACTTTATTCTCAATGCGGGACCTTGTTTTTGACAGACAGTATGCTTCCGGCATATGCCGTTAAAAAAAGAAAAAAAACTAAAGTTGTTCAACTTTGGCACGCATGTGGTGCTTTCAAAAAGTGGGGGTATTCTAACCTTAGCGGAAGTTTCGGTGTAAATGAAAAGAAGGCAAAAATTTTTCCAATGCATAATTGTTACGATTTAGTTCCTGTTTCAAGTGCTGAAATAATTCCTCATTATGCGGAAGCTTTTAGGTGTAGCGAAGATATTATAAAACCCCTTGGTGTGCCAAGAACTGACGAAATGTTTTTAAAATCTACTCCAGAAAAAATCATCCTTTATGCTCCAACCTTTAGAGGTGAAAATGTTACCTCTGCACACAATGACAGTATTGATATTGAAAAATTAAAAAATGCTTTTCCGGACTACGAAATTATTGAAAAATATCATCCTTTTGTTAAGTGTAAAGGTGAAAACCTTAACACTAATGAAATTTTAAAGAAAACTGAGGTTTTAATCACCGATTACTCCTCAATAATTTTTGAATTTTCATTATTAAACAGACCAATGATATTTTTTGCTTATGACCTTGAGGAATATCGGAAAGAGCGCGACTTCTACTACCCATATGAAGAGTTTGTGCCGGGTCCGATTGTAAAGAACATGGATGAGCTAATTGAAGCAATTAAAGCGGCAATAGCGGCAAATACATCAGCTGCCTCATTAGTCACCTCATCAAACATTTCATCAGTTGGCTTGTCAACTAACTCATCAATCAGCACCACCACTACTAAGTTTGATTTTGCTTCAGTTTCAAAAAAATTGGATAAATATATGTCCGCATGCGACGGACATTCAACGGAAAGAATATTAAAAGAGCTGGGGTTTTAAAACTATATGCTCTAAAAACAAGTTACACACCTACTATAGCTGCAAATGACTAAAATAATCTTTTTAAAAGTTTTGGAGAGCCGGGGTTTTAAAACCTCAGCTCTCCACTCTTTTTACATTTTACAACAATACTATGCATCATTTATACATCGTTCATTAAGTCTTTAATCATTTCTACAACTCTCGTCGCTGATTTACCGTCAAGTTCATCAAAGAATTTATGTTTGAAATTTTCTATTTTTTCAACTTCAAAATCTGAAGCTTTAATTGCCTCTATTAATTCCTGCTCTGTTGTTACAATCTTACCCGGCACCATTGTTTCATATTCATAATAAAAGTCGCGCGTTGCAACATATTCAGATAAATCAAATGCATATAAAATCATTGGAATATCAAGAAGTGCCGCCTCAAATACTGAAGACGAATAATCCGTAATGAGTATGTCTGTTACAAAAAGAAGATCATTAAGTTCTGAGTCTACAGATAAGTCAATTACCCTATCAAGATTAATTTCTTGTCTATTGTTCACAAAAGGATGATGTTTAACAATTATTGCATAATCTTCACCCAGTTGCTCTAACACATCGGCAACATTAAATTTATGCATTGGGTAATATCCCGTAAGACGTCCATTGCCACGAAACGTCGGTGCAAACATAATAATTTTCTTTCCAACAAAATCCGGATAGTTAGAGAAAAATTCTTCTCTCTTTTGTTTTTTAATTTCCTCATCAAAAAACATGTCTGTACGTGGTATACCGGTAGCAATTACATTTTCAATCGGAATACCAAAACCTTCTGCATAGAAACGTCTAATTTCTGATGAACTTACAATTGCTCTATCATACATTCTATGATTAATATTTGTCTGTTTTGGTCCGCCCGGTTTTCCAAGCCTTGAAAAGCCAAAGGTTTTAAATGCGCCACAGGCATGCCATACTTGAACGAGCTTTACATCCGATTTCTTTTTTACAATTGATGTAAGTTCATAAAAATCATCTATTACGACCACCCTAGAGGTTGCATAAAGTTTAGCAAACTTAGCGAGATTTATAAAACTCATTCTATGCATTGGATTTGAATCAAGAAGCATTCTAATATCTAAAGTTTCATCATCTTTAATTGCTGCATATATATTTTCAAAGTTTCCTGTTAAATCTTCTCTTCTGTTTGAAAGAAAAGTAATTCTGTTCGCCACTACCTTGGAACTACTATAGCAAGCTGAAAGTAAGATAGCCCATCTTTCTTTCAGATTTTTTCTGCCAATTTCTTCATTTGTTATTGATTTATATCCAACTCTTACATTATCTACAAAAAAACGAAAAGTAGTTCTATCATTTTTTGAAACCCAGCCTGATTTAAGATCTAAAAAAGCTACTAAACTATCTATAAGTAAAAATGGAATAAAGGAATACCCTAAAATCTTTACAAAGAATCTATAAATTTCGCTAAAAAATAATTCTAAAGCAAGTATAAATATGTTTTTCTTTGGTTCTACATATTTTTCAGTTCTCTTAATTACAAATTCTTTTTCTCTGCTCTCAACTGAAAAAACAGAATCTATTGCAGTTACACTACCGGAAAATATAAGCGGTATATCTCTAAAATGTTCTTCACCATAAAGAATATCTACCTCTACCTTAACTTCCTCATCTTTTATTCCATCGAAAAAGATATTTTCAAGATCATAAACATACTCTGCAACAATTGTACAGGTTTTAAAATCCATATTTTGATAATATGATTGTACAGCTATAGGAATGAAACGAGAAAACTCACCCATTTTAAAAATGAGTGTAACTTTTGGTGAGCGAACAAGTGGATTGTAGTTAGTTGTAACTATCAAACTTACCTGCATCAAATTATCTGTAATTTCTACATTTTTTATTTCTGCTTTTGTCATATTCATACTCTTATTATACGAAAAAGAGTCCCTTTTATGCAACCATAAAAGGGACTCACTCTTATTTACTTAAAAACCTATCCTTTTATCTTTCTAAGAATTGCAATAATTTCATCACGTGTGTAAGAAACAACTGTAGGATATACAAAGTTCTCAATCATAATAGAATCTACTATTTCATCAAAATGGGCTTCTTCAAGTTCAGGAATATTATCAGGAATTCCATATTTTTCGCTTATATCACGAAGAGTCTGAATCAACTGTTTCGCCTGAACTGCCGGACTTACATTAGGATCGCCAACACCTACCGCTACACTAAATTTAGCAAGTCTCTTTTCGATCTTTTTACCATACTCTTCAAGTATAATTGGAAGAATTGTTCCGATGCATCTTCCATGCGCAAGGTTATACTTTGCGCCAATTTTGTGACAGAATGGATGAACATATCCTGTTAGTTCAAAATTTAATGTCAAACCACCATAATAGGCTGCTTTACAAAGATTTTGTCTTGCTTCAATATCCTTACCGTCATTGTAAGCCTTGTCAATATTCTCAAGTGCAAGACGAAAACCACGTATTGCATATTCATCACCTCGAAGGTTATGTCCTCCACCTATATATCCTTCTAAGTTATGACAAAGAGCATCTATTGCCGTACAAACTGTCACATATGGTGGAAGATCTGTGAAAAGCGTCGCATCTAAAATTGCAACATGAGGTCTCATTTTAAAATCTAAAATGCTATATTTCCTGTCATGCTCATGATCAGATACAACAGCTGCTGCTGTAGTTTCCGCACCTGTACCCGCAGTTGTTGGAATTGCGATTGTAAACGGCAACTTTCTTGTGATTGCTTTTGAAAGTGTAATTGGAAAAGCTCCCATCGCTCTACCCATCTGCACTACCGACTGTTCAGGTTTTAAAACTCGACAACCGACAATTTTCGCTGTGTCCATTGCTGAACCGCCACCAATACCAACAATACAGTCACATCTCTCTTTGCAATAAAGGGCAAAGGCATCTTCGATATTCTTAATTGTAGGATTTGGTTCTACGTCATCATAAATTACGTATGGGAATCCAGCCTTATCCATTGCCTTGAGCATAGGCTTTGGAATCCCAAGTTTCATAATGGTTTTATCTGTAACAATTAAGGCCTTTTTACCTCTATGCTGTTTTAAAATTTCAACAGCTCTTACAGATTCGCCAATACCCTCATACACATCTTGGAATGGTACAAGTAAAGGTATTCCTACGACAGCTAACACACCAGTTATAATTTTCACCACATTATTAACCACTGGATAATCTGCTATTTTTCTTACAACATCTTCTACTTTCACACTGAACTCCTCCCATCATAATTTTATGAACTAAAAAATGTTCACAGTCTAATTAAAACAAAATATTAATGTTAGGTCAACCTATTTTATGCATTTCGCATTGTTAACTTTTAGACAAAGAAGTGGCATACTTTCGCACTATGCCACTTCTTCTTAAATCTTAATTCTTTTATTTTTGTCTTACAATTCCATCTTTTGAACAATCTGAATAACCTTCTCTTAAAAATTCCTTTTCCTCTTCCGGAAGATCTAACCCGATTGTTCCACCAGGATTCATCATATAATCCGGGTCGAAATATTCTTTAAGTGCCTTAAATGCTCCAAATTCCAGTCTACCTAATGAACCTTCAATCCATGGAGCAAACATCTTACCAATACCATGATGATGTGAAAGAGCTGCACCGGACTTTTGAATAGCTTGAAGAATTGTTTTGTGATATGCCTTAAATTCGGCTGCAGTATCCATTTTAGCAATGAAAATAAAGTAAAGATTTGCACCCTGTGGATAACAGTGAGACATATGAGTCATAACTATACAGTTTGGAAGCGCATGACAAACTTCACGAACATCACGATGTACTTGAGCCATATTTGACCAGTTAACTGTACATTCCATCGTATCAATAATTACACCAAAGTCATGAAGCGAGTCGCGAAGATATGGGTCATCAAAACGCCCCTTTTCCCAAGCTTTACACACATATCCCGTAAGTGGAAAACCACCATATTTTCTTGCAGCCTTTGCAATACCCTTTGCAACACTCTTGCAATAACTTTCTGAACCATCTGAGAAACCAAGGAAGAGACAGCGTTCCATTTCCTTGTAACCAAACTTTTCAAGAAGAGCATGTGCCGGAGTTTCGTCAACATTATAAAGATGAAGCATCATATCTGTCTCTTCTGGGTCAGAAAGACGGAATACCGATGAGAAACCAAATTCACCCTGCATACATTCACGTGCAAAATTCATTGCGTCATCCCAATTTTTAAAGATATATGAATATCTCTTTCTGTTTTCCGGCTGATAACGGAAAACTCTAAGAGTTGCTTCTGTAAGTACACCATATGTACCCTCGGAGCCCATCATAATTTCATTAAGATTCGGACCTGTTGCTTCTCTTGAATATCTTGAAGTCAAAATCGTACCGATTGGTGTAGCATATTTCTGTTGCATTGTAAGGTCATTGATACAACCATAGTATGTTGAGTTTTGACCCGAACCTCTTGTAACAATCCAACCGCCTACTGAAGAATATTCAAAAGATTGTGGGAAATGACCACAAGTATAAGCACGCTTTGCACCAAACTCTTCGACAGCATTATTAAGATGTGCTTCAAGTTGTGGACCTGACATACCGGCCTGAACGGTAATGGTCTGGTCAACTTCATTAAATGAAAGGACCTTATTGAACTTACGACGCATATCAAGAGATACGCCACCCTCCGTAGGTTCAACTCCACGTGTTACGGATGAACCGCCACCATAAACATATAGTGGAATCTTATTTTTAGAACAATATTCAACTGTCTTTTCAATCTGTTCTGATTCTGACGGATACAGAACTAAATCCGGGAGACTGTCAAATTGGCGCTCACGAATTCTATAAAGGTCATAAGCTGTCTGACCATATGCAACTGAAAGACGATCATAGTCTGATTGTGACATATCATCGCCATATATTGACTTGAAAAAATCTAAATGTTCCTTTGCCATGTTAGGCGGATATTTACCTTCAAAATCTACCTTTTCAAGACCTAAATCACAGCGATAATCCTTAACATAATCGTCTGTTACATCTAACCTTTTCTTCATCAATTTATAAAGTGACTCTTTTGGGAATTTAAAATGATTTGGATCGCCCCAACGAAAGATTGATCTGTAAGAATCAGCCGGAGCTGCTTCCTTAATCCAATTTGGCTCGAAGCCTTCATAAGGTTTATGTGCCATATTTTTTCTCCTTTCAATTCAGCATATCAGATGTGCAAATTACATCTACGCCAAGTCCTAACACATTTTTAATGATTATATCATTACGCTTAATTTTTTCTGTGATAACAACTTTATTTATCTCTGCCATTACATCAAAAATTTTATCCTTTGGAATATCGGCAGACACTCTACAAGGGAGCACCGGTACATCCTTAAAATCGGTTTTAACCGTCGAACATATTGTTCTCATCGGCGATGTAAGTTCATTAATAGCAAAGGTTTCACCCTTTTTACAAAAATTTCCGGTTACTTGAAAACTTATTTTTCCAAGGTCATCTTTTTCTTGCGTCACTTTCATTATGCATCCACGTGGACATGTAATGCAAACAATTTCTTTATTCACTTACACCTACCTCCACTTCTGCTAAAATGAGCGATTTATCCGTTATTCCAAATGAAGCAAAATCTAGTTTTAATTTTTCCATCTCCGGTGGACGAAGAAAAGCATATTTTTTTTCAAATACTACCTTTCCATCTACCTTAATTTTTAACTTGCTATTATCAAAAACATCTTTACTTCTAAAATAAACAATGACTGAAGACAAATCTGTCTCAAGATTTAATGATTGTGGTACAAAATAAAGAATGTTATCCCCTATTTCAATATCTACAAGTTTTCCATCGCCTAAAACACCGGTATAACTTGAAATATTTTTATTATCGGCATCCTGAAATTGCAATGCAAAATGCGCCGCATATTTTCCTGCTGTTTCACCGCTTTCAGATACATAATCTACTAAATCACTTACATGAAGTGCATTGCCACAGGAAAAAATTCCGGGAACTGAAGTCATAAGATGAGTATCACATTTAGGTCCCTTTGTCTTAGGGTCAATCTCAACATCTAAATCCTCTGCAATTTCATTTTCCGGAATAAGACCTACTGAAAGAATTAAAGCATCACACTCAACAATTTCCTCTGTTCCGGAAATCACTTGCATTTTTTCATCTACTTTTACAACTTCAACGGCCGTCAGGCGGTCGTCGCCAAAAACTCTTGTCACGGTATGTGACAAATAAAGTGGAATATCAAAATCGTATAGGCATTGATGAATATTTCTTGTAAGGCCGGACGGTGTCGGCTTTACTTCGTAAACGCCTAACACCTTTGCGCCTTCAAGAGTCAAGCGACGAGCCATTATCAGGCCGATATCACCTGAACCTAAAATTACACAACGTTTAGTTGGAAGTTGACCAAGCAGGTTTGTAAAATGTTGTGCTGTGCCGGCAGTAAAAATTCCTGCCGGACGTGTGCCATGAATAAACACCTGTTTAGATGTGCGTTCTCTACAGCCTGTTGCGAGTATTAAAGACTTTGTCTGTACTTCTTCAATACCTTCTTTTGAAACTAATGCCGCTTTGAAACCTTTGTCGTTTTTTTCTATTGATGTTACAAATGTAAGTAATTTTGCCTTTATTTTTAATTCTAAAAACTCACCTATAAAACGCTCGGCATATTCCGGCCCTGAAAGTTTTTCTCCGTATCGTACAAGGCCAAAACCATCATGAATACATTGTTTCAAAATTCCACCAAGTCTTGCCTCACGTTCTACAAGGATTACATCGGCACCTTCCTTTTTTGCAGATATTGCTGCTGCAAGACCCGCAGGGCCACCACCAATTACCAGCACATCCGTCTTAACCATGGAGGGCACCTCCTTTTGTTTCGCCATAAAGCACTACTGCCTCAGTAGATGCTTTTTTAACGTCGGAAAGCTTTAATCCCCGCTCTTCTGCAATTATTTGCATTACGAGCGGTGAGCAAAATCCGCCTTGACAGCGCCCCATACCCGGGCGCACACGCCTCTTTATGGCGTCCACTGTTGGTGGACAAAGTGGTCGATTAAGAGCATCTATAATTTCACCCTTTGAAATCTCCTCACATCTACAAATAATAATTCCATAATCCGGATTTTTTTTAATCATTTCAGCTCTTTTTTCTAAATCCATATTTTTAAGACTTGGAACACCCTGTCGCCTTGGATTAAAATTTTTATTTTTCTCAGGATTTAGTTTTTCAACTACCATCTTTTCAATATCAAAAGCAAAAGCCGGTGCAGCTGTAAGTCCGGGCGATTGAATGCCACTACAATGAATCATATTTGGGCATTTTCTACCCCATTCAATTATAAAGTCCTCTTCAAAAGTTGGAGCACGAACACCTGTGAAATATGTGATTATATCTCTTTCAGAATTAGCGGGAACTGTACCTTTTTGTTTATCGTATACAGTCTTTATACTTTCAGCATTTGTAGATGTATCTTCTTTTTTATACGTTTCTACTGCATCCGGTCCTGCAAGTACATTGTCATGAACTGTTCTCATAAGACCGCCACCTTTTGTATGACCCTTTTTGAACATTGCCTTGTTAATATATTGCACTGATGCAATAGTATCTATGTTTTTAGCAGCTTTTTTATCTTGAATTGAATTGGTTCCTCGTCTTGGATAAATTGAATAAAATCTATCCTTTGCCATTTCAGCAACATCATCGGCAAATACACCGGCTGCATTTATCACAACTTTTGGATAAACCTTACCCCTATTTGTTGTCACACTAGTAATATTTCCATCCTTATCAGTTTCCATATCAAGAACAGCAGTGTTAAGATAAAGTTCCGCACCATTCTCTGCTGCATTTTCAGCATATGCTATTGTAAGTCCATATGGGCAAACAACACCGGCTGAAGAATTATACACAGCAAATTTCATCTTTTTAGAAAATGTGGAATTTTTTTTAAGTAATTTTTTTCTTGTCACAATTCTTGTATCCCATACACCATCATAAAATCTTCGCCAAAGTGCTAAAAGACAGATCGGAATAAATAGCCAAGATTGGGTAAATGCGGCATACTGTCCTATTCTCTTAAACGGAACATCAAGTTCATCAGTTATCTGATCAAATATTTTATTTCCAAGCAAAACATACTTCTGCTTTAAAGAACCCTTAGACAAATCAAAACCTACATGTACTTCACCATCATTACTTCCGGACGCACCAAGAGCAAAATCTGCTTCTTTTTCAAGAAGCATTACCGAAAGATTCCATTTTGTAAGTTCTCTAGCAATAGCACAACCGGAAATACCACCACCAATGATAAGCACATCCGGAGTTTTTCCGGACAAAGTCTCATCACTGAGCGATGGTATTCTCATAGGTGGTATTTTATCACCTGTAAACTTAATATCATTAACAACATGTATATGACTTCCATGGATTGCAACAGAAGAACAGACATCAACTATATCTGACCAAGAATCCAATTCCCCCGGTTAGGCGAATAATCCCATCCTCAAGAGTCATATTTACTTTGCCTACATATTTTTTAGGTATTTTGGGCACGCGGTACACCTTCTTTTTTAGTAGTCGGTCATTTGACCGACTTTGACAATATTATACTCCTTTTGTATAATGTTGTCAACTAGACATATAGACATTTTAATGGTAAAATTTTTATTGAAATTTGGTAACAGAAACTAATACCAAAACTAATGCTATATTTTAGTAAAACTCAATTTAAAAATAAAAATCCAGGAGGTTTCAATGGCTGCCCCAAGAAAAGAAAATGTAAAAGATATAATAATGGATACTACTGAAAAATTACTCACTACGAGTTCTCTCGATGAGATTTCACTTGCAAAAATTGCAAAGGCTGCCGGTATTTCTAAAGGCACTCTCTATTATCACTACAGAGTTAAAGAAAAAATTCTTTTAGATATTACAGACCGTTACCTTGAACAACAATGGGATAACTTCATTACTTGGACTGAAGATAAGGAGAAGGATACTTCCCTACATCGCCTTGTAAAATATGTAATTGAGAGAAGTGTAAACTTTCAAGGTCCACGTATACATCTCCTCTACAACGCATGTATAGGTAACAAAGAAATACAGCAAAAAATGGTTGAGCGCTATAACCGTTTTCAGCACGTTATTGCAGAAAAGATTGCGGAACGGATTGGAAGCGAACATGCTGATTATGTTTCATGGCTTACTCTTCTAATTTCAGATGGTCTCATAATCCAAGACGGTTTGGTAAATCCAAATATAGATAAAGACGAATTTATAAAACACACCGCAGAAATTGTTAAACAAGTCAACATAACAAACAACCCTAAGTGATTAAATCACAAAACTTAGGTGATTACGTCACAGAAAAATTTTAAAAAATGCACTATTATGTAGAAAATTGAAAAATCAAACAGACTGATGACAGAGGACCTTTTAAACACAATTAAATTTAATGAAAAAATGGAGGTAAACAACATGAAAAAATGGAGATGTACAGTATGCGGATATATCCACGAAGGAGAAATGACTTCTGGTTTTAAATGCCCTATCTGTAATCAAGGTGCTGATAAATTTGTAGAAATAGAAGAAGCTCCTATAAAGAATAATCCTTATACCGGCACCAAAACTGAAAAGAATCTAATGGAAGCTTTTGCCGGAGAATCCCAAGCACGCAACAAATATACTTATTTTGCTTCCGTTGCAAAAAAAGCAGGTTTTGAGCAGATTGCAGCTTTGTTCCTACAAACCGCTGAAAACGAGAAAGAACATGCTAAACTCTGGTTCCAAGCTCTTGGCGGAATAGGTGATACAGCAGAAAACCTTCTTGCTGCAGCTGAAGGTGAGAACTATGAATGGACAGACATGTATGACCGCATGGCTCGTGAAGCCGAAGAAGAAGGCTTCCATGAACTTGCTGAACAATTCCGCGGTGTAGCTGCAATTGAAAAAGCTCACGAAGAACGTTATCGTAAGCTCCTGCACAATGTAGAAGCTAAAGAAGTCTTCGAAAAAAGCGGTGTAACAGTATGGGAATGCCGAAACTGTGGACATTTAGTTATGGGTACTAAAGCTCCAGATGTATGCGAAGTTTGTAAGCATGCGCAATCTTTCTTTGAAGTTCGCGCAGAAAATTACTAATTAAATCTTGAAGGAGGTTTAAATTTATGGAAAACAAATTTTACATTTGCCGTCATTGTGGTAATCTTGTTGGAATGATAAATAGCTCAGGTGTTCCTATCATCTGTTGTGGAGAAAAAATGGAAGCTTTAACTCCTAATACGGTAGAAGCTAGTGGCGAAAAACATCTTCCGGCTGTAACTGTTAAAGACGGTTCTGTTGAAGTAAACATAGGCAGTGTAGATCATCCAATGATTCCGGAGCACTATATTGAATGGGTTTATCTTGAGACTGAAAATGGTGGACAACGCAAAGCTTTAAATCCGGGTTACGCACCTAAAACTTCTTTCTGCCTCGGTAATGATAAGGCTATTGCAGTTTATGCATACTGTAACCTTCACGGACTTTGGAAAACAGAAGTATAAATTATATTAATTAAAACCATAGAGCTTAAATTTAAAATTCACAAAATAAAACCTCTCCGAAAAAACGGAGAGGTTTTGCTTTATTCAACCATTAACCCATTTATCTGTTCAATTTTTCATAGGAGGTTCTTCCTCAAACGGTTTTCTACCATGGGTTGAACCTGCCTCATATGGAAGATGGAAACCAATATCCAGTAGTTCCGGTTCTGGTTCCGGTTCTGGTTCCGGTTCTGGTTCAGGCTCTGGTTCCGGCTCAGGCTCTGGCTCCGGTTCTGGCTCAGGCTCTGGCTCAGGCTCTGGCTCAGGCTCTGGCTCAGGCTCTGGTTCAAATGCCGGCTCCGGAGTAATCAAGCTTGGTTCCGTAGTTAAATCGGATTCAGAAATTGCCTCTGGGTCATAAACCGGCTCTGTTAAAGAAATTACTTTTGAATCAGTCTCAAAAACAGGCTCCAATCCAGGAAGTGGTTCAAATCCTGCATTTTCGAGACTTGAAATTGGTTCCGCTGCCGGATCACTAACTATTTCGGTAACAGGAGAATCAAAGATAGGCTCTAAACTCGGAGCAGAATCTAAATTAAAAGCAGAATCAGTCATTGGTAACGGTTCAAATCCCGCATTCTCAAAATCAGGAAGAGAAATTGCCGGTTCCTCTGCAATCTGTGTTTCCGCAGTTGGAGCAATTGATTCAGTTGAAGCTAAAACTTCAGTTTCCACTATATGTGCAGGAGCAATGGTTTCTTCTGCAAAAGCTTCTTCCGGTGCTTCTACTAGTGGCTCTGCAAATCCTTCTACAAGAGGTTGTTCTGTAAATCCTTCTGCAAAAGGTTCCTCTGTGAACCCTTCTACAAGGGGCTCTTCTGCAAATCCTTCTACAAGGGGCTCTTCTGCAAATCCATCTGCAAGGGGCTCTTCTGCAAACCCTTCTGCAAGAGGCTCTGCAAAGGATTCACCCAAAGGTTCCTCTAATGTTTCTAACGGAGCTTCCACCGGTAAATCATCTGCCAGTGTTTCATCTGCCGATAGCTCCTCTTCTGACGATACCTCTTCTAAGTCAGGACCTGCGCTTGGTGGATAATAAACAATTCCGGAATGTGTTTCCAACTCTGGTTCTGGTTCCTGTTCTGGTTCAGGCTCTGCAACTAAAGTAGACGTAAATAGAGTTGGTTCCGGAATCGGCTCTGATCCAGCCTGTTCTTCAACAACAGGTTCTCTTAAAGAAACTGCCTCCGGTCTTTCTTCATCAGCAACAAGATAACCATCTGAGTCAAATACAAAACCCGAACGAACGTTATCATAATCTAACCCGTATGAATTATCAGTATTAACACTATCATCCAAAGTAATAGGAATTGTTTGCGAAATGTTACTGAGCTCTCTGTTCTTACAAAGCTTATAAATCAAAACTATAAGAAGGAGTGATGATATAACACCTATAACAACAACCGGAGTTAACAAAAATGTTGAAGTGCTATCATTGCTTGGCGAAGCCACTGGGGAAGTCGAAGGCTCAGCTACAGTGCTTTCATTTTCAACATCATTCAACAAAGCATCCGGTGTTTCTTCATTTACAGATTCATCTACTATAGCTGCGACAGAAGATTCTGCCTTAGGCTGTGTTCGTTTTACAGACTTTTTCTTTGGTGCTTTTGTTGGATTTACCTTGTTTGTAGTTGTAGTTGTTACCGGCCTTGTTGTCGTTGTTGCCGGTCTTGTTGTCGTTGTTGTCGGTCTTGTTGTGGTAGTTGTAGTAGTTGTTGTTGTGGTAGTTGTAGTTGCTTCAGTAGATTCAGTTGATGAAATCGAACTCTCTGGATTTTCTGGTTCCTCTGATCCTTCAGCAAAAGCATACATACTAAAGCAAGATACAAGTACAATCAAAGCTGAAACTATACCCAATAATTTGTTGCTATTCAATGCCTTTCCCCCGCATTTTTTAGATTTTTGTTGTGTGTATTTCTTTTTGTATGTCTTTTATATGTCCTTTATAATAATTTATTTTACAAAATAATGCAAGGATTATTGCATATTGTAAATATTATGTAAGATTTGTATGCAATTTTTTTGTCTTCTATGAAAGTAGTTTAAGTGCTTTTTGAATATGTGGGTCATCATCGTCAGCCATTATACCAATTTGGTTTGTCTGTGCTGTTGTCATTAAAATCTCATAATCCGGTGTAAGGCCAACTTTGTTATAACTTTCACTCCTGTATGGAATAATCTCTGCAACCGTAAGAACTACAGCTGAACCATCAGAAAATTGATGCACTTGTTGCATTGTTCCAATACCTTTTGTTGTCATACCAATAAGTTCTGCTTTACCAAAGTCACGAAGGTCGCAAGCAAAAAGTTCAGCCGGGCCCGCTGTATTTTCATTCACAAGAACAATCATAGGAAGTGTAACACAATCAGAATCTGAAGGAAAAGTTTTTATTGTTTTTCCATCCTTGCCAATTGCAGTAGCTAATGCAGCAGTACCATCTGTTGCAACAGGTACAAGAATGTCAAGTACCTTTGCCGCATAAGAAATACTACCTTCAGAACAGTTGCGAACATCAAAAATTAATGCTCTCGCACCCTCTTTTGTCACATTATCAATTTCATCTTTAAACTGTGGAATTGTATTTTCATAAAATGCATTTATCGAAATTATTCCAACATCACCATTCATTTTAGATGAAACCGTAGCTTCACTATAATCCATTACAAGATTTTCTGTTTTCTTTTCTTTTCCTCTAAGATATGTAACACTTACGTTAGACATCTTAGCACCAATAAGATTTGATTGAAGAGTTTTATAATTTTTCTTTGTTACCGTTTCGTCGCCTACTTTTATGATTTCATCGCCCGCCTTTATGCCGACAGCTTCAGCAGGTGAATTTTTAGCAACAGCAGTGATATAAAGATACCCGGTATCCGGGTTAAAAGTACAAGTGATGCCTGTACCTGACATTTTACCAAGAAGGCGATTATAGTAAACAACATACTCTTCCGGTGTCAAATAAAATGAAGCTGGATCATTAAGCCCTGCGATGTATCCCCTTGCAAGGCTTGCATCAACTAAGTCTGAATCTACATCGCCAAAGAATTGTTTACGCACAAGTTCATCCACTTCAGCAATACTGTCATACATGCCGACGCGGTTTGCAAGATCATCTATCAAATTATTATAAACGCTCATTGAGACCTTCATTGTTGTAGCAATTGTAGCCGCTATCACTATAAAGAGAAAAGCAAGTCCCGTCCCAATAGATATTTTTCTATTCATAAAAGTCTCCTTTTATTTGCGAACATAAAGTCCTGGATTTACTGCATATGTTGATCTAGGCACTATACCACCAATTCTCATTTCAAGATGGAGATGTGCACCAGTTGAATTCCCGGTACATCCCATAATTCCAATGTTTTGACCTTGTGACACTATTTCGCCTTCAGAAACATAAACAGTTGCAAGATGTGCATAGTAAACATATACGCCTTGACCTTGGTCAATAATTACGTATCTGCCATAACCTCCGTTACATCCACAAAAACCTCTGTAGTTATGTGAGCAACTATTACTTGCAAGAAGTACTTTACCTGTTGCACAAGCTATAATTCGTTTATCATAAGCATTTGCACCCGGCATAGAAATATCCATACCATAATGGAAATTACCTGAGCCTGCATTAAGGTCACGCTGACCCCAAGCAGATGAAATATAAGAACTTTCATACGGTACAGGCCAAATCATGTTACCAACTGAACCGTCACCAGTTGAAGCGATTCCATGAATCATAAAATAAATTTTCTGGTCATATGCCTCTCTTTGTGCCTCTGCTCTGGCAATCATTCTCTTATAGGCAGCATCTTCTGCATTAAGCTTTGCAACATGAGAATCTAAAACAAATAACTTTGCATCAAGAACTGATTTAGCCTTATTTACCTCAGCTTTTGCAGCTTGAGTTTCAGTTTTTGAAAATTCAATACTCGCCTTTGATTCTTCAAGTTTTATTTTATCTTCTTCAAGTTTCGCCTTAAGAGATGCAAGTTCAGCAATCTGTTTTTTCAATGCTTCTATTATTGCGTTATCATGAGCTGCAATTCTTGCAATTAGTTCAAGTCTTGTGAGAAGGCTCTCAAAACTATCTGCTTCAAGTATCACCTCAATAGTCGACACATTACCTGACATATACATTGCACGAACTCTTTCTCCAAGAATCTCCTGTGTATCTGCTATATCCTTTTCCTGTTGCTCCATTTTTTCTTCGGTAGCTTTTATTTCGTTTTCAGTATTCATTATTTGTGTGTTTAGAGCAGCAATTTGAGAATTCAATTTTCTTATTTTGAAATTATAGTTATCTATCTGCCCTTGGAGGACGGCAATTTGATCCATAAGAGCATCGGCTGACTTTTTGACTTCTTTCTTTTCATTCATAATCTCAGCCATTTTTGCTTCGTTCGCAGCAATTTCTTTGTTGAGATCTTCGATTTCCTGTCTCAATTTAATAATCTCAGGGTCATCCTCCGGTACCGGATCTACAGCATGTGCCATAGAAGATGGAATAGCCATCGTAATTGAAATGATTAGAATGAGAAATATTGCAATGATTTTTTTATTCATTATCATCATTCACCACGCTTCCCTGTTCTTTCAGATATCTTGCCATTGAGAATATACTTCCAAAAATACCGGCACTAACTCCAATAAAGAGAAAAGCTACTAGTAATGGCAAAGCATATGTTAAAAATGAAATTGAAGTTGTTCCAAACAACGTGAAAAGTGTGCCTAATGAGTTAATTACAAGCTGATAAATTCCAAACACTAAAGCAAGTGAAACAAAACTTGCAATAACTCCTATCACAACACCTTCAATAATAAACGGCCAACGAATAAACCAATTTGTTGCACCCACAGCTTTCATAATACTAATTTCCAACCGTCTGTTATACATTGTAACTCTTACTGTGTTTGCAATAATGAAAAGTGAAACCGCAAGCAACATAACAATTATACCCAGACTGATGTACGTAACACCTGCTCGAATATCTCTAACCTGCCCGGCAAGATTACTATTTCCTCTAACACCTATAGTGTTGTTCACTGATTTAAGAAGTTTTAATACGTTGTCATAATTGTCAAGACTTGCAAGTGTTACCTTATATGCATTTGGAAGTGGGTTTTTTTCAAGTCCTTCAAGAAGTTTTGCCTGTTCACCCATTTCTTTTAATTGTTTGGCATATGCTGTTTCCTTATCTACAAAAGTTGCCTCTTCGACTGTCGGTATCATCTTAATGTCTTGGTAAACCTTATTCACTTGTTCCTTTGTGAGATTATCTTCAAGATAAACCATAATGACATTTTGGTCTTCAATATTTTCAAGCATTGCATTAATATTGATAAATATCATCACTGCACAGCCAATAAGTACAAGGCAAGAAGTAAGTACTGCAATGGATGCCATAGACATAAGTTTATTTGATTTTACATTTCGAAAGCCTTCTTTTGTAAGATAGCCTACATTGAAAGAGGATTTGTATCTAATTTGTTTTGCCATTATTTACTCCTCCTCTTCCATATATTCAAAATATTTAGAGTAATCTACGCCATCAATAGTTGTAAAATGCTCTTCATCCGTTTTTTCCCTCTCTGTTGCAGGAGTTGCCGGCAAAAGATTACCGGAAGCTGTTGAATCTGTCTGTTGTGAAATGTTAGCTTCTGTTGATAATGTATTCGGTTTTGTCGGTTGCGTATCAGCTGGCTTAGAAACTGTCGATTGAGCAACATCAATATAAGCATTTACCTGTGCCATAAACGGCGATTGATTAGCCATTGTTTCCCGAACCTTTGCTGCAATTCCGGCAGATATTTCAGCTGTTTTTTGAGATACAGATGCCGGTTGAGCTTGATCTCCTACTTGTGACTGAGCCGCTGACTGAGCTTGCGACACAGTTGCCTGCGGCTGTTCTGCTGATTGAACAGGTATTGTCGCCTGTGGTGCGGTTACCGATTGAGCAGGTGCTGTCACCTGTGGCGCAGTCGCTGGTTGAGCAGGTGCTGTTGCCTGTGGCGCAGTCGCTGGTTGAGCAGGTGCTGTTGCCTGTGGTGCAGTCGCCGGTTGATTCTGTGGTGCTGTTGCTCGCGGAAGAATATCAACTGCTTTATACCCAGTTGTTTCTTCAAATATAAGTTCACTACCTTGCGCAGTATCTGAAACAATTTCTCCATGATCAAGCACAACAATACGGTGGTTGAACTTTTTAACAAGTTCATGCTCGTGCGTTACCATAATCACTGTAGTTCCATTCTTGTTGATATGATTTAGAAGGTCTACAATTTCATAAGACATCTCCGGGTCAATATTGCCCGTAGGCTCATCAGCAATAATGGTATTTGCATTATTAACGAGCGCACGAGCAAGAGCAACACGTTGTTGCTCACCACCGGAAATTTCATTTGGATAAGAATCCATTTTACCTCTAAGACCGACTAAGTTAAGTACATATTCCACTCTTTGTTTGATATCAGCATCAGGAGCACCAATAACTCGCATTGCAAATGCAACATTATCATAGACAGTCATTGTAGGTATTAATCTAAAATCCTGAAAAACAATGCCCATAGTTCTTCTAAAGTATGGAATTTCCTTTTCAGTCATTTTCGTAAGGTCATAGTTATTTATCATAATAGTCCCTGATGTCGGAACCTCTTCTCTCATAATTGTTTTAAGAAAAGTACTCTTACCTGAACCTGAAGCTCCAACAATAAACACAAACTCACCGCGTTCAATACGGAGGTTCACATTTTTTAGAGCTTCTGTGCCTGTGCTATACTTTTTTGAAACATTTTTAAACTCAATCATTGTTGTTTGCACTACTCCTAAAACATAAATAAAAAGCTGTATCGGTGCACTACCACCCATACAGCTTTTAATATACCATATATAAGAGAAAATTGTAACCCTTTTGTAACTCAAAATCAAACTTTTGTACAAATGCACAAATCAAAATACTACATTTAGTATTTTCTATTAGATTTTAGCTGAGTGAGAATCAAGATACTTTTTAACCATAAGTGCCACTTTAAAAATGATGGCATCGTCAAATTCACGAAGGTCAAGACCTGTAAATTTCTTAATTTTTTCAAGTCTATACACAAGTGTATTTCTATGTACAAAAAGTTTTCTTGATGTCTCTGAAACATTGAGATTATTTTCAAAGAAACGCTGAATTGTAAAAAGAGTTTCCTGGTCAAGGCTTTCAATTGAACCCTTCTTGAAAACTTCCTGAAGGAACATTTCACAAAGTGTTGTCGGGAGCTGGTAAATAAGACGAGCGATACCGAGATTATCATAGCTTATAATGTTCTTTTCAGTATCAAACACCTTGCCTACCTCAAGAGCTACTTGAGCTTCTTTAAGTGAACGAGAAAGATCTCTAATGCCAACAACTGTTGTACCAATACCTACCTGCGCATTGTTATAAAACTCCGTTGACAAAGCATCTGAAATTGAATGTGCAAGTTTTTTAAGATCTTTCGAAGTAACATTGCTTTTTACCTCTTTAACAAGGGCAATGTCAGTTTCGCTAATATTTATAACGAAATCCTTATTTTTATCTGGGAAAAGATTTTGAATTATGTCAAAGACTGAAGCATCTTCGTGACCGGTAATTCTAATTAAAAGAACCACGCAAGTTACATCGTTATTAAAACGAAGTTCTCTAGCTTTAACATAAATATCACCCGGAAGAATATTATCCAAAATAACATTCTTGATGAAGTTACTTCTGTCATATTTTTCATCGTAAAATTGTTTGATGCTATTGAGTGAAACCGAAAGGATTCTTGCATACTTATCAGCAAAATCATCCTCACCTGCTACAAACACAGCATACTCATGTCGAAGATGAGAACCAAAAGTTAAATATGTAGTTCCGTCAAGACAAACCGTATCATTAGTCGAAAACACTTCAGAAACATCAGCCTGGAGTTGTTCACCTATTCGGCCAAGTTCACTACATGAAATAATGGAACCTGTTTCGTCAATAACGCCAACTGATCTATCAATAGCGTCTCTCATTTGATGGATTATGCCTTGAAAAAGTCTGTTAGACATGTTATCTAGCCCCCGTCCATAATGTTTTTGTGCAATATGTTTAAATAGCGTCTTATACATTTTACACAATGCCATCGTAAAATGCAACAATTCTTTATATGTTTTCTTATAAAAAACCACAAAACTGCCAATTTTATAGTGCAATATGTTCAAAAAACCTCTTCTTTTCTTTGTGGTTATTTTCAACAACCCATCTTGTGTACTTTTACTCAAATCCTCAGGTTTTAGTGCAATATCTAGTGGTGTCCAATTATTTTTAGCGGCAATTAAAGGGCTTTTAATATAAAAGCCCTTCTAATTTTTTAATTATCTTTAGTTGTGTCTGGTGATTTTATTTTTAAATTTCAAAATTACACTTTAAAAGAATAAATCCTCTTCTTTTACCAACGGATCATCACTAAGCGGAATATCTATAATACTTGGTTTAGGAAAAATTACTTTCATATCCAAATCTTCTTCCACAATAGTTTGTCTGCCTTTGCGTTTTTCCTGTGATTCTTGAATTATACTGCGCCCATCCGTATCCGTAGATTTTTTAGAAATAGGAATATCTTTTTGTTTTCTGTCTGCACGGTGTGTTTTTTGATTAGAAGCTTTAGCTGCAGCTATTAAGCTTCCTTGAAGTTTTTGAATTTCACCAAGACTTCTAGAAACTCTATATTCTGTTTCATTTACTATTTCATCCACATAACTACTTGCGTTGATTTTTAGATCGTATGACCATCTCCTGGCAGCAGCCACTTTCGATTTAGCTTTTTGTTCAGCTTCTTCTTTTACCCGTTTAGCTTTTTCTTCAGCTTCTTGTTCAACTTGTTTTGCTTTTTCTTCAGCTTCCAGCACAATTTGTTCTGCTCTTAAAATTGCTTCAGAAAGAAGAGTTCTTGCTTCTTTCGTTTTTTGAGTCATTTCCGTGTCAGCCTGATCAAGAAGGTTGTCAGCAGTCTCCTTCGCAGCATTAACTATCCCCTCTTTAGAAATAATTTCATCTGCCTTCTGCTGAGCGGTATCAATAAGATTTTTTGCTTTCTTTTGAGCATCTCTCATAAGCTCTTCGTTTCTTCTATTCGTTTCCGTCTCATTAGTTCTAACACGCTTTTCAGACTCGGAAAGAAGACTCCTACTCATTGTCTTTGCTTCTTCAATAATCATTTCAGCTTCACGATTTGCTCGGGTCATTATTTCACGACGTTCAGACGCCAAAGCACGTGCCTGTCTGACTTCTTCAGGCATATTAAAACGTATATTCTCAATGACTGCTCTAATGGCATCAACATCAACAGTCATCTTACTTGAAAAGGCTTTCCCTTTTCCGTCAGCAAGTATTGCTTCGAGCTCATTTAGGAGTTCATCAATCTGTGCCATTGTTTTAATCCTTTCTTAGGTGTTCGCTAATTTCCCTCAAAACTGGAGCCGGTACAAAAGCAGAAATATCTGCGCCATATTCACCCAGTTGGCGAACAAGGCTTGAACTTAAAAACATGTTTTCTGCCCTTGTAGCAATAAATATAGTGTCAAGTTCCGCATTTAATTTACTGTTACTAAGTGCCTGCTGGAACTCATTATCAAAATCTGAAAGAGCACGAAGACCCTTTACAACTACTTGAATATTATTAAACTTTGCATAATCTGCAAGGAGTCCATCATATGCATCTACTTTAACATTTTCAAGATGAGCGATACTTTTTTTGATTAATTCAACGCGTTGCTCTTCTGTAAAAAAGTATTTGCCCACTTTACTGTAGTTTGTCATAACAACCACAACAACCTCATCAAAAAGATGGGCAGCTCGCTCAATAATATCAAGATGTCCGTTTGTAATAGGATCAAAACTTCCCGGGCAAATTGCCTTAATCATAACTAACTCTCCAAATATTTATGAATCTTTATGAATGTCTATAAGTGTCTGTAAACCGTCAATTTTATCTTTCCATATTTATGTACCTTATGAATCCTAAAATTCTCAAGTTCTAAAAGCTCTTCTTCTTTTGCTGTCTCACAAATAATTACGCCTACGTCTGACATTTTATCTTTCAAAAGCGGAAGGATCTCATTTAAAAGTCCTTTACTATACGGTGGGTCAATAAATACAATATCAAAAATTTCTTCTGTTGTCTTAAGAAAGGTTTCAACCTCTTGGTTTTTAACCACTGCATTTTGTTCAAGTTTTGTGTGTTCAAGATTTTCGCCTATGATCGAAATAGCCGCTCTGCTATTGTCAACAAAAACAACTCTTTTAGCACCTCTACTAAGTGCTTCAATTCCTAGCTGTCCGGAACCCGAAAAAAGATCGAGTACTCTTGCACCAACAATTTCAAACTGAATAATAGAAAATATTGCTTCCTTAACCTGAGCAGTTGTGGGGCGAACATTAAAACCTTCCAATGTCTTCAATTTCATCCCTTTAGCGGTGCCGGTAATTACTCTCATAATGTTGCCCCCAGAAAATACATATAAAATTATAGCATTATAATTGTGAATTTGTAAACGATTAAATTGGCTTCTGCTACACTTCCACCATAAGTCTATATATTCATCAAAGTTACATATTGAAGTGAGACCGTATATTCATAGCATCTCTGGCCGAAATTCCTTTTACATTCATAAGTGTATCCATATCTGCTCTTTTTATAGCTTCAAGAGTTTTAAACTCCTTCCAAAGTATTTCACTTTTCTTTGGACCAATTCCCGGAATATCGGTAAGTTCACTCTTTTTGGCATTTTTCAAACGTCTCTTGTGATGATATCCAATTGTATATCTGTGAACCTCTTCCTGAATACTTGAAACTAACGTAAACACTCTTCGTTTTGCATGAATTGAAATTTCATTACCATCAACAGTAATCGCCCTAGTTTTATGATTACCATCTTTAATCATACCAAATACCGGAATGTCTAAATTAAACTTTTTTAAAACTTCTTTAGCAACCCCTACTTGCGCCATTCCACCATCCATTAAAATAAGTTCCGGGGGTCTTGCAAAACCATTGAGTTTTCCCTCTTCCTTTTCTTTCACGTAATGATTGAATCTTCTGGTTAAAACTTCTCTCATAGCTCCTACATCATCACCAGGCGTAGTGTTTTTTACAATAAATCTTCTATATTCCGACTTACATGGAACACCATTTTTAAAAACAACCATTCCTCCTACCGTATCAGCACCGGCAGTGTGAGAAATATCGTAGGATTCTATAAACTGTGGTGGTGATTTTAAAGCTAAAAATTCACCTAATTCTATTACCGCAGAATCCGCCTTACTATAACGTTTTTTTGTTGCAAACGCATTATAAGCATTGTCTTTTGACATACTCACAAGTTCGAGATTTTGACCTCGTTTTGGAACGATAATTTGCACTTTCTTTGAAAGTCGCTCTGTAAGCCATTGTTCAATTAGCTTATGATCATCACATTCACCATCAATTACTATAGTTCTAGGAATGTCATCATGCTCAGTGTAAAAACATTTTAAAATCTCTGCTCGAGTATTTTCTAACGTTTTATCAAGCTCTGTAAAGTAGTTTCCACTTACAGCAAGAATTCCGTCAAAAAAGCGAAGCACATTAAAGCAAATTTCGTCCTCATCACGAGCAAGAGAAAAAACATCTTTAGTCTCTGCACCTTTAGTGATTACCTTCTGCTTTTCGGTAAGTTTTTTAATTGCATTTACACGATCTCTTATCTCAGCAGCCTTCTCAAACTCATAATTTTTTGAGTATTTCTCCATAAGAGTTTCCTGTTCTTTTAAATATTCTTTTGTACTTCCTTTTAAAAATTTAATTGCCTCATTTACTGCAGCATCATAATCAACTTTTTTCATATTTCCTGTACACGGTGCTGCACACTGATTCATATGAAAATTAAGACAAGGTCTTTGCGATTTATACGGAAATGTTTTTCCACATTGTGGAAGTTTAAAAATTTTAAGTGCCGCATCAAGGGATTGCTTCACAACAAAATGCGACATATATGGGCCTAAATACGTTGATTCCTCATTTTCTCTTCTGTATACAGCTTTTAATTTTCTCCAGGGCTCATTTGTAATTTCAATAAAACTGTAACCTTTATCATCCTTCAAGAGAATATTATACTTTGGTTTATATTGTTTAATTAAACTACATTCAAGAACTAAAGCCTCAAATTCAGAATCTGTGAGTATATACTCAAAATCATAAACATTTTCTACCATTCTAAAAACCTTAAGTGTTTGCATATTTTGAATTCCAAAATACTGCGATACTCTATTTTTTAAAGCATTAGCTTTTCCAATATAAATAACTTCACCTTTTTTGTTTTTCATAATATATACACCCGGACTCAAAGGCAGATGCATTGCTTTTTCACGAAGATAGTCTATCCTTGAATTTGACATATACTCACCTCCTTAAAAGATAAAAATAAAAACAAAAAGCACACTGCTAAAATTAGCAGTGTGCTCATTAAATAATTAATTATTCTGCAAAACCTGATTCAACAAGAGCAACGAGAGCTTCTACTGCCTCTTCTTCATCTGAACCGCCAGCCATAATACGAATTTCTGTACCGCCCATGATACCAAGTGATAACACGCCAAGAAGTGACTTAGCATTTACTCTACGTTCGTCCTTTTCAACCCAAATTGAAGATTTAAACTCGTTTGCCTTTTGGATAAAAAATGTTGCCGGACGAGCATGTAAACCAACTTGATTTTGAACCTTAACATCTTTTACATACATAACTAATTTCCTCTCAAAATTTAAATATCAACAATATTTAAAATATATATTTTCAAATTTCGAAAACATTATAATAACAAAACATTACATAGTCAACCAAAAAGGTAGACTTTTTACCATAAAACAAAATATTCAGCTTTAAAGTCAAACTTCGACATATATTTAACAAAATGTTTGGTAGGTTTTCACAGTTTTTTTTAGCCAAAAACACTTGCAAAATCAAATCGTTAGCCATTTTGACCAATCTTTTTAAAGTGTATTAGTTAATCTTTTAAAAGGTCTGGACGCTTCAATTTTGTACGTTTTATAGCCTCTTTTTTCTGCCATTTTGCAATATTTTCATGGTGTCCGGAAAGCAAAACTTCCGGCACTTTTCTACCGTGCCATTCCAGTGGTCTTGTATACTGTGGATATTCAAGTAATCCATCATAATGGCTCTCATTTTGATAGGCCTCTTCATTTCTTAAAACACCGGGAATCATTCTACAAATTGCATCAATTAAAACGAGAGCAGGAAGTTCTCCGCCGGTTAAAACATAGTCACCTATTGAAATTTCTTCAGGCTCTAATTCCTCTATTACCCTTTCATCTATTCCTTCGTAATGTCCACAAAGAATTGCAATATTCTCAATTTTGGAAAGTTCTTTTATCTTATCCTGAGTTAAAGGTTTCCCTTGTGGAGTCATATAAATTAAATGCGGCTTCCCTTCAAGATGCATATAACTCATATAAACAGGTTCGGCTTGAATTATCATTCCGGTGCCGCCACCATACGGTGCATCATCAACTTGCCTATGTTTATTATCAGTAAAATCTCTTATGTTATGACAAGAAATTTCAACTAATCCTGCCTCTCTTGCTCTACCAATAATGCTTGTATTTAGCACTTCCTCACACATTTTTGGAAAGAGTGTTAAAATATCAATTTTCATGAATCCCTTCCGCCTCCTCAAAGATGCCCTTAATCGGACGAACAAGAGCTAAATCGCTGGCTACATCTATCTCTACTACTACACCCGGAATAGATGGCAAATAGTAGTCTTTGCCATCATTGGATTGTATATGCCATATATCACTAGCACCGTGATTGATAACATCTTTCACAATGCCATATTCTCTCTTAGTGTCAACATCCATAACCCTGCAACCTATAAGCTCCGCAATAAAATACCTGCCTTTTTCTATCTTTGCATCTTCACGTTTTATGTAGATAATTTTACTGCAAAAAGTATTAGCCATTTCAACATCATCTACTCCCGCAAGAGTGAGAAGCACTATATTTCCATGCGGGCGCACACCCAAAACTTTATATGGGTTTTTATCATCCTTTGAAAGATATATATTTTTAAAACTTTCAAAGAATTCAAATGAATCACACCAAGGTTGAACACGAAGTTCACCTTTAATTCCATGTGTGCCAACTATTTGTCCAAGTTCAAGATATGAAAGAAGCACAACATTCTCCTTAAAGTAAATTTTCCTTAAAATAAACAAGGCAAGCCAAAGATTGTTACCCCCAGCCTGCCAGTTTCACTTAATCAATTTCCACAGCAATACGAGCATCCTGCTTGTTTGCAGCTGCACGCATAACAGTACGAATGGCCTTTGCAATACGACCCTGTTTTCCAATCACACGACCCATATCATCTGGGGCAACGTGTAAATGGAACACAGTAACGCCATTTTCATTTGGTTCGTCTACATCTACAGTTACTGCAGATGGATCTTCAACAAGGCCCTGCGCAATTGAAATTAATAATTCACGCATTTTTTGGACCTCCAATTATTTTATTGTACCGGCTTTCTTCAGAAGAGCACGAACAGTATCTGTTGGCTGAGCGCCATTAGCAATCCACTGTTGCACTTTTTCTTCATCAACTTTGATAACTACCGGGTCTTTTGTTGGATCATAGTAGCCGATTTCTTCGATAAAACGACCATCACGCGGGAAACGTGAATCTGCTACTACAATACGATAGAAAGGAGCTTTTTTTGCACCCATTCTACGAAGTCTGATTTTTACTGCCATTTTTAATTCCTCCAAAGAATAATATAAAAAGTAAATGTTAAAGATGAAACTTAAAGCCCAAACTGGCTAAAATCAAGTCCGCCTAAATCGCCAGGATTCATATTCCTAGACATACGCTTCATAGCTTTTCTTGACTTTTTACTATTCATTTGTTTAAACATCTTTTGCATTTGTCTGTACTGAGAAAGAAGCCTATTTACATCCTCAACCTTTTGCCCCGCACCCGCAGCAATTCTACGTTTACGTGACGGATTAATGATGTCCGGTTTTTCTCTTTCCTCAGGTGTCATAGACCGGATAAGTGCTTGAAGTCTATCAAACTGCTTCTCGTCTATATCTATATCTTTCGCCTTATTGCCAATGCCCGGCATCATTCCAAGCAAGTCTTGCATAGGTCCAAGTTTGCGAACCTGTACAAGATTGTCAAGAAGGTCGTTAAGATCAAACTTATTTTTACGAAGTTTTTTCTCAAGTTCAAGGGCTTTTTCTTCATCAAATTCTTTTTCGGCTTTTTCAATAAGTGAGAGCACATCTCCCATACCAAGAATTCTTGAAGCCATTCGTTCAGGATGAAAAACATCAAGTTCATCGAGTTTTTCACCTGTACCTACAAACTTAATTGGTTTACCCGTAATTGCTCTTGCTGAAAGAGCGGCGCCGCCTCGTGTATCACCATCAAGTTTGGTGAGAACCAAACCGTCAAGGCCAACTTGTTCGTTAAATGTTGAAGCGACATTTACTGCATCCTGACCCGTCATTGCGTCAACTACCAGTAATATTTCGTGTGGGCGAACTTCAGTCTTAATATTTTGAAGTTCTTCCATAAGTTCCTGGTCTATATGAAGACGACCTGCGGTATCTATAAAAACATAATCATGTCCTTGATCTTTTGCAAACTTAATTGCTTCTCTTGCTATTTCAACCGGATCTCCCTGTCCCATTTCAAAGACCGGAACTCCAACTTGTTCACCTACTACTTGTAGCTGCTTAATAGCAGCCGGTCTATAGACGTCGCAGGCTACGAGCAATGGTCTATGCCCTTCACCTTTTAAACGTCTGGCAATTTTTGCACAATGCGTTGTTTTACCGGAACCTTGAAGACCACACATCATAACAATTGTCGGTGGGTGTTGAGCTATGGTAAGTCGTGTATGAGTACCACCCATAAGCTCTGTGAGTTCTTCATTTACTATCTTTATAACCATCTGAGCCGGTGTGAGACTTTTCATAACCTCAGCACCAATAGCTCTCTCTGTTACAGCAGCGGTGAAGTCTTTGGCTACCTTATAACTTACGTCAGCTTCCAGGAGGGCAAGACGAACTTCCCGCATTGCTTCCTTTACATCGGCTTCATTAAGGGAACCTTTGCTTTTCAGTCTAGAAAACGCGGCTTCTAGCCTGTCAGACAACCCTTCAAATGCCACAAGATTTCACTCCTTATTCCTTCCCTAGCGATTGTACAACAAGTTTGATTCTAACAACCGCCTCATTGATATCTCTCGAGAGACCTGTGCGCATATTGCTATCATTAATTATTTCTGCACATTCAAGTATTTCCCCAAGACCTTTGCGAACTTCTTCAAAGCGCTTCGCAAGCCCGAGTCGTGTTTCCATTTCAAAAAGCTGAGCCTCAGCACGTTTTATAGCGTCACGTACACCCTGACGGGTAATGCCCTCATTGTCAGCAATTTCTGAGAGTGATAAGTCATGATTGTAATAGTATTCAATGAACGATTGTTGCTTTTCAGTAAGCATATCGCCATAAAAATCAAGCAACACACTTATAACTTCAAAGTTTTTTTTCACGCCAATTACGCCCCCTTAGGCCTCTCCCATTTTGTGTAAAGCTTTTTTCTTTACATGCATGTATTATACTTGCATTAAGAACTAATGTCAACCAAAATTTTACCGTAGGTATAAGCCTTTTGCGATGTAGTTTTTTACAAAAACACAAACATCTTGTGTAAAGTTTTTTTCTTTACACAAGATGTTGGATATCAAGGTTTTTTATGTTATTTAAAAATATTTTTTAAATTAACTTTAAATTTTTTATAACTTATTCACATTGCTCTCTTTTTATTTCAAAGTAACTATCGTAACACCATCTTCGCCTTCACCAAAAACACCAAGGCGATATTCTTTTACGCTTGGATGTTTTGATAGGAATTGTTTTACAGATTTTCTAAGTACGCCTGTACCTTTACCATGAATTACAGTAAACTTTTCTATCCCACTTCGAACTTGTAAATCTATAAATCTGTCAAGAGCTAAGATAGCTTCATCAGAAGCCATTCCTCTAAGGTCAACTTCAGTTTCAACTTTCATTGAAGCCCTTGATTCAACTTGCCTTACTTTTCTTGTTCCGCCTGTTATTTTTTTCTTTGGAGCTTTATCAAGAAGTCGAAGGTTAGAAAGATCAACACGGCTTTTTATAATACCACTTGTAACTTCAACCATTCCTTTTTTATCAGCAAGTGCTGTAACAGTTGCTGTCGTACCAAGGTCTGCAATAACAACTGTGTCCCCTATTTCAAGTTCTCTTGGAAGTACATAATCTTCATCTTTTGTAAGATCAACAATAGGGTCTGTTATATCATTCAAAGATTCTTCGTGACGCCTAATTGTCATTTTAGCATTTGCACCAAGTTGAACTAAATTCTTTGACCTTTTTTGTTCTTTTTTTAACTCTTCTATCTCATCGAGAAAATCTTGTGCCTCACGTTTTGCCTTTTCGACAATTTTCACAGCTTCTAAACGAGCCTTTTCAATTTCCTCATTCTTTAAATTTTCTATACTTTCTTTAAGATTTTCTGCTTCCTTCTTTGTTACTTCTAAATCTTTAGAAAGTTCTTTTATACGTTTATTTTCTGTCTCCATTTCAGCGCGACTTTCTTCAAGACGCGATACAACATCTTCAAATTTAGTATTCTCAGAAGACACCAAATCACGCGCACGCGCAACAACTTCAACAGGTACACCTAAACGTTCTGAAATAGCAAATGCATTTGACCTTCCGGGAACACCAATCAAAAGACGATATGTTGGCGACAAAGTATTTATGTCAAATTCACAACACCCATTTTCTACGCGGTCGGTCTGTAAAGCGTAAGCTTTAAGTTCCGCGTAGTGAGTTGTGGCGGCGGTTATTGCTCCCTGCTTGCGAAGGCGCTCAAGAATGCTTGTAGCTAGGGCTGCACCCTCAACAGGGTCAGTGCCCGCTCCAAGCTCATCTATGAGCACCAATGTGCCAGTCTTTGCCTTACTTATAATTTCTACAATATTTTTCATATGAGATGAAAAAGTCGAGAGCGATTGCTCAATACTTTGTTCATCTCCAATATCGGCAAAGACGTTTTCAAAGATAGCCATCTTTGAATTGTCGGCACAAGGAAGCATAAGGCCACACGCCGCCATAATTGATAAAAGACCTATTGTTTTAATAGAAACAGTCTTACCACCGGTGTTTGGTCCTGTGATTATAAGTGTATCAAAATCTTCTCCTAATCTAATATCAGTCTTCACAACTTTTTTAGGGTCTATCAAAGGATGCCTTGCACCTTTGAGGTCTATTATTCCTTCATCATTTAAAAGCGGAACTGATGCTTTCATTGCATAAGCTAAATTTGCCTTTGCAAAAATTAAATTAAGTTTTACAGCTGCCGCATATGAGGTTTTTGTTGTTTCGTATGTTGAACCCACCTCAGCTGAAAGTTCAGCGAGTATTCTTTCCATTTCTTCGCGTTCTTTTCCAAGAAGCTCTTTAATTTTATTGTTCGCTTCAACAACTGACATTGGTTCTATAAACACTGTTGCTCCGCTATCGGATACATCTTGAACAAGACCTGCAACTTCATTCTTATATTCACGTTTTACAGGTACAACAAACCTACCGTTTCGCATTGTTATGATGGCATCTTGAAGAGCCGTTTGATAATGAGCTGAATGAATAATATGGTCCAGTTGCTCACGAATTTTACTTTCTTGTCGTCTTAATTCCTTTCTAATATCGTTTAGTTCCTTTGAAGCATGATCCCACATTTCTTCCTCAGATAAAATACATTGAAAGATTCTCTTTTCTATAATCTTTTGTGGAATAAGTGTTGCAAATATTTTTGAAAGTTTTGTACTAATCCCTTCACAATGCTTATGCCACTCATAAAGTACTCTAATTGCTCTAAAAGTAGACGCAACTCCCAAAAGGTCACGCATCGAAAGCGTACCTCCCGCATCTGCAACATGAAGTAAATTATCTACATTTTTAAGTCCACCAAAAGATGGTCCGCCATACTTTGCCAAAACTACGTATGCATCGTTTGTATAATCTAAAAGATGCTGCGCCCTGTCTAAAGTTTTTTCAGGCATGAGATTTAATGCAAGTTCTCTCGCATCCTCACATGAAGTCTGTTCAGCAAGACGTTCCACTATCTTGTCAAAGTCTAGTGCCTTCAAATTTTTATCCATTACTTCTCCCGTTATTTATCAGTTCATTAGTTTACTAATTTATTGTTTTGTCAGCTCATTAATTTACTAATTCATTATTTTGTAAGCTTATTAGTTTACTAATTCATCAACTGACTAACTTGCTAATTCGTTACCGACTGCTAATTTGCTAATTCATTACACTATTGATTTATCAACCCGCCATATGTCTTATATACTAGGAATAGAAAGTGATTTTAAAAAATCAAGTGTTTTAAAATGTCGTCCTGTATGCTCAAGTGCAAAAGCTTCTGCTACTGTTGCTAATTCTTTTTCTGCATCCGGCGTCAATTCAAAATCATATATTTTTTTAGCATCGCTATAAATTATATGACGCATTGCTGTCAAAGTGCTGATTGAAATTGGATATTGAGACAAATCCGGATGTCCGCAACCGGCACAACAAAATGTGCCGGATTTTATGTTGAAATAAACTGTTTCCGCTTCAAACTCACCACATTTTGAACAGGCAACAAGGTCAGGCATATAACCTGCAATTGATAATGCTCTAAGTTCCACAAGAGATTTTATAAACGGAGCAGTTTTTTTCTTTTTTGAAAGTAAATATATTGAATTTAAAAGAAGTTTTAAAAGTTCCTCGCTATCTGCCGTTTCAGGAGCAAACTCACCAACTAAATCTGCCAAATAAAAGGCTGTACTCAAATTATCAATATCTGAACGTAAACCAAAAAATACTTCCTTTTCAATTGCACTATTTACATTATATGCATCTTTTCCTTTGTAAAATACAAAATCTGAATATGCCAAAAGCTGTGTGCCGGCAAGATTTTTATTTTTTATACTTTTTGCTCCTGTTGCAAACGCACGAATAACTCCGTACTTTGAAGTCAAAACAGTAATGAGGCGGTCTGACTCGCCAACATTTTGTTCTTTTATTACAAGGCCGTCTGTAATAATATGCAAGTCTCCCACCTCCGTTGTTACCATATTTTATATTTTGTATGATAAATAAATTGTTTCCGAGCGATTTATTTATTGTCAAGACCGAAATTATGAATAAGTCCTTCTCTGTCTCTCCAGCCTTCTTTTACTTTTACCCAACACTGAAGATTTATATGACCACCAAAAAATTTTTCCATATCCTGTCTTGCATAGGTAGAAATTTTCTTAAGCATCTGTCCACCCTTGCCAATTATTATACCCTTGTGGCTATCTTTTTCACAATAAATAATTGCTTCTATATCAAGAATTTCTGAATTTTCTCTCTCCTTCATTTTTTCTATACTTACTGCAATACCATGTGGTACTTCCTTATCAAGAAGTTTTAACATCTTTTCTCTGATTATTTCCCCTGCGATTACTCTTTCCGGTTGATCGGTTAAAGTATCCTCCGGGAAAAAATGAACCGATGATTGTGCCATTTTTTTAAGCTCATCCAAAATAATATCAACACCATCTCCTTTAACCGCTGAAATTGGAACGATTAAATGGAAATCATGAACTTTAGACAGCTCAGCAATTCTTGCTGCAAGAATACTTTTTTTCTCAAGAGTATCAATTTTATTTATTGCAAGAATTACGGGAATATCTTCTTTTTTCAATTTTTTAAGAAGTTCTTCTTCCTCTAGGCATAATCCCATGTTCGGTTCAATAACAAAAAGGCATACGTCTACTCCGGCAATACTTTCAGACACAGCCCTTACCATCTTTTCTCCAAGCTTATTCTTTGGCCTATGAAAACCGGGAGTGTCAGTGAAAACCAGCTGACACTCTCCAATAGTCAATACACCTATAATTTTTGTTCTGGTCGTCTGTGGCCTATTTGAAACAATAGCCACTTTTTGGCCCAGCATCTTGTTTAGCAATGAAGATTTGCCCACATTTGGACACCCTACTATTGCAACAAAAACCGTTGTAGTTGACATTTTTATTCTCCCATATAGTAACTTCCGTCTCTCTTTAAGCCAAGTTCTGTTAAAGCTTTTTCTTCCTTTTCTCTCATATAGAGTAAGTCAAGACCACCATTTTCATGATCATAACCTAAAAGATGAAGCATTGAATGAACTGTAAGGTAACCTACCTCACGCTGAAGGCTATGTCCATAACGTTCAGCTTGTTCTATTGCTTTCTCGATTGAAATTACAATGTCCCCAAGTTGTGCACTTCCGGTATCGAGATTTACGTCATATGCTCCATCGACACCAAGAGGAAATGAAAGTACATCCGTTTCTTTATCTGTTTTTCTATATTTTTTATTGAGTTGACGAATCTTCTCATTGTCAACAAGCATCACAGATATTTCAGCATCACCGTCAAATTTTTCCATAACAAGCACTGCTGTACAACAACGACGAATCAACATACGGAGTCCTTTAGGCACTTTCACGGTTGTTTGCTCATCTGTGATTATGACCTTTACCTTGTTTGCCATTAGTGCTACCCCCCATTTTTTTTGCATAATCCTCATATGCTTTTATAATTTCTCCCACTATATGATGTCTGACTACATCAGTTTCATTAAAACGAACAGTTGTTATACCATCTATATCTTTTAATATTTTAGCTGCTTCTTCAAGACCGGATTTTTTACCGGTTGGTAAATCTATCTGAGTAATATCACCGGTAACGACTACCTTTGAGCCATTGCCAAAACGTGTAAGAAACATCTTTAATTGCTCTGTTGTCGTATTTTGAGCTTCATCAAGAATAATAAAACTTTCATCGAGAGTTCTTCCACGCATATAAGCGAGTGGAGCAACTTCTATAACCCCTCTCTCCATACCGCGCTGAAAACCATCAGCACCAAGAATTTCAAACAAACCATCATATAGAGGTTTCAAATATGGATCCACCTTTTGTTGAAGGTCACCCGGTAAAAAACCTAAATTCTCGCCCGCTTCTACCGCCGGACGCGTTAGAACAATTCTACTTACTTCTTTAGCTTTAAAAGCCTTAACCGCCATTGCTACAGCAAGATAAGTTTTACCTGTACCGGCAGGACCGATACCAAACACAACAGTATTGTCCCTTATAGCTTCCACATATTTTTTTTGACCAAAAGTCTTTGCACGAACCGGTTTACCACTAGCAGTAATACAAATACAATCTGAGATAAGTTTATCTATTTCTGCGGTAGAGCCCTCTTTAGCAAGACTTATAGTATACCTTACATTTTGTTCATCAAGTCTTTCTCCGTTTGAAAGAAGTTTGAGCATTTTTTCAAGTGCTTTGTAAGCATCTGATATTTTTTCTTCTTCGCCACTAAGTTTTAAAATGTTTTCTCTGGCAATGACAGTAACATCATATTCTTCTTCAAGTATTTTAATGTTTTTATCCAGACTTCCAAAAAGTCCTACTATGTCTGTACCTGTATCAAAATGTATGATTTTCTCTGCCATTCCTCAATAAAACCCTCCAAAAAAATATCAACACCCCATATTATAATTTACTTTTAATAAAAAGTTAATAGACATTTTAGCTAAAATTCACAGAATTTTCTTGTGAAGGGTATGTTATTGAACTTGATAATACCGCTATGTTATGTTATCATTTTTACGTAAATTTTTAGAAGAAATAGAGGAAAAATAGCTGTGAAAAAACTCTTCAATTTTAAAAAATCACCGGCATGTGAATACTGTGCTCATGGTCGTTTTACACCTGATAGTACAGCAATTCTTTGTGTCAAAAAAGGGATAATGCTTCCTTCTTCACATTGTAAATTATTTAAATATGATGCATTAAAAAGAAGACCTAGGCAAGCCCCAAAAATTTCCACTGACTTTTCAGAAGAAGACTTTTCACTTTAAACTTTAAGGAGATTTAACATGTCAATTTTTAGACCTTTTAAGGCCGTTCGTCCAACACCCGAATATGCAAGCCAAGTTGCAGCTCTCCCTTATGATGTTATGACATCGGAAGAAGCAAGAAAAAAAGTAATTGGAAATCCATACTCTTTTCTTCATGTAGATAAGGCTGAAATAGATCTTCCGGTTGGAACTTACCTTTATGACGATATTGTTTATGAAACAGCAGCAAAAAATCTTGCTAAACTTGAATTAGACGGTATCTGTAAACAAGATGAAACAGCTAATTTTTATATTTACCAGCAAACTATGAATGGTCGTATTCAAACCGGTCTTGTAGGTTGTGCTGCAATTGATGAATATATAAACGGAAAAATTAAAAGACATGAACTTACTCGTGCTGATAAAGAAGCTGACCGCATCCGTCACGTTGATACCTGTAATGCAAACACAGGACCAATTTTTCTAACTTACAAGGGACGAGTTGAAATTGACAACATAATTAACAACATAAAAACAACTCAATCGCCTGTTTATAATTTTGTGTCTGAAGGCGACATAGATAACAAAATTTGGGTTATAAGCGATGAAGCAACTATATTAAAACTTCAATCTCTCTTCTTAGATGTTGACGCCCTTTACATTGCAGATGGGCATCACAGATGTGCTTCTGCAGTAAAAGTCGGATTGAAAAGAAGAGAACAAAACCCGGCATATGATAACACTGAAGAATTTAACTTTTTCCTTGCAGTAGTATTTCCTAAAGATGAGCTTCATATTCTCGACTACAACCGAGTAATTGCCGATTTAAACGGAATGAGCAAAGAAGAATTCTTTGAAAAGATAAATGACAAGTTCCAAATTGAATCTTATCTCCAAGGAAAACCATATAAGCCGGAAGAACCACATACCTTTGGAATGTATATAGAAGGTAGCTGGTATAAGCTTACAGCAAAAAAAGGAACATATGAAGAAAAAGATCCCGTAAAATCTCTTGATGTATCAATTCTTCAAGATAATTTAATTTCCCCTATTCTTGGAATTGATGATCCTCGTACAGATGAAAGAATTGATTTTGTTGGTGGAATTCGTGGTCTTTTGGAACTCGAAAAAAGAGCAAACTCTGATATGGTTCTCGCATTTTCAATGTATCCAACACAACTTGATGAGCTTATTCGTATCGCTGATGCTAATGCACTCATGCCACCAAAATCAACTTGGTTTGAACCAAAACTTTTATCAGGACTCTTTGTCCATAAGCTATAGAAATTATTAAAATTGTAAAAATTAAGGTCATAAAGTCACACAGTCATAAAAACTATAAAAATAACAAAGGTAAAAAAATAACAAAAATAACAAAGACAACAAGGATAATAAAAATAATAAAGATAACAAAGATGACAAAGATAACAAAGATAACAAAAAACGCTGCACAATTTAGGTGCAGCGTTTTATTTTTTGTTCTTATTTACTATCTCCAAACAACATCGTCTGTAGGAGCTATAACTCTATCATTTGTTGGTTGGCCTCCCACATGATTACGTGGTACAGAATGTTTATGTGTAACTTTATACTTATGAGGCACAGTATATTTGTGTGTTACTGTATACCTGTGTGGAACTTCCCTTGTTTTTTGACCTGGTGTCGGCCAAACAATAGGAGGTTTTTCCTTTTCTTCATAAATACCATCCCAACCATTGAGGAAAAAATCAATATAAGGATTTTCCTCTGCATTAAGACTGCAACCTGATAGTGAAAACACCATCATTACAGAAATAAGAAGAGCAGCTAAACGTGACATTATTTTTTTCATATTATTATGTCCTCCTCTATATGAGTCTATAAATCTACCTAAATTTTAACATAATCTTTTTTACTTGTCGAGTATGATGTTTGGTACGCCCGACCGGAGTTGAACCGGTGACCTCAAGAGTCGGAGTCTTGCGCTCTATCCAACTGAGCTACGGGCGCTAATACAAACTTAAAATTCAAACTACTTTACGCAAATCAATATACCCTGCAATTTTCTTATAACCAATTGATTTCTTATAACTAATCAATGTACCCTATAATCCTCTTATAGTTATTTAAATATTCCCCTGACAGAATATCCTTCCACCATTTTTCATTTTGTAAATACCAATCAATTGTTTTCTTAATTCCCTCTTCAAATGTGGTCTCTGGTTTCCAACCAAGTTCTTTTTCCATTTTAGATGCATCAATCGCATAACGAAGGTCATGACCGGGTCTATCTTTTACAAATTCTATCAAATCTTCAGACTTTCCAAGAACAGAAAGTAAGGTCTTCACAATTTCTAAATTTGTACGTTCAGTATTACCGCCAACATTGTAAACTTCACCGTCTTTGCCGTTATGAATAATACAATCAATCGCCTTACAATGATCAATTACATATAACCAATCTCTAACATTTTCTCCCTTTCCGTACACTGGAAGTTTTTTTCCTTCAACTGCATTTGCAATCATTAAAGGTATAAGTTTTTCAGGGAATTGATATGGTCCATAGTTATTAGAACAACGTGAAATTGTAACCGGTGTACCGTATGTTCTGTGATATGCCAAAACAAGCAAATCAGCAGAAGCTTTTGAAGCTGAATACGGACTACTTGCATGAATAGGTGTTTTTTCTGTAAAAAGAAGATCAGGTCTATCAAGCGGGAGGTCTCCATACACCTCATCAGTTGATATCTGATGAAAACGTTTTTTACCAAATTTATTGAAAGCATCAAGAAGTACAGATGTACCAAATACATTACTTTTTATAAAAATGTCAGGTGTATCAATTGAACGGTCAACATGAGATTCAGCGGCAAAATTTACTACTATATCAAATTCTTCTTGATGAAAGAGTCTGTAGACCATTGACCTATCGGTTATATCACCTTTAAAAAATTTAAAACGCGGATTTTCAATAAGTGGTTCAAGTGTAGCTAAATTTCCCGCATAGGAAAGACAATCCAGGCAAACTATCTCTACATCAGGATATTTTTCTAACATATAGTAAATGAAGTTGCTTCCTATGAAACCCGCTCCACCTGTTACTAAAATCTTTTTCATTTTTAAAACTCCTCGTTAATAGGCATAGTCGCCCTTGCATTTAAATCTATTTTAGCTAAATTACCTGCTTTGTATTCATAGAACGCTTGTGCGCCGACCATTGCGGCGTTATCTCCGCAAAGTGAAAGCTCCGGCATATAAAGTTCAAAGCCTTCCTCCTTGCAAAGTGTTGCAAATCTCTCCCGCAAAACTGAGTTTGCAGACACACCGCCGGAAAGGACAATTTTTGTTATGCCGAGCTCTTTTGCCGCTTTTGACACGTTATCTGTCAAACAGTCAACAACGGCATTTATAACTGCCGCTCCCATGTCGGCGACATCTACGGTCTCGCCTTTTTGTTCGTTATTATGAATCGTATTAATGACAAATGTCTTTAATCCTGAAAAACTAAAATCATAAGGCGAGCCGTCAACCTTTGGATGTGGCATTTTATATTTGGTAGGGTCTCCGTCCTTTGAAATATTATCTAAATTTACGCCTCCGGGATATGATAGTCCTAAAGTCCTTGCAGATTTATCTAAACATTCACCTGCTGCATCATCTCTGGTACAGCCAATTACTTCATAATCTGTATATGATTTTACGCTTACTATATGTGTATGTCCGCCGGATACAATTAAAGATAAAAACGGCGGTTCTAAATTCGGATAACAAATATAATTTGCAGCAACATGTGAACGTAAATGATGTACCGGGATAAGTGGTTTGTTGTAGCGCATTGCAAGACCTTTTGCAAAATTTACTCCAACAAGCAACGCACCAATAAGGCCCGGTGCAGCTGTTACCGCAACGGCGTCAATATCATCAATTGTTAAGTTTGCAATTCTAAAAGCTTCCTTAGTGAGTTTTGAAATTACCTCTACATGTCTTCTGGATGCAATCTCAGGTACTACTCCGCCATAGAGCTTATGTTCTTCAATCTGCGATGCAATAACAGATGATAATATTTTTCTACCATCCTCTACCACTGCTACTGCGGTTTCATCACAGGAAGTCTCAATTGCTAAAATCTTCATTTACTTAAAACCTTCTTGTCATAATAAGTGCATCCTCATCCGGATCTCTATAAAATCCGGGTCTTACACCCTCTGAAATATAATCAAATTTTTTATATAAATTCTGTGCGCCGATATTTGAAAGACGAACCTCTAAAGTTATAAATTCTGCACCCATATCCTTGGCATTCTCAGTACAGATAAAAACTAACGACGTGCCTATACCCAATCCCCTATTTGCCTTCGTTACGGCAATGTTTGTAATATATGCTTCACCGTTCACTATGTATGAACCAATATAACCTATAACTTTTTCTTCATCAATCGCAACAAAGAAAAAAGCATTCGGGTTGTTTAAATATTCTTCAAAAGAAGCTTTTGACCAAGGTGTTGCAAAACATTCTACTTCCAGTTCAGCCAACGCATCAAGATGGGTTTCATCCATAGCAATAATTTTCATATTTTAACCCTTTGCCTCATACCAAGTTTTACCAATATTTGCTTCCGAGAGAAGTTTAACTTTAAGTGTTACTGCATTTTCCATTTCTTCTTTTACTATCTTGCTTACCTTTTCTGCAATATCTACACGAGCTTCAATTATAAGTTCATCATGAACCTGCATAATAAGCTTTGCATCTAATTTTTCAGCACGAAGTCTATTATGAACTTTTACCATTGCAATCTTAATAATATCTGCAGCAGTTCCCTGAATCGGCATATTTCTCGCAACCCGTTCTCCAAAACTTCTCATCATATGATTTGAAGAAGTAAGTTCAGGTAAATAACGACGACGTTCATAAAGAGTCTTTACATAGCCATCTTCTTTTGCTTTTGCAATTACATTTTTCATATATTTGTCAACGCCACTGAAATTTTCAAGATAACGCTTAATATAGTCAGCCGCCTCAACACGAGTTACACCTATATCTTTAGCGAGTGAAAATGCACCCATCCCATAAATGATGCCAAAGTTTACAGCTTTAGCTCTTGTTCTCATGATATCTGTTACTGTTTCAGGAGTAACACCAAACACCTGCGATGCAGTTATCCTGTGTATATCAGCTCCGGACATAAAGGCTGCGATCATTTTCTCGTCATTCGACATATGAGCTAACACTCTAAGTTCAATCTGTGAATAGTCCGCATCTATTAAAACATATCCTTCTTTTGCAATAAAAAACTTTCTAAGTTCAGAACCCAAAGGTTTTCTGACAGGAATATTTTGAAGATTCGGTTCAGTTGAAGATAATCGTCCTGTTCTGGTTTCTGTCTGGTTGAAAGTAGAACGAATTCGTGAATCTTTTGATACAGCTGTAAGAAGTCCATCACAATAAGTGGATTTAAGTTTTGCAACTGTACGGTATTCTAATATGTCTTCAACGATTGGATAATCCACTGCAAGTTCTTCCAAAACATCAGCAGCCGTAGAATAACCGGTCTTTGTCTTTTTCTTTGGTGGAAGCCCTAACTTTTCAAAGAGAACTTCTCCCAACTGTTTTGGTGAATTTAAATTAAATTCGAACCCGCTTTGGTCATAAATGCGTTGTGTAATTTCTTCTACACTAGCCTCTATAACCTTACCATATTCTCTAAGCCCCTTTGTGTCTATGAGAAAACCTATGCTTTCCATTGAAGCCAAAACTTCAGCAAGACTAATCTCAAGTGCCAAAAGATCAGCTTGATTATTTTCATCAATCCGTGCAATTAGTTTTGAAGATAAAACTTCAAAATTTCCGGCAGAATATTCTAAAAGAAGTCTCTCAAGAGAATAATCCTTTGCAGACGGATTCAAAATATATGCCGCGAGGCTTGAATCAAATACTATGTTTAATACTTCAAAATTATTTTTTTCTGCAAAAGAATAAATAGCCTTTGAATCTACCACATATTTCCTTATTTTACGGTCTTTCAAGGCACTTTCCAATTCTGCAAAGTCAGCCTCATCTATGCTGGAAATATAAAGTTTATTGTCATCTGTAAAGTGATAAGGCTTTACAGATGTATTTTTTTCAGCTTCAGTACCATTTTTTTCATCTAAATCAGGCTTATCAAGACCTAAAGATTCTATCATTTTAAACATCTCAAGACCTTGAAGAATCTTTGAAGCAGCAGCTTTATCCCCACGACCTACCTTGTATTTTGACAAGTCTGTTGAAACCGGTACTTCAAGATGAATTGTGCCAAGAGTCTTTGAAAGATATGCTTTATCTTTATCCTTTTCAAGTTTTTGTCTGACACCCTCTTTTATATCAAGAGTTTCTAAATTTTCGTATATATAATCTATATTTCCAAATCTTTGAATTAAATCTCCTGCGGTCTTTTCACCGACACCGGCAACACCCGGAATACAATCGGATGAATCGCCCTGGAGTGCTTTTATTTCTATCATCTGGATCGGTTCTATACCATATTTTTCCTTTATAAGTTCAGGTGTGTAATAAGTCACAGTTGTTCTGCCCATTTTAGTTGATGGCAAAATTACTGTCACATTATCCTTTACAAGTTGAAATGTATCTCTATCGCCCGTGGCTATAAAACACTCGTCTTTCTCCTGACAAGCAGCTGAAAGTGTTCCTATAATATCATCCGCTTCATAACCTTCAAGCTCTACACATTTAACTCCTAGTTCAGTTAAAAGTTCCTTTAACACCGGCATCTGTTCGGCAAGTTCGGGAGGCATACCGGTCCTATTTGCTTTATATCCGTCATAAAGTTCATGTCGAAAGGTTGGTCCCTTCAAATCAAAAGCAACAGCTACACCTTCCGGTTTCAAATCATCACAAAGTTTAGTAAAAATATTTAAGAATCCAAAAATACCATTAGTAAACCGACCATCCTTTGTGGTCAGTAATTTTATACCGTAAAAAGCACGGTTAATTATGCTGTTTCCATCGATAAGTAAAAGCTTCATAAAACATCTCCAAAAATAATAATTAATTATATCATACGCATATTAAAAGAGCAAAATAAAAGGGCACCTGAGTAAAACCTCAAGTGCCCTCATTTAAATATTCAATTAACACTTAACAAATATCAATTTTAAGCATATTCGTAGTGCCCGGAGTTCCTAAAGGAACACCTGCTGTGAGTACTATTAAATCGCCTTTTTCAACAAGTTTATTTTTAATACAAGATTCAATTGCACCTCTAACGAGTTCATCTGTACTATCTGTTTCATCAAATAAAAGTGGAATGACACCCCAAATCAAATTCATTTGATTATAAACCTCCTCGTCAGGTGTGCAAGCAATAACTTTGCAAGTTGGCCTGTAACGAGCAACCATTCTTGGAGTTGAACCACTCTTTGTAAGCGATATAATTGCTTTCGCATCTAAGTCATACGCAGTCATAACGGTTGCATGCGAAATTGCATTTGTAATGGTTGAATGCGATGGGGAGTCAATACTATAAAATCTCTTTTTATAATTAATATTTTGTTCCGTTGTTTTTGCGATAAGACTCATAGTTTTAACAGCATCTACCGGATATTTTCCGGCGGCTGTTTCACCTGAGAGCATTAAAGCAGAAGTTCCGTCATAAACAGCATTGGCAACATCAGTAGTTTCCGCTCTTGTCGGTCTGGGATTATCAACCATAGATTCAAGCATTTGTGTTGCAGTAATTACAACCTTGCCCATAGGAATGACTTTTCTGATAAGTTCTTTTTGAATTGCAGGGATTTGCTCTAATGGAAATTCAACACCGAGGTCTCCTCTGGCAATCATAATACCATCGACAACTTTGAGAATTTCATCAATGTTTTCAACACCTTGACGATTTTCAATTTTTGCTATGATTTTCACTTGTGACCAACCTATGATATGCAAATGACTTTTTAAAATTTCAATATCATTGGCACTTCTGACAAAGGAAGCTGCAATATAATCAAAACCCTGTGCATAACCGAATTTTAAATCTTCAATGTCTTGATTTGAAACATAAGATATTGGAATTTCAACATCGGGAATATTTACACTTTTTCTACTCTTTAAATATCCTCCATACACAACTTTACAGAAAATAAGTTTATCCTCTATTTTTTCCACATTAAGGCAAATCAAACCGTCATCTACTAAAATCCTATCATCTTTTTTTAAATACATTGATAGATCCGGAAATGAAAGACCGGCTTTAGTACTATTGCCAACCAAAGTTTCATCGGGATATAAGACAAACTCTGAGCCTTCTTCTAAAAAACTATCTTTCTTCATTTGTCCAATTCTAATTTCCGGACCTTTAGTATCAAGAAGCAAGCTTATAGGTATATTTTTCTTTTTACGTAATTTTTTGATTATTTTAATACCTTTTGTAAAACTTTCATAGTTACTATGTGAACAATTAAAACGTGCGACATCCATTCCAGAATCAATCATATCTGAAATAATTTCTTCATTTGATGAAGCAGGACCTATTGTACAAACAATTTTTGTTCTTTTCATTGTCATAGATTTCTCCTTTCAAAAAGAAAGTTCTATAAAACAACCATAACTATTATATTATCAAAAGCCATAAACCTCAACATTGAACACAAATTTTACAGAAAAAACACCTGGGATTTTCAAATCCAAAATATTTTTAAATATTCAATTTAAACCTCCTTACCGGATTATCCGGCAAGGAGGCATCTAAGTTATTTGAATTTAATATGAATAAATTTATCTTCAGCACTTATTTCAATTTTCTTTTCTCTAAGTTTTAATTTAAGCTCACCTTTTTCGGTGATTTTGAGTTTATAAGTACCGGGTTGTAAAAGATATTTTACATTTTTTTGATATTTATTTTCATCCGTAAACGTAATAAAATATTTTTCTTTCGTTTCTAAGTTTTTAAAACGAATTACAATATCTTCTGTTGCATTGATATCCTGAAGTTTTAAAATACATACATCGCCGGAGAGTGCTGAAGGGTCGTCCATCATCATGTCAGCAAGAGGAGTCATATCTTCAACAAATGTTTTTTCCGACTCAACAGTAGGCTTAACACCAACGCCAATCAAAATAATGGCAACAACCGCAAAAAATATTGCACTATATATTACTATTGTTCTTTTTCTTCCTTCGAGTATATAAACCACACCCTTCAGAATCAAATCCACAATTTTCGTACATAATACATTTATACTCGTATATTATAAATCTTTAGCATGCTAAAGTCAATTATTTGTTAACACTTTGTTCACAAGTTGCATGAGCTCTTCCATTGAAGAAAGTGTGCCTATTTCCTTTCTGTAACTTGCTGCACCATGAATTCCTCTAACATACCAAGCGGCATGTTTTCGAGCTTCCCTTATTCCAATGTATTCGCCTTTATATTCAATTATCTTTTCTACATGAGAAAGCATTACTCTCATAATTTCAGAAAGCGGTGGGTTTGGAATTATTCTTTCATCATTTAAATAAGCATTTATTTGCTGGAATACCCAAGGTCTGCCTTGAGCTCCCCTTCCCACTGCAACTGCATCACAGTTTGTAAGTTCAATCATTTTAGCGGCAGAAGGACCGTCTACAATATCTCCATTTCCGATTACCGGAATGCTTACTGCAGCCTTTACTTTGGCGATTGAGTCATAATCAATCGGAAGTGCATACATCTGCTCTCTGGTTCTGCCGTGAATTGTTAATGCAGCTACACCTACATCTTCCATTCGTTTTGCCATTTCAACACAGTTAATATTTTCAAAGTCCCAGCCTGTGCGAATTTTTACTGTAACCGGAATTTTTACTTCTGATACAACTGCTCTTGCTATGTCCTGTGCAAGCACAGGGTCACGCATAAGAGCAACACCGCCGCCGTCCCTTACAATTTTAGGTGTCGGGCAGCCCATGTTAATGTCAATCCAGTCAGAATTGTATGAAAGGGCTGCCTTCGCTGCCTTTGCTAAGATTTTAGGCTCAGAGCCAAAAATTTGAACGGCGGCAGGATGTTCTAACTCGGACAGAGTTAGAAGTTCAGCGCTCTTTCTGTCTCCCATTGTAAAGCCCTTTGCAGACACCATTTCAGAGGTAACGCCTGCCGCTCCATAGGAGAGGCAGAGCTCTCTGAAAGCTCTGTCTGCAACTCCGGCCATTGGGGCAAGGAGCGCAAGACCTTTTAATTTCACATTTCCAATTAACAATTAATCACCATCTGTTATCACAATGCTCACAAAAAGCAGTCATATTCTCAATTTCAAGCACAGTACCGTCATCAAGAACAACTGTGCCATTCCATTTACCATGAAGCTGATGTACATGCATACAAAAAACAAAAGGAATACCAATTATTGTGTGGTTATCATAGTCCGGTGTGAATATGAGATTAAATCGCCCATCATCTGAAATGAATTCCCAAGGTTTCATATATTCTTTTGTAAACCACATATGTCTATGCGGTTTTTTCAAAAAAAGGTTACCGATTTTATGGGCTTTTCCATCATAAAAAAGAGTGTTTTCAGTAAATGCTTCCATTATGCCAAAGCCCCAACCAATTTCAAAACCAAAACGTTTTCCGTCAGGCAAAATATGCGAACCCGCTCCCCAATACCACCTATTGTGATATGGCCAAACACCACGACCCCAGTCAAGTGTTCCAAATGAATCTGAAGGATCAAAATTTACATCAAATTTACCAAATTTAACTCTACCGGTAACCGGCATACAATGTTGTTTTTTATTCAAATAAAAATGTTGTTCTTCTTTAAAAGGCACTGCCATTGTCAGACATTCATCACCCTTTGGAATATCAAAATATAAATCTACAGAAAAAATACCTGCTGTACCAATTCCTTTTGCAATAAAATGTTTTGATGTCTCCGTCATTTCCATTTTACAATAGCCAAAAGGAGAATATTTTTTCCAAGAAAAATCACCGTCAGGTTTCTCATCGAGTTTATATTTACCATACGTAAACAAAGACAA
>JAAYOC010000003.1 GCA_012520505.1 Oscillospiraceae bacterium
AATAGTAGAGAAGCAAGGCAATGGAATAGTAGAGAAGCAAGGCAATGGAATAGTAGAGAAGCAAGGCAATGGAATAGTAGAGAAGTAAGGCAATGGAAAGTAGAGAAACAAAGCGATGGAATAGTAGAAAAATAAAGAAATAAAGAAATCGAAAATAGCGGGTGAAAAAATATGAGGGAAATGATGATAGACATTTTAATAGATGCTTCAAAAGATACGGCAAAACTCATACCGTTTCTCTTTGTTACCTATCTTATTATGGAGATTATAGAACATAAAACCAGTGATAAGGTAAAACATACAATTGAAAAGAGTGGAAGAATAGGTCCGTTTTTTGGTGCGGCTTTTGGTGTTTTTCCTCAATGTGGATTTTCTGCAGCAGCATCAAGTTTATATGCAGGAAGAGTTATTACTGTCGGAACGTTACTTGCTGTTTATCTTTCTACCTCAGATGAAATGCTTCCAATCTTTATATCGGAGCAGATTCCTTTTGCGACTACCGCAAAAATATTGGGTTTGAAGTTTTTAATAGGAATGATTGCAGGTTTTGTTGTAGATTTTGTTATAAGGCGACTTCATAAAGATAAAAGTTTTGAGCATAGAATTGAACATTTTTGCGAACAAGAACAGTGCAATTGTCATGAGGATAATATACTGAAAGCATCAATTGTTCATACTTTGAAGATTACAGTTTTTATCTTTATTGTTTCTTTTTTCTTAGGTTTTGTAATTGAATTTGTTGGTGAGGAAGCCCTTACAGGATTTATTACAAATAAACCGATAATTGGTGAAATCGTAGCAGGACTTATTGGTCTTATTCCAAATTGCGCGGCATCAGTTGTAATTACTCAACTGTACTTAGAAGGAGCACTTTCATTCGGTGCGATGATGTCGGGCCTTCTTGTGGGAGCGGGAATAGGTATTGCAATACTTGTTCGTACAAATCGCGATCAAAAGGAGAATACAAAAATAATTGTAATTCTTTATGGAATAGGAGTATTATCCGGAATAATAATTGAATTACTTGGAATAACAGTATAAAATGAAGGCGGGCGATATGCCCGCCGTTAAAAATTTTTTAAAGGATGTGAGGCAGTGGAAAAGAGTAGAGCAGAAGCCTATGATTTTTTACAAGTGCTTCTTGAAATGGGCGAAGCATTGATGCATTGTGGAGCAGAAGTAAATCGTGTTGAAGATACGCTCTCAAGAATGGGTGTTGCTTACGGTGCAATTGAAATGAATGTTTTTGTTATAACAACAAGTATTGTTGTAACAATGGAACTTTCAGATGGTGCTCACATTACTCTTACCCGAAGACTCACAAGTGATGCTTCAACAGATTTTAGAAAGCTTGCAAGAATAAACACATTGAGTAGACGCTTTTGTAGAGAAAAAATGACTGTTGAAGCACTTGAAGAGGAATTTATAAAGGCGATGAAACCTACAACAAAGCCGGTACGTCTTTATATAGGTTCAGCGCTTGCGGCGGGGTCATTTGCTGTCTTTTTTGGCGGAAATATTTTTGACGGAATTGTAGCGGCTATTTTTGGCCTTTTAATTTGTCTATTTCAAAGAAAACTTTTACCTCTTGCACCTAACAAAGTAATTTACAATATAGCATGTTCGTTTATAGTGGGTGTAGGAATTTGTATCATTACTCGAATTATTCAGGGTCTTAATTCTGATAAGATTATAATTGGAGATATTATGCTTTTAATTCCCGGACTTGCAATGACAAATGCAATAAGAGATATCCTTGTTGGAGATACCGTTGCCGGTTCAATGAGGTTTATCGAAAGTATAATATGGGCTGGTTCTCTTGCAATAGGATTCATGTCGGCCATTTGGTTAGTGGGGTGCTAAAATATGGATATTGAAGTAATAAAATTAGTTACAGCCGCCCTTGGCTCTTTAGGATTTGCATTGCTTTTTAGGCTTGAAAAGGAACATCTTTTTACAGCTTCTTTTGGTGGGGCTTTAACTCGAGGAATATTTCTTTTGATTTTTAATTTGAGCGAAGAGAATGTCTTTTTTGCAATAATGATGGCGGCAGCATTTTGTTCTGTGTATGCAGAAATACTTGCAAAATTTCGAAACACACCTGCAACAGTCCTTCTCATTCCGTCAATTATCCCACTTATTCCGGGAAGTTCTCTTTATTATTCAATGAGTAATTTTGTACAAGGGAATTTGACGGAAGCATTAGATTATTTTAAAATTACAATTCAATCTGCGTTATCAATTGCACTTGGAATTAGTATAGTTTGGACAGTTTGGGCAATATTATTTAACAGAAAGAGATATATAAAAAGAGCTTAAAGGAGCAACCTTTAAGCTCTTTGTTTTTGAGCAACTATAAGAAGATTGAGAATTTATTTATTTTCTTTTTTCTTGTTGTTTTCTTTAGTTTTCTAATTATTTTTGTTTGCTTTGTTTTTACAATAGTCACTTAAACAACATTTAATGCATTGCGGTCTTCTTGCAATACAAACTGCCCTGCCGTGAAGTACTAAACGGTGACAGAAATCGTTACTTTCTTCAGGTGGCAAAATTTCTCTAAGTTCAAATTCAACTTTTTTAGGATCCTTAGTATTTACTAGTCCTAATAGATTTGTAATTCTGATAACATGTGTATCAGCAACTACTGCAGGTTTACCATATACATCGCCTATAATTATATTTGCAGTTTTTCTACCGACTCCGGGAAGTGATGTTAAATCTTCAATGTTGTCAGGTGCTCTGCCACCGAATCGTTCGAGAACAATTTGAGCTGCACCCACAATATCCCTTGCTTTTGTGCGATAAAAACCACAGGAATGTACAAGCTTTTCAACGTCCTCAACTTTCGCATTGGCAAAGTCTTTTGTTGTTGGATATTTTTCAAATAAGGCCGGTGTTATGAGATTAACACGTGCGTCTGTGCATTGTGCAGACAGTCTTGTCGCGACAAGCAACTGGAAAGGGTCGCCTGCAACAAGGGAACAGAGAGAATCCGGATATTCTTTTTTAAGTGCCTTTATACAGAATAGAGCGCGCTCTTTTTTTGTCATATATGAGACACCACCCAAGTATAAAATTCAAGAATAACATAAAGAATTGGTAAATGTATAAGAAATACAATTAAGCAATTTTGACCGAGCCAAGAGAGAAATTTACTGTGTTCTTGATATGCAAAACTTGGAAGACATCCTTTTTTTATCCAAACACCAAAAAAGGCGCCAAGGAAGAAAATAAAAATGAAAGGAATTAATGGGAAATAATCTGCGGAGAAGAATTCGGGTGATTGGATTCCAAGTGGGAATAACCATTTAATTTCGTATGCAGAGTCTGGAACAGTATATGAGATGTCTTTCCAGAGCGATATTGTTCCGGAACTTCTCCAAAATCGAAACAGCCAGAAAAAGAAAAGCGATAAAAGGATACCGACGAAAGGAGGAATTTTAGTTAGGAACTTTTCAAGAAGAGCATAGAGAATAAGACTTATTGAGAAAAAATTTAAAATTCCGAAATATATAGCGGTATTTACAAAGCTTAGTTTGGGAAGAATAATAATGGTAATAAAATTTAAAGCGAGTGCAATAATTAAGATTTTAAGACCTCTTTTTAAGTTGTTGTGAGATAGATTGCAGCAAATCCCACATATAAAAATAAACATGCATGAAAAATGTGGTTGTACAGGAAGAAAGAAATTATAAGCTTTATATCCAAATACAATGTCATATTGTTCATACATGAAAATAAATGCATGATAGAAAATCATACATAGCACGAGGAAGCCTCTAAGTTCATCGAGAAGCGCTATTCGCCTCCTAGAATTTGACATATAATCACCATTGCCGATTATAGCAGATTGATGTATAATTTACAAGAATTTCAGGAGGTATAAACATGAAATATGAGGCGGTAATTTTTGATTTTGACGGTACGGTTGCGGATAGTTCTTTAGGTATTAAAAATTCTATAAAGTTTGCGTTAAAAGTATTTGATATTCCGGTGGGTGACGAGGCAAAACTGGATTCTTTTATTGGTCCTCCTCTTTATGAAAGCTTTGAATCAGCATATGGTGTGGATTCAGAATTAAGTTCAAAATTAGTAGATACATATAGGGTTTATTTTGCTGATAAGGGTGTTTTTGAATGTGAGGTGTTTCCGGGATTTTTGGAAATTCTTAAAGAGCTAAAAGAACAAGGGGTAAAACTCGCGGTTGCCTCATCTAAACCAAAACATTTTTTAGACATTGCCGTATCACACATTGGTGCTGATGAATTTTTTGATTCTGTAAAGGGTCCTGATCTCAAAAATTACGAATCTAATAAAACACAACTTATTTTGGAAGCATGTAAAGACCTTGGTGTTAGACCTTCAAAAAGAATTGCAATGGTTGGGGATAGAAGTTATGACATAGAAGGAGCAAATTCTGCCGGTGTTACATCCATTGGAGTTGAATATGGTTTTGGTAGTAGAGAAGAATTTTTAGAGCATAATGCAGACCTTATTGTTGCTACAATTGAAGACTTGAAAAAGGCGATAGTATAGGCTTAAATGGTTGTTGACAACTTTAGATCAATATATTATAATAGCTTTCGCTTGTTAAAAATGGCGGGATAGCTCAGTTGGCTAGAGCACTCGGTTCATACCCGGGGTGTCGTTGGTTCAAATCCTACTCCCGCTACCACCCGGCCCGGTGGTCAAGAGGCCTAAGACACCGCCCTTTCACGGCGGTAACACGGGTTCGAATCCCGTCCGGGTCACCAAAAAGACTGAACAGTAACTGTTCAGTCTTTTTTATGCGTATTTAATTAAAAAGTAAAGCTTAAAAAGTCGTTGATTTGGGTAAGTTGCTTTGTTTTATATAGGATTCATTAAATCAGTATCGTCTTGATTAAGTGTGCTATTTAAAATCAACCGAATTTCTCTGACGAAATGAAAATTGTTTGTATCTTGATTAAGCATGTTATTTAAAATCAACCGAATTTCTCCTCCAATGAAAGAGATATTGTTGTGCAATGCCTCTAATACCTTTTGTGCAAGGGTGAAGACCGTTAGGATATATTTCTTTCATAATCCTTTTAACCCATACGTCTTTTGGGAAAGCATCTATTTGTTCGCAGGAATAGAGAAGGACACAATGGGCTACTTTTTTTCCTACTCCTTTTATTTTCATAAGCTCAGTTTCTGCTTCTTCTAAAGACAAATTTTTTAGTGATGTTAAGTTTATTTCACCGGAAGCAACTTTTGTTGCTGCATCAATTATATATTTAGCTCTAAATCCTGAACGAAGAGGTGCTAAATCTTCAATGGAGAGAGTAGCAAGTTTTTTAGCGGAAGGAAAAGAGTAATATTTTTTATCATTCTTTTCAATAACAAAATCACCAAAATTCTCACAAAGCCTTTCTATTATGCCTTTGATTCTAGGAATATTATTGTTTTGAGAAATGATAAAGGAACATAGAATTTCCCACGGATCTTGATTGAGTATGTGAATACCTGGAAATTCGGTAATAGCTCTGTTTATATTTTTGTCGGCAGAAAGAATACTGCAAATCTCATTATAGTTTCTATCTAAATCAAAATAATGATTCCAATACTTATCTATCTCCTTTTTACTAGAATTATAAAAGGTAATAGAGCCTTCATTTAAATTTTGAGAAAGCTCTATGTATTTTCCATGCACAACGGAACACCAATTTCCGTTTTCATTTTTTTCCCAACGAAAAGTTTGGCCACAGTCGAGAGTCAAATTGAGATTGAGAGAAAAAATATTGAATATTTTTATGCATTTATTTTGCGTTTTTAATGAATTCATTTTTAAAAAATTTCCTCCCAAAAAAAATGAAAAAAAATGTACATTTTGCTATTTATTTTTTTGTGATGTAAAGTGCTTTTAACGGATGGTAATTGAAACCTTTGTCAAGCCTTATTTTTTCCACAAAAAGTTAAAAAAGGCGGCAAAACACGCAGTAATGCGAAAGAAAAAATTAGAATTGCACATTTTGAACCGAGTTTTTAACAAATACCCTTGAGAATATTATACAGATTGTAATATTAAATGAATTTTGAGCTGTAAAGTTTTTTAAAAAAATACTTGACATGAGCAAAGCTCATAGTTATAAGCCTTTGTCGAAATGTGCATAGGTATAGGGCTTAAGGGTTTCACTTAAAACTTACATGTGTCAATTTTCGTGTGTGAAAGCATCTTAACAAATTGTTCAAAACTCTTTGAATATAGTTTTTTCTAATTTGGAAAATAGAATGAATATTTAAGCAAAAAAACGAGTAAAAACTCATTTTTTATCTTTAATTGTGTCCCAATATGCCTTTGTTGCTTGCTCAAACTTGTTTTTTCCGTATTCATAGTACTTTGCATTTTTTATTGCGTCTGGAAGATATTGTTGAGCTATCCAATGGTTTGGATATGTGTGTGGATATTCGTAAAATTGTCCTTTGCTTTGATTGTCTTCGCCGTCGAAGTGTTTGTTTTGAAGCGTGCGTGGAATTGGTCCGCTTTTTCCGGAAGCAATATCATCCATTGCTGACTTAATTCCAAGATAAGCTGAATTTGATTTTGGGCTGGTTGCTACAAGAATCACAGCATTTGCAAGTGGAATTTGTGCTTCCGGAAGACCAACTTGAAGAGCAATATCGCAAGCGGATTTTACAATTGGAATTATTTGCGGATAAGCGAGACCGACATCTTCGCACGCACAAATTAAAAGACGGCGAATTGCAGAAATAAGGTCACCTGCTTCAAGTAAACGAGCTAAATAGTGTAAAGCGGCATCCGGATCTGAACCTCTCATAGATTTTTGATATGCTGAAAGAATATCATAATGATCATCATCTGCTTTGTCATATCTCATAGCAGTGTGCCCGCAGAGTTCAGTTATAAGTTCTGTAGTTACCTTAATTTTTTTATTTGTTCCTGCTGCGAGACTTATAAGTTCAACTGTATTTATTCCTTTTCTTACATCGCCACCGGCTGCTCTTGCAATTTGCAAAGAAACTCCATCTTCAAGGCTGAATTTTATACCGAGTTCTTTTGATACAATGTCGAAGGCACGAAGCACTGCTTTTTCAATATTTTCAGGAGAGACTTCCTTGAATTCAAACACGGAGCAACGGCTAAGAATTGCATTATATACGTAAAAATAAGGATTTTCAGTTGTGGATGCAATCATAGTAATTTGTCCACTTTCAAGATATTCAAGTAGCGATTGTTGTTGTTTTTTATTAAAATATTGAATTTCATCAAGATATAGGAGAATTCCATTAGGCGTCATTAAAGTATCTAAATCCGATACCATATCTTTGATATCAGAAATAGAAGCATTAGTTGCATTAAGTTTATAGAGTGTCCTGTTCGTTTGCGTTGCAATTATATTTGCAAGAGTGGTTTTTCCGGTTCCTGAAGGACCATAGAAAATTAAATTTGGAATAATTCCAGATTCAATAATTTTTCTAAGTGTTTTTCCTTTTCCGAGAAGGTGTTCTTGTCCTACTATTTCATCAAGACTTGTTGGACGCAAACGATCCGCTAAAGGTGTTGACATTTTTTCCTCCAAAAGATTTTTTCAGTTTTATTTACATGTTAATCAGTTTTACTTACATATTAAGTAGTTTCACCCACACACTATACCGTTGTATTTTAGGTATTATTAATTTAGAGTAAATATAACCTATATAACATACCTTTATAATATAATACCCTTTGGTGATGTAGGTCAAGACCAACTTTAGTTTACCATAAAACAGGATATTTAGTATATATAGACTTTTAGGCTTCAACATATTGGGGTTTTAGTTGTTTTATCAAAACAACTATAAAACTCTTTGAAAAAGCCTTGGTAAAAACTTACGAAAATTCTTTAAAAAAATTGTTGCGTTTTACAAATCACTATGATATTATGTTAGGGCACGCGAATTTTGGATATAGAAAATTAAGCTTAAATTTGCTTGTAGATATGCGATGATGCGAGAGGTGGCCGCCTTTAAAGGTGGGGAATTTTCGCGGAGTATGTCCGATTTTAAACCGGGCGAAACTTATTATGTTGTTTTGCTACCCGGGAGCTCTCGTTTCCAGGGTTTTTTAAATTCTGATACGAGAAACGCCCGGCAATGTGTACTTTATTACACATTAACTAAACAGCAAAGGTCCGCCATAATTCTTTAGGAGGAATTAAAAAATGGCAGTAAAAGAAAAAATTAGAATTAGACTCAAGGGTTATGACCACAATCTTGTTGATAGCGCAGCTGAGAAGATTGTAGAAACAGCAAAGCGCACCGGCGCTAAGGTTTCAGGTCCTATTCCACTTCCAACAGAGAAGGAGATTATTACAATCCTTCGTGCTGTACATAAGTATAAGGATAGCCGTGAGCAATTCGAGCAACGCACACATAAAAGACTCATCGATATTCTCAGACCTTCAAACAAAACAGTTGAAGCTTTGACAGGTCTTGAGCTTCCTGCTGGTGTTGAAATAGAAATTAAACTTTAATTTCATAAACGACATCAGTAAGAGTCATGTTGGCTAATATATTTAGTCAACCAATAACCAAAGGAGGAATATATAATGCAAAAAGGTCTTATCGGAAAGAAAATCGGTATGACACAGCTCTTTGATGAAAAGGGAAATGTGATTCCAGTTACAGTAATTGAAGCTGGTCCATGTGCAGTAACAATGAAGAAGACGGTTGAAAATGACGGTTATGAAGCTGTCCAGCTTGGATTTGGAGATGTTAAATTGCATAGAGTAAATAAGCCAATGCAAGGTCATTTTGCAAAGGCTGATGTAGCACCAAAGAAGACATTAAAGGAATTCAGGTTTGCTGATTGTGCTGCATTTAACGTAGGAGATGTTCTTAAAGCCGATACATTTGAAGTTGGCGATAGAGTAGACGTTATTGGTACAAGTAAGGGTAAGGGCACGGCAGGCGTAATTAAGCGTTGGAATTTTTCAAGGCTTAATGAATCTCATGGTACAGGTACCAATGTTAGACATCCGGGTTCAATCGGTGCTTGTGCTGACCCGGGAAAAGTATTTAAAGGAAAGAAATTCGCAGGCCATCTTGGTGCTGAAAGAGTTACAATTCAAAATTTAGATATTGTTAAAGTAGACGCAGAGAACAACCTTATTGCAATTAAGGGTGCAATTCCAGGTCCTAAGGGTGGAATCGTAGTTCTCAAAGATAGCGTTAAGAATTCATAAGGGAGGAGTTTGAGTTATGCCTAACGTATCAGTTTTTAATGCAACCGGTAAAAAGGTTGGTACTATGGATCTCAGTGAAAAGATATTTGGAATTGAACCAAATATGTCAGCTGTGCATCTTGTAGTAGTAAATTATCTAGCTAACCAACGTCAGGGAACACAATCCGCCCTTACACGTGCAGAAGTTAGAGGTGGCGGAAGGAAACCTTGGAGACAAAAGGGTACAGGTCGTGCTCGCCATGGTTCAATACGTTCTCCATTGTGGACACATGGTGGTGTTGTGTTTGCACCAAAGCCAAGAACATATGGTTTTTCCATAAATAAGAAGGTTAGAAAGCTTGCAATGTTTTCAATTCTTTCTGACAAGGTAGCAAACGATGAATTCACAGTACTTGAAAGTTTTGACCTCAAAGAGATTAAGACAGCAAAAATGATAGAAGTACTTGAAGCTCTTGGTAAAGAGAAGAAAACTCTTATAGTTCTTCCGGAGAAAGACGATATTGTTTATAAGAGTGCTCGTAATATTCCGGGTGTTAAAGTTACACTGGTGAATATGCTTAATGTTTATGATATTCTCAACTGCAACAAGGTTGTTATTTTAAAAGAAGCAGTTGAAAAGATTGAGGAGGTATATGCATGAGTAAGTTAGCACAAGATATTATCCTCCGTCCAATTATCACAGAAGAAAGCATGCTGAACACAGCTTTAAAGAAATATACATTTGAAGTTGCTAAGGATGCGGGAAAAATTGAAATTGCTAAAGCAGTCGAAGAACTCTTCGGCGTGAAAGTAGCAAAAGTAAATACAATGTCAGTACGCGGCAAGCTTCGCCGTCAGGGCCGTTTTCAGGGTTATACACCTTCTTGGAAGAAGGCAATCGTAACTCTTACAGAAGACTCAAAGACAATCGAGTTCTTCGATGGCATGATGTAATCTAAGAGGAGTGTGAAAGAAAATGGCAATAAGAAATATAAAGCCAATGACAAACGGTACAAGAAATATGTCCGTTGTTGATTACTCCGGACTGTCAAAGGTTGCACCTGAGAGAAGCTTACTTGCTCCTCTTAAAAAGCATGCAGGACGCAATAGTTATGGTAGAATTACAGTTCGTCATCGTGGCGGCGGAAATAGAAGAAAGTATCGTATTATAGACTTCAAGAGACAGAAATTTGATGTTCCGGCAAAAGTAATGACTCTTGAATATGATCCAAACCGTTCAGCTCATATTGCACTTATTCAGTATGAAGATGGTGAGAAGGCTTATATCTTAGCTCCGGTAGGTCTTAAGGTTGGAGATAAAGTGGAAGCAGGTCCTAATGCAGATATTAAACCGGGTAATGCTCTTCCGCTTGCGAACATACCAACCGGTACATTTGTACATAATGTGGAGCTTTATCCGGGTAGAGGTGGGCAGCTTGCTCGTTCTGCCGGTAATGCGGCTCAGTTTATGGCAAAGGAAGGAGCTCATGCTCTCTTACGTTTACCATCAGGTGAGCTTCGTAATGTTCCAATTAACTGTATGGCTACAGTTGGCCAGGTAGGAAATATGGATCATGAAAATGTTAAGATTGGCAAGGCAGGACGTTCACGTCACTTAGGTATTAGACCTACAGTCCGTGGTTCTGCAATGAACCCTAATGACCACCCACACGGTGGTGGTGAAGGTAAAGCACCAATCGGACTTCCGGGACCTGTTACCCCTTGGGGTAAACCGGCTCTTGGTTATAAGACTCGTAACAAAAAGAAAAAGTCTAACGCCATGATCGTAAGACGTCGTAATGAAAAGTAATCGTGAAAGGAGATATGAATAAATGAGTAGAAGTTTAAAAAAGGGTCCATATGTACAACCTAAATTACTTGCTAGAGTTCAGAAGATGAACGAAGCAGGAGAAAAGATTGTTCTTAAAACTTGGAGCCGCTCTTCAACAATTTTCCCGGATTTTGTTGGTCATACCTTCGCAGTTCACGATGGACGTAAGCACGTTCCAGTGTATGTTACTGAGGATATGGTAGGACACAAACTAGGTGAATTTGCACCAACAAGAACATATAGAGGTCATGCCGGCTCTAAAACCGGTAAATAAGTCAAAGGAGTGTGTTAATTAATGGAAGCAACAGCCAAGGTAACATTCGTAAGAATCGCACCTCGTAAGGTTCAGATTGTTCTTGACCTTATTAGAAATCAGTCAGTTGATAAAGCTATGGCTATTCTCAAGCACACACCGAAGGCTGCGTGTGAAGACCTTGAGAAACTTTTAAAATCAGCAATTGCAAACGCGGAGAATAAGGACATGGATGTATCAAAGCTCTATGTAGCAGCTTGTTCAGTAGACCAAGGTCCAACTCTCAAGCGTATAAGACCTGTAGCTAAGGGTCGTGCGTATAGAATCAATAAGAGGACATCGCACATTACTCTTGTGCTTAAGGAAGCAGAATAATATAGGAGGAGGTAAAACATGGGACAGAAAGTTAATCCAACCGGTTTTAGAGTTGGCGTAATTAAAGAATGGGAATCTCGCTGGTATGCAGATCCAAATAAATTCAGTGAAACTCTCATCGAAGACTACCAGATCAGACAATACCTTCTCAAAACTTTGGCACCAGCAGGTGTACCAAAGGTTGAAATTGAGCGTGACGCGAAACGTGTTCGCATTAATATTCATTGTGCAAAGCCGGGTATTGTAATAGGTCGTGGAGGCTCTGAAATCGAGAAGCTTAAGGCTATATGTGAAAAGAAACTTGGTAAAGATGTTTCTCTTAATATTATTGAAATTAAGCAGCCGGACCTTGATGCTCAACTTGTTGCAGAGAATATTGCAGCTCAGCTTGAAAAGCGTGTTTCTTATCGTAGAGCTGTAAAGCTTGCTATCGGTAGAACAATGAGACTTGGTGCAAAAGGTATTAAGGCTCAAGTATCAGGACGTCTTGGAGGAGCTGAAATTGCTCGTTCAGAGAGCTATCATGAAGGTACCATTTCTCTTCAGACAATTCGTGCAGATATTGACTATGGTTTTGCTGAAGCGCATACAACTTATGGACGTATCGGTGTAAAAGTATGGATTTATAAAGGTGAAGTGCTCCGCGATACACGTAAGGAGAGTAAAAAGGAAGGGGGAGCTAGATAATGTTAATGCCAAAGAGAGTTAAATACAGAAGGCACCAAAGAGGTCGACTCACTGGTAAGGCAACTCGTGGCAATACAATTACCTATGGTAAATATGGTCTTGTGGCACTTGAGCCGGCATGGATCACAGCTAATCAAATTGAAGCAGCTCGTATTGCTATGACTCGATACATTAAGCGTGGTGGTCAGGTTTGGATTAAAATTTTCCCAGATAAGCCAATCACAGAAAAACCGGCTGAAACGCGAATGGGCTCAGGTAAAGGCTCTCCGGAATATTGGGTAGCAGTAGTAAAGCCTGGTAGAGTTATGTTTGAAATCGCTGGAGTTGATGAAGAACTTGCTCGCGAGGCTATGCGTCTTGCAGCTATGAAGCTTCCTATCAAATGTAAGTTTGTAACTAAGGAAGAACAGGGGGATGTCAAATAATGAAAGCAACAGAACTTAGAAAATTGTCAGCCTCTGAACTTGATGCAAAGCTTCTTGAACTTAAGGATGAACTTTTCAAGCTTCGCTTCCAGCAGGCTATAAATCAGCTTGAAAATCCAATGCGTATTAAGGCCGTAAAGAAAGATATTGCGAGAATTAAGACAATTCAGCGTGATATTGAACTCCACGGTGAAAATGCGTAAGAAAACGGAGGATTAAGCTATGAGTGAAAGAAATCTTAGAAAAACTAGAGTTGGTATAGTTTCATCTGACAAGATGGACAAAACTGTAGTTATTTCAGTTAAAGAAAGAGTAAAGCATCCGCTTTATAAAAAGATTATAAATCGCACAGTAAAAATTAAGGCACATGACGAAGAAAACAAGTGTCAAATAGGCGATAGAGTTCTCATCATGGAAACACGTCCTCTCTCAAAAGATAAGAGATGGCGCGTAGTTGAGATTATTGAAAAGGCTAAGTAATTAAGGAGGGAAACACTGTGATACAGCAACAGAGTTACCTCAAGGTTGCCGACAACTCAGGCGCAAAAGAGATTATGTGTATCCGTGTGCTTGGAGGTACCGGCAGGAGGTATGCCAACATCGGGGACGTCATCGTTGCTTCAGTTAAAAAAGCAACACCGGGCGGCGGTGTTAAAAAAGGCGAAATAGTAAGAGCAGTAGTAGTAAGAACAGTAAAAGGTCTTCGTCGTGATGATGGTACTTATGTTCGTTTTGATGAAAATGCTGCTGTAATTATTAAAGAAGATAAAAACCCAAGAGGGACACGTATTTTTGGACCTGTAGCAAGAGAGCTTCGTGAAAAAGATTTCACAAAGATTTTGAGTCTTGCTCCGGAAGTGCTTTAATTGGAGGTGCAAAGGATAATGAGTAAAGTTCATGTTAAAACAGGTGATGAAGTTATCGTTATCAATGGTAAGTACCGTGGCCAGAAAGGCAAGGTTCTTGAGGTTGCACCATCTGAGGGTAAGATAATTGTTGAGGGTATCAACATCATCACAAAACACGTAAAGCCTCGTAAAATGGGCGAAGCTGGTGGACTGATAAAAGCAGAGAGTGCTCTTTATGCTGATAAGGTGCAGCTAGTTTGTCCTAAGTGTGGCAAAAGAACACGTGTAGGTCATGCCATTGATAAAAAGAGTGGCAAAAAAATGCGCACATGTAAAAAATGTAGTGCACAGTTTGAATAAGAAAGGAGCTAAACCTTATGGCAAGACTTAAAGATATGTATGTTAAAGAAGTAGCTCCTGCGCTTATGAAAAAATTTGGGTACAAGAGCGTAATGCAAGTTCCAAAGCTTGAAAAGATTGTTATCAATGTAGCTTGTGGAGATGCAAAGGATAATGCGAAAGTTGTCGATGCAATTGTATCTGATCTTTCAATCATTACCGGTCAAAAACCGGTTCTTTGTAAGGCAAAGAAATCAGTAGCTAACTTCAAACTTCGTGAAGGCATGATAATTGGTGCAAAGGTTACTCTTCGCGGTGAGAGAATGTATGAATTCCTCGATAGATTTTTTAACTTGGCACTTCCAAGAGTAAGAGACTTTAGAGGAATTAATCCGGATTCATTTGATGGCAGAGGTAATTATTCATTGGGAGTTAAAGAACAACTAATTTTTCCGGAAATAGATTACGATAAGATTGATGCTATCCGTGGTATGGATATCAGTTTTATAACAACAGCAAAAACAGATGAAGAAGCAAAAGAGTTGCTCTCACTTATGGGCGCTCCATTTGCTAGATAAGGAGGTATGACAAGTGGCTAAGAAAGCAATGAGAGTTAAGCAGGCTCGTCCGGCTAAGTACTCAACCAGAAATTACAATAGATGTAAAATTTGTGGTAGACCACGTGCCTACCTCAGAAAATATGGTATTTGTCGTATTTGTTTTAGAGAACTTGCACACAAGGGTCAAATCCCGGGTGTCAAGAAGGCAAGTTGGTAATTATTGAGCAATAACAAAAGGAGGGAACGCAAATGCAAATCACAGATTCAGTAGCAGATATGCTTACAAGAATTAGAAATGCTAATGCAGCTAAACACGATACAGTTAAAATTCCCGCGTCCAACATGAAGAAGGCTATTGCTCAGATTCTTGTTGATGAGGGTTACATTAAAAGCTTTATTGTTGAAGAAGACGGTAGGCAGGGTGTAATTGAAATTACACTAAAATATGGTCCAAATAAGTCACAGGTAATTACCGGACTTAAAAGAGTATCAAAACCAGGCCTTAGAATTTACACTGACTGTGAAAATATGCCACATGTAATGAGAGGTCTTGGTATTGCTATTCTTTCAACATCAAAAGGTATTATGACAGATAGAGATGCTCGCAAAGCCCATGTAGGTGGCGAGGTGCTCGCATTTGTTTGGTAAGGGGGAACAGTAATATGTCTCGAATAGGCAGAATGCCAATAGCTATTCCGGCTGGCGTTGATGTAAAAATCGATGGAAACACTGTTACTGTTAAAGGTCCAAAAGGCGAACTTATCAGAACAGTGCATAAGGACATGAAGGTTGAAATTGAAGGTGCAGAAATTCTTATTTCTCGTCCAAACGACAGCAAAGAAAACAAATCTCTTCATGGTCTTACAAGAACACTTATAGCTAATATGGTTGACGGTGTTACAAACGGATATTCAAAGACACTTGAAATCAATGGTGTGGGTTATCGTGCTCAACTTCAAGGTCAAAATCTTGTATTAGATCTAGGACTTTCACATCAGGTTATTATGCCGGCTCCAGATGGCATCACAATCGAAACACCTGGTCAAAATAAAATTCTTATTTCAGGTATTGATAAACAGAAGGTTGGCCAGTTTGCTGCGGAAATTCGTGAGAAACGTCCACCGGAGCCATACAAAGGTAAAGGTATTAAGTATGTAGACGAATATGTTCGTCGTAAAGAAGGTAAAGCCGGTAAAGGCGGTACAGCATAAAAGGAGTGAAATAATATGGTTAACAAGACAAGTAGTAACAAAGCTCGTCTTAAGCGTCATAAGAGAGTACGCGGGAAAATTTTCGGTACTGCCGGGCGCCCACGTCTTTGTGTTTACCGCTCACTAGGCAACATATATGCTCAAATCATTGATGATGAAGCAGGAACCACACTCGTAAGCGCTTCTACAAATGAGAAGACCTTCGAGAAATATGGCGGAAACAAAGAAGCTGCTAGAGAAGTTGGCAAAATTATTGCTGAACGAGCAGCTAAGAAAAAGATTAAGGAAGTAGTTTTTGATCGTGGTGGCTATGTATTCCATGGTCGTGTTGCAGAACTCGCTGAAGGTGCCCGTGAGGGCGGCCTCAAGTTCTAAAAATGGTAAGGAGGAATAACTTTTGGCTAAGATAGATACTTCTAATTCAGAGTTACAAGAGCGTGTCATTACCATTAACCGTGTATCAAAGACAGTTAAAGGTGGACGTATATATAAATTTGCTGCTCTCGTAGTGGTTGGTGATGGAAATGGCTCTGTAGGCTTCGGTATCGGTAAGTCCGGTGAAATTCCAGATGCAATTCGCAAGGGTATTGATGATGCAAAGAAGAATATGATTAAAATTTCTATGGTGGGATCAACAATCCCTCATGAAATAATCGGTAAGTTCGGTGCAGGCGTTGTAATTCTAAAACCTGCAGCACCAGGTACCGGTGTTATTGCTGGTGGTCCGGTTCGTGCTGTTGTTGAAACAGCAGGTATTAAGGATATTCGTTCAAAGGCACTTCGTTCAAATAATCCGGTTAATGTTGTAAGAGCTACACTTGATGGGCTCTCAAGACTTCGTACGGTTGAAGAAGTGGCTGAAATTCGTGGCAAATCAGTAAAAGAAATTTTAGGTTAAGGAGGGCGGTTTAAATGGCAAAAGCTAAAGTTGAAACTGTAGAAATAAAACTTGTAAAGAGTCTCATCGGAAGCAAGAAGGATCAGCTTGCAACCGCAAAGTCCCTTGGCCTTCATAGAATAGGCGATATAACAATTCAGCCTGATAATCCCCAAACTCAGGGTAAGATTAATAAGATCTCTCACCTTGTAGAAGTAACCAAAGCTTAAGACTTAGGAGGTGCAAATAAATGAAAATGCATGAACTCACACCTACAGCAGGCTCAAAGAAAGCCGCAAAGCGTGTAGGTAGAGGCCCAGGTTCTGGTCATGGTAAAACTGCTGGTAAGGGACATAAGGGTCAACTCGCAAGATCAGGTAAAGGTATGCATCCGGGTTTCGAAGGTGGACAGATGCCTTTACAGAGAAGACTCCCAAAAAGAGGCTTCAATAATATCTTTGCTAAAAAAATTGTTACAGTGAATATTTCTGATCTTGAGAAGAAGTTTAGTAACGGTGATGTTGTTGATGTAGCAGCTCTTAAAAATGCTGGTTTAATTAAAAAGGAACTTGATGGTATAAAAGTACTTGGTAATGGAGAGCTTACAAAGAAGCTTACTGTTAAGGTACAAGCTTATTCAAAGACTGCTATGGAAAAAATAGAAGCAGCCGGTGGAAAGGCAGAGGTGGTTTAAAATGTTGCAAACACTTGCTAACGCTTTTAAAGTACCAGAACTTAGAAAAAAAATGCTTTATACAACACTTATTCTTTTCTTGTTTAGAGTAGGTGCAGCAATTCCGGTTCCGTTTACATTTATTGATTATTCAGTGGGTATTCTTGGAAACAGTCTTGAAGGTAATTTTATGAATTACCTTAGTATGATGACCGGTGATGCTTTTAATTACGGAACATTGTTTGCAATGTCGATCACACCATACATTAATTCATCAATTATTTTTCAGCTTCTTACGGTTGCAATTCCTCCTCTTGAGAGGCTTGCAAAAGAAGGAGAAGAAGGTAGGAAAAAGATTGCTTTTTATACAAGAATAGGTGCAGCAGTAATTGCTATGCTTCAGTCAACAGCATATTATTTTTATCTTGGTAACCAAGGTTACTTAAGTTCACCTGATATTGCTTATGAAGGAGCATCAAAAGTTTTCCAAGCACTTGTAATAATTTTTGTTTTAACAGCAGGTTCGTGTCTACTTATGTGGATGGGTGAATCTATCAACGAAAAGGGAATAGGAAATGGTATTTCAATGATTCTTTTTGCAGGTATAGTTTCGCGTATACCCGCGACAATTACACAGATTTTTGCTCATTTTCCATATGGTGGACTTTATTATTTGTTTGTTCCATTAGCACTCATTATTATGGTTGCTCTTGTAATATTTATTGTATGGATGGACAACTCTGAAAGAAGACTTCCGGTTGCATATGCAAAGAGGGTTGTAGGTCGAAAGATGTATGGTGGTCAAAACACAAATATGCCTATCAAGGTTAATATGTCCGGTGTTATGCCAATCATTTTTGCAAGTTCAATTCTCTCACTTCCACCAACTCTTCAAATGTTTATCAAAGTTAAAGAAGGTGGATTCTGGGATAAATTCTTTGGTTTGTTTAATGCAACAAATTGGTTCTACGGAATTGTATATTTTCTCTTGATTATTTTCTTTGCATATTTCTATGCAACAATTCAGTATAACCCTGTTGAAATGGCAAATAATCTTAGAAAAAATAGCGGCTCAATTCCAGGTATTAGACCGGGTAAGCCAACATCCGATTATATTGCAAAAGTCCTTTCAAGAATCACATTGCTTGGTGCTCTTCTTATAAGTGTTGTTGCAATCTTACCAATTGTGTTTACACAGATTACCCATCTTTGCGGTAGACCAATGAATATTTCACTTGGTGGTACATCTGTTATCATTTTGGTTGGTGTTGCTCTTGAAACTGTACGTCAGCTTGAGTCTCAAATGATGATGCGTCATTATAAGGGATTCCTTGATTAAAAAGGAGAATACCTATAATGAATATAATTTTTCTTGGCGCTCCGGGTGCAGGTAAAGGCACACAAGCAGAATTGATTGCTAAAAAGTATAACATTCCAACTATTTCTACCGGAAATATTATTCGCGAAGCTTTGAAGTCCGGCACAGAAATGGGTTTCAAAGCTAAAGCGTTTATAGAAGCAGGACAGCTTGTTCCTGATGAGGTTGTTATTGGAATCATCAAAGAACGCCTTGCAAAAGGTGATTGTGAAAATGGTTTTATTCTTGATGGCTTTCCAAGAACAATCCCTCAGGCGAAAGCACTTGATGTAATGGGAGTTAGAATTGATAAAGTTGTCGATATTGAAGTTCCAGACGAAAACATCAAGGCTAGAATGACAGGTCGTAGAGTATGCGGCACTTGTGGTGCATCTTATCACCTTGAATTCAAAAAGCCTGCACAAAATGGCATTTGCGACAGCTGTGGTGCTGAACTTATTCAGCGTAAGGACGATGCTCCAGAAACAGTTGCGGATAGACTTAGTGTTTATCATAAACAAACAGAGCCATTAAAGAAATACTATGAAGAGCATGGAAAGCTTGAAATAGTAGATGGTCTTGGCGATGTTGCTGAAATTACAGCACACATTGAAAAGGCATTGGAGGATTAAGCATGATAGTGCTAAAGACTAGCCGTGAACTTGCGTTCATGAGAGAGGCTTGCAGGATTTCTGCGGAAGCACTAAAGGTAGCCGGTGAGGCAGTCAAACCAGGTGTTTCCACTTGGGAAATTGATAAGATTGCCCATGATTTTATAGTTAAACAGGGAGCAGAACCCAACTTCCTGGGACTTTATAATTTCCCTAACACCGCATGCATTTCCATAAATGACGAGGTTATTCATGGTATTCCGAGTAAAGACCGAATCCTTAAGGAAGGCGACATAGTGTCAATCGACCTTGGCGCAAAAATTAATGGATATAACGGTGATAATGCCGCCACATTTGCTGTGGGTCAGATTAGCCCTGAAGCACAACGATTGTGTGACACTACCAAAGAGTCACTTTACAGAGGTATTAAGGTAGCTGTTGCGGGTGGCAGAATCGGAGATATCGGACATGCGATTCAATCGTATTGCGAAGAGAGAGGATATAGTGTTGTTCGAGAATTTGAGGGACACGGTATTGGTAAGAATCTTCATGAAAAACCTAGTGTACCAAACTTCGGTGAAGCCGGCAGAGGCATACGTTTATTACCAGGTATGACAATTGCTATTGAACCAATGATAAACGAAGGTACTTATGAAATTAAACAATTGTCCGATGGTTGGACGATAAAGACAGCCGACGGAAAACTTTCTGCTCATTTTGAACATACTGTAGCAATTACGGACAACGGTCCGGTAATTTTAACTATGGTGTAAGAGCTCGAAACATTTGGAGGTTTAGTTTATGTCAAAGCAGGATATGATCGAAATAGAAGGTACTGTTGTAGAGGCACTACCAAATGCAATGTTTCAGGTAGAACTCGAAAATGGTCACCAAATTTTAGCCCACATTTCTGGAAAACTTCGAATGAACTATATTCGTATTCTTCCAGGCGATAAAGTAACGGTCGAAATGTCGCCATATGACCTTACACGCGGGCGTATAACATGGCGTTCTAAATAACTAAAATAAAGAATGAACAATAAGCGATTAAAGTTTTAAAGTATTAGGAGGTAACATAATGAAAGTCAGACCTTCTGTAAAGAAAATGTGCGATAAGTGCAAGGTGATTAAACGCAAAGGCAAAATTATGGTTATTTGCGAAAACCCTAGACACAAACAACGCCAGGGCTAAGATTAGCTCTCTTTTAAAACCACTATTATGGAGGTATAGACAATGGCTCGTATTTCAGGTGTAGATTTACCAAGAGATAAGAGAATTGAAGTTGCTCTCACTTACATTTATGGTATAGGTGCTAAGACAGCAAAAGATATCATTGCTGCCACGGGTGTAAATCCTGATGTTAGGACAAGGGATTTAACTGAAGAAGATGTTTCAAAGCTTCGTGAGTACATAGATCATAATGTAAAAGTAGAGGGTGACCTCAGAAGAGAAACAGCTCTTGATGTGAAGAGACTTATAGAAATCGGTTGCTACCGTGGTATTCGTCATAGAAAAGGACTTCCGGTACGAGGTCAGCGTTCTAAGACGAATGCTCGTACTCGCAAGGGTCCAAAGAGAACAGTAGCAAACAAGAAGAAGTAATTAGGGAGGGGTACAATTGGCGATTAAAGGTTCAGGTAAAAAGACCACAGCCACACGTAGACGTCGTGACCGCAAGAATATAGCAAGCGGTGCGGCACATATCCAATCCACTTTCAACAATACAATCGTTACAATTACTGATGAACAGGGTAACGCCGTATCATGGGCTTCAGCTGGCGAAATGGGCTTTAGAGGCTCAAAAAAGTCAACCCCATTTGCTGCTCAAACAGCTGCAGAAACAGCTGCAAAGATTGCAATTGAACATGGTATGAAAACTGTTGAAGTTTATGTTAAGGGTCCGGGAGCAGGACGTGAGGCTGCAATCCGTGCATTGCAGACAGCAGGTCTTGATGTAACATCTATTAAGGATGTTACACCAATTCCACACAATGGCTGCCGCCCACCAAAGAGAAGACGCGTATAACAGGAGGTGCAACAATATGTCAAGATATACCGGTGCGGTTTGTAAACAGTGCCGCCGTGAGGGTAAGAAACTTTTCCTTAAGGGTGACAGATGTTACACAGGCAAATGCGCTTTCGAGCGTCGTTCATATGCCCCTGGTCAACATGGCCAAGGCCGCAAAAAGATTTCTGAATATGGTATCCAGCTTCGTGCTAAACAGCAGGCAAGTAGATACTATGGTGTTCAGGAAGGACAATTCCGTAAATATTTCCTTATGGCTGAAAAGCAAGAAGGAATGGCAGGTGAAAACCTACTTAGAATCTGCGAAAGCCGCCTTGATAATGTAGTGTACTTATTAGGGTATGCAAATTCACGTCGACAAGCTAGACAGTTTGTTGTTCATGGACATTTCAGGGTTAATGGTAAGAAGGTTGATATTCCATCATATCTTCTTAAAGCAGGAGACGTAGTATCAATTAAGGAGAAAAGTGCTGGTACTGATAGCTTTAAGGCAATTCTTGAAGCTAACGGCTCAAGACCAGTTCCAACTTGGCTTGAAAAAGATGGTACATCTGGCAAAGTAATTACACTTCCAGATCGTGACCAAATCGCTGTTCCAGCTGATGAGCAAAGCATTGTTGAGTTCTACTCTAAATAATGCAGTATAAGTTCTACTCCAAATAATGTAGCATAAGGCCTACGTTATAATTTCTAAGGAGGGTTTTGAATGGTAAGTTTTGAAGAGCCTAGGATTGAATGTCTCAATCTTGAAGGCAATACTTATGGCAAGTTCACTCTTGAACCACTTGAGAGAGGTTTTGGTACCACGATAGGCAATAGCCTTCGTCGTGTACTTCTTTCATATATTCCAGGATATGCTATTACATCAGTTAAGTTTGACGGAGTTTTACATGAGTTTTCAACTATTCCAGGCGTTAAAGAAGACGTAACGGATATAGTTCTTAACTTAAAGAGCGTTATCTTAAAGATTAATGGCGAAGGTCCAAAAACAATTTACATTGAAGCTTCAGGTCAATGCGAAGTTACAGCTGGTGATATTAAGGGCGATTCAGAAATTGAAATCTTAAATCCGGAACTTCACATTGCATCTCTTGATAAGAATGCAAAGCTTTCAATGGAAATGACTGTTGATAAGGGCCGTGGTTATATTTCTGCTGAAAGAAAAAAGCAAGAAATGCAGCCAATCATCGGTGTTATTGCAATCGACTCAATTTATACACCTGTGCTTAAGGTGAATTATACAGTTGAGAACACACGTGTTGGTCAGAGAATTGACTATGATATGCTCACTCTTGAAGTGTGGACAGACGGTACAATTTCTGCCAAGGATGCCGTAGCACTCGGTGCCAAGATCCTCAACGATCATCTCGCTTTATTCATTGATTTGTCAGCAGAAGAACTTGATGATACAATCCTTGAAAAGAAGGAAGACGATACAAAAGAAAAGATTCTTGAGATGACCATTGAAGAGCTTGATTTGTCTGTTCGTTCATTTAATTGTCTTAAGAGAGCGGGCATTAATACAGTACAAGATCTTACAAATAGGACAGAAGCTGAAATGATGAAGGTTCGTAACCTTGGTAAAAAATCTCTTGATGAGGTTGTAACTAAACTTGATTCACTCGGCTTTGCTCTTCGTAAGGAAGACGAATAAGGGAAGGAGTGTTTACAAATGCCAGGTACAAGAAAGCTCGGAAGAGCAAGTGACCACCGCAAAGCGATGCTTCGTGGCATGGTTACTCATTTACTTGAAAATGGTAGAATTGAAACCACCGTTACCCGCGCTAAGGAAGTTCGTTCAATGACAGAAAAGATGATTACTATCTCTAAGAACGATACACTTGCTGCAAAGAGACAGGTTCTTGCATACGTTACAAAAGAGGACGTAGTAAAGAAACTCTTTGATGAAATTGGTCCAAAGTACAAGGATGTAAACGGCGGTTACTGCCGTATTATTAAGACAGGTCCACGTCGTGGCGATGCAGCTGAAATGTGCATCATTGAGCTTGTTTGATTAATACAGCAAAATTTATAACTAACAACAATTTGTAATCTATAACATAATTAAAGTGGTCAACGGGTACGTTGACCACTTTTTATTCTGTTAATTAACTTTTTTCGTTAAAGTTGACCACTTTTTTTTATTATGGTAAAATTTATAAGGCTTTTAAGCGTGGTGGATTTAAGAGCAAGGGGGAAAATATTATTAAAAGGGAGTTCTTAAATATGAAAAGAACACGTAGAATCATCGCACTTTTGATGGCTTTTGCTATTATTTTCTCGTTTGCAGCTTGTGCAAAGAAACCTGCAGAGGAAAAACCAGAAGAATCAAAGGCGCCAGAAAAGAAGTTGAGTCTTGAAATCCTCAAAGAAGAGGATGAGGCAATGATTAACAACTACTCTGTTATTGCTGTAAATGCTAAAGCAAAATGGGTAGATGCTGATGGAAAAGCGGTTGCAGATGTGAAGATCAACACAGCAGGTGCAGATGCTTTCATTAATTGGCTTCTTTCAGAAGAAGGTCTAACCGCTGTGGCAGCTTATGGTAAAGAAACATATGGCGAAAACCTTTTCACAGTTAAGGAAGATACTCCAAAGTCAAAAGCTGAAATAGCTAAGGCTACAGAAGAAACAAAGACAATTCGTCTTTCAACAACAACTTCTGTAAACGACTCTGGACTTCTTGGTGAAATCCTTAAAACTTTTGAGACTAAGTATGGCTATAAGGTAGAGGTATTCTCGGCTGGAACAGGTAAATCAATTGCTAATGCTAAAATGGGCAATGCTGATGTTATTCTTGTTCATTCAAAGTCTTCTGAAGAAGACTTTATTAAGGCAGGCTATGCTAGAAAAGTTGATGGTCAAAAGGCTGAAAGACTTACATTTATGTATAATTATTTTGTGCTTGTTGGTCCAAAGGCTGACCCGGCAGGTGTTAAAGATGCCGCTGATGTAAAGGCTGCTATGGCAGCTATTGCAGAAGGTAAACATAAGTTTATTTCTCGTGGAGATGAATCAGGAACACATAAAGCTGAAATTAAGCTTTGGGATGAAAAACTTGGTATTACAACAGAAGCTGAATCATTTAAGGATTATACAGATTGGTATATCTCAGCTAATGCAGGTATGGGCGCTTGTATAAAGATGGCTGATGAGCAGGGAGCATATCTTCTTACAGATAAGGCTACATTCCTTACAGCATCAAAGAATTATGAGGAGTTTCTTGCTAATCTTGGCTAATATTTTTGGTGGGTTATGCTAAATATCATTGAAAAAGCAATTGAGCTGATGTTGACAAATGATGACTCGCTCATACACATAATAGTTACAACTTTAAAAATGTGCTTTTCAAGTTCCATCGTGGCACTCCTTTTAGGGGTGCCACTTGGGGCTTTTTTAACATTAACAAAACTTCCCGGTAAAAAAGTTTTTATAGTGATTAATCGTACACTTATGAGTATGCCGCCTGTAGTTTGTGGTCTTTTATGCTATATTCTTTTTTCTGGCGTTGGTCCGCTTCGTATGTTAGAACTTCTGTATACAATTAAAGGTATGGTAGTTGCGCAGGTGATGTTGATTACTCCAATTGTAGCGGGGAATACGGAAACCTTTTTATCAGGATTAGTGCCGGGAATTCTCGAAACTACAAAAGGTCTTAATTTAAGCTCTTTTAAAACTTTTAAACTTACAGTACTTGAAAGTAAGTATCAAATTTTTTCAACCTACCTTGCCGGATTTGCCAGAGCAATTGCTGAGGTGGGCGCGGTATCAATGGTTGGTGGAGGCATTGTATATAAAACAAATGTCATGACTACTGCAATTATGAATTACACCAGTAGAGGTGACTTTACCAGAGCAATGGCAATTGGAATTATTTTAATGATGATTTCATTGCTTGTGAACATCATTGTGCACCTTTTGTCTGAAAGGACGGTGCGCAGATGAAAGTATTAAACATGAAAAAAGTGTACAGTGGTAAAATTGTACTTGATATAAAACAGTTTGATTTTGAAACAGGAAAAATCTATGCAATTGTTGGTGCTAATGGATGCGGTAAATCAACTTTTCTTAGAATGCTTTTTGGAATTATAAAATCAGACGATAAAGATGTAAAAATAGATTTAAATGGACAAAAAGCTTGTTTTATGCCACAAAAGAATTATGCTTTTGCAATGAATACTCTTAACAATGTTTTACTTACATCGCAAAATAAAAAGGCAGATACGAAGAGAGCTTTTAAATTACTTGAAGAATTAAAAATAAATAATCTTGCAAAGCAACAGGCGAATAAGCTTTCGGGTGGAGAAACAGCAAGAATGGCTCTTTGTAGAGTGCTTTTATCCGGTGAGAAAGTGTTACTTCTTGATGAGCCGACAGCGGCGATGGATATTGAATCTACAAGGTTGTCAGAGGAGCTTCTTGTAAGAGTAAACAAAGAAGAAAATGTTACAATAATTTTTGTTACTCATTCAATAAATCAAGCAAAACGCATTGCGGATAAAGTCATTTTTATGAAGGATGGTAAGGTAATTGAAACAGGCGATGTAGATAAAGTTTTAAATGATCCGGATCGAGATGAAACAAAAGAGTTTCTTGAATTCTTTTCATCAGAGGTATAGTGTCAGGGGTAAAAAATGAAGGATATAGAATATTTTGATAAACTTTGGCAAGATTCAAAACCAAAAGATGGTATGGTTCATAATAAGGAAACATGGGATAGAAAAGCGAAAAATTGGAAAAGTGATTCTAAAGAAACAAGAGAAAGGAAGATAAGACAAGTAGATGCTTTGATAGATTTTCTCTTGAAAAATGCTGTGCTTGAAAGCAGTTTTGACGTTTTAGATTTAGGTTGTGGTAGCGGAAAGTATGCTGTGAAAATGGCAGAGTATGTAAAATCTGTAACTTGTTCAGATATATCTCCAATTATGCTTGAATACTGTAAAGAAAATGCAAAGGAAGCAGGATTAAAAAATATAAGGTTTCAGGAAGCGGATTTTCTTACACAATCAGTTTTAGAACTTCAATGGGAAAAAAAGTTTGATTTTGTATTTACTTCACTGACTCCTGCTGTGGATAGTCTTAAATCAATTGAAAAAATTGAACAGATAACAAGAAAATGGGCATTTAACAGTAGTTTTGTTTATTTAAAAGACAGTCTTAAAGATGAGATTTGCATAAATGTGTTTGAAAAAGAGTTGGTAAGCAGTTGGGGCAACAGTTCCCCATATTCTATTTGGAATATTCTTTGGCATAAGGGGCGTTTCCCAAAAATTGACTATTATGAAGATGAGTCAGAAGAAAAATATGAGCTGTCTTTAGAGACGGCGGAACAGATTGCTGAAAGTATAATTCGAGATAGAGATCCAAATGAAGAAGAGATAAACAGGGTATATAAATATCTTGAAAAAAGATATGGAAATGCTCCCTTCGTAAGAAAAACAGAAGCAATGTATGCGTGGATATTATGGCAGATTGATTGACTACCTTTATAATATAGTGTAAAATAGTACCGTACTTTTGAAAATCAGCTTTCGAGCCCTTTTGGGCCAATGGGTGTGTAGAGAAAATGCATGCCTCCCGTGTTTGGAAAGAAAACTGTGAACAGGTATGACGATAAGGTTATAACAGATTGGTTATATCTTATTTTATTATGTCTTTTGGCAGTTCCCTTTTTAAACAAAGGGAACTGCTTATTATTTTTTTTTGGGAGAAATAGAAAATATGAAAAAGACAAATTTAAATAAAATTTTAGCACTATTTCTTGTTATTAATATGTGCTTTTCTTTAGTGGCATGTTCAAATGAGAGAAAAGAAACAGAAGTGAAACCTAAAAAAGAAACAATTACTGTTACGGATATGTCAGGTAGAAAAGTTGAAATCCCTGCAGATACAGAGAAAAATACCGTAGGCTCAACCTACGGTGTAGTTACCCCTTTTCTTGTAACACTTCAAATGTCAGACAGGGTTCTTGCTACAAATTTTAAAAGTAAATCTTTTGTACGTATGGTGGATGAAGTAATAGTAGAAACCGGAAATATTGGTAATATAAATCTTGATGCGGAGGCACTTGCTACATTCAGTCCTGATGTTTATATTTGTAAGCGTTCAGATACTGAGAAGATTGAAGTCGCAGCAAAGCTTGGTATTCCGGCTATAACTATTTCTGCAGAAGTACCGGAAGAGGTTTTAGATGCTTATGAATTGCTTGGTAAAATTTTTGGTGTTGAAGACCGAGCAAAGGAAATAATTGATTATCTCAATAACGAACTTGATGAAATAGATAAACTGGTGGCAACAATTCCTGAAGATAAAAAGAAAACGGCTCTTTGCATGGGTTCAGAACTGGGTAGAGTTGCAGGTTCAGATATGCTTCAGACAATGATGATAGAGCGAGCAGGCGGTAAATCTGTTGTAGCAGATATTAAAGGTGACAGAGGATGGGTAACTATTGGTGTTGAAGAGGTTTTTTCACGTGACCCGGAATTTTTATTTGTAACAAGTTCCAGTGTCTTAGATTATACGATTGAAAAGATTTATAAAGATAAAGCTTGGTCCGGTATGCAAGCAGTAAAGAAAAAGAATGTATATCAAGTTCCTGCAAGAATCGATTCATGGGATATGCCGGGACCGGGTTTTGTTCTTGGTATATATTACATGATGCATCGAATGTATCCGGATGTGGTGAATAATAAGATGATGCAAGAAAAGATAGATTCCTATTATACGTATCTTTATGGAAAGACTTTCACAGGTGATGAGATTGGATATAGCTTCTAAAGAAAATAGAAAGAAAAAAATAAAAACTTTTTATGCAATAGGTTTTAATATTTTTCTTTTAGGAGTACTTGCGCTTTGCATTATAATCGCTCTTTGTGCGGGGAAGTACCCAATTACACCAGCTGAGAGTATAGAGGTTCTTTTTTCAGAACTCTTTGGAAGAACAGGCACATTTTCTGAAATGACACGAAATGTAGTAATGGGTCTTAGAATTCCTAGAATTTTTGCAAGTATTCTTTGTGGAATTATGCTTTCTATGTCCGGAGTTGCGTATCAGGGTATATTTAAAAACCCACTAGTATCACCAGATTTTTTGGGAGTTTCAAATGGTGCCGCTATAGGTGCAGCAATAGCAATTTTATTGGGATTTTCAGGAGCTTTTCTTTCAGGAGTTGCTTTTATTGGAGGCATTATTGCAGTTTCTATAACTGTTTTAATTCCAACTATTATGCGAAGCCATTCAAACATTATGCTTGTGCTGTCGGGAATAATTGTTGGCGGAGCGATGAGTTCAATTTTAGGATTTATAAAATATGTAGCAGACCCTGAAACTGAACTTGCAGCAATTACATATTGGATTATGGGAAGTTTCTCATACGTTACAATAGATGAAATAAAAGGAATTATTTGGACAATGTTAATTCCGGCGGTCATACTTTTAGCTATGTCTTGGTGGATAGATGTCTTATCTATGGGCGAAACAGAAGCTAAATCGCTCGGGGCAAATATAGTTGTGATTAGAAATTTAGCAATTGCGTGTGCAACTTTGATGACAGCAAGTTCTGTCTGTATTGCAGGTACTATTGGTTGGATTGGTCTTGTTATCCCTCATTTTGCAAGGATGATTGTGGGCCCTAATAACACGAAACTTATTCCTACTGCGGGACTTATGGGAGGAATTTTCCTTCTTATCGTTGACACCCTTACGAGAACTATAAGTGTTGCGGAAATGCCGGTGAGTATTTTGACCGGTCTTATAGGAGCTCCATTCTATGCACTACTTCTTTACAGACAAAGGAAGACGCTTACATGATTATAGAAGTAAAGAATTTAAACTTTTCTTATATAAAGGGTGGAAGGCAGATTTTAAAAGATATTAATCTCAGTCTTAAAGAAGGCGAGATAATGTCGATACTGGGGCCTAATGGAGCAGGCAAAAGTACTCTGCTTAATTGTATCGGAACACTTCTTATACCAGATTCAGGAACAATAAGTCTGTGCGGAAAAGATGCAGAAAAGATGAAACCAAAAGAAGTTGCATCAATTTTAAGTTATGTTCCTCAAACGCATATACCGGCGTTTTCGTATTCTGTTTTCAACTTCGTACTTATGGGACGAGCACCTAAAATTGGGATGTTTGAAAAACCGAAAGTAGAAGACATAGTTGCAGTAGAAGAGGTTTTAAAGGAAGTTGGACTGATTGAGCTGGCAGATAAGCCTTATACGGAAATTTCTGGTGGAGAGAGACAGCAAGTGATTATCGCAAGAGCCTTAGTTTCTGAACCAAAGGTAATCCTTTTTGATGAACCGACAGCACATCTTGATTACGGAAATCAAATTAAAATTCTTCGTGTTATTAAGAATCTCGCAGAAAAAGGATATGCAATTGTTATAACTACACATAATCCTGATCAGGCAATAATGCTAGGTGGTACGGTTGCTATTCTCTCTAAAGAAGGTAGGGTAGAAATTGGCCCTGTGAAAGAAAAAATAACAGAAGAGACTTTAAAAAAACTTTATGATACTGAACTCAAATTAATTCAGTTAGAAGAAGTAAAAAGACCTGTATGTGTTCCGCCAAATCTATAAAAGATTTTATTTTGTGGTCAAAGTAGTTTCACATAGAAATTTGTAATAGGTATATTCAGGTATAGTAAACCTGTTATATAAAAAATAAAAATAAAAAGGAGAGATTC
>JAAYOC010000045.1 GCA_012520505.1 Oscillospiraceae bacterium
CCACAGCAGAAGAAAGAGAAGAAACAGGAGCCAAAGAAAGATCCTAACGGGGACACCATTTCAGAAGCACAACAAAGAAGAATGTTTGCACTGGCTAAAGATGCTGAACTGGCTAAAAGGGTGTTGATGAAATACGGTTATACCAGCAGCAAAGAAGTTAAAAAGGCTGATTATGAAAAAATTTGTACCGAAATTGAAGCTGCTGGTAAGGCAGGGTAGTTTTTTAGGCCGAGGGATGGGGACCCGGGAGGGCCTCAATCCCGGAGCCTAAATAAAAGAGCATAGTAGCTCGCACCTACTATGCTCTAAAGGGAGGAGTAAGGCAACTATAACACGTCCGCACGCTGGTTAGTTGCTATTCCTTTTCCTATTATACCCAGGTAACGAAGGAATTATACAGGGATAAAGATATTATGGGGGTTTTAAAATGGCTACATTAGTAACCAAAATTGATATGGATAACGGCAGTTTCCCTCTAGCTAAAGATGCTCTTAGGTCTTTGGCTAAAACAACACTGAACGGAGCACATCGGGCGTTAATAGATGTTGTTTGGATGGAAACATACGGTTGGCATGACAGTGAAAGCAAATATCAAGAGAAGATTAAGCAAAGACGGGTAACTGCAAAAATCCCTCATAGTGTTTTCGAGGAAGAAACATGGATGGATAAGAGCACAGTCAGCCGTAGGCTAAATGAGTTGGTAAGGTGGAAAATAATTTTTCGTGACAAAAACACAACCCCCTATAATTATAGCTTTAATGTTAACGTTAGCGAATGGTCACCGGAAATCTTCCGTAAAACAAAAAATGCTCAACCAGTCAACAGTTTACAAAATAATCAACAGTTGACCACCCTGCCAACCAACAGTTTAACACCTAGTCAACTCAGAATTGACTACCCTGTCAACAGTTGCGATGTCAAAACCCTTGATTTTACTGGTACTCATGGAACTCCTAAAGAAAGTATTAAAGAAAGTATTAAAGAAAATACATCTACTATCGTAGATGAGCAGGCTCAGGTAAAAATTGATGATCAAAAACCGACTAAGTCTAAAAAGACAACAAAAAAACCTAAATACTCTGAGGACGATAAAGCTATAGCTAACTACTTGAAGGAAAAATTACAAAGCCAAGGGGTTACTGCTTTTCCAAGGGATTGGCACCTAAAAGAATATGCTGTAGCTCACCGGCTATTGAAAAGTTCGAATGCCTTAGAGCTTAAAGGCTGTATAGACTGGCTTTTTGAGGATGAGTACTGGCATAACAAAACAGATAGTTTGCTGGTAGTAGAGCGACAACTACCAAAATATCAGCTACAAAAAGGAGGAATATCACGTGTCAGAGGTGATCCAAATAGGCAAGGTGCTTTCAGGAGCAGCCAAGGGGACGATAATACTAAGTACGGCAAACTGTTCACCAGAAAACTTGGTTGAACATGGTGGGTGCAGGATGGTTTCATTGTCCCAGCTTAAAAAAATGAATATTGAAATTCCAGACATACTCCCTATTAGCTGCCAGTTTTGCGGGAGAAAACTTGAACCTGTAGGAATGCTGGTAAACATTTTTGATCAGCTAAGATGGGTGCGACAAGATGGTGACTATCAAGATTGTAATTGCCAAGGAGCTAGACAATACCTGGAGAACCTGCAAAAAACAATAGATCAAAAAGAACAGGCCAAAAAAGAAACAGCTTACAGTAATAGGGTTGAGCGGATGGTTAAGGAGAGTAAGCTCGGCAAGCGGTTTAGAACAAGGACATTTGAAACCTTTCAGGTGAACGATAAAAACAGGGAAGCATATCAAACTGCAAAACAATATACGGAAAATTTTAAAGAGTATCGGGAAGAAGGGACAGGCCTGTTGC
>JAAYOC010000077.1 GCA_012520505.1 Oscillospiraceae bacterium
ATGCCGATCCCCTGACTGTGGAGCAAATTGTCAAACAGCTGAACAAGCTGGTGAACGTGATCAAGGTCAGTGACCTGACCGATGAGCTCTCCGTCGGGCGGGAGCTGATACTGGTAAAAGTAAAGGCCGAACCGGGCCGGCGCAGTGAAATTCAACAGATGGCGGCCACCTTTCGCGCCAAAATCATCGACATCTCCCCGGATTCCATGATTATCGAAATCACGGGGGAAGAACAGAAACTGCAGGCCTTTCTGCTGATGATGCAGGAGTTCGGTATTAAAGAAATTGCCTCCACCGGCAAGATCTCCCTGTTGCGGGGAAGTAAAATTACCCGGGATATGCGTGGTTAAGCGTTGTAATAATCTATACAAGGGGAAATTTTTATAGTAGAATGAATACTGTAGAGTCCAAGGGCCCAACCGCGGGGACGTACCTTGTGGCTGGTCTCTAAAGTTTAAAGGGGGAAGAAACATGGAGCAGACGCTGGCCGAAAAAATCTTAGCCAGAGCAGCGGGAAAAAAAGAAGTCTCCCCTGGAGAATTGATTAATGCCAAAATTGACATGGCCCTGGGCAATGATCTTACTGCCCCGGTGGCCATACGTGAATTTAAAAAAATAGGTGTGGAAAAGGTCTTTGATCGTGAGCGCCTGGCGCTGATCCCGGATCACTTTATTCCCAACAAGGATATCCAGTCGGCGGAGCTGGCCGGGGTGCTGCGCCGGTTTGCCAGGCAGCAGGAAATTGTGCATTATTATGAAGTCGGGCGGATGGGCATCGAGCATGCTCTGCTGCCGGAGCTGGGTCTGACCCTGCCGGGGGAGGTTATCGTCGGAGCTGATTCCCATACCTGTACCTACGGTGCCCTGGGCGCTTTTGCCACCGGTGTGGGCAGCACGGATTTGGCAGCGGTTATGGCTACGGGAGAGCTCTGGTTTCGAGTCCCCCCGACGATCAGAATTGTTTTCCACGGGCAGTTGCCGCCGTGGATCAGCGGCAAAGACCTTATTTTATACACGATTGGGCAGTTGGGGGTTGATGGTGCCCGCTATGCCGCCCTGGAATTTTGCGGTCCGGTAATTGAAAAACTGGAGATGGATGCCCGCTTTACCATTGCCAATATGGCTATTGAAGCCGGGGCCAAAGCCGGGCTGATCGCCCCGGATGAAATCACCTTCGAATATCTTGCCGGTCGGGCCCAAAGGCCCTATACGGCGCTGCATGGTGATGTCGGTGCGCCTGTTTCCCAAGAATTTAATTGGGACGTGAGCACTCTGGAACCCCAGGTATCCCTCCCGTCCAGCCCGGCCAATGCCCGGCCGGTTACCGCTGCAGCCGGGACGGCCATCGACCAGGTTGTCATCGGTTCCTGTACAAACGGGAGAATGGATGATCTGCGCCAGGCCGCCACGCTTTTAAAAGGCCGGCAGGTTCACCCGCGGGTGCGGCTGATTGTCATTCCGGCCACCCAAGCCATCTATCTCCAGGCTTTGCAGGAGGGGCTTTTGGAGACCTTTATCCGGGCGCAGGCTGTGGTGAGCACGCCGACCTGCGGTCCCTGTCTGGGCGGGCACATGGGTATCCTGGCCGCCGGAGAAGTGGCTGTGGCCACGACCAATCGTAATTTCACCGGGCGCATGGGGCACCGCGGGAGCCAAGTTTACCTGGCGGGGCCGGCTGTGGCCGCTGCTTCCGCCGTTGCCGGGGAGATCACGCACCCTGCGGCTCTACAGGAGGTGAACTAAAATGCGCACTTTTCGGGGAAAGGTCTGGACCTTTGGCGATGATATCGATACAGATGCCATTTTGCCGGCTCGTTATATGAACAGTCCCGACCCCCGTGAACTGGCCAGGCACTGTATGGAGGATGCCGATCCTTCTTTTATGGAAAAAATATCCCCGGACGATATCATTGTGGCCGGTAAAAATTTTGGCTGCGGCAGCTCCCGAGAGCATGCGCCGCTGGCCATCAGAGAGGCCGGCATCGCCTGTGTTATAGCCGGCAGCTTTGCCCGTATCTTCTACCGCAACGCCATCAATATCGGCCTGCCGATTCTTGAATCCCCTGACGCGGCTGCTTTTTTGGAAGAAGGCTGCACCGCGGAAGTGAACTTGCAAACAGGGGAAATTATGGATCTGGCCAGCGGGCGCAAATTCAGTGCTGCTGCGTTCCCTTCTTTTATGCAGGAAATTATGGCCCAGGGAGGGCTGATTAACTTTGTCAAAGGGAAAGTTTAGCCCGCAGTTATGAAAGAAAAGAGGGTCGGAGAAGATAACAAGTGAAGTGGAAAATGCTACTGTATCTGCAGCATGGCCCGGCACTGGAAAGCTTTGCAAATCAAAACCCCGTATATTTTCTTTTTGCAGGATTATAGGATTATTTTTTAAAATAGACTTTAAAAATTTATGGAAGGAGGTGCAGCCTGGTTCTTTTGCTTGCGGGAACGAACCAGGAAAATATGCAAAACTACAGCGTGGATAAAATTCGCAATGTCGCGCTGATCTCCCATGGAGGTGCGGGAAAAACCTCCCTGGTAGAAGCGATGCTTTACACTACAGAGACTGTCAACCGCTTAGGCAAGGTGGAGGCTGGTAATACAACCACGGACTTCGATCCCGACGAGATCAAACGGCAGGTCACCATCAGCACGGCCCTGGCTCCCCTGGAATGGAAGGGAGTAAAAATCAATCTTCTGGATACGCCGGGTTTTTTCGACTTTGTAGGAGAAGTGCAGGGAGCGCTGCGTGTTGCCGATGGTGCGATTGTTGTCGTTTGCGCTGTTTCCGGAGTAGAGGTGGGTACGGAGAAAGTCTGGGGTTATGCTGATGACTATAAACTGCCCCGCCTGGTCTATATCAATAAAATCGATCGTGAGAACGCCAATTTTGATGCGGCTCTGGAGCAGCTGCGCAAATTTTTCGGGCTGAAAGTTTTCCCCCTGCAATTTCCCCTGGGGCAGGAAAGCTCTTTCCGGGGAGTGATTGACCTCGTCAAGATGAAAGCCTTGGTCTATACGGATAAAACCGGGCTTTCCATGCAGGAGGAGGAAATACCGGCAGATCTGCTCGCTAAAGCGGAAGAGCTGCGCGAAAAGCTCATCGAAGCTGCTGCAGAAGCAGATGACGAGCTCATGGAAAAATACTTGGAAGAGGAGCCCCTGAGCGAAGAAGAGATCGGGGCGGCTTTGCGCAAAGGTACGCTGGAAGGCAAGATTGTTCCGGTTCTCTGTGGTGCGGGAACGATCAATTACGGCGTGCAGCCCCTTTTGGATCTGCTCGTGAGTGCTC
>JAAYOC010000037.1 GCA_012520505.1 Oscillospiraceae bacterium
ATCGGTTAAAATAGAACCATCCATAATTAAGGTTGTTGGCAATCCATCATATTGGGTATGAAGATTTAAATCACTTGGAGTTAAGGGCTGTTTTTGAGATTTATTTTGAATGCTGATCTTACCTCCGGGTTCAAACATGGCAAACTCGACATCGCTTATATTGAATACACCCTGAGTTCTAAGCTCAGAAATAAGTTCATCCATTGGAATACGGATTTTCTTTAGATTCTCTTCAAGGATTTTTCCGTTTTCAATAACAACTGTTGCCTTTCCATTTACAATCTTACGTACCAATATGTTGTGAACGCCTAAAACCGCAAGTAAAATAGCCAAGATTGTCCATGTGCCCATACCCACTAAGGTAGCTAGTGCGTTCTCATTTACCTGTACCGAAAGAGTTGAGGCGATAGATCCAATTGTTATTCCTACAACATAATCAAAAAAAGTAAGCTGAGCAACTTGTTGTTTGCCCATTAATCTAACAAGTAAAAGCAAAACAAAAAATGAGATAATAGATCGAATAACGACAACTACAACGATTGGCACAGAAATACCTCCCCACCTTATGCAAACCAACTTACTAAGGTTTTTCAAAAATTCAATAACTAATATATAGCTCTACCCTAATAAAAACATTTTTTTGAAACACCCGTTGGCCGGTTTTTTTGAAATCACTTAATACAATATTATCTCCTAATACTCTTTATTTATTAAATGCTATTTATGTAAAAAAGGAAGTTAATATTTGATAGAAAGACTTATGGTATGGGCTCAGGGAAAAGTATGGTTAACTATCCTATTGATACACCACTATTTACTGTTAGCTTAGAAGAAAGACCTATGATTTATCAAGTAATAAAAAATAAAGAGTATTATCAATTACACCATAAGGGAAAAACTATTTCGAAAGCGGGGATGGAACTTACAGTTGAAGTTTAGCTAAAGGATGGATACAGTTGGTTTCTAAAGGACATAGTTGATATTAAAGGTGTCGAAAAAGCTGTTATGGTAAGCTACAACGGTCAGTATATGGGTTAAGCTTGTGGTTTTCCTAACTTTGCTTGTGGTTCAACTGTCAGCTTTATTCCTAAGAATTTAATGAGTATCGGATACAACAGCTAAAGTCGCTAAATCCGAAGAAGTGACACTCCTGGTTAGCGACCCATTTGACGTTGTTTTAGCTGCGAGAAAGCAAAGCAATACGAAATATTCAATAATTTCTATTTTTATCAAGGTAGAAAATTTAGATTTTATAAACATTATTTTATTGCATTACTTAAAAGAGGCCCAATTGAAAAGTACGAAACCAAGCTTTGTATTTACTACTCCTTGAAGCTTTGGTGATATAACTACCGGTTCAGTATAGAAGTACAAAGGAGCTATTGCAGCATCATCTATAAGCAACTTTTCTGCATCATGGAACATCTGAATACGTTTTTCATGGTTAGTTTCTTTTCTTGCAGCAGAGATTAGTTCATCATACATTGGGTTGCTGTACTTAGCATTATTCTGACCGTTTTCGGTTGTAAATATATCCATAAAAGTTGATGGATCCATATAGTCTCCAAGCCAACCGTTTCTGTTTATGTTATAAACGCCGTCTTTTCTTGACTGCTGGAATACATTCCATTCCTGAGCAAGAATTTCAACTTCAACTCCTAGGTTTTCCTTCCACATCTGCTGTAAAGCTTCAGCTACAGGCTCGTGACCTGCACCGGAGTTCACGCCAAAGGTGATTTTTGGAAGTCCATTTCCATCTGGATAACCTGCTTCAGCAAGAAGCTTTTTAGCCTCTGCTATATTCTTATCGAGATCTTCAGCCTTTGTTGAAATATAGTCACCAGCTGTTGTACGGAAGTCGGGATCCTGTTTAACATCAGCTATACCATATGGTATAAAGCCTGATGCAGGAGTTTCTCCACCCTTTTTAACCTTTTCTACGATGTAGTTGCGATCAATTGTCAAGGAGAAGGCTTTTCTTACTTTTGCATTATCAAAGGGTGGCTTATTGTTTACAAAGTCAAGGTAATATGTTCCAAGCAGTGGGAGAATTTTGAGATTACCAGCTTCTTTTTCAGCAGCCAGTTCATCTGTAGGAATATTCTTTGCATAAACAACTTGACCATTTTTAAATGCACTCAGAATAGCATTTTGGTCATTCATCAGATACCATTCGATTTTCGGAGCAACTATAGAGTTCTTGTCCCAGTAATTTTCATTCTTTTCAAAGGTGATCTTTGAATCATGCTCCCAGCTAGTCAACTTATAAGGACCATTGCCAACGTAAGTAGCCGGGTCAAGTGCCCATTTATTCTTATTAGCCGATACTATGTCTTCTCTTAGAGGAACAAGAGCAGGGAAGGCCACTATTTCAGTAAAGAATGGACATGGATTTTCAAGAGTTACCTCAAGGGTTTTAGCGTCAAGAGCCTTTACTCCCAGTGTATCAATATCAGCTTCTCCAGCATTGATCTTTTCACCGTTTTTTATGAAGTAGACATAGTATGCGTAGTCAGCAGCTGTTTCCGGATTAACGGTTCTTTTCCAAGAATAAATGAAATCATTTGCTGTTACGTCTTTTCCATCGAACCACTTTGCATCCTTATGGATATGAAAGGTCCAAACAAATCCATCAGAACTTATATCCCACTTTTCAGCTGTTCCTGCACCAATGTTGCCATCCTTGCCTATTCTGGTCAGTCCTTCAAAAGCACATAAAATATAGTTACCACCGTCAGCAGCATTGTTAAGAGACGGATCGAGTGTTTTTGGCTCCGACGCAATAGTCGCACGAATAACATTATTTGTGCTTGAGAGATTTTGTGTGTTTCCGCATCCTACTAAAACTGTTACAAGAGTTGCAAGTACAATTATAAGTGCTAAATTTTTCTTCATTTAGTTTTATACCCCTTATTACTTCATAGTTTTTGTTTAAGATTAATTATGTCCATATCTAGAATTAATATTCGTATAATAGTCCAAATGAATATCTAGCATCTAGCCAATATCTACCTCACCGTAACATAAAGAGTTTATCCTGTTTTGACATAGAAAATTTGTGCTTGTTATAATTTGCCCGCAAAATGACAAGCTACATAATGACCATTTCCGTATTCTTTAAACTCAGGAACCTCTTTTTCACAGACGTCCTTAGCATAGGGACATCGGGTTCTGAATTTACAGCCTGAGGGTGGATTTACTGGTGATGGAATTTCACCTTTTAAAATAATTCTGTTCCTTTTTTTGGCAACTTCTGGATCAGGCTCGGGAATAGCTGTTAAAAGAGCTTGTGTGTATGGGTGAAGGGGATTCTTGTACAATTCCTCAGCTTCAACCAATTCTACTATATGTCCTAAATACATTACACCTACTCTGTCGCAGGTATGTCTGACTACACCTAAATCATGAGAGATAAAAAGGTAGGTAAGGTGTAACCTTTCCTGCATTTCTTCAAGGGTATTAATTATCTGTGCTCTTATAGATACGTCAAGTGCTGATACCGGCTCATCACATACGATAAACTCAGGTTCCACAGCGATAGCACGAGCTATACCGATTCTTTGGCGTTGCCCCCCTGAAAATTCATGGGGATAACGTGATGCGTGTTCAGTGTTGAGTCCTACTAGTTTTAATAGATCTCTGATTTTTTCGGCTCTATCTTTTTTTGAACTAGCAAGCTTATGGATATCTAAGGCCTCACCCACGATATCCGAAACAGTCATACGAGGATCGAGGGAGGCATAGGGATCCTGAAAAATATATTGCGTTTTTTTTCTGTAAGGAAGGAGTTTACCTTTTTGTAATTTGGTTATATCTATCCCGGAAAATACAACTTGTCCAGAAGTAGGCTCATATATCCTGAGAATTGACCTTCCTAAAGTGGTTTTACCCGAACCAGATTCGCCCACTAATCCAAGGGTTTCTCCTTTATAAATTTTAAAGGATACATTATCTACAGCCTTTATTGAGTTTGTTTTACCAAGGCTTTTTCTTATACTAAAATATTGCTTTAGGTTTTTCACTTCTACTAAAACATCTTGTTTCTGGGCAGAAGTATTACCGGATGGGAAGTTTTTTGATTTATTGTTAGTCATTATTCTTCACCTCCGTGCTATTATTGGCTCTGCTATCGTACAACCAACAACTAACTCTGTGTCCATCCGCAGTTAAATATTCTTCTGGCATATGCTTTATGCAGACCTTCATGCAGTTTTCACACCTTGGTGCGAAGGCACAGCCTTGAGGCAAATTTAATAGGTCTATAGGGTTCCCTTGAATAGGGATAAGTTTCTCACCTTTTTTACTGAGGTCAGGCAGGGAACGAATCAAGCCTTTGGTATATGGATGTTGGGGGGCATTAAATATATTGTAAACAGAGCCCTGCTCAACAATTTTTCCACCGTACATTACAATAACATCATCAGCCATATCAGCAACTATACCAAGGTCATGGGTTATGAGAATTATAGCCATTCCTGTTTTTTTCTGAATATCCTTCAGCAGCTCTAGAATCTGAGCTTGTATCGTAACATCAAGAGCGGTGGTTGGTTCATCAGCAATTAATAGCTTGGGTGAACCGGCAAGGGCCATGGCAATCATTGCCCTTTGGCGCATACCTCCTGAGAATTCATGAGGATACTGAGACAAACGCTTTTCTGGTTCGTTTATACCAACTAGTGCCATCAATTCAATTGAACGCTTCTTTATTTCTTCTTTTGAAATTTTACCGTACTTATGAATCAAAGATTCTGCAATTTGGTTTCCTATGGTAAAAACAGGGTTTAGACAGGTCATTGGGTCCTGGAATATCATTGCCACCTCATTACCCGCTAAATTTTGTCTCTGTGCTTTAGTCATTGTGGAGACATCTTTTCCATCAAACACAATACTTCCTCCAACAATTTTACCGGGTTTATCAATTAAACCCATTATGGAATAGGAGGATACGCTTTTGCCAGAGCCTGACTCACCAACTATGCCCAGAACCTTTCCCGGTTCAAGAGAGTAGCTGACTCCATTTACGGCCTTAACCTCACCTGCTGGTGTGAAGAAGGAAACTTTTAAATCATTTATTTTAAGCAATTCTTTAATCATTCAAATCTCCCATCTACGCTTAATGCGGTACATAAATAGTTATTTGAGCCTATTTTTTCATTCTTGGGTCAAGAGCATCTCTCAGACCATCACCAAAAAGATTTATGGATAATATAATAACACTGATGGTAATTGCAGGGAAAAACAACATATATGGATAGGAGTATATACCCTTTAAGGCCATTTGTGATAGAGAGCCAAGTGATGCCATAGGTATTGAAACACCTAACCCTATAAAGCTGAGGAAAGATTCTACAAAAATTGCCTCAGGAATTTTTAGTGTGGCTACAACTATAATCTGACCTATACAGTTTGGAACAAGGTGCTTCAATATAATTTCCCTGTTGCTTGCACCAAGTACCTTAGCAGCTAAAACAAACTCCTG
>JAAYOC010000044.1 GCA_012520505.1 Oscillospiraceae bacterium
ATGTTCCACCAACGTTCATTATCTACTATTTTTTGCTGTAGATTTGCCTTGCCACTCTTGTACTTTTTCAGTGTCTCTATTGCTTTTCTGACTTCGTCTTTGGTTACTTTTGACTGTGGTTTAAATCTAAACATGTCTAGTATGTTCATGTCTTTGTTTCCTCCTCTTTCCTATAATCTGATAAACCCGTATGGGTCTCGTGATGCCTCTTCCTCTAACGGGTTATATTTGGTCGCTTTTGCAGGTATATTTCTCTTTGGTGCTATCGGGTTCATCTGGCATATATACCTTGTTTCGTCATAGATGTGGTCTTCTTGGTTGGTATCTACATCTTCTGGGTTTGTGGTGCTATATATAAGCTCTGGTATAGTGCGTATAAAGTCCTTGCAAGTATCGAATACATATAGCATCGGTATTCCGTTTGTGTCGAACTGTAGCCTGTAATGTACCTGCATTTTCCCTGCTATACGCTTGTTATCCCCCTTTTCAAAGTAGATACGGTATTTCTCCATAACTGCAGCTATGCTGTCTCCCCTGCTTGCATCCCATATGCTAGGGTCTGCTACGCCTATTATCTGCTTGCCTTTTAGGTATAAGTGTGATTCTTCTATTTCCCGTATCCGTTCTGCTGTCTTTTCAGGCGTCCATTTCACCCCTGTGTTTGGCTCACCTGTACATCCGTAAAGTTCCAATATCCTGTATAATCTCCCGTCATGGTCCTGGGCCCACCAACCAATACTAAACGGCTTTGAATATCCAAAGTCATAACTTCTGTATATCTTCCACTCTTTCGGCGGCTCGAATGGTGCAATAACATGCGTTCTAACACGTGCTGCATTTGGTGCGTTCCTGAACTCTGGAAATACTGCCCCTTCTGCACTCCCCCATTCGTTTAAGACATACACTTGGTAATAATACGGGTCTAACTCTGCATAGCTCTCTAACTGCTGCTTGTATTCGGCATCAATAAACTTGTTATCTTTGTACGTGCTGTTGTGTGTGGTGGTGTCTTCTCTGGCTACTGTAAAGAATTCCTGCCGTAAGTAGTTGGAAAAGCTAACAGGGTTAAAGGTTAGTAAAAACTGCTTGTAGTATGGCGTCCATCCCCTTAAACGCAGGTTAAGCTGTCTTAAGTCTCTTGCTTCCAATTCTGACGCTTCTTCCACCCATACACCCGTAATGCCCGTAATGGACTTGATTTTTTCCACATCGTCTAGGCCACTGCTGATGATGCTATTTCCATTTTTGCACTGGAATGACATATTGGTCTTGTTTGGCTTGTAGAACAGTTTTTCCATGTTCCAGTCTGCTATAGTTGCCCTAATCTGGTCAAAACAACTTTCCCGTAGTGTCTTGGCTACTTTACGCACTACAAGAAATTTATGCTTCTTGGTAGGATGCTGTTCTGTGAGTGTCCTATATATCAGCTTTTGTGTAGCAAATACAGATTTGCCTGAACCTGCTCCACCCTTCATCACAAGAAATCTGCTATCGTTTCGGTACAGTGGTAGAAACGTATCATTCGTGACTTTCGGTAGGTTAGACAAGTCTACTATCATGTTTCATCATCTCCCTGCTGTTCCTCGAACGGGTCTACTATGGTGAATACTTCCTCTCCTGCTGTTAGCTCCCTCTCCACCTTCTTCTTTTCCAATTCCAGGCGTTCTCTCTCTACTGCAAGCTTCTTCTCTGTGCCCGGGTCTACAAGTCCTTCTAATAGCCTTTGCAGCTCTTTCGATATTTTTAGGGCCGCTGCTAGGTCACGTAGCCGCTTAGTGTCCACAACATTGAACTCCCGTTCCTCTACATCCCATACTTCTGTGAAGCTGCTCTTGTTCCCTTTTCTCTCTTTCGTCTGCACTAGGTGCCGCTTGAACTGTTTGTCATCCATGAGCGTATCTAGGACCAACTGATTTATCTTTTCTGCTGCTAGCAGGGCAGGGTCTAGCTCTCTTAATATGCGTGTGGCCTTGCGGGAAGCGATTTTTTGTGTTACTTGTTTG
>JAAYOC010000063.1 GCA_012520505.1 Oscillospiraceae bacterium
CAGCCAGGTTGTAAGCCCCTTTGATGAACTTGACTGCGTGTAACCGACCGTATATGGCAATTACACGCAAGAGAAAAAATAGACAAAGGATTTATACACGCACAATTGCGTGTAATAGGGAGTTGTGCGCCATTCTGATGAAAGATGCTGAATAGGAGAATAAAATGAGTATTTTGAATTTATTAAATCAAATCAATGAAAAAGAAATCGTACTCCCTGCAATACAAAGAGACTTTGTCTGGGACGAGAATAAAATAACAATGTTACTTGATTCAATAATGAGGGGTTATCCTGTAGGGATAGTATTATTATGGGAAACATATAATGATATTCAATATCGTGAATTCATTAAAGATTTCAGATCAGGGAATAGATATACTTTCAATGATAATACTGGAAATAAAAAGTTACGTCTTGTACTAGATGGTCAACAACGATTATCATCATTATACATTGCTTTATATGGTACTCATGAAGGTAGAAATCTTTTCTTTAATGTTTTAAGCGGTGAAAGTAATGGTGATTTTAGTGAAACGCAATTTGAATTTTATTTTGGAACCGAGAAAGAAGCAAATAATTGGAATAAAAATGCCGTAAAAACTTATAAAAAGAAAGATTCTATTGAAAATTATAAGAAAGAGTATTATGTAAAAATTAAAGACCTCTTTACTATGTCTGGAAAAGCTAAACAGCAATTAAAACAAAACATATCACAAGAAATGAACCTAATAAATGATGATGATTTAAGACTAAGTGAGAATCTGATAATTTTAGATGACGTATTAATTAAGGACACAAATATTCTAAAAGCTACAATAATTGACGAAAATAAACCAAAGGAAAGTCCGGAAAGAAAAAATGAATCCGATGTACTGGAAATATTTGTTAGAATTAATACTGAAGGCGTTAACTTAAACCGTTCAGATTTAATTTTTAGTATGTTGAAATTAAACTGGAAGGAATCCGCTGAGACACTACCGGAATTTATCGACAAAATAAATAAAAATAATTCTTTTGAAATTGATACTGACTTTGTTATAAGATGCCTGTTTGTTGTATCAGAATTAGGGTCAAAATTTGATATTAAATTGTTACGGAAAAAAGAAAATATTGAAGCAATTAAACATAATTTCAACAAATGCTGCAGTGCTATAGAATCCACAATTGATTTTATTCAAAATGACTGCTGGTGTTCAAGCAATAAAGTTATTGGCAGCAATTTTAATCTAATCCCTATTGTTTATTATCTCTTCCATACAAAAAATCATCTAGTGCCTAATTCAGAAATTGTAAATGTAAGGAAGTCATTTTTATTATTATCATTTACATCCCCATTTTCTCGTTATGCTGATAGTAGAATATGGGCTTATATTAAACGAGTTTTAAGTCCATATCTTGAAGCCAAAGATTATAGTTATCCTTTTAATGATACTATTTCTTGGATTCATTATTGGACTGGTGTCGATTCCTTTAATTCAATATGTTTAAGTAGTAATATTCATTTAACTTTACACTTATTACAACAAATTAAAAATGCAAAAGTTCAATATAAAAATAATTCACCTGAAATAGACCATATTTTTCCACGATCAATTTTACGTGAAAAAGGTCATAATGAAAGTGATATTAATAATTATGCAAATTTTTGGGTTCTTGGTAAAACTAAAAATCAAAATAAAACAAATAAAGATCCCAAGAGATATTTTTCAGATGTGCCAGACTCAGAACTTAAAAAGGCTTTAATTGATAGAAATTTATTAACCTATGGCAACTATAAAAAATTTATTAATATTCGCGGAAAACAAATTATTGATTTTTTATCTAAGAAAACTGAAATTACTGATGCTGATTTTGAAATATTAAATGTTTCTGAATAAATGGATCAGAACGGCGCACAACAAAGCATATAAGCTGCGCTCCCTGCGGTCGCTTGGCCTTCGGCACATTGCGGCAAAAGGCCGCCGCAACGTCTTATATGCTTGACCGTTATCGGCAAGGGCTGGGCTTAACTGGTTGAAAAAAGAAAGAGCCCTCATCCATGCGGGCTTAGGAAAAAGGTCTTACCCATGCTATTATGGCATGGAAAAAATAAAATTGGAAGAAAAGATGAAA
>JAAYOC010000038.1 GCA_012520505.1 Oscillospiraceae bacterium
CCGATGCTTCCTCTGCAGGAGCCTCTTCAGCCGGTGCTTCCTCTACAGGAGCTTCCTCAGCCAGTGCTTCCTTTACTGGAGCTTCCTCAGCCGGTGCTTCCTCTACAGGAGCTTCCTCAGCCAGTGCTTCCTTTACTGGAGCTTCCTCAGCCGGTGCTTCCTCTACAGGTGCTTCCTTTGCTGGAGCTTCCTCTGCCGGTGCTTCCTTTGCTGGAGCTTCCTTTGCTGAAGTCTCTTCCTTCACCGGAACCTCCTCGCCACTCTTATCAACTATTGCCTGAATAACACGAGCAAAAGCTGAAATAGGAGCATTGAGTGCATTACAAACTGTTGCAAGAAGAATATCCTTTGGCGGAAGTGCTGCAAGACTTTCTATTGTAGAAAGTTCTGCTACAACACCATCCATGTAACCACTTTTGATATTAAAGTTCTTATGAATGTCTGCAAACTTTTTCAAAATTCTTGCCGGAGCAACCGGATCGTCATTACTAATTGCAATTGCAGTTGTACCTTTAAAAACTTCCTCAAGACCGGTAAGGCCAGCCTTTTCAGCTGCTCTTTTAAGAATTGAATTCTTAACAACCTTATACTCTACATTGTTTGCTCTAAGTTCTGCTCGAAGTGCTGTATCATCAGCAACTGAAACGCCTCTATATTCAACAATAATGCCTGCACATGATTCAGTAAGTTTATCAGCAAGTTCAGCTACAACTTTTTTCTTCGCTTCAAGTATACTTGCGCTTGGCAAAATAATTCACCTCCCAAAAAATTTAAAAGCCCTTCCTCACATGCGAGGAAGGGCATAACAGACATAATAATAACAATAGATATGTCATGTAGTCATTCCTCGGCAGGTAAGGCTATGCCTGTTACGTCTTTCGACACCTGCTGTCTTAGGTAATAAACAGCATTGATATACTATCACACGCTATTTTACGTGTCAAGTACAAATTTAATTACTTTTCTGATGGTGCTAAAAGATACTTATTTGCGTTAAATTTAACACCGGGACCCATTGTTGAAGTCACTGTACAAGACTTAATGTACTGACCTTTCGTAGCGGCAGGTTTAGCTTTAATGATTGCTTCCATCAAAACGTCAAGGTTTTCTGCAAGCTTTTTAGAGCCAAAAGAAGCCTTGCCAATTGGACAATGAATAATATTTGTCTTATCAAGACGGTACTCAATTTTACCTGCCTTAGCCTCTTCGACAGCTTTACCTGTATCAGGTGTAACTGTGCCTGCCTTTGGTGAAGGCATTAGACCGCGAGGACCGAGAACCTTACCAAGGCGACCTACAAGGCCCATACAATCTGGTGCAGCAATTGCTACATCAAAATCAAGAAACCCTTCTGTCTGAATTCGTTCTACAAGATCTTCTGCACCAACAATATCAGCACCAGCTGCTTCAGCTGCTTTAGCTTGATCGCCCTTTGCAAAAACTGCAACACGAACACTTTTCCCTGTACCGTTTGGAAGAATTACAGCACCACGAACCTGTTGATCTGCGTGACGTGAGTCAACACCAAGACGAACATGAGCCTCGATTGTTTCATCAAACTTTGCTGTTGCTGTCTTACAAGCAAGCTCAAGTGCTTCTATTGGATCATATAACTTTGTTTTGTCAATAAGCTTTAAAGCATCAACATATTTTTTTCCATGTTTCATGTTTCAATACCCTCCCAAGAAGCTCATTCTTCAACAGTAACGCCCATGCTACGTGCTGTGCCAGCAACCATAGACATAGCAGCTTCAAGAGATGCTGCATTAAGATCAGGCATTTTCTGTTCTGCAATCTTTTTGATTTGTTCTTTTGTGATTGTTGCAACCTTGTTCTTGTTAGGTTCACCAGACGCCTTATCAAGACCCACAGCTTTCTTAATAAGAACTGCTGCAGGAGGAGTCTTTGTGATAAAAGTGAAACTATTGTCGGCATAAACCGTGATTACAACAGGGATAATAAGTCCCATGTCGTTCTTTGTGCGCTCATTAAAATCCTTTGTGAAAGCCATAATATTAACACCATATTGACCAAGTGCAGGTCCTACAGGTGGTGCAGGTGTGGCTTTACCAGCAGGGATTTGAAGTTTAATATACCCTTTAATTTTCTGAGCCATTTTTTTCCCTCCTAAATAATGTGGTATTTGGCGGAATAATTTTAATATTCCTCCCACTGAAGCACAAAAGCAAGCTTTTATACTCCGTAATTAAAGTGCAAAAGCACTAACTACCATAGTAAATTAATTATTTATCGGCAACTTCGATTTGATTGAGTTCAAACTCAGCATCTGTTTCTCTGCCGAACATTGAAATTGCGACAACAACCATATTATTGTCGACATTAATTGACTTAACAACACCTGAATAATCCGTAAGAGGACCATCAATAACGTTGACAAAGTCTCCTATTTCGTAATTTACTTCAACTACTTTCTTCTCTACGCCGAGTTTTGCAACTTCTGCGTCTGAGAGAGGAACTGGTTTGCTTTCAGGACCAACAAAACCTGTAACGCCTCGAGTGTTACGGATAACATACCAAGCATCATCAGACATGGTAAGGTTACCATTAACCTCTTCAACGGCAAGTTTTACAAGAACATAACCTGGAAAAAGCTTACGCTCTACTTCCTTAGTTTCGCCATTTTCTTTTACTTCTGTTACCATTTCTGTTGGTACTTTTATTTCAAGAATTTGGTCTTCCATCTTACGATTTTCAACGACCTTCTCAATATTATCTTTTACCTTATTTTCATGACCTGAATACGTATGAATAACATACCATCTGGAAATTTCAGCCACGTTTTATCCTCCATTAAGCTAATGAGAAGATGAATTCTATGAGCTTGCGAAAAGCAAAGTCGCAAATCCAAACACCGCTACCAACTATGCCGGTAACCATAAAAACAACGCCTGTGTTTTTAAATGTATCTTCTCTTGAGTTCCATACTATCTTCTTAGTTTCGCCTTTAACGTCTTTAAAAAACTGTTTGATTTTACCAAAAAACTTAGCTGCACCGGATTGTTCCTTCTTTACAGCAGGTTTCTGAGTCTTCTTTGCAGTCGCCTTTTGTTCTTTCTTTACAGGCATTTTCTGCTCATTCTTTACAACCGTTTTCTTTTCTTTTTTTACATTTGCGCTTTCAGGCTTAGAAGAAGCTTTAGTTTTAGGAGATTTCTTTTTATTTGCCATGAAAAGTTCCTCCTTACTTTGTTTCCTTATGGAGTGTATGTTTTCTACAGAATCTGCAGTACTTATTCATCTCCATCCTATCAGGTGTATTCTTCTTGTTTTTCTTTGTGTTGTAATTACGCTGGTTGCACTCCGTGCAAGCGAGTGTTACTCTAACTCTCATAACGGCACCTCCATTTTACCGGACTATATATTTTTTGCCTCCCTCTGCGTAGGGCAAAAGCCTTGTCTCCATCTAAAAATGGACACAAAAAAAGAACCCTCCACTAAGAGGTACGAAGAGTTTAACACAAGAAACAAAGTCGGTCAAGAGTTTTTTATAAAGTTTTAGGGCCTCATTCCGGAGGCCCCTATATATGGTATGTATATTTACCACATTACACTAAATTACTTTTAACTATCTTCTCCATTTTGGTCTTCAAGATATTTTTGATAATCGATATACTGAACTCTGTCTCCGTAATTTACTGAAGGTGGTGCTGGTGGTTCATTGTTACTATCATGGTCATCATTCTTTGTCGCGAGCATCTTCCTATATTTGCATCTCATTATTCCTGCACCGATTGCAAAACCAAAAATCAAACAAACAACAGCACTTACACCAATTAAGATTGGAGGTACTCCATCACTTCTCAATGGCGATTTAGAATCTTTTGCATCAGGTTCTTTTTCGACAATTCCAATATTTCCGACATTTATAAACTGTGGCATACGAACAACATAAATCTTATACTCGCCAACTGTACCATCCTCTGCAGTAACTTTAATTACAAATTCATTAATTCCTACTTTAAGCTCTGCATCTGTTACACCTTCAACACCAAAAGCTAAAGGATCAGCCGGAGTTGCATCAATACTAATTATTGTTTGCTCATACGGAAGATAAACAACATATTCTTTCCTGTTAATTGCAAACTCCGGAGACAGCACTCCTGCACTTAAAGTAATTCCTGTAATCTCAATATTATTACTTGGAACATAATTTGGATCCTGCTCACGAGTCACATTGATAGTATATGTTTTCTTTGCTCCATTTGGAGCAGTTACCTCAATTGTAATTGTATTTGCACCAACTGAAAGATCTGCACCGGAAATAGAAACCTTTGCTCCCTCTGTTGCAGTTGCTGTAATATTAAGCTTTGCTACATCAAAGCTAACTGTTCCGCAATTATATTCTGTACTATTTGCTGAAAAAGCAGGACTCAAAGTTGCATTTGAAACTACAAGAGAGTGTAGTGTAGCATCACCTGAAAGTGGTGGTTCCACTTTCTTTGAAACTGAGCAAGAAATATTACTTTCTACACCATTTGCCGAAGCAATACCTTCAAACGAAACCTTTGCATTTGTACCGGCAGAAACCCCGTTATTAACCCTAAAAGTTGCAGTAAAAGCAGTAAGTGTATCTGTAGTTCCTTCTTTCCTATATGCTACTACTCTATCTCCATTAGCAACAAAAGAACCCGCCCAGTTACTGCCACCGCTATTTCTAATGCTTTGAAGTGTAAGTATACTGGAATCATACTTTAAGGTACCTTCATATCCACCAATTGTACCCTTGACATAAAGTTTTACCGTAATTATTGCTCCCGGTCTTGGAGTGCCGGACATTGAAAGCGAACCTGTTGAAGCAAAAGCCATCACAGGAACGATAGATACAATAAGGATAATCGCTAAAAAAATAGATAAAAATTTTCTCATGTTTTACACCCTTTATCAATATGCTACAGGCACAATTGTTGATTTGCCTGCAATATGGTCTCTAATAGCAAGAACATCTGTTATGTTTGCTTTGCCATCACTTCGGGTTTTGTTATTGTCAGCAACATCTCCCGCTTTCGCTTGTATTACGTTAAGCATTTTACCTCCACTAAGACTATGATCTCTAACTGCAAGAAGATCCGTAATGTTAATCTTTCCATCACCATTTACATCGCCAGTGATAATGACTGTATATTTTTTCACTACTGTATCACCGTCCATTATACTTACTTCGCAACCGGTAGAAAGAATCGCGTCATCAGTAAGAGTTTTTCCGTCCTTAGTAATTCTTAAATATTGCCTTTCGTTGATACTGTTCTTAAAAGTTCCAACCGTTGTATTTTGAGAAACCCTACTGATAAACGAACTACCATTATTTACTGCATACTTTGGCGATGTAGCAATTACAGGAACTCCATTTTCATTAACTGCTACAACAGTAAGTTTGAGCACATCAAAAGCTCCATTTGCAGTATAAATTACAATTTCTGTAGTTCCGGCGCTAACACCTGTCACAACACCATTTGTATTAACAGTCGCTATCCTTGTGTCATGTGACATAAATCGCGGCACCTCAGTCGAACCCGAAGAAAGTTTATATGTCAATTTAAATGAGCTGCCTATCGGTACACTATTATTTGTTGTAACATCCACAAAATCTTCACAAACATACCCATTAGTTCCACCCACTTTTACACTGTACCAAAGTGGATTATGCATTCTATAATATGTTGAATCCCTCTTAAATTTTTCATCATACGCAACCTTTATTTCTCTAAAACCACCATATACTGTAATCGACGAACCATTTGCAACAGTACCTATTGAATCACCATCAAGACTTGCATTAGGCATAATCTTTGGCATTCCCCTATCATTTTCAAGAGCTTTATTTCTAAAATCCGGCGATGAAGGTACAGTTACTATCCCTTCACCAAGACCAAAATAACCTGTAAAATTTACTGAAGTCGCTGTTGCATTTGGCATATTATTAAGCACAGGAATTTTAAAAGTACGTTCAATATCAAGTGTGCCGGCAGAACGATAGCCGTCGTATGTGCTATATGTCGTGTTAACCACACCATTTACAGCCGTCATGTATTGATGACCATAAGTGCTTCTTGGTGTTAGATTAAACTTTTGAAGGAAAGCTGTATCCTGTCCTACGCTAATATAGCTTCTAGCAATAAACTCAGTTCCACCATCAATAGATTTTTCCGGTGTATCCCATCCCTTGCTCTGTGCATGTTTAAGTCCTTTTGTTACTGCCAATCCTTCTTGGCTATCAGACGCCCCAATGTTAAAATAATTATAGTATCCCGGATAAGTACCGTGGGTACCGGTTGTACTACCAGAACCACCTGAACCTACTTCTCCAATAATCTTTGAAACAAGATAACAAGGATTTACGTTATATTTCTTTGCAGCAGTACAAATAACTTCTGCATAAGTTTTAGTAATGGTTTCTGTTCCACCACTTGCGTTCCTATATGTAATATTTCCATTACCATCAACATAGTTATTGTTCTTACTATTTCTTGTTTTCGACATAAAGGTACCATTAAGCATTACTTCAACTGTTGTGATAGCCTTTACCATATCTTCGCCGAAAGGCCAAGAAAGTTGTTCAAACATCATCAGCGTAATTTCATTGCCAATAAAGTTGTAAGGGTTCATAAAAAATGCTATTGCCATTGGTGATGCCTTTACCCATCCACCATCATAGCGCTCATATGTAAAATCAAAACCATTACTTGGCGTATATGTTCCAACTGAATGACTTCTATAAAGTCTAGTTGCACAATATGCACCGGTAGAGATATATACAAGATTCTTCTTTCCTTCATTTTGCTTCGCAACAGCTGTATCCCAATCGAGTCCTGTCGCGTAAGGCACAAATTTCCAATTCGGATGTTTTTGATGCATCTGCCAAAGTTTATCAAGATATGCATCAGGAAAACCTGCATTTTTAAGTTCAGCCTTATACGTAGCCTCATCTGAAGCTGAAGCAAAAATTAAACCATTTGATAGGAGTAAAACACAGAGCAAAAGCACTGCAATTATTCTTTTAATATTTTGTTTCACTCTGTCACCTCCTAAAATTTATATATTTTCATTACTAATTGTGTTACACATAGTTAATTATACCATTATCTTGTGTTTTGTAAACATTACACACGACATTTTATAAACAAATTGTAAACAAAAAGGGCCGCAAAAGCGGTCCTTTCTCCATAACTTTTTAATTATTTTTCCACAAAGAAAAATCTAATAATCAAATTGTCTTCATTCTTTGAATATTGAATTTGCTCTGGATCAATTTTAGCCGTTGGTACTTGCTCATTTGCAGAAAGAATAATGTTATACATTTTTCCATTAGAACTTGCAAGAAAATTGAAGCCCTCGTTAAAAATGTCAATGTCAGTAAAAGCTATTTCAATACTTCTGTTTCCTTTTTTAAAAACCTCTATTACTTCTCTTCTTATTGCATTTTCCATTCCAATACCAACTTTTGAGAAAAGAAGTCCTTTATTTCTAAAATAACCATAACTTTCTGCTGTACACTCAGCCCAAAGATCATCACTATCAGCCTCATGAGTTACCGAAAGATCTTTCGTGCTTATGTTGAAGTAAATATGACTTGGTGAATTATCCGGATTGTTTACCTTTTCATCAAATGAATAATCATCCCATGTAATATCAAGATTATAGCTTTTTCCGTCTATTTTAACTACATTCCACATATGACCTTCATTAACACCTTGTTCGTTAAAAGCCATACCAGTTACAAGATGATTTTTGATCCCAAGTTTATTAAATATAAATTGTGCTGTCCTGGAATATCCTTCACAATTTGCATGTCCATCTATCAAAAGACCATAAATTGTGCATGCCATTTTATCAGTGTTATTTGCATATTGACAAACACTTGCAAGGTAATCATGAACATATAGTTCTTTATCGTATTCTGTAGTAAATTTATTAGCCTCTATGATGATTTTTTCTGCTTCAGTATTTACAAATTGAATTTTATTTTCATAATCTTCCTTTGTAAGCGCATAATGTGGAATAAAATAATTTACACTACCGAGACTCGTTAAGGTAAATTTATTATCTAAGAAAAACAAATCCGGATTATCATATGATAATGCACAAAAAACTTTTTTAAATTCATCATCAGAAAGAGATGGAACTACCACCTTTTCTGGGAAATCATAAATTGATGCATAAACGATTCTATATGCTTCTTTTTCCAATTTGGACAATCTATTGTAGTAATACCTGTCTTCTATATCTTTGTAAGATTCTGAAATAACATAACCTTTAGAAATTGCTGCTTTTTCTGCAATAAAATTATCTAATGGAAGAACCATAAACGCTGTAAACAACGCTATTATCAAGGCTATAATTGCAACAATTATTTTTTTTATAATCTTCATTCTTTACTCCGCTACTCTTGGAAGAGATGTTTCTACATTTCTTGGTTCCTTTGAAATATCAGTAAGAAAAGTTTTATATTTTGTGTAATCAACAATTGTGATATTATTCTCCGAAGCATTAATCAAAGCTGAGAAAATATCATCACCTTTTTCCATGTTTTTTTCCGAAATCTTCTGAGAAAGGAAATCTGCAATTACTTCTGCTTGTTTTTCAAGATTATAATTTGAATCACCTAGACCCATAAATCTTATATACTTAAAAAAGTTTTCAGCAGTAAGTTTTTGCGGGCCCTTTAACAGATTCAAAGTGAAATCTTCACCGTTATAGTTAATTCTCGTTTTTAAGTCAATCTCATAAGGACCGAGAGCTCCTATAAATTTCTTAAAAATTTTTTCAGTAACAATCAAATATCTATCAATTTTTATATCATATTTCTTAGACACAGCTTCTACCAAGTCATCTGGCTTTGTTCCCTTATAATTCTTCGGTTTATATATTTCTACAAAAGTTTTTCCCTGCCATTTTTCCGTTACCGGAACACAGGTTACAATAAACTTTTTCTCTACAGTATTCATCGTAATATACGAAAGGAAAACAATTTCTTTGCTATTCGTTTTTGTCCCGGAAAAAAGAATTGTTAATTCCTCTTTCATTTGTGCAACCGGAGTAACAGTAATTTCACTTTCTTGTCCATTTGAGGATCTTGATTTTGGATGTTCTTTCACATAAGTAGCAATGGAGGCAGAAACTATTGCAAAAATAATTACACTAAAAATAGCAATCCAAATCATTCGTGTTCTTTTTTTCTTTTTTTCAGTAGTAGAAAACTTGAGTTTTTTTCGTCCTCCTATACCCTTTTTCACTCCGGTCACCCCCTTTTTACTTTCTTATACCAACAAAAGTATACTATAAAAAGGATTTCGCAACAAGACGGAAAAAACTCTTGACGAGGCATTTCAATTATGATATATTAACAAGGCATTTGAAGTGCTGGTGTAGCTCAGTTGGTAGAGCAGCTGATTTGTAATCAGCAGGTCAGGGGTTCGAGTCCGTTCACCAGCTCCAAAACACCTGCAAGTTACCTTGCAGGTTATATTTTGGGAGAGTTCCCGAGCGGCCAAAGGGGGCAGACTGTAAATCTGTTGTCTACGACTTCGGTGGTTCGAATCCACCCTCTCCCACCAAGTAAAACTTACGGAAATCTAAAGTCAATATTAGATTTCCGTAAGTTTATAGCTGAATTCTCATTTCAAAATAAAAAGTGGTGCAATCTAGCATTTATGCTAAATTGCACCACTTTTTTCCAATTGTTTTTCTATTACTTACTTTGATTTAATTTGTGCTGAAATTTCTTCTAATTTTTCATCTGTGAGAATATATTTTTTCTTAAAGATGATGAATGCTACTATAAGAGCTAGAATTGGGAGTAAAGTCATACTAAATCTAAGCCCCATTATTGATGATTCACTCATTTGAACAGTTGCTGCTGTTTCAGCAGTGTCACGGCTTATACCAAAGATTGCGAGGCAAAGCCCTGCTATAAAAGCAGCAATACCACTGGAGAATTTTGCTACAAAAGTCTGCATTGAGAAAATGATAGATTCATCGCGTCTTTTGTTTTTAAATTCTCCATAGTCAACTGTGTTAGCTAAGAAAATTGTTGTTAGTACTGTGAGCATTCCAAAGCCCATAAAGATAAAGAGAGCCGGAATGAGAAGAATATAAATATTTTTAATTCCACCTATCATCATAGCCAAAATAACTACAAAACCCGCTCCTGATAAAAATACACTTGTATAGAAAATCTTTATAGCATTCATAAATTTTCTAAAGATTGGAAAAGCTACCATCATTGAAAGTATTTCTACTGCACCACCGAAAGTGTTAAAAAGAGTGAACTCGTTTATCCAACCTTCTCCTCCAAAATCATATTTGAAAAAATAAATAAGAAGGTTTGATGCGATGTATATGGAAAGATTGATAAACAAAACTGCAATAGTTACTGTCATTGCCTGATCGTTGCGTATGAGACTTTGAAATATTTCTTTTACCGAAGGAGCTTCTATATCTTCTGTAGATTTTTCTTTTACAAAAATACAAGTAACAATTGTAAAGAGTACAAACAGCAAAGATATGATAAAGGCAAAAGTTTTAAAACCTTCTCGTTCATTGCCATTACCAAGAGTAACTACAGATTTCATTGTAATTATCATTATGATGGCACAACCTACACCTGAACAGCTTCTTGCCATTGCCGAAAGACCTTCTCTTTCTTTTCCACTCTCAGTGAAGGCCGGAATCATTGACCAGAAAGGAATATCCATCATGGTATAGGTAACTCCCCACATAACATAAGCAACAGCGGCATATGCTACAAGACCTTTACCATCAAGATGTGGAGGAGTTGCAAAGAGGAAATAAAGTACCACTGCATTTAAAAGAGTTCCTATCATAATCCATGGTCTAAATCTACCCCATTTTGTACGTGTCTTTGCTACAATTATTCCCATTACCGGGTCATTTAGAGCATCAAATATTCTTGCTACTAAAAGGATTATACCCATAGCAACTGCATTTACTCCTAAAACATCTTGATAATAGTAAAGCACATATGATGAAGACAGCATATATACTAAATCTTTACCGACTGCTCCTAAACCATAAGAAGCTTTTTCTTTAAATGTTAATTTCATTTTTCTCTCCTTATTTTCTCTGTTTTTTTATCATTTGTCTGATTTTTTTATATTTCGTTTTCTTTATTGACAATTATTTCAAAATCTATACTGGCTTTTTCACCTGTATTAGTTTTTATTTCCAACACACCTTTAGATTCTTTACCGGTAGTCTTAACATAAGTTCCACCCATACCTCCTTGAAGAGATATTTCATTTGGACCAATTATTTCAATTCCACCCTTTGTGCTTATGGCGATTGGTCCATTGTAGAAAGGCAAGATATTACCGTACTCATCACACATTCTAATTCTTATTGCGGCTACATCATATGTTGTTTCATCACAAAGTCTTGTGTTAGAAACTAAGGCTTCTAATTTTCTTGTCTTTGCAGCAGTTTTTGTTACAGTTTTTACTGTTTTTCCATTTTTGATTGCTTCAAACTTGTATTCAGTTAAACTGCTACCCCAGTTCCCAATATATTTAGTTGCAAGTTCTGCAGCATCGTTATAACGCATACCGTAAGCCATGATACACCAAATAGCTTTTAAAATCATACTTGCTGTAAAGTCATAGTTATAAACTGCTATATGGTTTAGTATATCTTTTACGAAATCTGCCTGTTTTCTACCGGTAAGTTTCTTTTCATCATAAATTGCATCGCCTACGAAGTCATCAATAAGTATAGGTGCATTTTTAAGGTACGGGTAATCCTTGTTTCCATGGAAATATTCTTTAATGAATCTGCCATTTTTATACATTTTAACACTGTCTGCATTAGTTATAATATAAGCTTTTCCAATACTGGACATTGGATGTTCACCAATATCCATAGAGGAGCTTATTTCAAGCACATCGTGCTCGTCCTGCCAGACAGCATATACAGCCGCAGCCAGCTTTGGATTTCTAAACATATCCATTACACCGTGGTGACAAATCTTATCACCACTTCCAAAATCCTTGTGGGTGTTGTAATCAAACATACACCAACCGTAACTACCTGCAATATCGTCGTGTGAATATATATCATTTACCACCTTAGCGTGACGAAGCATATGCTCACATCTATGTTCCTCGCAATCATAATTCTTTGTAGGGAACATGTGACCGTTATACTCAGTTACCATATATGCTTTACTCATATCGGAAGTTATCTTGCGTTTTGGTTCGCAACCTTTATTTATGCCTCTGTGAACAAAGTCATTGTAGGTATATACATCTTCAAGAAGGCTGCTTTTTTTGATGCATCTTACACCGGCTGTAGGTCTGCTGTCATCAAGCCTTTTGGCGATTTCATTTGTTTTCTTATAAAATTCATCGTCATCATTAGATTCATTTATTCTTACACCCCAAAGAATAATGGAAGGGTTATTTCTATATTGAAGGACCATTTCTTCAACATTTTTACAAGATTGTTCTTTCCATGCATCATCACCTATATACTGCCATCCCGGAATTTCTATAAATACTAAAAGTCCAATCTTGTCACATTCGTCTATGAAGAACTTTGATTGAGGATAATGAGAAGTTCTAACTGAGTTACAACCGAGCTCCTCTTTAAGGATTTTCGCATCAAATCTCTGCATAGATTCCGGCATTGCATAGCCTACATAAGCGTAGCTTTGATGCCTGTTTAAGCCCCTTATTTTTGTCTTTTTGTCGTTTAGATAAAAACCATCAGCCTTAAATTCAATTTTGCGAATTCCAATAAGTTCACTGCGCTTATCAAACAATTTATCATTTGAATAAAGTTCAGTAACAAGGCTGTATCTATGTGGATTTTCTGTATTCCAAAGAATAATTTTTGAAAGTCTGTAGACTATATCTAAACTTTCATTTTCTACCACTGCTTCTTTCTCAACAATTAACTCATCCCCATCAAAAAGGCTCTGTTTTATCTTTAAGTTTTCAACGGATAAATCGCCCGCGATAGTTATTGTGCTACGAAGTTTAGCTTCACTACTCATTTCATCTTCTATTTTTTTATCAAAAGAACTTCTTGTAAAGACATCCAACAAATATGCCTGTTCTTTAATATCAATGTATACCTCTCTATAGATACCGCCATAAGTCAAATAATCTATTACGAAACCAAATGGCGGTATATTTAAACTTTCTCTTGTATCTACCTTTACGACGAAAAAATTTTCTTCACCAAACAGCAATTCATTTGTAATGTCAAATGTGAAAGCAGTGTACCCCGTATTATGCTCACCGATTTTTTTACCGTTTAAAAATACTTCTGCAAAATGAGCAACACCATCAAATGTCAGCAACACATTTTTACCTTTCCATTCGTCCTTTGGAACAAATGCTTTACGATATCCACATACAAACTGGTATTCCTCTTCGTCAAAATAATTAAAAGAAATTTCCTTACAGGTATGAGGTGTTCGCACTGTAGTAAGTTTTGAAGTATTAAAATCTTTGTTAAGCAAATCTTCTGTGTAGGTTTCAGTATATTGCCAATTCTCATTTAAATTAATCCTCATCATTTTAATCTCCTTTTACCTGCTGTCTTTTATTTTTCAAACTATTAAAAACCACATCAAATTATATCCTATATCCACCAATAAAATTAAACACTACAAATAGCATATATTTTTATGACCCTCA
>JAAYOC010000039.1 GCA_012520505.1 Oscillospiraceae bacterium
AGCTACATGAACCCAGTGTAAAAACTATTGCTAAAGTAATAATCATACATTTAGCAAACCATTGTTTTCTTTTCATTTCTTTCCTCCTAAAAATAGATCAAATGAATTTTGCGAAAAGCTTTTCATGAAAATTGTAACTTCAGTTTGTTCATTTGTCAAGGAAAAAATAAATTTTTGACCCTAAGTATACATTTGTGAATATTTTTCTTGACAAATGCAAAAAAGCGGCTTAGGATATTACCTAGAAAGAAAAGCTTTTCACGAATAGTGTGAAAAAGACTGTGTATTTAATTAAAATTCTGTATAGTAACGAAGATGTCCACTTTAGCAGTGTGTAAAAGTGGTATTTATTTACTTCTTATGAAAAGCTTTTCATAAGAAGTAAATAAAAGCTTCTGTTTTGGTATTGGTTTAGTCTTATATTTGGAAGGATAGATAAAGAGGTGTATAGAATGAAGTGTAACACAAAAAAACACTGGATCTTAAGAATTATTAGTATAATTTTTTTGTTTCTTCTGTTTACTGGGTGTAATCTTGGATTTATTGAAAAATCTAAGATAGGTTCATATTCTCTAGAAGGATATGTAAGAAAAAGTGATGGAACTCCTGTCGCAGGTGTGCAGGTGACCGCTGCGGATATAGATGCGGTTGCGATGACTGGAGCCGATGGAAAGTATTTGCTTTCAAATCTACCTGGGAGAACCTTGCATTTAAAAGCAACTAAAGAAGGTTTTGTTTTTATTTTGGATTTTAAAGCTCAAGGCAGTTCTTCTTACGGTGGAGTGTCAGTTCCTTTAGAGGCACATAAAGGCAAGGTTTCTGATGTTGACTTTATCTGTGCTGCGCCGGGCGAAGTAACTATTCCTATAATTCAGGGAAGTGGTGCGCGAAGTCCGTTGGAAGGGCAAGAGGTGTTTTCCGTTCGGGGAGTGGTAACTATGGTTACGCGACAAACAGCTCATGTGATCTATGATACAACATTATACGATGCGACTGTTGTACCACAGTGGGTTTCAGAAGATGGTTTTTTTATGGAAGCCTTTGGTCCTGATAAAGATGGAAACCCTGCAACATCTGATGGTATTTTCATTTCAACACATGACCCACTTTATGAGGGTTCGCAGTGGAAAGAAGGTATAGATTCTGGTATAGAGCCTGGAGATGTTGTTTTCGTGTCGGGAATTGTACGTGAAGTTAGACCTATGAGTCGATTTAATGAATCTACCTCGCATTTGACAAGAACGGTTATAGATGCACATACGGTTATTCCATTTACTGAAGGTGGTGTAAAGAAAACTAAACCTCTTCCAGAAGGGGTTATGCTTACTTATAGTAAGCCTGATTCTAGTTATACCGGTGAGTACGTGATAATGCCTTGGAATGATACATCTCCTAGTTCTTTACAAAATGCTGTTGATAAACTCGAAGCAGTAGAAGGAATGCTTATTCAAATTAAAAATCCGATTGTTACTGGATCGACACATTATAATATCACCGGAGTAATGGCCGATAGCGGTAAAAAAGATGGTGAATATAGTGGTACTTTTAATGCAGAGTGGCTTGCACCTGTTTTAGATAAGAATGATTTCAACACAGAGCTCTTGTATGTAGATTATCAAAGCCCAGACTGGAGAACCTTTCAGCCAATCCCACAGATCGGGGATGTATTAATTGATAAAAATAGTAACGAATTGTTTCGTGGCGTAATGGATTATACGGCTGATGCTTTGTATATGGCTCGCCCACTGGAAAGCCAAGGTTGGAAATTTATATCAACAAAATCTTCGTATCCGGCAGAAATACAAACTTCTTTTAACGATTTAAGCACAAACCGAGAAAAAATAAGAGGCTGGAGAATAGGAGATAATCCTGATGCAAGGTTTGTGGTTCCATGGAACGAAGCTGAAGACGATGCCTTAACTGTTGCATCTTTCAATATAGAAAACTATGTAAATCAAGGAAAACCTTACGATAAGGATAAAGATATTGCAGATATAGTAAAAAACAATTTAAAATTTCCTGATGTACTCATTATTGTTGAAATGGGTGATGATAATGAATCTGATGTTGTCTATGCAAATCAAGCAGATTCTTGGGCATATAAGGATGGTGTGGTAAGCGCAGTTCTTAACTATCGAGGCATAATTGACAAAATTCATGACTTGGGTGTTTCATATGACTTTAGACAAATTGATCCTAAAGAGCTTGATTTTGGGGGAGCTCCTGGCGTAAACATTCGACTTGGTTTTATGTATAGGACAGATAGGGTAGCATTTGTTGATCGAGGTCTTGTTACAAATCATTATGAAAATACAAATGGAGATCCGTCAACGTGGCCAGTTCAAGCACCGGGAGTACAAGGAGATTTACTTGCAGATGCAGAAACCGGCGTTTTTACTGATGAGACAGGACCTCATTTAACACAAAGTCCTGGGCTTATTCAAGATGCAGCTTTTGCACGAAGTAGACGTTCTCTTGCGGGTGAGTTTATTTTTAAGAAAACGGGAAAAACATTTTTTGTGGTAGCAAATCACCTTAGTTCTAAGGGTGGGGATATGCCCTTATATGGTGAAATACAGCCGCCTTTATTAAAATCTGAGGCTAATAGAAATCGTCAAGCCTTGGCGGTAAACAAGCTTGTTTCAAATATTCTTCGTGGTGATCCTGAAGCATATGTAATAGTTGGTGGTGATATGAATGACTTCGGTTTTTCTTTGCCTCTAAAAACCTTAACAGGAGAAGCTCAAGGAAAACAAGTCTTATATAGTCCAAGCGAAGAATTTATGCCAGTAACAGAGCGTTTTAGTTATTCATTCCGTGGGAATTTGCAGCAAATTGATCACATATTAATTTCTCCTGCATTGTATGAAAATGTTTATTCGGAAGGAAAAACTAATTGGAAGAATGTATGTTACATCCCGCATATAAACTCATTGTTTTCTAGAAATAATCATATAGCTACGTCGGATCACGATCCAGAAGCGCTTCGGCTTAAAGGAGGTTGGTAATGCGCCTATCTGTAAAGATTCTTGGTGTTTGTATGTTGTTTTTGTTAGGTTTATTTTATTCCTGCGATTCAGTCTTGGACAATACAGCTCCTGAAATACTTAGTTTTGAGTTACGGCAAAATGAAAATGCAGTTTTGAGCAATAATTATATAGCTACTATCGATCAAGATAGAAAAGTCATTGAAATTGCCTTACCTAAAACACTTGACGGTAACGATAGAAAAAACTTAACTGCTCATATCGTTTTAAGTCCAGGAGCGAGTCTAATTGATAATAATCCAAAAAATTTTACTCTTAATCCTGTAGTGTATTCAATTACAAATGCAAAGGGACAAAATAAAACTTATTTGGTAAATGTTATTGAAAAGCATGAAAATATAGATCCAAAATCATTGATTTTTTCAGAATATTTTGCCAACGCGGTAGTTCCTCTCAAAGGAGATAATAATCAATACATTGAAATTACGAATGTTTCTAATAATGAGGTTCCACTTGATGCCTTTCACTTAAAACGCATAGTGTGGGAAAATGGAGTGAGACGTTCTGATAAAGATATAAGTATTCGTTTAACGGGAAATATAGATGCGAAAGGATCTTTTGTTATCTATTCTCGACGATTAAACACAAATACCTATTCAAGTATATCTAATTTATCTTCTTCAAAAAAACAGTCTGATATTATACACAATGATATTATTTCTGCATCGGGACAAGATTGTTTTCAACTTTTATTGGATGGAAGAGTTGTGGATGTCATTGGACCCAATGATGGTCAAGGGAATGGCCTCAATTGGGGAGTAGCTAAGTTAATGAGCAGAAAATATGGGAAAGAGCCAAGCACTGTATGGAATGAATATGATTGGATAACTAAAAGAGCAAGTGTAGATGCAACCTCTAATGCGGGTTCACCCAATGTAAAAAGTAAAGACGGAGATAAAAAAATAACCTATTTTGCTTTTGAAAATTTAGAAGAACCATTGTATGGTGAAATTAATAATACTAGTCATACCATTTCTTTATCAATTCCAGAAGAAGTTTCTTTAACACAATACCCGACTGTAAGTACTGATGGGAGCATTGTCTTATATAACGGTGAACCAGTTGTTTCTGGCCAAACGTATGTAGATTTTTCAAATCCGGTATATTTTACTGTTCTTGCTGAAGATGGTAGTTCTCAAAACTATGAAACAATCATTAAAATTATTCGTCCAACAAGATATACGCAAGTGAATTATGATTTTGATGGTAATATAACTACTGTTCTTTCGAGATTTCCTAATATAACGCAAAATAACACAGAAATATCATTTACTGATACGTATGTCGAAGGAATTTTAACAGCAAAAGATATTTATTTTCACGCTGACGCACAACAATCTTTTGTTATACAAGATAAAAATGCTGGATTATTCTTTTTTAATAATACAAAACTAGATTCTTCTTTAACAATTGGTAGTAAGGTACGAGTCAAAGTGCTAAAAGGAAAGGTGTATTATGATATGCCAGAGGTTACAGGCATAGGTGAAATAGAGAAAATTGGCGATGAGGTATACGAAATATACTACGAAACAGAGCCTTTTTATGATCCAAATGTTAAGGACCTTTCTTGTATGGCGAAGACATATAAGTATGAAGGGGGTATTGAATCAGCTGCTGATAATTATGTAGTCGGGACTTTTTCAGCAAGTAAGGGATTGTATTTTCATACAACGAGTGAATTCCGTTCTGTTTTGAAAGAAGGCAAACATGTTGAAGCATATGGCCCAATGACTATTTCTTTTGATCAATTTCGTATGGAAATAAATCGTAAAGATCAAATAAAGTAAATTTATTCTAAATAATAAGTAAAAGGAAGTTAGTATGTGTAAATTAACAAAAAACGCAATTGCGTTAATCGGAACCTTGTGCTTTGTGTTCTCCTTTTTGGGAGCTCAATCAGCAGCTCAAGAGCAAAAAACGGCATTTGCACCAGATTTTTCGGGAACGATTAGTCTTAATGTTGGTGCAGAAAATCTTGGAGGAAATGTTGAGTTAGCACAAATTCCAGGACTTACGAGTAATTCAGATTTAGTTCTTGATTTAAATCTGAAAGGTGGTGTTTTTTTGCCTTCTATTTGGCAGGTACAAAGAGAAAATGACATTGACACGTATAGTGGTATAGGCTACGAAGCAGGAATTCGTGCAAATCTTGCAAATCTCTATGATTTCACAAATGCGAGCTCAAGCTATACTTTAGCAAGTGATTCAAATGGATATTCTAGAATTCAGCTTATGATAGACTGGTATGAGGCAAATAAAACTCGTTTTGGGCTGCCTTCTAATCCATTTGGTTCAGCAGGATGGCCAACAACAAGTTATGGTGGTGATGTGGGACGGTATCAATTTATCATAGGAACACAAGTAGAGCGGGCTGATGATGTTGCATGGTCAAATAGAAAGTGGGCAGACGCACTTGCTTTATATAATGATGTCAAGGCAAAAATTGAAAATGCTATAGATATGCTCTCGAGCGAAATATTATCTACTGGTGATGTAAATCAGTATATTTTTGATGGACTTTCAGCTGCGGATTAAAAGAAAGCGATCAATAAACAGCAAGCATTAAAAAGTTATAAGAGCACCGTTTTTGGTTCAAACACAAGTATGAGTGTTGATGGACCACATGTTTCTGCAGCTTGGCTTACAGTAAATAATATTTTTTCAGTGATGGATATTCGTTTAGACTTTTTGGGAGCAAGGCTTTCAAATGGTACTATGCTTAAATCTTCGCTAGCTACTCAGTCGCGTTCTGGATCTGCTGCAACCTTTTCGCTTGTAAATACAGTGCTTCCCGGTTTGTCTTTTTCACTTGCAGCTGGTATAGCTGGAGGTATAGCACAAAAACCAGAAAACTATGACACAATTGCACTTGATTACTATCCTGGTATGCCTTCAGAATTTGGAGTGCAAGCTAAGGCTGGTTGGAATCAGTATTTTACTCCATTGAACAGTGATTTAACTGCATCTTTAGAATTTATTATGCCAGACCTTTTGGTAGAAATGACAAATTTTGCTGGTGGAGCCAGTTTGGGTTGGAATACTGTTGGGTTTATTTCAGTTAATACTTTGTTTGAAGCTCAAGTCGTTTCTTGGGCTGATCGTTTGGTTGAAGGTGATAAGCCAGAACTAAGCATGGCTTTTGCAAACAAAACTTCTGCTCGAGTATTCGGTGTTAGCCCAGAAATACAAGTGCAGTGGAAGAGTGCAGGTTTCAGTAGTAGAAATAAAAACCGAGTAGAAAATAGATATGCTGGAATAACAGCGAAAGATGATTTTGATTCGGTACATTTAAATTCTGCATTTTTGTTGAAAGCAGGTTTTGATTTCAATCCTGCATACTTTTTGTATAAAGATATTGTAAATCTACACGTTGAAGCAGAAGGCTTTTTAGTTGATTTTGATTTATACGGCTTGGGATGGAATGGAAAAGTAGATGTTGATTTATATGATTTTACTAGAATTCCACTACAACTTGACGGTTCAGTTTCCTACTATAAGAATGAGAAGCTACCTGTTTTTGCTGATATGAATAATCTACCAGAAAGAATGTTTATAGATTATTTGACATGGTCTGCTGGTCTTACTTTTAAGCCAATTAAGGATATTACCTTTATGCTCAACTATAACAGTAAACCTTCTGTGTCTCGAAGACAAAGTATTCGAGAGTCTTCTATACTTTTTTCTACAAAAATAACATTTTAAGGAACATGCTATGAAAAAACTATTTCGATTTTGTTTATTTATATTTTTCTTGACTTTCATTGTTTCTTGTCAATCTAGACAGATTGAAACACGAGGCGGTTTTGATGCAAACACAGAATTGAGTTCTGATGGCAAAGTAAAAACTGTTGCTTTGTTTGCTATAAATGATTTACATGGTTCAGTTGAAGAAGAAATTGATGGGAAAAATCCTGGTATTGCAAAACTCTATCAAGCACTTGTTGAATTACGACAGGCATATCCTGCGAGTCTTTTTGTCTCTGCGGGAGATAACTACCAAGGTAGTGCACTTTCGAATTTAACACAAGGAAAGATAGTTTCAGATTTTTTTGCTTTGGCTGGCTTAGATGCAAGTGCTGTGGGTAATCACGAGTTTGATTGGACAGATGAACGCTTTGCGGATTGGCAAAAAGATGGCGGTTTTCCGTTTATTGCTGCAAATATAATCGATAAACGAACAGGGGATATTCCTAGTTGGGCTGAACCTTATGTCATGTACCGGGTAGGTGGTCGTTTAATTGCCTTAATTGGTTTAAGTACTCCAAATACTCCAAATTCAACAAAAGCAGAGTTTGTAGAGAATTATGTCTTTACCGATCCAGCAGAAGCAGCTTTGAAATATACCCGACAATTACAAGCAACATATAAGCCTGATGCGATTATAGCTTTAACGCATATTGGTAGTTTTACAAATCGTCTTAATACAAATCAAGCAGTATCTATAGTAGACACAGAAGGTCTTGAAAAATTGAGTAAGGTAAAAGGTTTAGATGCAATTATATCTGGGCATAGTCATATGCTTGTCAGTGCTAAAAGTGCAGGAGTACCTGTAGTACAAGCTATGAATTACGGTCGTGGTATAAGCAAGGTAGTTATTAGTTTTAACTCTGATGGCTCTAAGCGAGTAAGTGTTGGTGTTGAAGAAATTTACAAGAATAAAAATGACATACCAGAACATCCCCAAGCTATGAGTATAGTGCAGCAGTACAACAATGAATTGGGTGGCGAACTCGGTGAAAGACTTGCAGTAGTTGAAGGAGACTTAAACCATGAAACAGACATCCAAAATGTTACTCCTATGGGCTACTGGGTTTGTGAAATGCTTCGAACACACTTTGACGCTGATGTTGCTGTGATGAATGGTGGAGGTTTGCGTAAAGGTTTCTTACCAGGGCCTGTTTCTGTAAAAGATATGTGGGAGTTGATGCCTTTTGATAATACAGCAGTGTTAGTTGAACTAAAAGGTTTAGACTTAAAGCAAGTGATAGATCATGGAATTGATAGTAACGGGTTTAGACCAGGACAATTTGCTGGTCTTACTGTGAACTATAAACCACAAGCTCCACGAGGGCAAAGAATTGTGAGCATGTTTTTAGCAGATGGTACCGAAGTTCAAGATAATGGTGTTTATACAATGGTAACAAATGATTTCCTTTTCGATGGAGGTGATTTATATACTATGGTTAAACCTGCAGCTGTTTCATCTGAAAATACATATGTGCCTATTCGCGAATTATTAATAGAAGATACGCGAAAAGCAGGCTCAATAATTGCTGAACCGTTTACGGGCTTGTTGTATGCTCCGTAAAGAAAGAGTTTAGAAAATATTTTAAAGGAGGATAACATGAAGTTATCAAAAGTGATGGCCATTTTGGCAGTAGTATTCACTCTTATGGCTGTATTTGCTTGTAAAGATCCAGTTGGCCCAAGCAATCCAGAAGTTTCTACAGTTGAAGCTGTAAACTTTAGCCCAAAAGAAGGAGAAGTAGGACCTGGAGACAAGGTAACTCTTACGACAAACACCGCGGGTGCAATGATTTACTATACCATTAACGGGACTGAACCCACAAAAGCAAGTCCAAGCTTTTATCAAACTGGGACAGTAACTGTAAATGAAGCTTTAACCATAAAAGCTTTTGCTGTAAAGTCTGGTATGAAAGATTCTGCTGTTTCAAGTGCAAGCTATACAATAGACCCAAAAGCAACCGGTGTTGTCAG
>JAAYOC010000040.1 GCA_012520505.1 Oscillospiraceae bacterium
CAATACCATCAGCTTTTTCACCGGTCACTCTATCAAAAATTGAAAATGTCACTGCACCACCAATAGAAATATCGTTGATGGTAAGCTGAGCTGTATAACGTTCGTTTGAAACTTGATGAAAATTCCATTCCTTAATTCTCCAAGCCGGAGCTTTAATATCTTCTCGCCTATAATCATAGAGCATCTTTCTAGCCCAACCGGGTTCAGCTACATTTCCATCATTATCAAGCAACGGAATTAAAGTCTTAATTTCATTTTGCTCATAATCTAAAGAGCTCTTTCGTGTTTTGACAGGTAATATCTGCCACTTCTTGTCCCTTAATACCACGGATTTCACCTATCCTTTCGGCAATAAATAAAATGAGCGATGAGTCATTTCTTTTTCCCCTATAAGGCACGGGCGCAAGATACGGACAATCCGTTTCAAGGAGAAGCTTCTCTATCGGGATATCCGCTACTACGTCTACTGCCTTTCTTGCGTTTTTAAATGTAACCACTCCACCCATGCCAATATACATTCCAAGTTTTACAACTTCTCTAGCCATTTCAACAGAACCGGAAAAACAATGTAGAACACCTTGTGGTCTGTATTTTTTCAAAATATTTAAAGTATCCTCATGGGCTTCCCTATTATGCACAATTACAGGTAAATCTAATTCTTTTGCAAGTTCAAGCTGACGCTCAAACAAATCTATTTGCGTCTCCCTTGGAGCTGCATCCTCATAATAATAATCAAGACCTATCTCACCTACTGCAATTGCCTTTTTTTCTGTCCTTAAAAATCTGACAATTGCATCCAAGTCATCGCTTCTCTCTTCTCTTGCGTCCTCCGGATGAATACCAAGGGCTGCATAAACAAAATCATATTCATTTGCCAGCTTAAGAGTTTTATATGAAGATAAAAGATTTATGCCACAGGAGATAACTCCTGTGACACCCTTCTTTGGAAGTGACGATAAAACCTCATCCCTATCTAAAGAAAAGGCTTCATCATCATAATGTGCATGTGAATCAAAAATATTATTCATCTGCATATACCTTTGCGTTATTTGCTTTTTCTGCGTCAGCTGTCGCTTTCGCACGTTCTTCAATTTTCTTTGCAATTTCTTCTTTATCTATTCTTGCAAAAAGTGGTGTCGGATCGCCTACCTTAGTACCGGCTTTAAGAGCACCAAATTCACTAAGACTATCGTAATCTTTAATATCTACATTTGTCTGAGTAAATATAGCCTCCGCCGTATCCGGCATAAATGGTTTTAACATTACGGCAAGGAAACGGATTGCTTCAAGCAAATTATAAAGAACTGTACCGAGGCGTTCCTTTTGCGATTCATCCTTTGCAAGAACCCAAGGTGTTGTCTCATCAATATATTTGTTGGCACGCTTTGCAATACCGATTATTACATCAAGTGAATCGGCCATTCTGTACTCAGCAATTAAATCTTCAACCTTTTTGATGGCATCAACACAAATTTTCTTCAAACTATCGTCAAAATCACCTGCACAAATCGGTTCCTGAACAATACCATCAAAATACTTGTTAGTCATTGCAATAGTTCTATTCACAAGATTCCCAATTGTGTTAGCAAGGTCTGAATTATAACGTTCAATTATCGTTTCATATGTGATTGAACCGTCAGTAGCATAAGGCATTTCTGAAAGAAGATAGTAACGAACTGCATCTACTCCAAAAAGTTCAATTAAATCATCCGCATAAATTACGTTACCCTTAGATTTTGACATCTTATCTTCACCAAAAAGAAGCCAAGGATGACCAAAGACCTGTTTTGGTAACGGTTCACCAAGTGCCATAAGCATAATCGGCCAATAAATTGTGTGAAATCTTACAATATCTTTTCCAATGATATGGACATCTGCCGGCCAATACTTCTTATACAAATCAGAAGAACCATCCGGATCATACCCTAAAGCAGTAATATAGTTTGAAAGTGCGTCAATCCAAACATAAATAACATGCTTCTCATCAAATGTTACAGGAACTCCCCATTTGAAAGAAGTGCGAGATACACAAAGGTCCTGAAGACCCGGTCTTATAAAATTATTAAGCATCTCTTTTTTACGAGCTTCCGGATAAATAAACTTCTCATTTGACTCAATATATTCTTCAAGTTGCTTTTGATATTTTGAAAGGCGTAAGAAATATGCCTCTTCTTTTGTATGCTTTACTTCTCCACCACAGTCCGGACATTTACCATCGGAAAGTTGTCCTTCAGTCCAAAATGATTCACAAGGCGTACAATAAAGTCCTTCATATTCACTCTTATATATGTCGTCTTGGTCATAAAGCTTCTTAAAAATCTTCTGAACACATGCTTCATGATAGTCGTCTGTTGTTCGAATAAACTTGTCATATGTAGTGTTAAGAGCATCACAAATATCTCTAATTTCACCAGCTACCTTATCCACATATTTTTGTGGTTCAAGCCCTGCTACCTTTGCATATTCTTCAATTTTTTGTCCATGCTCATCTGTACCTGTAAGGAAGAAAACATCATAGCCCTGCATTTGCTTGTACCTCGCAAGTGCGTCGGTCAAAACGATTTCATAGGAATTTCCTATGTGTGGCTTACGTGATGTGTAAGCAATAGCGGTAGTAATATAATATTTCCCTTTTTCCACAGCTATTTCCTCCTTCTTAACAGTATTGGTAAAATAATGCACATATTTTAACATAAAGTATAATATTAGACAAGAATATATTAATAGTTCAATAGTGAAAACGCAGGGATATATAAAATAAACAGCTGCCATACGGCAGCTGTTTATTTTGTCAGTTTTCTCGATATTTTTCTTTCAATATTAGCAGTGAACTATGTTTTTGTTGGTTATTAAAATAATCACTTAAAATATTCAATCAAAGGATTTAAAAGACCATAGGAAAAAACTGCAACAAGGATTCCGGCAATAGCTACACCAATTGTGATTACTTTAAAAGCTTTTTTATTATCCATATTTAAAAGGCTCGCTATTAGTGCACCTGTCCAACCACCGGTACCGGGAAGTGGAATTGCTACAAAAATCATGAGTGCCCATTCTTCCCATTTACTTTTTTGTATCTTTTCACCCTTCACTTTTCCTCGATTTTCAAGTTTTTCAACAAGAGAAACAAAAATATTATGCTTCTTCATAAAAGCAAAAACTCTCTTTACAAACAAAAGAATAATCGGTATCGGAAGTATGTTTCCAATGAAACATATAACCATTGCCGGTATAAGTTCAACCTTAAGTAAAGCGGCAGCAATGAGTCCGCCACGAAGTTCCAAAATTGGAAGCATTGAGATTATGAAAATTATAAGTTCATTTTTATAAGCAAAACCATCTGAAAACAATCCGCCAAAAAATTCAGCTAATTGCGGTGCTAAAGATTCAGCCATAATATCTCCTTTATTTTACAAGACCTTTCGAAATAAGAAAATTGTGAGCTTCTGTAACAATATCCTTATCATTATCAAAGTGAAGACGATTAAGAAGCTCTGAAAAAGTAAGCCAAGCATAATCTTCAATTTCTTCTTCCTGAATCACAGTATTAACATCTACTGTAGAGGCAACAAAAATTTTAACTGTTTTTTCTACCCTGTTTTGAATCATATACTCAGAAATTTTCGAAAACTCAGGAATAATTTCAATACTAATTCCTGTTTCTTCAAAAACCTCTCTTTTTGCAGTCTCTTCTTCTGTTTCTCCAATTTCAATATGCCCTTTTGGAAAACTCCAATGCGTACTGCGCCTATTTTTAACTATGAGATAACGATATTCTTCATTTATCTTTCGAAAAACAATTGCTCCGCAAGAGCGTTCATAATAACACACAATATCTCCATCAAAAAAGAATGAAATTGCTGGAGCAATATCGTTTATAATGAACTTCTTACTCTTAGGAGCAACGATATAATAAGTTTCTGCATCTTTTACAAAACTTGCAACAATGCGTCCGTCAAAAATTGTGACGGGACGCGAAATGCCGAGTACAAAAGCCTTAAGCTTTACTCGTTCCCTAGAGGTAACAAAATCGATCTCCCCAAAATTTAACTTATAAATTAAACCATCATTATCCTGTGAGTTAATCGGAGTTGTCACCTTTACTCTGACAAACTTGCCAAGCATATTTTACCTCCGAAATGGTGCTACGCACCGTAGACAATATGGAAATATTATATACCTTTTATACATATGTATCAAGTGTAAACAGGTACAAAAAACAAAAGGCATTGTAGATTACAATGCCTTTTATATTTTATTTTTTCCTTTGCTCAAGATAAAGAATGAAACCTAAGATAAGAGATTTTCCTTCTTCATCAAGAAAATCAATTTTTAAAAGATTTTCCTTAGCTCTGTTGTAGTGAAAATTCATCTTATCAACTGCAAATTTATATGCTCCTGTTTCTTTAAAAATTTCTTGAACTCTCTCAACATCTTTAAGTGTGATATCAGAGTTACCATAGTAATTTTGAAGTTCATCAAGTGCCTTTTCATCATTCTCTTTTACGTATGTGTAAAGGAAAGTCTGTTTATATTCAATAACATCTGCACCTACATCCTTACCAAGAACCTTTTCATCAGCATAAATACCAAGAAGATCATCTTGAATTTGAAACGCAAGTCCCGTATCAAGCATAATATCAGCAACACGTGAAGTCTGTTCAGCAGGTGCCCCTTTAAGTACCATTCCTAAAATAAGTGGACCCATCGTCGTATAATAAGCAGTTTTAAGAAGAGCAAGATTTTCAATCAATTCAAACTGATTAATATTCTCCGGAATCTGGTAAGGAAGTTCTTCTTTAAAACGTTCTTGAAAAGGAACAATAACATCCATAATTCCACCTTCAACAGTTTTTATAACCATATCGTTATATTCATGAAGAAGACGAATAAGATTAGGATTATCCTTATAGGTAACAACAAGCTTTTCATATGCCATGTAAAGACCTATGTACCCAAGTGCAACAGATACACCGTTTACAAGGTCTTTCATAATATCCGGGCTTTCCTCCAAAACCTTGGCATTTGAAATATTGAATTCTTTAAAAATATGTACGTGAACGGTATCTTTACCACGTCTCGTATTACCATGATCCAGCAAATCATCATGTACAAGTATTGCTGACTGGAAAATTTCAAGCGAGAGTGCTAAATCATCCGAATATTCAACATCTTCCCCTCCACAAATATAGTACCCCATATTTGCGAGGACACCTCTGAGCATTTTCCCCCCGGAATTGAGATGTGTAAAATAAGACATTGCTTTCGCAAAACCTTCCGGAGCCATCTCAACTGAATCCTCATTAAATGCTGCTATCTTCTGTTGAAGACGAGGATAGTTGTTATCTAAAAATTCTTTGAAATCTGCCAAAGAGTCACGCTGTAATGCAGCTGTCATTTTTAGCCCACCTTTACACCTTTCACGGTAACTTTACCAAACATTGGAACATTTACTTCACCTATACAAGTCACTTCGTCAAAATTAAGGCGAGCTTCTACATCGCCGGTATTAAGCATTGGAAGTTGTGCCTTAATGACAAGTGAATTTTCATCTTCCTTTGCTTCAAGAAGATGTATTTCCGGAGAAATTCCAAAACCGCTTGCATCAACTGTAAAAGCATATTGTCCATTTTTATCTTCAATTGTAAGTACAGGTTGTACTCTAAGAAGAGGGAGAGAAACATCAAGTTTCCATTTTCCAAGTCCTACCATTTGTTATCCTCCTAAAGATATATACAGAAAACATAAAAATATGTAAAATACGAAACAAAAAAAGTACGATACAGTTTCTCATTATATATTAACGACTATCAACATACAAGATTTATTTAAAAGAACGATATTTGCGAGGTTTCAGGAATACCCTCAAGAACACCAAGTTCGCTAAGACTTTCTACAACAGCACTTGAAATTCCAGAACGACGTTTTAAATCTTCAACTGAAATATATGCACCTTCACCATCATCTTTTGCTTCTTCAAGTGCCGTAGCTGCCGTGATACCTAATCCTTTCACACATAAAAATGCCGGACGAATTTTTCCATCTTCAATTGTATAAATTGTACCCTTTGATTTATAAAGGTCTATTGGGAGAAATTCTATTCCTCTAGCCTTCATTTCAAGAAGTACTTGAAGCGCGGTAATTTCACTCTTTTCTAAAGCCGTTAACTTTTCACCATTTGTAGTTTTATTGCCATTTGATTCCTTTGCAGAAAGCAAATTAATTCGTGCCTTATTTTCTTCTTTAGTTGACATAATTGCATTGGCATCTAAATCTTGACCACGAACCGTTAAATAGGCCGTGTAATACTCAAGTGGTTTATAAATTTTATACCACGCAAGACGAAGAGCTGCACTTACATATGCCGCAGCATGTGCTTTTGGAAACATATATTTGATTTTATAACAAGAATTTATATACCATTCCGGGACATTGTTTTCTCTCATTTCTGCAATAAGGTCCTTAGTAAAACCTTTTTCAGCATCGCCTTTTCGAACAATTTCCATAATTTTAAATGCCGTTGTAGGTTCAAGGCCATAATGCATAAGAGCTACCATAATATTATCTCTCGTTCCTATAACTTCAGAAATTATACAGGTACCACTATTAATAAGTTCCTGTGCATTTCCAAGCCAAACATCCGTGCCATGTGACAAACCTGAAATCTGAAGAAGGTCGGAAAAATTCTTTGGTTTACACTCAACTATCATTCCACGAACAAAATCTGTTCCCATTTCAGGAATTGAAAGTGTTCCTGTTTTACAATCAATATCATTTTCAGTGATACCAAGTACTTCAGGGCCCTCAAATAGTTCGTAAATTTTAGGATCACAAATATCTACATCCATCACGGAAATACCGGTTAAATCTTCCAGATACTTATAAAATGTTGGAACAATATGTCCAAGATTATCAAGCTTTAAAATTGTTTCATGAAGAAAATCAAAGTCAAAGTGAGTTGTCATCATTCCCTTATCAGGATCATCTGCAGGATACTGAACAGGAGTAAAATCATATATGTCATAAGAGGAAGGTACAACTACCATTCCTCCCGGATGTTGACCGGTAGTTCTTTTAACACCTGTACAGCCAAGAGTCAATCGATTAATTTCAGCATTATTACACATTATGCCATGCTCATCAAGATATTTTCTAACGTATCCATAGGCAGTTTTGTCAGCAACTGTCGATACGGTTCCTGCCTTAAAAACATTGTCCTGACCAAAAAGGTCAATTGTATACCTATGAGCAGATGCTTGATATTCATCTGAAAAATTAAGGTCAATATCAGGCGATTTATCTCCTTTAAAACCAAGAAAGGTTTCAAATGGAATATCATGACCATCACGCCACATTAAAGTACCACAATAAGGACACTTTTTCGGTGGAAGATCGTATCCTGACTTAACTTCACCTTTCAAGAAAAACTCTGAATATTTACAATCTTTACTTGTACAACGGTAGTGTGGTGCTAATGGATTTACTTCTGAAATACCGGCAGCATGTGCCACAAAGGAGGAACCTACCGAACCTCTTGAGCCTACGTAGTATCCATTATCCTCAGAGTCTTTCACTAATTTTTGGGCAATTATATAAAGAACGGAAAAACCATGTTTGATAATTAGATTTAGTTCCTTTGAAAGACGTTCTGAAACATAATTTGGAACTTCATCACCAAACCATTCATTTACCTTATTCCAGCAAAGTTCTTGAAGTTTCTGTTCTGAGCCTTCAATTTTAGGTGGAAAAGTACCCTTTGGAACCGGACGAACTTCCTCTATCATATCAGCAATCTTATTCGTGTTTGTAATAACTACTTCATACGCTCGCTCACCTAAATATGAAAAATCAGAAAGCATTTCGTCAGTTGTCTTAAAATATAGCGGTGGCTGATGTTCAGCATCCGGGTAACCTTGACCATACATAAGTATTTCTCTAAACTTTGCATCTTCCGGTTCCAAGAAATGCACATCTCCTGTTGCAACACAAAGTTTTCCGGCTTCATCTGCAAGAGCTAAAATTTTCTCATTTATTTTTTGTAAAACTTTTTCATTCGGAAACTGTTTAGGGTTTTCCCGAAGCTTAAATGCATTATTCCCATTAGGTTGAATTTCCATATAGTCGTAGAATCTAACAAGTTCATCGATTCTTTCTTCAGACTCACCATTCTCAATAGCCCTATAAAGTTCACCTGCCTCACAGGCAGAGCCGATAATAAGCCCTTCCCTATATTTAACAAGATCAGACTTTAAAGTTATAGGTCTTCTATAAAAATGCTCTGTGTGAGCAATTGATACAAGTCTATAAAGATTCTTAAGACCAACATTATTCTTAACAAGAATTATTTGATGATAAGTTTGAGCTTTCTTTTCCTTAAGTTTTAAAAGAGCTTCTTCCCAAGAATTTCCCGCTCCCTCTCTAAGGTCATCATAAATATATGACTCCACACCATATATAAGTTTTATCCCTTTTGCAGCAGTAAAGGCTTCCGGATAGCCTTGAAGTACACCATGGTCAGTAATTGCTATTGCCTTATGCCCCCAATCTATTGCTCGCTTAACAAGTTCTCCTGCAGGTGTCATAGCATCAAGTTGAGACATATTTGTATGAAGATGAAGTTCAACACGTTTTTCCTTTGCCTCATCTTTTCTTATAATCTTTTCAACTCTAACAATAGCCTTAGCATCAATAATATAATCACTTTTATATCTGTCGTAAACTACATCGCCACGTAATATAAAAGTTAAATTTTTTTTGCCGTCTCTTTCAAGCACCGTGCATAACTTTTTACAATCTTCATTTCTTGAAAATACTTTCACTGAATATGAACCGGTACCGTCATAAACATCGAAAGTGATAATTTTACTTCTTTTATCCCTTGTTTCTCTAATTTCAAAACCGAATACAGTACCCCAAATTGCAACCTGTCCATCGTCATAGCGAACTTCAGAAATAGGCTTTGGTTTTCTTGCTACCTTTCCTCCATAAATAGTTCTTGCAGTTTCAAGATTGAGAGGTGCATCCTCAATTATTTCACTAGGAGACGATTCAAGTTCTACTGCCATCTTTTCTTTTGCTTCGCGCATTATTGCTTCTTCTGCTGCTCTTTGTAAATTTTCGAGTTCTGTTTCGTTTGAATCAGTAAATTCTATATACTCAAATTTAGAAAAATTTGTTTCATCAAAATTAGAAAAATTTGTTTCATCAAAGTTAGAAAACTCTTCTTCGTTAAAATCAGAAAGCTCCATAACATTAAAATCCGGAAGTTCATACTGAAAATTTAATTTTTCAAGATTTAAAAATTTCTCTACAACCTGAGAAAAGTTTGAAATAAAAATTTCTTTGTTTTCAAAATCAACATCAAAAGATACAAGCAAATCCATAGTCCTTGCTTGTTTGTTTACGGTCATCTCCTTTATAACCGCATTTTTCAATTCATCCGGGTAGTTGTTATTTAACATCTTCCCAAAATAATCATTTATCGTCCTTAAAACGTCTGGCACGTTTACATCCTCTCAATCTCCATAAATAATTCGTCAATAAGGCTCTCTTCAGGCACCTTACGCAAAATTTCACCTTTCTTAAAAAGGAGTCCGCAACCTTTTCCTCCTGCAATACCAATGTCCGCATTTTTAGCTTCACCGGGACCGTTAATAGGACATCCCATTACTGCAACTTTAATTGGCTTATGTACTTTACGAAGACGATCTTCAACTTCATTTGCAATGGAAATTAAATCAATCTGTGTTCTACCGCATGTTGGACAAGAAATAAGTTGAGGTTCATTTGGTAAAAGATCAAGGCTTTGTAAAAGATCATATGCTGCATAAATTTCTTCTACAGGATTTGCTGTTAAAGATACACGAATGGTGTCTCCAATGCCATCTGCGAGCAACGAACCTATACCAACCGAAGATTTGATAAGCCCCATTCTGGAAGTTCCTGCCTCAGTTACACCAAGGTGCAATGGATAATCACACTCATTTGCGACTATTCGATATGCCTTAATTGTATTTCTAACATCCGAAGACTTAATTGAAATTACTATATCTTTAAAACCACAATCTTCTAAAATAAAAGAATGTTCAAGCGCTGAAAGTGCCATCGCTGTAGGTGTTGGTCCGTTATATTTCTCAACAAGATGCTTTTCAACTGAACCTGAATTTACACCTATTCTAATTGGAAGTCCCTTTGATTTACATACGTCTACAACCTTTTCAACATTCTCTCTGCTTCCAATATAGCCAGGATTTATACGAATCTTATCAACACCTGCATCAATAGATGCAAGTGCTATTTTATAGTCAAAATGTATATCTGCAACAAGAGGTGCCTTTACACCTTCATCTTTAAGTTTTGCAATTAACTCAACGTCAACCATTGACGAAACTGCAAGACGAATAATATGACAACCAGCTTCTTCTAAATCTTTGGCTTGTTTAATATTTGCATCAAAATCACCTGACGGTGCATTAAGCATTGATTGCACAGCAATCGGTGCATTCCCGCCAATTTGAATTCCACCAACATTTACAAAGCGGCATTCTCTTCTGGGTTTTTCAAATAACATAACTACCACTCCTTTAGAAGAATTTTATTATGTCGTTTATTGTCACAACAAGCATCAAACCAAGCAAAAACAAAAGTCCTGCTCTGTTAATTGCAGCTTCAACCTTAGCCGGGATTTTTTTACCTGTAATTCCTTCAATGAGAATGAGGATAAATCGCCCACCATCAAGTGCCGGAAAAGGAATTAAGTTAAATACACCAACATTGATTGCTATAAATGCCATAATAGTCAAAAGCGATGTAAAATCCATTGTATTTACAGCTTCTGTCGTAGTATCTGCAATAATATCTACTGTACCTATAGGACCTGCAATATCGTTTAAATCGAAATCTAACGTAACAATATCAAAAAGACTTATCCACACAATTCTTGCAATTGAAAAAGATTCTAAAATTGCATATTTTGAAACATTTAAAAATGTAGGTTCCAGACCTAAAATTGAAAAATCGTAAACAATTACAGTTCGCCCATCAATTTCCTTTGTATCAAAAGCAACATGCTTTACATTTATAAGTTCACCGTCACGCTCAACAACAAAATCAATGACAGCATCCTTATCTCTCATCATAAAGAACGAAAGGTCAAACTCTGTATAGATTTTATCATTTCCTATCGCAACAATCTTGTCGCCTTCTCTAAGACCGCCTGCTTGTGAAGATGCATTTTCTTCAAAACCGGAAATTTCCGGTGCACCTATGAGAGTAGCTGAATTTAAAATTATTGCCATTATGATAATGCCTGTAATAATGTTTACGGTTGCACCGGCAATGATAATTATTGCTCTTTGCCAAGTTGTTTTTTTATTGAAAGCACTCTCATCATTACTATCTTCATCTTCACCTTCCATTGCAACATATCCACCAAAAGGAAAAATCCTTAAAGCATATTCTGTATCTCCCCATTTTTTCTTAAAAAATGCGGGACCCATTCCTATTGAAAATTCATTAACTTTAACTTTAAAAATTTTTGCAAATGTAAAATGTCCAAGTTCATGTGTCATGATTATAAGGCCAAAAAAGAAAATGGCCACAAATATGCTTAAAATATGCACCTATTAAAATCCTCCTATTTCATTGCCCGATTTTTTCATAACAATTTCACGGGCTTCTCTGTCAGCTGCCATAACATCTGTCAACGTATAATTTTCTATATTATTACATGCTTCCATAGCTTCACCCACAAGTTCACCTATTTCAAGGAAGCCAATTTTTCCATTTCTAAAGAGCATGTTAGCCTGCTCATTTGCTGAGTTTGCAGCACAAGGATAAAGACCACCACGTCTAATTGCCTCCCTACAAACTGAAAGGCAATCAAAGGTATCATAATCCGGGTCAAAAAATGTGAGAGTTCCAAGAGCCGCTAAATCAATCTCATCCGTCAGCGATTCATACCTATTTGGATAAGTCAAAGCATATTGAATTGGAATTTTCATGTCCGGATGTCCAAGTTGAGCAATCATTGAATTGTCATCAAAGACAACGGCACTATGAATAATACTTTCTCTATGAATAACAACCTTTATCTTATCTTCAGGAACAGCAAAAAGCCAACAAGCCTCAATAATCTCTAATCCCTTATTCATCATGGTTGCAGAGTCAATCGTAATTTTGGCGCCCATCTCCCAATTAGGATGCTTAAGCGCCTGTTCGACTGTTACATCTTCGAGCTCAGCCCTCGTTTTACCAAAAAACGGACCACCTGAAGCTGTAAGAATAATGCGCTTAAGTGCTCTATCTTTTGGGGTGCCACGAAGGCACTGGAAAATTGCAGAATGCTCACTATCAACCGGATAAATATTTACACCTTTGGCACGGGCAGCATTCATTACGAGCCTACCGCCTGCAACCAATGTTTCCTTATTTGCGAGTGCTATATTTTTACCCTCTTCAATTGCATCTAAAGTTGGAAGAAGTCCTGCCATACCAACAATTGAATTTAAAACAGTATCAGCCGTTTCCTCTTTTGCGCACTCGCAAACACCGCCTATGCCTGAGAGAACTTTTATATCTGTATCGGCAAGGCGCACTTTGAGATCAGCTGCCGCTTCTTCTGATAGAAGTGCAACCTTTCTTGGCAAAAATTCTCTCGCCTGTTCTTCAATAATATCCACATTACTGTTTGCTGTAAGAGCTACTATTTTTATTCCACGTGCTCTGGCGACTTCAATCGCCTGAGCACCAATAGAACCCGTAGATCCTAAAATAGTAAGTCTATCTGTCATTTAACCCACAACCAATCCGTAAATTGTAATGAGAACGTACATAGTTGGAAGAACTAAAGCTACACTATCAAACCTGTCCATTACTCCACCATGCCCGGGAATTAAATTTGAATAATCCTTAATGTCACACTTTCTCTTTATAAATGATGCAATAAGGTCTCCATAAATCCCTGCGATAGATATAACCGGTGAAAGCAAAATATAAAATCCAAATGGAAGTGCAAATTCCTTGAGAGCAAAACATTTTGTGTATATAAAATACCAAGCACAATTTAAAAGAATTACCGTAGATATACCACCGACAGCTCCTTCTATTGTTTTTTTAGGACTAAGTATTGGAGTCATTTTATGTTTTCCAAATGCCATCCCTGAAAGCTGTGAAAATACATCGGTAAAGAGCGATGTAGAAACTGCAAACCAAATAAAAAATTGGCACTCACGTTCATCTATAAAATCGTAAACCTTATAAAGATCTGCTATAAGATTTCCCATTGAAAATGCTACCGGTATAATAAATGATGCATATATTGTTCCGGTAAGATGTGAAAAATCAACTTCCTGATTATGTATAACACACATAACGATAAGAAACATCACATAAAGTATACAAAGAAGTCCAACAGGAATTCTTGTAGGATATGTCAAAGCTAGTGGCAATATAAATGAGAATATAATTGCAACTGCCTGAATTTGCTTGTTCTTAAGACCGATTGCTCTTGTAACTTCAAAACAAGCTACAGCAGAAAGCAATGCAAAGAAAATATCATATACCGGTGTAAAAAACAGAAAGAGCCATATTGAAATTAATACTACTCCAATTACTATCGCTGAAAGTATTCTTTTCTTCATCTTATTATCTACCTCCAAAACGTCTATGTCTTTTTGCATATTCTATAATCGCCCTATCAAGATCATCAGTAGTAAAATCCGGCCAAAGCACATCCGTAAACCAAAGTTCCGAATATGCCGACTGCCAAGTTAGAAAGTTTGAAAGTCTATATTCGCCTGACATCCTAATAATTAAATCCGGTTCTGGCATTCCGGCAGTATAAAGACCGGCTGAAATATCATCCTCAGTAATTTTCTTAGGATTTAGCTTTCCGGATTTCACTTGTTCTGCAAGTTTTTTTACAGATTGTACTATTTCAGCACGACCACCATAATTTAACGCAATATTAACTATTGTCGTATTTTCAACTGTGCTATCAAGCTGAGTTTTATCAATCAAATGATGAAGTTCTTTTGGTACACCCTTAATGTCGCCGAGAAAACGAAGAATATAACCTTGCTTTTGACGCTCATATTTAATTTCATCAGCTTCAACTAAATATTCCTTAAAGAGCTTCATTATTGCTGTTACTTCATCTATAGGGCGTTTCCAATTTTCCGTAGAAAACGCATAAAATGTGACTACTTCAATTCCAATCTCATGACAATAATCACTGATAGTACGGAAAACCTTAGCGCCCGCCACATGTCCTTCCGAGCGAGAAAGTCCTCGACTTTCCGCCCATCTACCGTTTCCATCCATTATTATACCAATGTGTCTCGGCATAAGTTCTTTAGGTGGTAAATTACCCATTACTGTACCTCTTTATACATTAGAATACACTAAAGACAAATTTTTGGTGCCGAAGAAATCTACGGCACCACTTATACAAGCTCTAATGCATCTTAAACTGACATTACTTCTTTTTCTTTTGCAGAAGCAATCTCTTCAATTTCTTTAACCTTTTTATCTGTGATTTTTTGAAGCTTTTCTTCGCCTTGTTTTACGATATCTTCAGAAAGATCTTCATCCTTCTTAAGCTTTTTAAGTTCATCCATACCATCTCGACGAATATTTCTAATTGCAATTTTGGCTTCTTCGGCACGCTTTGAAATATCCTTCGCTATTTCACGACGCCTATCCTCTGTAAGTGGTGGAAACACAAGACGTATTACATTACCATCATTTATAGGATTTATACCAATATCAGATGCCTGAATTGCTTTTTCAATAACCTGAATCAAAGATTTATCCCATGGCTGAATAACAAGTACACGAGCTTCGGAAACACTTATTGCAGCAATCTGCTGTATTGGTGTTGGCGTTCCATAGTAGTCAACTTCAATCCTATCAAGAACGTTTGGGTTTGCACGTCCTGCACGAATAGATGCATAATCAACTTGAATTGAATTTATAGTTTTTTCCATTCTTTCTTCCGTTTTAACAAAAATAGTATCCATAATCCCACCTCTTTATTTACTGGAAACAAGTGTTCCTATATTTTCTCCGTTTACTGCACGCATAATATTCTTTGGATCAGTTAAATTAAACACAAATATATCAATACCATTATCCCTACAAAGACTTGCAGCAGCAGCATCCATTACAGTAAGCCCTTTACTTAAAAGATCAGTTTGAGTGAGTGAATCAAATTTAATAGCGTCACTAAACTTGTTAGGGTCTTTATCATATACTCCGTCAACATTTGTTGCTTTAAAAATTATTTCAGCTTCTATTTCCGCCGCCCTAAGTGCTGCAGTCGTATCGGTTGAGAAAAAAGGACTTCCTGTACCACCGCCAAAAATTACAACTTTACCGGCAGATAAATCTTCACGAGCAGAATCAGTATCAAAAAATTTTGCCAGCGGAGTCATCTCTATTGATGTGTAAACTTCTGCATCTACTCCCATATTAATGAGGGTATCACAAAGAGCAATTGAATTCATTACTGTTCCAAGCATTCCAATTGAATCCGCTCGAACACGATCCATATCTCCACTTGTGCAACCTCTCCAGAAATTTCCACCACCGATTACAATGCCAACCTCAACACCTACTGCGTTAATTTCTTTTATTGCTTCACAAATTTTAGTAATGACATTAAAATCAAAACCGTGACCCCTGTCACCTGCCAAACCTTCGCCCGAAAGCTTAAGTAAAATTCGTTTAAATTTAGGTGTCATATTTTCTTCGTCCTTTCCAAACCAAATACTCTTATATTCTACTGTAATTTTCAAAAAGTGTAAAGACATTTATAAGGTATATTACCTATATTAATTGCAAATTATTTATTAAGGTGTTATTTTATAAGTAGGTGATGTAAATGATTAAAAGAATTATTTCTACTCTGCTTTGCTTTGTAATACTACTTTCTTTTACTTCTTGTAATAAGTCAAAAAAAGAAAAGAAGAATAACATTATAAATCCGACAGCTACTACACCTGAATCATCTTCAACTGAAGATAAATCAGAAGTAGAAGCTTCTAAAGTTAAGCCTGCAAAAAAGGAAACAACTACTCAAGCAGTAAAAAAACCATCTTCAACTAATGTTCCGCTTGATTCCGGACTAAATAACAAACCGGGCGATGTTGAAAATGCTGCTTCAAAAGAGGATCTTGCAAATATAAATCCTGAACAAGCTGCAAACCAAAGTTATGGTACCGAGGCAACAGTAACTCAGGATGAAACAATAATCATTAATCCGGCGGAGTATACCTACGTTCCAAGAGAACAATTTACATCGCACGTAAATTCAGTATGGAGAAACTTTACTATTAATGAAAAAATTGTAGTCGATGCACCATATTGGCAGGAATATTTAAACCAAGTTTGTTTGCCTCTAAAAGAATCAATTTATGCTATCAACTGTAATGGTTATTCTGTCAGCTACGGAATTGATAACATAAATGATCTCTACTATATGAACATCAATTGGGTGTACTACATGAACGCAACTGAATTTAATACGACAAAAACAAAAGTTCAGCAAATCTGTTCAGGACTTTCCGGTAGTACGACAGACAAAATTAAAGCTATACATGACTATATTGGAATAAACACCACCTATGTTGCGAATATTGATGGGGCTTATAACTGTCTAATTAATAGACGTTCCGACTGCGATGGATACACTGCTGCATTTCAAATGTGTATGGATTATTTAGGAATTCCTTGTAAAGCTTATGCAACTTCAAACCATATTTTCAACTGTGTTTGTGTAGATGGAAAATGGTATATAGTTGATGCAACCTATGATGACCAAGATGATGGTGGCTACATTTACGCAAGATTCTTCCTTGTTGGAACAGAAATGTACAAAAGCTATCCTATCCTTACCAGTTTTATATCAACAACTGACTACCCATATAGTAAAAAACTTGTAATTGCAGATGATACAAAATTCAGGGCACTATTAGATAAACTCTGTCAACAATATAACATAACTACCCCATATACAAACTACACACTAAAAGATGATGGCAGTGTCCATCTTGATAATGGGTACGCATTCAGCTTTAAGTAAAAGTTATTTAAACTCTTTAATTAAACTGATAAAATTAAACTCGAAAAAAATAAACAAAAACAAAAAGCGCTACTTTTGTAGCGCTTCATTTTTAATGAAAATGCAAAGTTCCAGGTGAAATTACAATTATTTCATATGTATTAGAAAACTCGATTGTTTTGTAATAATTATCTACATCTTCCTCATAAATTAATTTCTCAAAAAAACTATCAAACGACGCAGATATAGGGAAAAACACCTTTCCAATTTTTACAATAAAGTTTCCATCATCGTAATTTTCCTCTACTGTAAAGGTTTCTACCTTGTCAGTAGCCTTTAAAAATTTTTCTGCCTGCTTTTTTGTTGCAAAAACTAACGTAGTTTCAGCAAATATTGCACTTGCTTTTTCATTTCTATACAACTCATGATTGCCTATTAATATCTCAACACTCATTGGAGTTTTGGCAGTCAAAACAGCATCTAAAACTGAACGAATTTTCTCATTTGGCTTATCAGGAAAAATAGATTTTAAAACTACTATATCCATTTCGTACGGCTTACCGTCTTCTTCAAAATTATACTCATATCTATATTTATGAAGATCATTATTTTCATCTTTGTAATATGCTGAACTTACAAAATAATTTCCATCAGCTAAAATTGTATAAGTTATATTATCTTTAAAAGTCACATAAATAAATTCCGCACCTGTTTTATATTTTTCATTTACATTTGAAAAAAACAATTCATAATCTTCAAATTTAATTTTACAATTTTTAAAATCTTTACCTTCATCCCAATAATGAACCTCTATATTTTTACCGGATTTAGAAGTAGTATAATGTACCCAAGTATTTTCTCCATATCCATTATAAACCGCGTAGACAAGGGTTTCTCCACTGTAATAATAATCAATTGAAGTAGCAGTAGCTTCATCCTCTTTAGTCTCTTTTTTAAGCCCTGAAACTGAACCCATCTTCATATTAAGATCTACATTTTTACAATCTTTTAAAATAGATTTTATTTCAGCAGATTCCGTAAAAATATCTAACATCTGTTTGTTTCCAACATAATTAAGAGTCAGTGAAGAAGATGGAAAATAATTTCCATTGTTATTTTGACACGAAGTCAATATAAACATCACCGCTAATATAATAAAAAAAGATAAAAATCTTTTCATAAAAAATCAACCCCTTGCGTTTTAATATATCACAAGGAGTTTTTACATACAATATATCCTGTTTACTTGTAATTATAATGTAATAAATTTACAAGGCATAGTACATTGAATTAATCAAGACATAATAGTACATTAAATTAATATAAATCCAAAATAGCGTAAAACTCTGCTATAAAACATTATACTACTATACTAAAAATTGATACAAAATAAAAAGCTCGAAGCAAATGCTTCGAGCTTTAAATAATTAAAGATTAAATCCCTTAAATTAAAGAACCATTAGTCCTTAACAGCAATAACAACACCTGAACCTACTGTACGTCCGCCTTCACGGATAGCAAAGCGAAGTCCTTCTTCAATAGCGATAGGAGTGATGAGTTCAACGTCCATCTCTACATTATCACCAGGCATACACATTTCAACACCTGCTGGAAGAGTAATTACACCTGTAACATCAGTTGTTCTAAAGTAAAACTGTGGTCTATAGTTGTTAAAAAATGGTGTATGACGACCACCTTCGTCCTTTGAAAGTACATAAACTTGACCACGGAATTTTGTGTATGGATGAATTGAACCTGGCTTTGCGAGAACCTGTCCACGCTCAATGCCTGTACGTTCAATACCACGAAGAAGAGCACCAATGTTGTCGCCTGCTTCAGCATAGTCAAGAATCTTTCTGAACATTTCAATACCTGTGCAAGTAGTCTTTTTCTTTTCATCTCTAAGACCAACTATTTCAACTTCCTCACCTGTTCTAAGCTGTCCACGTTCTACCTTACCTGTAGCAACTGTACCACGACCTGTAATTGTAAATACGTCCTCAACTGGCATAAGGAATGGAAGATCAGCTTTACGATCTGGTGTTGGGATGTATGTATCAACTGCTTCCATAAGTTCCCAAATTGGAGCAAGTTCAGCAGCATCAAGGTCAGTACCACTATATTCAAGAGCCTTAAGAGCAGAGCCCTTGATAATTGGTGTATCGTCACCCGGGAACTCGTACTCATCAAGAGTTTCACGAATTTCCATTTCTACAAGCTCAAGAAGCTCTGGGTCATCAACTTGATCAACTTTATTCATAAATACGATGATATAAGGTACTCCTACTTGACGAGCAAGAAGAAGGTGTTCCTTTGTTTGAGCCATAGGACCATCTGTAGATGAAATAACAAGAATAGCACCATCCATCTGTGCAGCACCTGTAATCATATTTTTAATATAGTCTGCGTGACCCGGGCAGTCAACATGAGCATAGTGACGCGCTTCTGTCTCATACTCAACGTGAGCTGTGTTAATTGTAATTCCACGTTCTCTCTCTTCCGGGGCTTTATCAATTGCTGCATAATCTTCAAATTTCGCATAATTCTTCATTGCGAGAGTTTTTGTGATAGCAGCTGTAAGAGTTGTCTTACCATGGTCAACATGACCAATTGTACCAATATTTACATGGGGTTTGGTTCTTTCAAATTTTTCCTTTGCCATTGGATTTTCCTCCTTTTAATTAACAAGAATAGAATGTCTTAAATATTCTAGCAAAACTTTAATATCTTTGCAAGTTTTATTAGTTTTAATTGTCCTTCTTTGAGCGTTCAAAAATAATGCCCTCAGAAATTGATTTAGATACCTCTGTATAGTGGCTTGGCTCCATTACGTATGATGCACGTCCCTGCGTCTTAGAACGAAGGTCTGTTGCGTAACCGAACATTGAAGCAAGCGGAACTTCAGCATTTACCTGAGTTGCACCACTTCTTGGTTCCATACCCTTAATCAAGCCCCGACGAGCATTGATATCTCCAATTACGTCTCCAACGTAATCATCTGGTGTTATTACAGAAACCTTCATCATTGGTTCAAGAAGAACCGGAGAAGCTTTCTTCATAGCATTTTTCAATGCCATTGAGCCACAAATCTTAAATGCCATTTCAGATGAGTCAACCTCATGGTATGAACCATCATAAAGAGTAATTTTAACATCTTCAACGTTGTAGCCTGCAAGTACACCATTTAAAAGTGCACCTTTCATACCTGCTTCAACTGCTGGGATATATTCCTTAGGAATAGATCCACCTACTACAGCATTAACAAACTCATAACCCTTTTCAGGATTAGGTTCAATCCTAATCTTAACATGAGCATACTGACCTGCACCACCAGACTGTCTCTTGTATCTGCAGTCTTCCTCTGCCATAGCAGTAATGGTCTCACGATAAGCAACTTGAGGCTTACCTACATTTGCTTCAATCCTAAATTCACGTAGAAGCCTATCTACAATGATCTCGAGGTGAAGCTCACCCATTCCTGCGATGATTGTCTGCCCTGTTTCTTCATCCGTATAACACTTGAAAGTTGGATCTTCCTCTGCAAGTTTTGCAAGAGCAATGCCCATCTTTTCTTGACCTGCCTTAGTTTTAGGCTCAATAGCTACACGAATAACCGGATCCGGAAAACTCATTGATTCAAGAATAATAGGTCTTCTAGGATCACATAATGTATCTCCTGTCGTCGTATTTTTTACACCAACACATGCTGCGATATCACCGGCATAACAAGTATTAAGATCTTGTCTATGGTTAGCATGCATTTGAAGAATACGACCCATACGCTCGTTCTTACCTTTTATTGAGTTAAGAACTGTAGCGCCTGCATCAACTGTACCTGAATAAACACGGAAGAAACAAAGCTTTCCTACAAATGGGTCAGTTGCAATCTTAAATGCAAGGGCCGAAAATGGCTCGTCATCAGATGAATGTCTTTCTTCTTCCTTACCTGTTTTAGGATTAATACCCTTGATAGAGGCTACATCAGTTGGTGCCGGCATATAATCAACAATTGCATCGAGAAGTGGCTGAACACCCTTATTACGGTATGAAGTACCGCAACATACCGGTATCATCTCGTTGCTAATGGTTGCTTTTCTGATAACCCTCTTTATTTCTTCTATTGAGAGTTCCTCTCCTTCGAAGTATTTTTCCATAAGGTCATCATCACATGATGCTACTGATTTTATAAGTTCATTTCTATATTTTTCAGCAAGTTCCATCATGTCTGCAGGAATGTCCTCATCACGAACATCCTTACCAAGGTCATCATAGTAAACTTCAGCTCTCATACAAACAAGGTCAATAATTCCCTTGAATGTTGATTCAGCGCCGATTGGGAGCTGGATTGGCACAGCATTACACTTAAAACGATCTCTAACCATCTCAAGTACATTGTAAAAATCTGCACCCATAATATCCATCTTGTTAATGTAGATCATCCTTGGAACTGCATACTCGTCTGCTTGGCGCCATACGGTCTCAGACTGAGGTTCGACACCACCTTTTGCACAAAGGATTGTTACAGAACCGTCAAGTACACGCAGTGAACGTTGTACTTCAACTGTAAAATCCACGTGCCCAGGAGTGTCAATAATATTGATTCTATGATTATTCCAAAAACATGTCGTTGCAGCAGAAGTGATTGTAATACCACGTTCTTGTTCTTGTGCCATCCAGTCCATAGTTGCAGCACCATCATGCGTTTCACCAAGTTTATGGTTAACACCCGTATAATAAAGAATACGTTCTGAAGTTGTAGTCTTACCTGCATCTATGTGCGCCATAATACCAATGTTTCTGGTCATTTCCAAAGAAACCTGTCTAGGCATTATTTACCTCCCTATTTATCTGCAAAATGTTAAGCATATGCTTACCATCTGAAGTGGGCAAACGCCTTGTTTGCCTCTGCCATTCTATGCATTTCTTCACGTCTCTTGAATGCTCCACCTGCTTCATTCGTTGCGTCAAGAATTTCATTAGCGAGTCTTTCCTTCATTGTTCTTTCAGAACGTTGACGTGCATAGAGAGTAATCCAACGAAGACCTAACGTAAGTCTTCTTTCCGGACGTACCTCGACTGGTACTTGATATGTAGCACCACCAATTCTACGAGCTTTAACTTCGAGGAGTGGCATTACATTTTCCATAGCCTCATCGAATACATCAAGTGGCTCTTTTCCTGTTTTTTCCTTAATGATATCAAAAGCGTCATAGACAATTCTTTGTGCTATACCCTTTTTTCCATCATACATAACATTGTTTATTAAACGTGTTACGATTTTTGAATTGTAAAGCGGATCTGGCAAAACATCACGTTTCGCTATCTGGCCTCTTCTTGGCACTTCGCTTCCCTCCTTCATATTAATGATATCATCGGTACTCGAGTGACAAATTCCCGTGGCGCCAATGAAAGAGGCATATAAATATATATACACCCTTACATTGTTGCATAATCATCAAAAGTTATTGAATAATTACACAGCCTGCAAGAAGATTTGTCTGTACGAATTTTAGGCTTTTTTAGCAGCCTTTGGCTTTTTAGCGCCGTACTTTGATCTGGACTGCATACGATCTGTTACACCCTGTGTATCAAGTGTACCACGAACAATGTGATAACGTACACCCGGAAGATCCTTTACACGTCCACCTCTAATAAGCACAACACTATGCTCTTGAAGGTTATGACCTACGCCTGGAATGTAAGCTGATACCTCAAGACCATTTGTAAGACGAACTCTGGCAATCTTACGAAGAGCTGAATTAGGCTTCTTTGGCGTAGCAGTTTTAACAGCTGTACATACGCCTCTCTTCTGTGGCGAGTTATGATTTGTCATAACATTTTTCTTGGAATTAAAGTTCTTTCCAAGAGCAAGAGACTTAGACTTGTACTCAGGTGCTTTTCTACCATGACGAACAAGCTGGTTAACGGTTGGCAATCTGTTCACCTCCATAATAGTAATATATACCTATATACATATTATTGCATATCTAGGCAAGATAGAATTTTACCCTATCGGCATTGCTTTGTCAATAGGGTAAATTTAACAACTTATTCAGTATCTAAAGCATCTTCAGTATCATTTTTGAAGAATGCGCTAAGATCCATTGGGTTAAATTCCGAGCCTTGTTTTTTGACCTCAACCTGTGAATAACACTTCATACCTGTGCCGGAAGGAAGAAGCTTGCCTATAATTACGTTTTCCTTAAGACCATGAAGTCCATCAACCTTTCCCTTAATTGCAGCATCGGTGAGAACTCTTGTTGTCTCTTGGAACGATGCAGCTGAAAGGAAAGACTCTGTAGCAAGTGAAGCCTTCGTTATACCAAGAAGAATTTGATCTCCTGTAGCAAAATCCGGTTCTCGACCCTCTACCTTTGCGTCCTTTTTAGCCTTACGATTAGCCCTAAAGAACTTAGATTTTTCAATAACTGTTCCCGGGACAAGATCTGTCTCACCTGCATCTCGAACCTTAATCTTCTTCATCATTTGACGAATGATAACCTCTATATGCTTATCATTGATATCAACACCTTGGGTTCTATATGCTGATTGTACTTCCCGAATAAGATAATCATATACGGCATTGACACCCATAATGGAAAGAAGATCTTGTGGATAAAGAGAACCTTCTGTTAAAGCTTCGCCCTTTGCAATTTCAGCACCATCAACAATGCGTTGACGAAGGCGAAGTCCATAAGGAATAAGATACTGTTTTTCAATACCTTCTTCTTCGTTAGTAACTATGACATACTTGCTCTTTTTAATGTCTGTAAGTGTCGCTTTACCACTAATTTCAGAAAGAATTGCAAGCGTCTTTGGCTTACGTGCTTCAAAAAGTTCTTCAACCCTTGGAAGACCTTGTGTAATATCTGCAACAGACGCAACACCACCTGTATGGAAAGTACGCATCGTAAGCTGTGTACCAGGTTCACCGATAGATTGAGCAGCAATAATTCCTACTGCTTCACCAACCTTAACCGGACCTGCTGTTACAAGGTTTCTTCCATAACATCTTACACATACTCCGCGTGTTGCCTGGCAAGTAAGAAGTGAACGAATTTTGATTTCCGGACGAGTTCCTTCCGGTGCATTTTCATGTACATATTTAGAAACTTTTTCAGCATCGTCTTTATGCATCATCTCATTTGCAGGCCAAACAACTTCGCCGGTCTTTTCATCAACAAGATCATCAAGAAGATATCTTCCTTCAAGACGCTCAGCGAGTTCTTCAATTACGCGTCCATCCGCCTCAATATCATAAACTGCAATACCATCTGTGCATCCGCAATCAGCCTCATGAACAATAACTTCTTGAGAAACGTCTACAAGACGACGGGTAAGATAACCTGAGTCAGCTGTACGAAGAGCTGTATCTGCAAGACCTTTACGAGCACCACGAGACGAAATAAAGTATTCAATGATATTAAGACCTTCACGATAATTTGAACGGATAGGAACATCAATAGTTTTACCGGCTGTAGTTGCGATAAGACCACGCATACCAGCGAGCTGACGAAGCTGTGAGTCAGAACCACGAGCTCCTGAATCTATCATCATAAAAATCGGATTATATTTACCAAGATTCTCTTTAAGACCGTCAGACACCTTATCTGTACATTTACTCCATTGGTTAAGACGAAGTCGTCTACACTCCTCATAAGAAAGAAATCCGCGTTCATAAAGTGATTCGAGTTCGGAAATTCTTGCTTCTGTTTCAGCAATGTTTTCTTTTTTACTTTTAGGGATTCTTGCGTCAGAAACTGCAACAGTGATGCCTGAAAGTGTTGAATATTTATAACCCAGTGCCTTGATTGCATCAAGCACCTCAGAAGTCTTAGCTGTACCATGCAGCTCAATACAACGATCTATTACTTTGCCAAGTGAATTTTTTGTAATAAGCATATCACATTCAAGAAGGCATTCTTGACCTTCTACTGTTCTGTCGACAAAACCTAAATCCTGTGGAATTGGCTCGTTAAAGATAATCTTACCAAGAGTTGTGTCTATGATAGCGGTATGTACTTTACCATTTACCTCTCTTGTTAGACGAACTCTAATTTTTGAGTGAAGAGTAATTGCACCTTCATCAAATGCCATGCGAGCTTCATTTTCATCACGGAAAACTTTGCCTTCACCCGGTTCGCCCTCTTTGTCGAGAGTTAAATAATATGAACCTAGAACCATGTCCTGTGTTGGAACAGTAACAGGGCGTCCATCGGATGGCTTAAGCAAGTTGTTTGCTGCAAGCATAAGAAAACGTGCTTCCGCCTGTGCTTCAGCTGAAAGTGGTACGTGTACAGCCATTTGGTCACCGTCAAAATCGGCATTAAATGCTGTACATGAAAGAGGGTGAAGCTTAATAGCACGACCGTCAACAAGCACCGGTTCAAAGGCTTGGATACCAAGTCTGTGAAGTGTAGGAGCACGGTTTAGCATTACCGGATGGTCCTTAATTACAACTTCAAGTGCGTCCCAAACTTCTTCTTTTTGACGTTCAACCATCTTACGAGCAGACTTGATGTTTCCGGCAACACCGGTCTCTACGAGACGTTTCATAACAAATGGTTTGAAAAGTTCAAGTGCCATCTCTTTAGGAAGTCCACACTGATATATTTTAAGTTCAGGACCTACGACAATAACTGAACGTCCTGAGTAGTCAACACGCTTACCAAGAAGATTCTGTCTAAAACGACCCTGCTTACCTTTAAGCATATCTGAAAGAGATTTTAGCGGTCTATTGTTTGGTCCGGTTACAGGACGTCCACGACGACCATTATCTATAAGTGCATCAACTGCTTCCTGAAGCATTCTCTTCTCGTTACGCACAATAATTTCAGGTGCACCTAATTCAATAAGTCTGGCAAGACGATTGTTTCTATTAATAACCCTTCTATAAAGGTCATTTAAATCTGATGTTGCAAATCTACCACCGTCAAGTTGCACCATAGGACGAATATCCGGTGGAATTACAGGAATTACATCGAGAATCATCCACTCAGGTTCATTGTCAGAATTGTTGAATGCTTCAACAACTTCTAATCGCTTTAAAAGTTTCTGTTTTTTCTGACCCGTCGCCTTTTCAAGTTCTTCACGAAGCTGTTCTGCAAGTGCCGGAACATCAATTTCAGCAAGGAGCTTTTTAATTGCCTCCGCACCCATTCCTGCGTCAAACTCATCCTCATATTTTTCTCTCATATCTTCATACTCTTTTTCAGAGAGGATTTGATACTTTTCAAGTGGAGTATTTCCCGGATCTGTAACAATATAGAGAGCGAAATAAAGAACTTTTTCAAGATTTCTAGGTGTTAAATCAAGCATGAGACCCATTCTTGATGGTATGCCCTTAAAATACCAGATATGTGAAACCGGAGCGGCAAGTTCAATGTGACCCATACGCTCACGACGAACCTTTGCGCGTGTAATTTCTACACCACAACGTTCACAGATTTTACCATTGAAACGAGCTTTTTTATATCTACCACAACCGCATTCCCAGTCCTTTGTAGGACCAAAGATTTTCTCACAATAAAGACCATCTTTTTCCGGTTTTAGTGTTCTGTAATTTATAGTTTCAGGCTTCTTAACTTCACCGTATGACCATTTGCGAATTTCTTCCGGAGAAGCTAGGCCTATCTTTATAGATTCAAATTCCAATTCATTAGTATTGGTTGTCTGAATATCTGTCATTTGGCGACCTCTTTTCTTAAATTAAACTCTGCTTTCAAATATATCTTCTTTCCATTTCCAACTTAAAATCAGTTGGTTCTTCAATGGCATCGATGTCCTCATCGACTTATGTGATGTCTTCAATCTCTTCCTCATTTTCGATATCTTCTACATCTTGGATGTCTTCTCTATCGTAAATGTCTTCTGCATCTTCAGGGTCCTCTGCTTCTTCTCTTATGGTTTCTGCTTCAAGTTCTGCTTCAAGAGCAACCTGATACGCATTTTCACGTTCAACGCTACTAAATCTAACATCACGATCATCATCAAAGTTTTGTTTAAGGTCTATTTCGTTATCATATTTATCAAGAACCTTCACATCAAGACCCAAAGCCTGAAGTTCTTTAATAAGTACCTTAAAAGATTCCGGAACTCCTGATTTTGGAACACTCTGGTCCTTAACGATTGCTTCATATGTCTTAACACGTCCAACAATGTCATCTGACTTAATGGTAAGAATTTCTTGAAGAGTATAAGCTGCACCATAAGCTTCAAGAGCCCAAACTTCCATTTCACCGAAACGCTGACCGCCAAACTGAGCTTTTCCGCCAAGTGGCTGTTGAGTTACAAGTGAGTAAGGACCATTTGAACGCGCATGAATCTTATCATCAACAAGGTGATGAAGCTTAAGAAAATACATAATTCCAACTGTTACCGGGTTATCAAATGGTTTTCCTGTACGTCCGTCATAAAGTATTGTCTTACCATCGCGGTATGCATATGCTTCATCAATAAATGCAAGTTCTGTCTTATCTTTTGTCTTAGATTTAAGAAACTTGATCAGTTCTTCAAGTGAAAAACCGGTTTTCTCATTCTTCTTTTCATATTCAAGAACTAAATCGCGCAGATTTTCAGAACCTTCTGCAAGAATTTTAGATTCAACAAGGAAGTATTTAATATCATCTTCATGTGCACCGTCAAATACAGGTGTCATAATTTTCCAACCCTTTGAGCGAGCTGCCATACCGATATTCACTTCAAGAACCTGACCTATATTCATTCTAGAAGGAACACCTAATGGATTAAGTACTATATCAAGCGGGGTGCCATCCGGTAAAAACGGCATATCTTCCTGAGGAAGAACACGAGATACAACACCCTTATTACCATGACGCCCAGCCATTTTATCGCCTGCTTGAATCTTTCTTTTCTGAGCGATGTAGCAACGAACAACTTCATGAACACCTGGTGAAAGGTCATCAGAATTCTCTCTGGTAAACACTTCAACACTTACAACGATACCATATTCACCATGCGGAACCTTGAGAGATGTATCACGAACTTCACGTGCTTTATCACCAAAAATAGCACGAAGAAGTCTTTCTTCCGCTGTCTGATCGGTATCTCCCTTTGGAGTAACCTTACCTACAAGAATATCTCCTGAATGTACCTCTGCACCAATACGAATAATTCCTCTTTCATCAAGGTTAGCAAGAGCATCCTCACCTACGTTTGGAATATCTCTTGTAATTTCTTCAGGTCCAAGTTTAGTATCACGTGCTTCAAGTTCGTATTCTTCAATGTGTATAGATGTATATATATCATCACGAACAACTTTTTCATTTATGAGAACTGCGTCCTCATAGTTATATCCTTCCCAAGTCATAAAACCGATGAGAGCATTTTTCCCAAGTGAAATTTCACCATGGTCAGTTGCCGGGCCATCAGCAATAACTTGGTCTTTTTCAACTTTTTCACCCAAAGATACAATCGGTCTCTGGTTTACACATGTACCCTGGTTTGAACGCATAAACTTAACAAGATCATACCTTTCAACCTTTTTATCTGCCTGTGTAATTTCAATTGAGGTTGCATCAACTCTTGTTACAGTACCGGCTTCTTTAGCAAGTACAACAACTCCCGAATCAAGTGCGACTTTATATTCCATACCTGTTCCTACATATGGGGCAGTTGTTCTCATAAGAGGAACTGCCTGACGTTGCATGTTTGAACCCATGAGTGCACGGTTAGCATCATCATTTTCAAGGAATGGGATCATTGCTGTAGCAACAGATACAAGCATTTTCGGAGATACGTCCATAAAATCCGGAATTGACTTATCAACTTCCAAGAACTCATCACGATATCTAACCGTTGCTCTATCGGCAAGAATTCTACCTTCCTCATCAAGAGGAGTATTAGCTTGCGCTACCATATACTCATCCTCAATATCAGCTGTCATATAAACAACATCATCGAGAACTTTACTTTCTATCACATTACCCTTTTTATCATATGTCTTTTTAATTTTACGGAATGGAGCTTCAATAAAACCATATTTATTGATTCTCGCGAATGTAGCAAGATATGAGATAAGACCGATGTTAGATCCTTCCGGAGTCTCAATAGGACACATTCGACCATAATGCGAATAATGTACGTCACGAACTTCAAATCCAGCACGGTCACGTGAAAGTCCACCGGGACCAAGAGCTGAAAGACGTCTCTTATGAGTAAGTTCCGCAAGAGGATTTGTCTGGTCCATAAATTGAGACAATGGAGATGAGCCGAAAAATTCTTTAACAGCTGCAACAACAGGTCTAATATTAATGAGCGATTGAGGAGTTGTCTTTTCAGGCTCACTTGCAACTTGAACAGCCATGCGTTCTCTTACAACTCTCTCCATACGAGTAAAGCCTATTCTAAATTGATTTTGAAGCAATTCACCAACTGAACGAATGCGGCGATTACCGAGATGATCAATATCATCTGTAAAACCTACATCAGCTGCAAGACAGTTCATGTAGTTAATAGATGCATAAATATCGTCTACAACAATATGCTTTGGAATGAGATCATCACAACGCTCTTCGAGAACCGCAAGAATATCATCCTTCTTTTTATTTTCCTCAAGTATTTCCATAAGAACGTTGAAAGAAACTTTTTCATTAATTGCAATCTTTTCAAGTTCTTCTTCAGTAATTTTCTTATTTGTAAGGTACGGAAGTGCATCTACCATACCATTTGAAACAACTTTAACTTCTTTGCCGGCCATATCAAGCACAGCAGACATAATACCGGCTTGTTCAATTTTATATGCTTTTTCTGCTGTAATAACTTCACCTGCATCAGCAAGAACTTCTCCTGTGTAATTTGAAACAGCAGGTTGAGCGAGTTTATGTCCAACTAAACGACTGGAAATAGCAAGTTTTTGATTATATTTGTAACGACCAACCCTGGAAAGGTCATATCTATGCGCATCAAAGAATAGACCGTCAAGGTGACCCTGGGCAGTTTCAAGTGTTGGTGGCTCACCGGGACGAAGTTTTTTGTAAACTTCAAGAAGTGCTTCTGCAGCATTCTTTGTTGTGTCCTTTTCAAGTGTTGCCATAATTCTTTCATCAGCACCAAAAAAATCGAGAATATCCTGGTTAGATGAAAGACCAAGTGCACGAATAAATGTTGTGATTAAAATTTTTCTATTCTTGTCAATACGAACATAAAACAAATCGTTTTGATCTGATTCATATTCAAGCCAAGCACCACGATTTGGAATTATGGTAGTTGAATAAAGTTCCTTACCTGTTTTGTCATATGTTACACCAAAATATACCCCTGGAGAGCGAACAAGTTGAGATACTATTGCACGTTCTGCACCGTTGATCACAAAGGTGCCACTTTCCGTCATAAGAGGAAAATCACCCATGTAAACATCAGATTCTTTCACTTCCCCTGTTTCTTTGTTATAAAGCCGAGCTTTAACTCGGAGAGGAGCAGCATAAGTGGCATCTCTTTCCTTACATTCTTTTACTGTATACTTTGGCTGTTCGTCCATCCTATAATCAACAAACTCAAGCACTAAGTTGCCAGTATAATCTGTAATTTCCGAAATATCTCTAAAAACTTCTTTTAAACCGACATCAAGAAACCACCTATATGAATTCTTTTGTACCTCGATAAGATTAGGCATCTCCATAATCTCATTGATTTTCGAAAAATTCATTCGAGTGGTTGTTCCGCGCTGGGTAGGTTTAACTTTTACCATAAGGCTTTAATCACTCCGTTCAAATTCTTTGCACTATCCCTTAAAAATCCTTTAATTACAAGGTTTTCAAACCCCTAAAAACCAAAAAAAGGCGATAAATTTCCATAATAATGCAAGTTAACATTATAATATCATTAAGTACAGTAGTCAAGCTAAATTTTCAACAAAATTAAACAATATACAAAAATAAGTCTCACACGGATCCTAGCGTTTTGAATTGATGTATGTTTACAATTCTTATTTTTTCTAAAAGTTGTTCTACATTTATCTCAAGTTTGCCTTTGCCTCCGCTTTCTGTTACAATTCAAAGGTAGTAAAAAAATGGAGGTATCCAATATGGAAAGAACTTATATCATGCTAAAACCAGATTGTGTAAAACGTGGTCTAATTGGTGAAGTGATTTCTCGAATTGAGAAAAAAGGTTTCACTATTTCCGACATAAAAATGATTAATCTTTCAGAAGACATTTTAAGAGAACATTACGCACACATAACAGACAAACCATTCTTTCCAAGTGTTCTCGAATACATGACAAGTGGTCCTGTTGTAGCTATGATCGTTGAAGGTGAAAATGCTGTTTTCGGCATGAGAAGCATCATGGGACCAACAAAATATGAAGAAAACACAGGTGGTACAATTCGTGGCGACTTTGCTACTTCAACAAGCTTCAACATCATCCACGGTTCTGACTCGGTAGAGAATGCTGAAATTGAGATAAAGCGTTTCTTTGGTTGAAGTTGAGCGGAAGCCAAACAAATGCTTATTTTTTGAGATAATGCTCATTTTTTGAGATAAAATGTTTCTTTGGTTGAAAATTCAGCTCCTCACCACTAAACAAAATAATCTTATTTATAAAACAAAAAGCTTAAAACAAAAGCTCGGCTTAAAAGCCGAGCTTTTGTTTATTCAATTTCAATATCAAGCGGTGCATCAATATTCTGCCCGACATATTTGCCATTCTTTTTGCGTTGCCTTACACATTCGGTCAGAAGATATTCAATTTGTCCGTTCACGGAACGAAAATCATCTTCTGCCCAAGCAGCAACCGCATTATAGAGCTTCGTTGACAAACGAAGCGGCACTTGTTTTTTTTCTTCTGCCATGGATATCACCCTTTAATAAAGGCTTCCGGAATTTACTATTGGCTGTGCATCTTTGTTTCCACAAAGTACTACTAGAAGATTTGAAACCATTGCAGCCTTACGCTCTTCGTCGAGGTTGCAAATGTCATTTTCACTGAGCTTTTCAAGAGCCATTTGAACCATTCCAACTGCGCCTTCAACAATCATCTTTCTAGCATCAATAATTGCTGAAGCCTGTTGACGTTGAAGCATAACAGCGGCAATTTCTGTAGCATAAGCAAGATATGTAGTTCTTGCTTCAAGAATTTCAAGACCCGCATTTTCAACTTTAGACTGAATTTCTTCTTTAATTCTATTTGCAACTACTTCTGCTGAACCACGAAGTGAGCCTTCATCTGGAATCCCATCCCCAGTAGTATCAATATTGGGTGCAACATCATAAGGGTAAATTCTAACAATATTTCTAAGCGCACTATCACACTGAAGTGAAAGATATTCTTTGTAGTTATCAACATTGAATACAGCCTTTGCTGTATCATTTACCTTCCACATTACGGCAATACCAATTTCAACCGGATTACCAAGACAATCATTAACCTTCTGACGGTTGTTACTAAGTGTCATAATTTTAAGAGAAATTTTTTTACTTGACACTGCAGCTACTTCAGCATTCACAGCGGCAGCTTCTTTAGGTGATGCATTTAAAGTTACCAATCCGGAAACATCTCCGCTCTGACTAAGTTTTGTACCTGATGCAGGGTTTACGGCAGTACAAAACGGGTTAACAAAATAAAATCCTTCTTCCCTGATAGTACCAACATATTTACCAAAGAGAGTAAGTACAAGAGCCTCCTGTGGCTTTAGAACTTTTAAGCCTGCAAAAAGAATCCATGCTGTACACATATAAATGCCTGCAATAACTATAGTAACCGTACTTTCAAAAAGAACAGCAGCCAATGGGAAAGCAATATAACCTAAGATGATTAGGCAAAGAACGAGCAAACCATATTTTTTATTTGTTAAAATTTTTTCCTCCATAATAACAGCCTCCTTCACTGATATCAAAATCATATCAAACTAATTTCAAAATGTCAATACATTTTACAAAGATTTTTCAACAATTTCTAACGATTTCTAATATTGAAATTTCACATCAAAACAAAAAAGAGGAAATGGGTTTCCCCATTTCCTCCCATCTTATTTTCTTATCTTATTTTCGCTCATCTTTTTTTCCTCGCGCTCACGGGTTATAACATCTTTAACCCCTCTGATTTTTTCTACCAGAATTTTTTTCCTGACGTTCACGAATCATAAAGCGAGTCGGTGTACCCTCAAGACCAAACACCTCACGAATTTGATTATCTAAATAGCGCTGATAACTATAGTGAAAAAGCTCTTTTGAATTAACAAAACACACAAAGGTTGGTGGTCTGGTTGAAGCCTGTGTAATATAGTAAATCTTCAAGCGCCTTCCCCTGTCTGTTGGTGGTTGGACTCTTGCTGTTGCATTTGCAAGTACATCGTTAAGTTTACCTGTTGAAATTCTCATTGCATTTTGTTCGTCTACAAATTTAATCAGTTTCAATAATTTATCAAGCCGCTGTCCTATCTTCGCAGAAATAAATATGATTGGAGCATAGGACATAAAAGCAAAATCATTCATTAGTTTTTTGCGTTTTTTTTGCATTGTTTCGTCATCTTTCTCAATAGCATCCCATTTATTAACTGCAATTATCGAGGCTTTACCCAGTTCATGTGCAATACCTGCAATCTTTGAATCTTGCTCAGTAAAACCTTCTGTTGCATCAATCATAATAACACAGACATTTGCACGTTCTATTGCCATTCGAGCACGAATCACACTGTACTTTTCAATAGAATCATCCACCTTAGATTTGCGACGAAGGCCGGCTGTATCAATAAAAACAAATTTTCCCTCTTCATTTTCTACTTCAGTATCTGTAGCATCTCTTGTCGTACCTGCAATATCGGAAACAATTACTCTATTTTCACCGCAAAGTTTATTTACAAGTGAAGATTTACCAACATTTGGTTTACCTATTATCGCAACTTTAATTCTGTCATCTTCATAATCTTCTCCTGCATCCTTTGGAAGATGCTCAAGTACTGCATCAAGAAGGTCACCTGTCCCTATACCGTGTGTAGCTGATACGGCAATTGGATCTCCTATACCTAAGTTATAAAACTCATAAAAATCAGCAGGTAAATCTCCTATACTGTCCACTTTGTTTACGCAAAGAACAACCGGTTTGCCACTCTTTTGAAGCATTGTTGCAACTTCGTGATCATTCGCTACTACACCATCTCTAATGTCAGTTACAAGAATAATAACGTCAGCACTATCAATTGCAAGTTGTGCCTGTCTTCGCATCTGAGAGAGAATAATGTCATCTGAATATGGTTCAATTCCACCGGTATCTACAAGGAGCATATTTCTATTTAACCACTCACAATCGCCGTAAACTCGGTCACGAGTAACACCGGGAGTATCATCCACTATTGAAAGACGCTTTCCTATCAATTTGTTAAAAAGAGTCGATTTACCAACATTTGGTCTGCCAACAATTGCAACTACCGGTCTTGACATTACCTCACCTCCATTATCTTTTCTACAAATGAATATCCACCGCTCGGGACTTTAACCACTTTTACATTAAGTTCTTTTTCAAGGTCTGCGATTGATACATCGTCAAGTAAAATATCTTCATCAGCCTTAAACATTTCTTCAGTTAAGAGCAATGCTTTACCAAGAGGCTTACCCTTCAACTGCTTTATTATATCATATCCTGTTAAAAGGCCGGTAACTGTTATATTCTGACCAAAAAAAGTGTTTTCAATTGGATAAATATGTACTGTGACAAGGTCTTTTACTTTACAGCAAAGCCTTTTTATAAAATTTTCAGCCGCATATCCTGTTGCAATAGAAATTTCCGGTAAGTCTATTTGATCACTTTGACCCTCATATTCTTTATATCTTTTCTCCCAAACACCCTCGCTGTTTTCATTATATTCATAACCTTTGAGCGCCTCTTCTACTTCCATTTCAAGAAGTCTCAAAAGACCTACACCGTTTTCAAGTTGAGGATATCCATCGTACATTTCTTCAGTTGGAATTTCTCTTTCTGCTTTTAAATAAAATTCATCTGCTGCATAGCAAAAACTTTTTCCAATTTCTAATCTAAATTCCCTTTGTAAATTTTCTATAACATCAATTGTTTCTCCAGCAGTAATTTTTGTATATGGCTTAAGTTCTGTCAAATTTTCTCTATGATCAGTAAGTCCAACCGGGACACAAGCAACACTTTGGACTGCCGGATAAAACTTTTTAAGTCCTCTAATTGAAAATTCAAGTTCTTTTCCGTCATTAATTCCGGGACAAAGAACCAGCTGAGTATTCATTGTAATATTATTCTTTGCCAGCTGTTCAATATATTTAAGACTTTCACCCGCTCTTCTGTTACGCATCATCTTTTCTCGGAGTTCCGGATTCATTGTATGAACAGAAATATTAATAGGACTTATATGCATCTCTATGATTCTATCTATATCTTTTTGTTTTAAGTTTGTAAGCGTAATATAATTTCCAAAAAGAAAACACATTCTTGAATCGTCATCCTTAAAGTAAAGAGAATCTCTCATTCCTTCCGGAAGCTGATCTACAAAACAAAATATACATTTATTTTGACATGAATGCTGTTTATCCATAAGGTAGGTTTCAAACTCAAGACCAATATCAGCATATTCATCTTTTACAATCTTAGTCATTTTAAATTTTTCATCTTTAAAGAGGACAATAAGTTCTTCATCTACAATGAAGAATCTGTAATCCAGGACATCATTTATCTCATGCCCGTTTATTTTTAGAAGCATAGAACCGGGTTTTATTCCATGCTTTTCCGCAATAGAACCTGCCTCTACTCCACTAATCTGTACAGACATACTTACACCTCCCTAAAATGACTAAAAGGTGGGGAAGGTTCTCCTTCTCCACCTTAAACTCAAAAGAATTTATTAGTCCTTTGCGATTATCTGTTTGCCATTGTAATAACCACATTCTTGGCAAACTCTATGTGGTCTCTTGTATTCGCCACACTGTGGACATTTTACAAGTTCAGGAGCGTTCATCTTCCATACGCTTGAACGTCTTTTATCGCGACGTGTTTTTGACACTCTTCTAACCGGTACTGCCATTTATAAAACCCTCCCTTAAAAATCGTTGAATTAATAATATAGTAATCGTGGTTAGTAACACGATAATCGTTATTTATCTTCCAATAATGAAAGAAGTGGAGCCATTCTGGGGTCTATTTCCTCTTCGCAATTACAAGAACCCTCATTTAAATTCTTACCACATTTTAAACAGATTCCCTTACAGTCATCTTTACATAAAAACTTATATGGTAATGCAAATATCACATCTTCTTTGACCAATTCTTCTAAATCAAAACGATTATTTTGTACAAGTAAAAACTCATCATTAGTTTCGTCCTGTAACTCGGCAACAAAGGTATGTTCCATATCTATGGAATAATGCCTTTTTACTTCTTTAGCACAACGATCACAAATTGCAAAATAATCAGCTTCTATTTTACCATTGAGCGATACAATCCCTGTATTATTAGAAATGGTACATTTAACCTTGATAGGATTTTCTATTCCATCCTCCAAAAGTTCAAACTCTTTTTCAAAAGTTTTACTCATTCCATAGTTGTCAAAGAGCGCCTCTAAATTGATTTCAAACATAGCTTCACTCCCTATCAACCGCGACACACGCACGAGAATTATAATACTTATATATATCTTTGTCAATAAAATTTTTCGGCGGAGAAATATCTCTCCGCCGCCGATATATTTTAATGTTTTTAAATTTTTATGCAAGAATAAAATAGGTCCTTTGGAAGTTCAGATTCATCTGCAGAAATTGTAAAAGTAAACTTTACGTCAAAAGTTTCGCCAAGCCTATTGATCTTCTCAAAAAACTCTACCATTTCCGGTCCAATTGGCCCACCAATTTTTAATGTACCGTCTGCAAGAATATCTGTAATATCATTATCACCAGCGCATATACCTGCTAAAAAGCCATAATACGCATCATATCCACTAATTGCGAACTCATCTGCCCTAATGAGACGTACTCTTGAATTTATACTATAGTTAAGCTTACTGCCCCTCTCAATACAAATAACATTTCCTTTTGATTCTTCCATTGCAGCATTTACAGCTTCAATAAGGTGTTTTGTTTTACCTGTGCCTTTACGACCAACAATTAAAGATATCATATCTTTCATCCTCCTTATATTTTCCACTAGGTGGATTGATTACTTAACATTGATTTCTAAACTATTTCCTTATGCGCCTTTCCAGTACCTCACGCTCGTTTTCATAACCCGGTTTGCCAAGAAGTGCAAACATATTACGCTTATAACTTTCTACTCCTGGTTGATCAAACGGGTTTACACCCAAAATATAACCGGAAATTCCACAAGCCTTTTCAAAAAAATAAATCATATATCCCAGTTCATATTCATTCATACATTCAGCTTCAAGAACGATATTTGGAACCCCACCGTCATTATGTGCAAGTGCAGTTCCTTCAAATGCTTTTCTGTTGACATAAGACATTTCTTTACCTGCAAGAAAATTAAGTCCGTCAACATCATCAGGATCCATTTTAATCATATGTTCCTTGTTTGGTTTTTTAAAAATTACAACTGTTTCAAACAAAATACGTTGTCCGTCTTGAATGTATTGACCAAGCGAATGTAAGTCAGTTGAAAAAATTGCAGAAGCCGGGAAAATACCCTTCCCATTTTTACCTTCCGACTCACCATATAGCTGTTTAAACCATTCATTCATCATTGCAAAAGAAGGTTCGTATGAAACCATCATCTCTACGGTTTTCCCTTTTCTTGCAAGAACATTTCTAATTGCGGCATATTTATAACAATCGTTACTTTTAATATCAGAATTTTTGAATGCATTTCTAGCATCCCGTGCACCCTGCATAAGTTTATCAATGTCAATACCTGCAACTGCAATTGGTAGAAGACCTACTGCAGTAAGTACACTATAACGACCACCTACATTATCCGGTACAACAAAAGTTTCATATCCTTCTGAATCGGCTAGTTTTTTTAAAGTGCCTTTTTCTTTATCAGTTGTGACAAAAATACGCTCGGCTGCGCCATCCTTACCATATTTCGAAATAAGCATTTCACGAAATACGCGGAATGAAATGGCAGGCTCTGTGGTAGTTCCGGATTTTGAAATTACATTAACTGCAAAATCTTTTCCTTCTACCATATCTACCACTTCAGACAGTGCAGTAGAGCTTATGCTGTTGCCTGAAAAGATAATTTTAGGAGTATCTTTACAAAGCAAATTATAATTTTGCGATTTAACAAATTCTATTGCCGCTCGAGCGCCAAGATAAGAGCCGCCAATTCCTATTACAACAAGAATTTCAGCCTTTTCTCTAATTTTCTTTGCCACAACTTTGATATGCTCAAATTCATCTTTATCATAAGCTTCCGGAAGATCTATCCAGCCTAAATAATCTGAACCCTCACCGGTTCCATTATGCAACTTTTCATGTGCTTTATTTACCTCTGGTTGAAGCTCTAAAATTTCATTTTCAGTTATAAAATCCTCTATGTAATTTGTATAAAGTTTAAGTGGCAAAATGTTCGACTCCTTTTCATAAATCGGCTTGCTTTTATTTTAAACTAAACACAATATGTTTTCAAGTAATACGAGTCAGGTTTAAACAATTTTAATATTTACATTGAAAATATGAGAGAAAATGCATATAATTAGGTATCAATATTGTACGACTTAAGTGTCAACTTACTGTCTACTTAAATTTCTATTTAAATGAAAGGACAAAAATACAATGCGTGATTTAGCAATTCCTGAAATCTTTGGCAGTCTTGTTTTTAACGAAGAAGTAATGCATACAAGACTACCAAAACAAGTTCACGCTGCACTTCGTGAATGCATCGAAAATGACAAACCTTTATCTTTCGAAATTGCACAATCAGTTGCATCCGCAATGAAGACCTGGGCAGTTGAGAAAGGAGCCACACACTTCACACATTGGTTCCAGCCAATGACCGGAATTACTGCTGAAAAGCATGACAGTTTTATAAAACCAATTGGTGAAGGAAAAATAATTATGCACTTTTCAGGAAAAGAACTTATTCGTTCTGAACCTGACGCATCTGCATTTCCATCCGGTGGACTCCGCGCTACTTTTGAAGCACGTGGATATACAGCATGGGATCCAACCTCTTATGCTTTTATTAAAGATAAGACTCTTTGCATTCCTTCAATTTTTTGTTCTTATGGTGGACAAGTTTTAGATAAAAAAACCCCTCTTCTACGTTCACTACAAGCTGTTAATAAACAATCGTTAAGAATCCTTAATCTACTCGGCAACCCAACCGGTGCAACACATGTATATGCAGAAGTTGGAGGAGAACAAGAATATTTTCTTATTGATCGTGACCTTTATAACCAAAGAGAAGATTTATGCTTAACAGGACGCACACTCTTTGGAGCAAGACCTCCAAAAGGTCAAGAAATGGAAAACCATTATTTTGGAAATATAAAGCCTAGAGTAAAAGCCTTTATGGAAGATCTTGACATTGAGCTTTGGAAACTTGGTGTCTATGCAAAAACAGAACATAATGAAGTTGCTCCGGCTCAGCATGAGCTCGCACCAATCTATTCTGATTCCAATACAGCAGTTGACCACAACCAACTTACAATGGAAATTATGCGAAATGTTGCAATAAAGCACAATCTTGCATGTCTTCTCCATGAAAAACCTTTTGCCGGTATAAATGGTTCAGGTAAACATAACAACTGGTCTCTTAAAACCAATACCGGAATTAATCTTTTCAAACCGGGAAAAACTCCGGCTGAAAATCTCCAGTTTTTACTTTTCCTTGCTGCAGTTATTAAAGGAACTGATGAGTATCAGGACTTGCTTAGAGCGTCCTGTGCATCTCCTTCTAACGACCATCGTCTTGGTGGAAATGAAGCACCTCCTGCAATCGTCTCACTCTATCTTGGTGACGAGCTCGGTTCTGTAGTTGAGGCGCTTGAACACGATGAGCATGTTGAGCCGATAGAACGTGCAGTAATGAAATCCGGCGTTAAAGTTATTCCGAGATTTAATAAAGATACTTCTGACAGAAACAGAACTGCTCCATTTGCATTCACAGGAAACAAATTTGAGTTTCGTATGGTTGGTTCATCTGCATCACTCAGTACACCAAATGTTGTGCTCAACACTATTCTTGCAGAAGAACTCTGTCAGTTTGCTGATGAGCTTGAAGGTGCAAGTGATTTTGATGTTGCGGCTCATGCTCTCATTGCAAGGGTTTTAAAGAACCATGGAAAAATAATTTTCAACGGCAATAACTATTCTCCGGCATGGATTAAAGAGGCTGAGCGTCGTGGACTTTTAAATTTAAAAACCTGCATTGATGCTCTTCCGGCATATATCGCAGAAAAAAACGTCGAACTTTTTAGAAAACATAAAATTTTCAATGGCGAAGAACTTGCTGCCCGTTATGAAATAAGCCTTGAAAATTATTGTAAAGTTCTTCAAATTGAAGCATTAACAATGATAGATATGGTAAAGAAAAGCATCTATCCTTCCGTATGTGAATATATGGGGACGGTTGCAGATACCATTTGTTCAAAACGTGCTGTAGCAGCAAACTTTGCCTGCGAAATGGAAGTTTCACTTTTAACAAAACTCTCTGATTATTCCGACAATCTCTTTAAGGCTTGTGTAAAGTTAGAAAAAGATTTAAAGAGAGCTGCTGATATTACAGACCTCGTAGAATGTGCTCATTTTTACAGGGATGCCATTACAAAAGATATGGAAGAAACTCGTCACTTTGCTGATGAACTTGAACTTATCACAGCAAAAAATTATTGGCCGTTCCCAACATACACAGACCTTACTAATAGTGTGGTGTAAAATGTGACAAAAAACTCAAAACAAGTTTCATATGTGGTTACAGCCGGTGTCATAGCAGCCCTATACTTTGCGTTGACATTAATCTCATCTGCAATGGGGCTTGCCTTTGGTCCTATTCAACTTAGACTTTCAGAAATTCTATGTATATTGCCAATATTTACACCGGCTGCAATTCCGGGACTTGTTATTGGCTGTATTCTTTCTAATCTATCTAGCCCATACGGACTTCTTGATGTCATTGTAGGCTCAAGTGCCACACTTCTTGCAGCACTTCTAACTAGACAATTTAGAAACATAAAAACAAAAGGATTTCCATTCTTATCAGCAATAATGCCCGTTTTTTTTAATGCTATTTTTATAGGTGCTGAAATTGCGTATATCACCGCAGATGAAGATACATTTTGGAAAATATTTTTTGTATCTTTCGCACAGATTGGTATCGGAGAGTTTATATCCATAGTATTAATTGGCTTGCTCTTTTTCTACAAATCACTCAAAAAGATAAGTTTCGAAAAACTTCCTGAGAACTAACAAATCTACAATCAAAAAACACAATTAACAAAGCTCAAATGCAATTGCATTTGAGCTTTTAGTTATTTTGCACAAAACTATTCCCTTTAATTTTAAAAAACATTAATTTACAAATGCATTCGAAAATTATATAATGCTTCTTAATTGTTTTATTATCTTGGGGTGAAAATATTATGAAATACACTTTAAAACACGTAGCAATGTCTGACTTAAAACCTAAGGAGACTATTCTTTTCGATATGAACAGAAAAGTTGTTGCTAATATGACATTACAAGCTTGGGATGAAATTCCACACGCTGCAATCATTCATAATGCTAACGTTTCTAAATTTATGGATATTTTAAAAGAAATAAATAATTCAAGGGATTCTGAAAAAAAAATTACATTAAACACAGCTCTACTTAGAATTTTTGTAGAAGGCTTAAAGGCTGCTCCTCACATGAACTCTCATATGGAATTTAACAGATGGAAAGTTCAAGGCACTTTAAAAATTTATGACACAATCAACGTTACAATGCCTATCACTTTACCTGATGGCTCAATGATGAGCTTTAATGTCCGCGACGTCGACAAAAAATCCATGAGTGAAATTGGCGACACTATCAATGACATAATAAGACGAGGCGCAAAAACTAACCTAAAAGAAGTTTTAATGGAAGTTTCTCTTGACAACACAATCGGCTACTTTAGAAAAGGTAAAATTCTTAAAGTAATTGGTAGAATGATTGGCGTCACTACCGGAAAACATAAACTCAAAGCTATGAGCCTCAAAGAAAAAAGAGAATATTTAAAGATTCCTGAGTCTGATCGTCTGACAATGAAAGATATTGAGCAAGGGACAATTACAATTTCTAATGTAGGTTCACTCTACAAAGACTGGCATGGAGCTTGTACTCTACTTGAAGTAATTCCACCACAAACTGTTGCAATTGGAATTGGCAGTGCTACAAAAGCTCCTGTTGTTGACAAAAACGACAAGATTATTGTTGAGAGAGTTTTACCAATTACAATTGCTTTCGATCACAAGGCTCTTGACGCAAACGAAATAATGCCTTTCATAGAACGCTTAGACGAAATTTTTGAAAATCCGGAAGTTATCAAAGAATGGGTATAAAACTAATATTAAATACGTCAAATCAACAAAAATAAAAACCGAAGTTTGATTTTAAAATATGAACACGATAAACAAAGCTCAAATGCAACAGCATTTGAGCTTTTATTTTTATTATTTCTTAGTTTTATTATTTCATCTTCACTTTTATTAACCGTTTAGTTTAATTATATAACCATCTAATTATGTTACTGTTTAATCTAAAACATTGTTTGTTGCTACTATATCCACTTTTGTTCCCAGTACATTAGAAATTAATACATCGCCTATTTTCACAGGAACTTTTGCAACGACCTTATTTATTTCTTTCATACACTCAAAAATCTTATCTTTCGGGATCTCACTTGAAGTTTTTACAGGAACAACGTTATGAACTTTTGAGCCCTCAATTCTAACAGTGGAACAGATATTTCTTCTTGGATCAGTTATCTCATTCTCTGCATAAGTTTCACCGCGCTTACAAGTGTTTCCGGTTACAGAAATAATTTTGTCATTATCATCAAGTTCTATTTGCATAAGACAACCAAAAGGACAAACAACACAGGTTAAATCAATCTTTTTCATTTTTATTTCTCCTTAACCTTAATTTCTATTACATCATCACTTGTAAGATTTTCAAATAGTTCAGTTTTTATTTTTAAGTTTTCCATTTCGCCGGGTGCAAGCTTTCTTTTTTTCTTAGAATAAATCTCTTTATCGTTTACTGAAAGAGAAACAATCATATTGTCAAACTCATTTGTAACTCTAAAATAGAACGTGAGCTCCTCTGTGACCGGAAGTGAAACCTTCTGTGGAACAATATATCTAACTCGCTCGCCCGGGACAACTTTTGCAAATTCGTTTTTTAAATTTCTATTTTTAATAAATTCAGCGGCAGCTTTTCCGGCAACCTGACTTTCTAAAGTAACAAAATCAACTAAATCATGCACTTGCAAAACATTTCCACAAGCAAAAATACCAGAAATAGATGTCTCTCTTGTGTCAGAAACAACAGGGCCTTTGGTTACAGGATCAATTTTAATTCCTGCAAGCTGGCTGAGTTCGTTCTCAGGAATAAGTCCAACGGATAAAAGAAGAGTATCACATTCAATATATTCCTCCGTATCTGGGATTGGCTGTAACTTATCATCAACTTTAGCAATCGTAACACCTTCAAGTCTTTCTTTTCCATGAACACAAACAACGGTAGTTGAAAGACGAAGTGGAATGCCGTAGTCGTCGAGACACTGAACGATATTTCTTTTAAGACCGCCTGAAAATGGAAGTAGTTCGCAAACAGCTTCAACCTTAGCGCCTTCAAGGGTCATTCTTCTTGCCATGATAAGACCAATATCACCACTGCCTAGGATAACACATTTTTTACCGGGCATATAGCCTTTGATGTTGATATATTCTTGAGCTGCACCGGCAGTCATTATACCCGATGGACGAGTACCATAAATATTCAACGCACCACGTGGACGTTCTCTGCAACCCATAGCCAAAATAATTGCATCAGCTTTGAATTTCATAAGCCCGTCTTTTTTATTCATTGCAATAATTTCTAAATCTTTGGAAATAGAAGTTACCATTGTATCGCAAATAAGTTTGATATCAGTGTCCTTAATCGCCTCACTAAAACGCGCAGCATATTCAGGACCGGAAATTTCTTCATTAAAATAATGAAGCCCAAATCCCGTATGAATGCATTGCAAAAGAATACCGCCCGGTTCTTTTGCACGCTCAAATATAACTATATCTTTTATTCCTTCCTTATGAGCCTCCAGTGCTGCTGCCAGTCCGGCAGGTCCGGCTCCAATAATTGCTAACATTATTTCGTCCTCTCAAAAATAATTTTGGAGTTTTTTCCAAATTTAGTGACTGAATTTACAGGTATATCAAGCTCTTCAGAAAGAATATCCATAACTTTAGAGCCGCAAAATCCGCCTTGACATCTTCCCATTCCTGCGCGAACTCTTCTTTTAACACCGTCAATATCAACTGCACCAACAGGACGATGAATTGCGTCTTTGATTTCACCTTCAGTTACGGTTTCACATCTACAAATTACTCGTGCATAATCAGGATTTTTTGCTATTGCAACTTGCTTTTCTTCAAAAGACATTGAATTAATTCTAATAGGTCTCTTTATCGAAGGATTGTAATTTTCTTTTCTTCTTAATTCTTTAGGATATACTTCTTTTACAATATCCGCCACATATTCCGCAATTGCCGGAGATGAAGCAAGTCCGGGGGAAGCAATGCCGGCAACATTAATAAAATTCTTATTCATTTTTGATGAACCAATAATAAAATCGTCACCTTCTGTATGAGCCCTAATTCCTGCAAAAGAGGTAATCATCTGTCCCACCGGAAGATTTGGAACAGACTCTTTTGCTTTTTCAAAAATTATTGGCAGTTGACCCTTTCTTATTGCATAAGACTCTTTTTCATCCGCGTCATAAGATGAAGGTCCAACAATAATATTCCCATGAGTTGTGGGAGCAACTAAAACACCTTTACCCATCTTTGACGGAGTTGTAAAAATAACTGTATTTGCAATATATCCTGCCGCTTTATCTAAAAGAGCATATTCGCCGGGACGAGGACTGATTTTAAAAGAAAAATCTCCGACCATATTGGCAATATCATCTGAATGTGTACCGGCTACGTTAATAACAATGTTAGCTTCTATAAAACACTCACCATCTGAAATTACAAACATGTCGTCCTTCATTTCAATAGAAGAAACTTCAAAGTTTCTAATATATGTTGCTCCATTGTTAGCCGCACAGTCAGCGGCCGAGTCAGAAAGTTCATAAGGGGAAACGATTCCGGCATCAGGAGCATAAAGTGCAGAAATAGCCTTAGGAGAAATTTCCGGTTCGATTTCTCTAAGCCTTGCCTTATTTATTATCTCCAAATTAGGAACGCTATTCGCAATTCCTCTATCATAAAGGGCCTTAATATGTTCATGCTCTTCTTCATTAAAAGCAATAACAATGGAACCGGTTTTTTTGTAAGGTACATAAAGCTTTGCACAAACATCTTCCATAAGTGCACAACCACGAACATTCAATAAAGCTTTTAAGGAGCCAGGCATTGCATCATACCCCGCATGAACAATTCCGCTATTTGCCTTTGTTGTTTCCATTGAAATATCATGGTTCTTTTCTAAAACAACAATTCCCACATCATAAGCGGAAAGTTCCCTTGCAATCATATTACCAACAACACCGCCGCCGATAATAGCAATATCAGTTTTCATTTTAAGAACTCCTAATTTTTAATCGTTAAAATTAAATAATTCATTTGTTAAAATTATATCACTGAGCTACTTTCCCCGCAATCTGTACAATGACCAAATTTCGCTCATTTACACTTAAGTTTTTATAAACTTTTGAAATTTGATTATATAGCTCACAAAATTTATAACATAAATTAACAAAGCTCAAATGCAACTGCATTTGAGCCTTTAACTTTTTTAACTAGCTGTGATATACATTGCAATAATAGCCTTTTTATAATCACATTTTTTTACATAAATATTGAACCAAAATATACTTTTAACAGAAGAAACAGCTTTATAAAAAGGTATACCTTTTACTTTACAGTCAAATTCAATACCTGCATTTTTCAAATTATTCAAAATTATATTTTTTTCAGAGACAGATCTACTCTTGCATAACAGCCGTCTATTAAAAAACGTTATCACCTTTTCACCTTCTCAATGATAAGTCTTATTATTACTGTATCCGGCCAAATTGCTTTTCAAGGTCGGATCTTGTCATTTCAATAAGGACTGGTCTACCGTGTGGGCAGTAGCGGATATCTGGGTTTGAGATAAGTTTCTCAACGAACTTATTGAGTTCATACTCTGTCGTTTTGTCGCCCGCTTTTATTGCAGCCCTACAAGCAGTGTTATGGAATATCCAGTCAAGTTTTTCTGGGGTTGGGTCAGATGAAGTTAAGAGATAACTTGCCATTTCTTCAACTATTGTTTTAAGGTCTGAATCAATAAGCATTGTTGGGCATTCACGAACAACTATTGTTCCTGTGCCAAAATCATCTATATCCCAGCCTGCTTTTTTAATGTTTCTCTTTCATTTAAAAGTGCTGAATATTCTTTCTTTGAGAGTGTAATTGTAAGTGGTGAAAGAAGCATTTGAGAAGAAACTTCTGTTTCTTCTTTTAATTTTTCAAAAAGCATTCTTTCATGCGCTGCATGTTTGTCTATTAAAAGAATTTTACCTTCAAATTCAACGAGAATATATGTCTTGAAAGCTTCGCCAATTATCCTATATTCTAAAATTGGTTCTGTTGCTGTTTCTTCAGCTTGCTCCTCTTTTACCGGTTCAGTCTTTAGTTGCTCCTCAACTGGTGCTTGTATCGCTGGTTCTGCTTTTGTTGTTCCTTCTTCCATTTTCCTTTTCTTATATTCTTTTGGAAGTTCAGTTTGCCAAAAATCTGAATTCCTTTTTGGAAGGGCTGGAATGGTAAGTTGTTCCGGGGTTGGTTCTTCTTTGAAGATTGTTTGTTTTGTTGCTTCAAGCTTTGCAAAATCCAGTTTTGTAGGTTTGTCTTTTTCTTGAAGAGCAGATTTTACGGCATAATAAACTGCGTCGAAAATCATTTTTTCATTTTCAAAGCGAACCTCTGTTTTTGCAGGGTGAACGTTTACGTCTACTGCTTCAAGAGGAACGTAAATATTTAAGACGCAGGCAGGAAATCTGCCGACCATAATTGCATTTTTGTATGCCTGTTCAAGTGCTGCTTGAGCGGTAATGCTTTTTACAAAACGACCATTAAGAAAGAAGAACTGCATTGCTCTGTTGCCTCGAGATAAAACAGGGAGTGAGATTAGACCATCTATTTTAATTCCGTTTAATTCATATTTTGTAGGAATAAGACTGTCTTTAAAATCTTTACCAAAAACTGAATAAACAGTAGTTAATAAATCGCCATTACCGGGCGTTACAAGTTGCTGTTTATCATCTCGAATAAAGCGAATAGAAATTTTAGGATGAGAAAGTGCAATACGGTCTACTACACCTGCAACTGAATTACCTTCGGTCACATCTTTTTTGAGAAACTTCATCCTAGCCGGTGTGTTAAAAAATATGTCTCTCACAATAACAGTTGTTCCCACCGGACAACCGGCATCTAAAAGTTCAACTTCTGCTGAACCGGAAATTTTATAAGCTGTTCCTATATCTGAATCCCTAGTTCTTGTAAGAATTTCTACCTTTGCTACAGCTGCGATTGAAGCAAGTGCCTCACCTCTAAAACCTAAAGTACCTATTGCAGCAAGGTCTTTCTCAGTTACAATTTTTGAAGTTGCATGGCTTAAAAAAGCTTTTTTTACATCTTCTCTCTCAATGCCACAACCATTATCTGTGACACGCATATATGTTATACCGCCACGCTTTATTTCTACTGTAATATCTGTTGCACCTGCATCAATTGAATTTTCAATAAGTTCTTTTATGACAGATGCCGGTCTTTCAACCACCTCACCTGCTGCGATTAAATCTGCTATGTGCTTTGGTAATACATTAATTTTGTTCACGTACATCACCCACTTTTTTCTTAAGCTCATAGAGATATTGCATCGCCTCAATTGGAGTCAATGTATTTACATCAAGTGTAGCAAGTTCATCTATTATTTCTGATCCTCTCGCACTTTCAAATGAAATTTGAAAATCTTCTTCTGGAAGTTCACGAGTAACTGTTGAAATTACAACTCCAGCTTCTTCCATATTTTCAAGAATTTCTCTTGCGCGTTTCACAACTGAACTTGGAACACCGGCAAGTTTTGCTACTTCAATACCATAACTTCCATCTGCCGGTCCACTTACAATTCGTCTGAGAAAAATTATGTCATCACCACGTTTTTTACATGCAATGCTATAATTTTTGATACCGTCTATTTTATGTTCCAAATCTGTAAGTTCATGATAATGAGTTGCAAAAAGTGTCTTTGCACCTATTTTTTTACTACACACGTATTCAAGAACTGCACGAGCAATACTCATTCCATCAAAAGTAGATGTGCCTCGTCCAATCTCATCAAGTATTATGAGACTATTTTTTGTTGCATTCTTAAGTATGCTCGCAACTTCAGACATTTCAACCATAAACGTTGATTGACCGGAAGCTAAATCATCAGACGCACCAACCCTTGTGAAAACTGAATCACATATGCCGATTTTTGCTGATGTAGCAGGAACAAAACAACCTATTTGAGCCATAATTACGATTAATGCAACCTGACGCATATAGTAGATTTTCCTGCCATATTAGGACCTGTGATGATAGCAGCCAAATTAGCACCGCAATCAAGATATGCATCATTTGGCACAAAAGGTGCACCATCAAGCATCTTTTCAACAACAGGATGTCTACCATCTTTAATGTCAATTATACCGTTCTCATATATTTCCGGGGCGATGTAGTTATTGTCTACTGAAACTTTTGCAAACGAACAAAGCACATCAAGAGTTGAAATTGCATCCGCAGTTTTTTGTACTCTTGCAAGCTCGCCTGCTATTGTATCCCTAACTACACAGAATATTTCATACTCCAACTTTGTAATTCGCTCTTGTGCGCCAAGAACCTTAGCTTCAAGTTCTTTAAGTTCTTCAGTAATATATCTCTCACAGTTTGCAAGCGTCTGTTTTCTAATATATGTTTCCGGGACAAGGTCCTTAAAAGAATTTGTAACTTCAATGTAATAACCGAAGACTCTGTTATAACCTATTTTTAGTTTCTTAATTCCTGTTTTTTCCTGTTCCTCCGCTTCAATTTTTGCAAGATAGTTTTTACCGCCTTTTACAATTTCACGAAGAGAATCAAGTTCTTCATTATATCCATCGCAAATCATCTCACCTTCTCTTATTGAGAAAGGAGGTTCAGCTACAATTGCATCTTCTATTAGTGAAATAATATCTTCAAGCGGATCTATATCATTCTCTATTTGAATTAACAGTTGTTCCTTTATTTCTTTGCTTTTCAAAAGTCCTTTTATAGGGCCAAGCATAGTAAGTGTATCGTGAAGACTTACAAGTTCCTTAGCATTAGCAGTACCATACGAAATTCTTGTCATAAGACGCTCCATATCATAAATATTTGTCATTAGACTCGCAATTTCATCTCTAATTTCCATATTTGATACAAGCCAAGATACAGCATTTTGTCTTCTTAAAATAATTGCCGGTGAAATTAATGGTTGTTCTATGAAAGCTCTGAGCATTCTTTTACCCATTGCTGTTTTTGTTTTATCTAAAATCCAAAGAAGTGAACCTACTCGTTCACCATTTCTCATTGTAGCTGTAAGTTCTAAATTACGTCTTGCCGCAAAATCTAGACGCATAAATTTTTCATCTGTATAGTAATTTACATTTCTAATATTTGAAAGGTTGTTTTTTTGAGTTTCTTTGAGATACGACAAAGCAGCACCCAAAGCACAAAGAGCAGGTTTTGTTGGAATTTCCGGTTCTTTCTCAAACTGAGATTTGACTGTAGAAACCGCATCATTATAAGAAAATCGCAAATCATCTTCATTAAATAATATTGCTTCTGATACACGTTTTTTGTATTCTGTCAAGGCTTTAACCTTTACAGCTCGCTCATTTGCAATGATTTCGACTGGTGAAAAACGGCCAAGCTCAGATAAAACCTCTGCGCCTCCAAATTCTAAAGAGCACGTAGTTACAAAGACCGCACCAGTTGACACGTCGATAAAACAAAGACCACATTCACCATTTTCGTCAGCACAAACTGATGCAAGATAATTATTCTTTGTCTCATCAAGCATTGAATTTTCAATCACTGTACCCGGAGTCACAATTCTAACAACTCCACGGTCAACAATTCCCTTGGCCTCAGCCGGATCTTCAAGTTGTTCACAAATTGCAACCTTATATCCTTTCGAAACAAGTTTTGCAATATAACCATCTGCACTATGAAAAGGAACACCGCACATCGGTGCTCGCTTCCCCTTACCGCAATCTCTACCTGTAAGTACTAATTCAAGTTCTTTTGAAGCGATTTTTGCATCATCAAAGAACATCTCGTAGAAATCTCCGAGACGATAAAACAATATTTCATTTTTATGTTGCTCCTTAACAGAAAAATACTGTTGCATCATAGGAGTGTATTCAGACATACAGTTTCACCCTCTCCAAGATTTCTCTAAAATTTCCAAAAGCAGAGCCGGAAATCCACATTCAAGCTCTGCTAGGAAAACATTTTAGCAGCCGGCACAGCTTGAGCAATCAGGTCCACAATTATGAGCTGCAGGATCACATGTAGCCGGGTCTTCACCGTTTACTGAAAGGTAAAGTATCTGCATAATAAAATTCATCATATCATCGAGTTCTTTTCTAGCCCCTTCGTAAACTGACATACCTTCTGTCACCATAAGTGCTGTATAAACATTTTGAAAATCCTTATCAAGCTTATCCATAAGCTTTTCGTCAGGTGTTTCAGATGTTGCAGCAGCCTGATACTGCACACGAAGTTCTTCAATTTTAGCCATCATATCCTGAATTTCTGCATCATTATCTATAGCTACCTTTGCTTCATGAAGCTTTTTATATTTTTCATCTTCCTGAATTGCGGCTCCAAGCTGTCTGGCAATAGCAATTACATCCATTTATATACCTCCTTCAAATAATTTATATATTAAAAAGTGTGCCTTTTAATATCCAAGTAAGCGGTTCTTCTACCTTCACATTTTGAAATGTACCTATAAGTTCATCGTCTCCATCAAAATCTATCATAATATTCTGCGATGTACGACCAAATAATTTTCCGGACTTATTTCTTCCTTCAACAAGAGCTCTATATACCTTTCCCTTCATTTTTTGGGATCGTTCGTATGCAACCTCTTCTTGAGCCTTTTGCAACTCTGAAAACCAAGCAGATTTTTCTTTATCTGAAATAGGGTTCTTCATTAGAGCAGCCTTTGTGCCCTCTCTTGGTGAGAAAATAAACATATAAAGAGATGAAAATTTTACTTCACGGATAAGTTTAATAGTATCTAAAAACTCTTCATAAGTTTCTCCGGGAAAACCAACAATTACGTCTGATGTAATTGCAATATCCGGCATTTTTTCTTTCGCATAATTTACAATTTCTAAATAGTGTGCTCTGTCATAATGTCTATTCATTGCAGACAAAATCCTATCATTTCCTGATTGAAATGGAAGGTGTAAATGCCTTTCCACTTTCTCACATTCTGCAATTGTATCTATCAAAGACTTTGAGCAATCCTTTGGATGAGAAGTCATAAATCGAATAATAAAATCTCCGGAAATTGCGTTTATTTCTTTAAGCAGTTTTGAAAATAAATTTTCTTCACCAAAGTCATTTCCATATGAATTCACATTTTGACCTAAAAGCATAATTTCTTTATAACCGGCAGCTACAATTTCTTTTGCTTCTTTCAAAATATCCTCATATGCACGGCTTCTTTCTCTTCCTCTAACAAGTGGTACTACACAATATGTGCAAAAATTATTACATCCATAAGAGATTGGGAGGAAGGCCTTAAGCTTATTTGTTCTTTTTATAGGAAGCCCTTCTGCAATTATACCGTCCGAAGAAGGAGTAGAAAAAACTCTTTTTCCAGAAGTCAAATGGTTGTAAATAAGTTCCGGTAAAGTATGTAACACATGTGTTCCAAAAATTATATCAACATAAGGGTAACTTTTTTTAATATGTTTTAGCACATGCTCCTGTTGCACCATACAACCACAAAGACAAATTATAAGGTCCGAATTTATTTCCTTAAACTTTTTTAGTAAACCCACATTTCCAAAAACTCTGTTTTCAGCATTTTCACGTACAGCACACGTATTGAAAAGAATAAAATCGGCTTTTGATGGGTCAGTAACAAAAGTATAACCCATCATTTGAAGCAATCCATTAATATGCTCTCCATCAGCCACATTACCCTGACAACCATAAGTGTGGGTAAATGCTTTCTTATCATTCCCTAAAAGTTCTCTTACTTTTGTAGCATAATCGAACTGAATATTGAGTTCATTTATAGAAACTTTTTCAGCCACAAAAGTCCCCTCCAAAAGTTTAAAGTTACAGTTGCATATTCTAACATAATTTGTTATTAGTGTAAACCTATTAAAACATATAAAAGTTTATTTTAAAATATAATATTAACTGCAAAATTGACAAGGAAAACATAAAAATATAAAATTATTCTATAAGCTTTTAGGAGGTAAAAAATGAGTGCTTTTCTAGATACATATTTTTATAATTTTGATGTAACTATACTTTCATTATTTGGAAAACTGGAACATCCCATTTTTACAAGCATAGCAGAATTCGTTTCAAAATTTGGAACCTATAATGCCTTCTATTCTTACTGTGCCATTGCAATTTTTCTCTGTCTCTTTAAAAAGACCAGAAAATTTGGAGTTCCTATGACAATTTCAATCGCCATAGGAAGTATCTTAACAAATAAAATTTTAAAGCCATGTGTTGGACGGCTCCGGCCCTATGAAGGTCTTATAGACACTGAATTCTTTGCCAACTTTAAAGCGATGTATGAAGCAGTGGGTTCACCAATTGTTGCAGAAAAATCTTGGCCTTCGGGGCATACCACCTTACTCTTCGATGTAACAGTGCCATTAGCATTCATCTTTTGGCACGAAAACAAAAAATACATTTCTGCGATACTGCTGGCCTTTGCAACCACAGTTGCTCTCAGTAGAATCTATCTAATGGTTCACTATCCAACCGATGTTTTAGCCGGATTCATCATAGGAGCTTTTGCCGGAATAATTGGATATTACTCAACAAAAAGAAAATTTGAAACAACAAAAAACAAGCTGCATTAAGCAGCTTGTTTTTCTTTCACTTTTTTTTAATACTTTTAAATATGTTTCTTCAAATATATTCTTCCTTAAATACTATTCAGATTTTTCTTCTTTTATATCCGCTTTTGTATCATCTTTTTTATCCTCTTTAAATACATAAAATTTCTGCCAAAGGAATTCAAGTATTAAATTGGTTACCATTGTGATAAATAGAACTAAATACTCTATGAAAGGAAACTCTTTTGCCGCATTTACCGCTGCTTGTCCAGCAATAGTTGAAGCTGGCGCAAAGAAAATATAGAAAGCAAAAGCCTTAGCCATTGCTATTGGAACGTTTACAGCACTCTTAAAAGTAAACTTTCTGTTAAATGTAAAATTCCAAATGATTGAAAGTATAAGAGCAACTATATAACAAAAACCATATTTACCCGTCATAATTTTTGCAAAGAGCTCGTTACTTTCAAGTAACGGTTGCATAAAATCGGCTTTAACGAACACTTCCAAAAGAAATGTAAATGACGCAACCTGAACTATACCTGCTGAAACTGAGAAAAAGAAGAATTTTATTGCCTGAATCAAATTTTCATTCTTTTCTTTTTTACCCTTTTTTTCATTCTTAAGCTCATTTGTGAGCTCGTTTTTGTTTTCTTTTTCCATTTAATTCCTCCTATTTAATATGAATTAAGCGCCTGCATAAGATAATCACTTATTTACTTTTTTAGCTCGTGAAAGAATTCTAATACGTTTACGGTAAATATTCTACAATAACTGCATCCTTCTTACACTTAATGGCGCAATATCCACACTTAATACAAAGTGTTTGGTCAATTTTATGAACCTGCTTAACTTCACCTGAAATAGCATCGTTAGGACAATTTTTTTTACAAAGTGTACAACCAATGCAATTTTCTTCATTAATTGTGACCATTCGAATTTTCTTTTGACCGGGACCGGGGCTAATTGCAGATACAGGACAAATGTCCTGACATTGACCACAGCCTATACATTTTTCTTCTGGAATGTCAAATCTTTTTTCCTCTACAATTTCTACTATAACATCAAAAGGACATGCAAAAGCACAACCTCCGCATCCTACACATTCATTTTTATCAATAATATAAGCCATTTTATGTACCTCTTCATCCGCCAGAAGCCGGAGACATAAGCCATACTTCGTCCCCGTCTTGAAGGTCATATTTTGCTTTTGTAACACGAGTACCATTTATAAAAACAATTGCATCATTAAATGAAAATTTTTCAGCACCAGGAGCACTCTTTATGTTAAGCAAATCAAATGTTTCCTGAAGAGTCTTAGCCTCGCAATCAAACTCTTTAACGCCAGAGCCGAGTCTAATTACACCAAACATTTTAACTTTTACCATAATCGCTCTCCCCCCCCTTAATATGCATATGGATAATCCTCAACCGGAGGAATATCAATTTTAAGTCTCTCAAGAACCTTTCTTGTTGGTGCACCATTTTTCCATTGTCTGTTTTTATAGTAAGAATTAAGCATTACATCAAGTGGCACTTTAGTCATTGGATTGTTAGGGTCCTGAAGAGTTTCTGTAAGTTTCTTTGGTAGTTTATCAGCACCTGGTTTTTGACCAAGCACCATATTAGCAACACGTTCAATATTATAACCACGCTCACCAGCTACAAGGAATTTACCAAGATTCATTTTCATACCGGTAGCAAGCTTAATTGCTCTCGTATGAGGAATCAAAGGAATATATAGCTGAAGTGCGATACCATAGAGGTTCATAAGTTTAACAATAGGACCAAGGTATGGCATTACCCAAGTTACAACCTTGGTAATTATTGCATTAGGATGATCAAATACATATCCTGGGAATATAGGATATGATGTGAACAGGCAAAGACCTGCTGCTGAAATTGCTTCCATAAGGTTCTGGAACATTACGCAAAGAGCACCCTTACCTCTTGGTGTAAGTGAATCAATATCAAGTCCAAGACCCTCAACAAACACAAGATAACCTGCGTTAAGGTGACAACCACCGCGGTTAGAAGTCGCATAGCCAAGACCCTGTCCTACTGCACGACGCGGTTCGTAAGCTGAAAGTTCCATACCTTTTGATTGAATAGCAAATTCCATTCCACCAAATTTTTCAGCCATTTTCTTTGAACCGTTAGCAAGTTCATCACCTACACCTCTACGGTGTGCAATATCATGAATCATTTGAGTAATATTATCATTCTTTCCAAATTCAAGACCACTATCAAAAAATCCCTTTTCATTTAGTTCCATTGCAAAAGCAATAGTACCTGCTGTTGAAATGGTATCCATTCCCATTTCATCAATTTCATAGTTCCATTCAATAATTTTTTGAAGATCATTGTTCATAAGGTTTGGACCCATAAGCCCAATAACCTCAAGTTCAGGACCTTTAATTTCTTTGCCTTCGTGCATACAACGACGAGTGCATTGCATTACGCAAGTTGTACATCCGCTATTACGAACAAGTTTTTCTTCGGCTAAAGTTTCACCGGATACCATATCAAAATCATCAAACTTGCCATATTCAAAGTTCTTTGTAGCAAGAAGACCACGAGCTTGCATCGGGCTTACAAGACCAGCCGTACCAAGAACTGATAACTGTCTACCTGAAATTGGATGCTTTCTCATATTTTTAGTCCATTTTTTACTGAGCTTTCTAAGTTCCTCTTCATATGCAATCATAGGATGTTTAAAGCCTTTTGCAGTAATTGCTTTAATCATCTTATCACCGAATACTGCACCGACACCACCACGACCGGAACAACGTTCACCTGATAATACTGCTGCATAAAGAACTTTATTTTCACCTGCAGGTCCAATTACAAGTTTTGCGGTACCTTTTGGAAGTGCCTCCTGTGCAGGAGAACATTCCATACCCCAAATATCTGAGGCGTCCAAGAATTCTACATTTTTCTGCGTAATGTGAATTCTTGTTGGGGTAGTCGCTCTACCGGTAATAACTGCACCATCATATCCGCAACGTTTTAACATTAAACCAAAATCGCCACCACTGTTACTTGAAGTAATAAGACCAGTTAAAGGTGAAATTGTTGAGATGTTGAAACGTGAAGATGATGGAACACCACAGCCTGTCAAAGGACCGGTTGTAATAACAATCCAGTTATCCTCATCAAAAGCTGTCATTCCCTTCTTGATATGACGATAAAGAATTTCGCCGGCCATAATTTTACCGCCGATAGTTCTTTCTCTATCTTCATCAGACCATGGGAATTCTCCAAACGTCTTATTTGTAAGATCAATCTTTAAAACCTTACCCATGTAACCAAAATAACGAGACATAATTTTTTTTATCTCCCTCTATATAAAATTTGCCTCAAAACTGATAACAGTCAATCATTAACATTCTATAACTATGTCAAAGTTTTATCAATGTTTTTAGTGCCTTAATTAGAAAGTATGTATATTGTAACAAAGACCAACATGTTCATATTGTGGAAAAGCAACAATTAAATTCCTTAACCAATGCTTCTATATAATCCGGAGTAGTTCCACAACAACCACCAATAATGGAGGCCCCTGCTGACACTAAAGCTTTAACACCTAAAACAAATCCATCTATATCTACATCATAAACTGCTTGTCCATCTTCTGTACGTGGAAGTCCTGCATTAGGTTGTGCAATAATTGGCAAAGATGTCAAAGAAGCAAATGCCTCCACTACAGGTAACATCTTATCCGGTCCAAAACTACAATTGGTTCCGACTGCATCAATACCATATTTTTCTGCCAAAGCTACTACGTCTGCCGGGCGTGCACCTGTTGTCAAAAGTCTCCCTCTTTGATTAAATGCACAAGTTGCAAAAATTGGTAGCGATGAACTGTCCTTTGCTGCTTTAATTGCACACTCAAGTTCATTTTCGTCTATCATTGTTTCAATAATAATTAAATCAGCTGAATTGCCCGCACGAACAATTTTACTAAACATCTCATATGCTTCTTCCGGTTTTAAAAGTCCCATAGGATACATAAGTTGTCCAATAGGACCAATATCAAGTACAATCTTACAACCGGTCTTACGTGCCAGTTTTATGGCAGCATCAATAATTTCTTCATAATTCGAATACTTTAAAGGATTAACATCAAAGGTATTGGTTGTAATATATTCCGCACCGGCTAAAGCATATTTTTGATGAACCTCGCTAATGATTTCAGGATGAGTTAAATTAAGCAATGCCGGATCTTTGCCACTGTATTCCGGATACTTAATGAGCATTGAGCCCATTCCACCGTCAAAAATTTTCATATTTTAAACCTCGACACTCATTTAATAGCAAGAATTATATCATTTTCGCACCTTGTTGTAAAATTATTATTGTGTTAATATCTGTATTGGATAACTTGATTGAATCAAAGGAGAACCGGTATGTTTTCAAGAACCGAACTTCTGCTAGGTAAGAACAATTTAAATAACAAAAACGTCATCGTCTTTGGACTTGGTGGCGTTGGTGGTCATGCCACCGAAGCTCTGGTTAGGACTGGAATTGGCAACATTACAATCGTAGACAACGACACCGTCAACGAAAGCAATTTAAACAGACAAATAATAGCAACTAGAGACGTCATAGGTATGAAGAAAACAGACGTTATGGAAACAAGAATTAAGAGCATAAACCCTGACTGTAAAGTAAAAAAACTTGACATCTTCTTTTTACCAGAGACAAATCTTGATTTAAGCCTCTATGATTATGTCATAGATGCCATAGATACAATAACTTCAAAGATTGAACTTGCGGTCCGAGCAAATCAAAGTAACACAAAAATCATAAGTGCCATGGGAACCGGAAATAAACTCGACCCTACTAAACTTATTGTAACAGACATCTATAAAACAGATACCTGTCCATTAGCTCGAGTGATGCGAAAAGAACTAAAAAGCCGAAACATTAAAAAACTTAAAGTTGTCTGTTCAACCGAAAAACCAATAAAAACAAACAGTAGCACAATTGGAAATGTGGCATATGTACCATCCGTTGCCGGACTAATAATTGCAAGTGAAGTAGTAAAGGATTTATTAAATGAAACGTGAACTTACGAATGCTCAGACAATTGAGCGTTCAACTATAAAAAAATATCGCAAAGAACTTTGGAATCCGTTCATTGCAGCCGTAAAAAGATATGAATTAATTCAGGAAAACGATAAAGTAGCAGTATGTGTTTCAGGTGGTAAAGATTCTTGGCTCCTTGCTGTTTTAATGAAACATCTTCAAACACATTCAGAGGTTCCTTTTGAATTAAAATTTATAAGTATGGACCCGGGCTACAACAAAGAAAATCGACAGCTAATTGAAAAAAACGCAAAGCTCTTTGACATCCCACTCAAAATATTTGAAACAGACATCTTCAGCACAGTAGACAAGACAGAAAAGAATCCTTGCTACCTCTGTGCGCGAATGAGACGAGGGCACCTCTATTCAAAAGCTAAGGAGCTCGGCTGCAACAAAATAGCACTTGGTCACCACATGTCAGATGTCATTGAAACCACCGTGCTCGCCATGCTTTATGGTTCTCAATTACAAGCAATGCCTCCAAAACTTCATTCAACAAACTTTGAAGGTATGGAACTTATCCGTCCTCTCTACTGTGTCAATGAAGAAGACATAATTAAATGGCGTGATTACAACAATCTAAACTTTTTAAACTGTGCTTGTAAATTTGCAAAAGAAAAAGAAGAAGATTCGAAAAGAGAAGAAATAAAACAACTTATAAAAGACTTAAAAGAAACTAACCCAAACATCGAAAACAGTATCTTTTCAAGTATTCACAATCTTCACTTTGACACCTTTCCTGCCTACCGCACCAAAGGTGAAGATCATACGTTTTTAGAAAATTACTATACCTAAAAAACAAAAGCTGTCCTTTTTGAAAGGACAGCTTTCTTATTATTTTTAATTTATTCCTAAATTTATTTTTAGGTCATCCTTTATTTACCCTTTGACTTATTTTCAAATCTATCTTCTAGGGTCTACCGGTTGAACATAATCACTACCATATGAAGGTGGTGTTACAGGAGGAGCATGAGTTCCGGAAACTCCGGCAGGAGCAATCGGTTTAGAAACAGCTTGACGTTGAACTTGAGTCGCCTGCTGAGCAGGAACAGCCTGCTGTTGGACAGATGCAGTTTGATAAGCCGTTGTAGTCTGACGAGAAACTGGAGCTGTAGCTTGATATGAAGTAGGAGCAGTAATTCTGCCACCTTCACTGTTATTTCTAATTGCTTGAATATTACTAAAATATTCAAGTCCTAAATTAACAATTGCACATGCCCATGAAAAAATTAGCGCCCAACAATAGCTTACAGGAAGTGCCATAAAAATAACAATAATTCCATAAGGCAAAGCCTCAAAAGCTAATATAACACCAACTACAAAAATACAAAGTGTGGAAAACACAAAAAATATTCTTGAACCGTAATAACCACACCACTTACAAAAGGTAATTAATTTATTAAGTGTACCATCAAAAGCACTATCAAATGGTGCAAAAATTCTCATAAAATTTCCTCCAACAAAAAATTAATGAAATTATTATACTCTATTTTGCAATAGTATGCAAAACCATATATAATTGTCTCATAAAAAATTTTTATAAAAGGAGAATATGAATATGTTAGCTCAACTTAATAGTGCTCCCGTATACTTAATTTGCGGTGGCATAATAGCCTTTGTTGCGGCAGTGTGCGTCGTGTTTATGATACGCGCTTACCGCGCCGGAATTAAAATTGGAATGGATAAAACTTTGCTTAAAAGAGCAGTTGTTTCCAGCGCAACCTTTTCGGTTCTTCCCAGTATAGGAATATTACTCGGTGTAATTGCACTTTCAGGAAGTCTGGGAACACCATGGCCATGGCTTCGACTCTCCGTTGTAGGTGCATTATACTATGAAGCACAGGTAGCACAAGCTGCCGCAGAACAAGTGGGCATGTCTAGCCTTTCTGCAGCAGAAATGACTGCAAGTGGTTTCTCGACAATTGCTTTTTTGATGAGTGTCTGCATTATGTGGGGAATGGTACTCTCAATCTTTTTTAACAAAAGATATCTCAAAAAGCTTGGTAGTGGAACCAAAAAAGCATCTGGCGGAGGCTTCGCTGACACCGCAATGACCGCTATGTTTATTGGTCTCGTTTCTACATATATAGGAAGCTATATAGGTAATTTCACATCATCCGGTAACTGGATACCTCTTTTAGTCGTTGTCGTTTCCGGTTTTGCTATGGCCATTTTTATTTTCCTTTCGGAAAAGAAAGGATATGCTTGGCTTGAAAGTTTTTCAATCGCAGGAAGTATGATTTTTGGAATGGCAAGTGCCGTACTTGTCTCCATTTTTATACAATAGGAGGGCACAACAATGGATAAATATAATTTTTTTGAAAAATATAATAATCGCACCCACACCATCGGTAAAATTACTACAAGCATTGCACTTATTCTGTTTGTCACAGCTCCTTTCATGATAGGTGCATATCTCGGTGCAATGCCGGACCTCAAAGCAGCTGCAAAAGCTTTCATTTCTGTTGGTCTTGTTTGGACTATCAGTTGCGTAGTTGAGTTTTTTATTTACACACCAATGCTTGGTACCGGCGGATATATAGCTTTTATCACAGGCAACCTTCTTAATATGAAAATTCCTTGTGCTGTAAATGCACGAGATATAGTAGGTGCAAAAACGGGCACACCTGAAAATGAAATAGTATCCACTCTTTCAATTGCTACATCTTCTTTAGTAACAATTTTAGTGCTTGCTATTGGTGTGCTTCTTCTGGCACCACTTCAACCTGTTCTTCAAAGTCCGGTGCTTACACCTGCTTTTGAAAATGTAATTCCTGCACTTTTCGGTGCAATGGCGTATAAATATTTTAGGAAGAATATGAAAGTTGCTGTTTTCCCTCTTTTCACTATGAGTCTTCTTTTCATACTTGTACCTTCACTAACCGGTTCAACAAGTATGATGATTATTCCATCAGGTGCAATCGCAATTGGTATTGCATTTCTCTTCTACAAAAAGATGAACAAAAATAAAAAATCAGATAAAAAAGGCAATATAGCAGAAAATAAAACTGAATCAACAGAAGCTATAGGTACTTCAACAGTTGAAAAAACTGAAGTTGAAAAGTAAAAAACAAGGGGGCATAAAATGAGTAAAAAAGTTTCAAGTTATAATCCGGAAATAAACGAAAAATATGCACTTGAGTTAGCTCAAAAACTTTCTAAAATGATACAGTGTGATACTACATCGCACAATGGGCAAGAGGATATTAGTAGCTATCTTGAGTTCCATAAGGTGCTAGAAAAACTATTCCCTCTTGTACATAAAAATCTTAAAAAAACTATAATAGACGGTAGTCTCCTTTTTAAATGGAATGGCAAAACAAACGATAAACCAATCCTTTTAATGAGTCATCAAGATGTAGTTCCTGCCGAAGGGGAATGGATACATGAACCTTTTTCAGGAGAAATTATAGATGGTAAAATTTGGGGGCGCGGTGCTGCAGACACAAAAGGTTCTTTAATGGCTTTTTTTCAAGCTGTAGAAGAACTTCTCAGTGAAGGTTTTAACCCGGAATGTGACGTATATCTCGCGTCTTCTTGTACAGAAGAATGGGCAGGTCCCGGTGCTCCAAAAACAGTAGAAGAACTCAAAAAAAGAGGTGTCGAACTCTTTTTGTTATGTGATGAAGGCGGAGCAATAATTGAAGAACCGGTAGGTGGAATTAAAGGACACTATGCTATGGTTGGTATCTCTGAAAAAGGTAGAGCAAATATTAAGTTTACTGCTAAAAGTAATGGTGGTCATGCAAGTGCTCCTCCAAAAAACTCACCAATCGCAAGACTTAGTGCTTTTGTAACCGATATAGAAAAAAAATCTCCTTTTAAAAAGAAGTTCTCACCTGGCGTTTCTGCAATGTTCAAAGCTCTCTCAAAATATGCTGATTTTCCACTGAACTTCATCCTTGGAAATCTCTGGCTTTTTGGACCAATCCTTAAAGTTGTAATGCCAAGCATTAGTCCACAGGGCGCAGCTATGCTCCAAACAACAATGGCATTTACGATGCAGTCCGGATCTGATGCTTTCAACGTTTTACCACAAGAAGCATCTGTCAATGCAAATCTTCGCTACGTTCCACATCAAGGCGAAAAAGAAACCTTAGAACTTTTAAGAGACAAAGCAAAAAAATATGACCTTGAAATGGAAATTATATTATCTGATGAATATTCTGATTCAGTCGACATAAACGGCGAAGCATATAAAATTGTAGAAGAAACTATCAAAAAAACTTTTCCTGGTCTGGCAGTAAGTCCTTATGTAATGACTGCTGGTACAGATGCCTACTTCTATGAGGAAATCTGTAAGAATTGCATTCGTTTTGCACCAATCCTTTTAAATCCGGAACAAATGAAAGGCATACACGGTCTCAATGAAAATATAGACGTAAACTGTCTTCCGGGTGCGGTCTCCTTCTACAAAAATCTAATCAAAGCACAAAAAAGGTAATTGCAAAACTAACGAGTTTAAATAATGTAAAATCAATAAAGATTAAAATTAAGGCAAAAGAAAAACATACAGAAAAGCCGGTTCAATTGAACCGGCTTTTTATTATCTCTTTTACTTTTTAATACACTTAATAACCTATCATAGCCTATCGAACACTTTTGATATCGACAAGTTCAAACCTGCGCTCTTGCAAAATATTTGGATACTTTTCCTTATCCAAAACATCTAAAAACAGCGATGCCGGTCTAACCCATACCTCATAAGGCGCATAAAGTTCTCTATATACAACGTACTTCTCATCCGTCTCCGAATGTCTTGCCAATGCCAACACCAAATAATGGTCACCTTTAAAGTGTTTATATATTCTGTTAACTAAAATTTCCATAAATATACCTCTTTTACCTCTTTGCGATTTATATTTCTTCTAAATTATATCATTTAAAAATTTCAAATCAAAGTCTTAATAAGGCATAAATCGCCAAAGGAAGCGACAAACCTAAACCACAAAAAAAGAGGCAGGAAAATCCTGCCTCTTAGTTATACTGATAAAGCTAATAAATATTAATCGCATTCACCGTTATTGATTTTTTCTAAAACTTTAACAGAAGTTGCGTAGCAATTTCCAAGACCTTCAGCATTCATATTGTCATATGTGTCACGACGAGTGTGGTAGTAGTCCTCGAGTTTATGGTCAAGTCCTGTAATACCTGCTGAACGGAAACCAGCTTGACAGAAAGCTGCATTATCTGTTGAGCCACCAAGAGGAGGAACCATTCCTTTTCTAACAGGAAGACCAAGTTCTTTTGCGGAATTTAGGAAAAGGTCAGATAACTCTTTGTCAGATTTAACTGTAGCATTCAAGTCACGATAGTTTACCATAAGATGTTTTGGATCATGAATAGTATCGTACGCATAGATAAAAGTAGGAACATCACTGAATTCATCCTTATACTTTTCAGCCCATGCGTAAGCACCACGGAGACCTGCTTCTTCAGAACCGGAAAGAATAACACCAACTTCAGTATTTTCAAGTTCAATACCCTGTTCTTTCATTTCTTTTAAGATTGCAATTCCCATATAACAACCTGAAAGGTTGTCGTTTGCACCGTCAACAACTATTCTTAAGTCTCTAATGCACATCATAAGAATCCAGAAAGGCGCAAATATAAGTCCCCATAAGGTAGCCTTGAGCAACTCAGGATCATTCATTACATTTGCAATTACACCATGCCTTTGGATAGTAATTATAGCTAAAATAGCATAATACAGTGCGCCAAGAGCAGATGCAATGTTTACAAATTCAAAAACTATTCCACCAAAATGATAGTTGATTGGAAATTCCCAAGCAGCATCCGGATGACCGTTAAAGAAAATTCGACGTTTTACTTCGCCTTTACAACTCTTAATAGCTGTGACGTTATGACTCGTTTTTTCCGGGAACATCCAGTCAACAACTTTGTAGTAAAGACCAAATTGTAAAATAGCAAGTGCAACACCTAAAACGATGAGGATCAAAGAAACAATAGGTGCAAAGAAAAGACAAGCTACTGCTAAAAATGCAAAGGAAAAAGTAATCCACATCCAACCATAGAAAGAACCCGGATTTACTTTAAAGCTATCAATTACTACCCTTTCACAACCACATTCATCTTTAAGTACCTGCGCCATGTAGTCACAAGCTTGCTTTTCGCCCTCAGCACCCGGATCTCTTTTTCCAAATGTCTTAATAATATGAGTGATTTCATCAATCATATATTGGGCAGCTTTGTCTTTTTTGTCAATTACCGACTGTAAATTCATAATTTCCTCCTTTAATGTACCTTTCATATCAATATTAACTTTTTTAAAAGTCTCATTTATTTTAACCCTTGTTCATTAATCAATTGTTAACAAATTAGAAATGACTATTCCAAAAATTTTTCTTTTTATTTGTACTATATAAACAAAAACAACGGGGAAAAATCCCCGTTGTTTGTATTTTGAGCTATTTTCGCTCATTTTGATTAAAACTTAATCAAGTTCACCCTTATTAAATCTTTCAAGAACTTTTACAGAAGCTGCATAGCAATGTGCAAGTCCATCAGCATCCATATTGTCGTATGTATCACGGCGGGTATGGAAGTAATCCTCAAGATTGTGATTAAGACCGGTAATACCCGTTGAGCGGAATCCTGCCTGACGGAATGCTGCGTTGTCCGTCGAACCGCCAAGTGGAGGAACAAGACCCTTTTTAACCGGAGCGCCAACTTCCTTAGCAGAGCTCAAAAATAGGTCTGAAAGCTCTTTATCAGATGCAACTGTTGAGTTTAAATCACGATAGTTAACCATAAGCTGTTCAGGGTCATGAATTGTATCATAAGCAATAATGAATGTTGGAATATCACTATACTTTTCCTTATACTTCGCAGTCCAATCCTTAGCACCCCTAAGACCGGCTTCTTCAGAACCTGTAAGAAGTACACCTACCTCAGTATTTTCAAATTCAATACCTTGCTTCTCTAATTCTTTCATAATTGCAATACCAATATAACAACCCGAAAGGTTATCATTAGCACCATCAACTATTTGATTTAAGTTTCTAATGAAATACATTAGTATAAAGAAAGGTGTGAACGCAAGTCCACCTAAAGCGAGTTTAAAGAATAACGGGTCGCTTTGAACTGTTGAAATCGGACCGTATTTAACCGTTGTTAAAATTGCAAGCACTAAATAGTAAAGGCAACCTACAGCAGCTAAAATATTGTTAAGCTCGAATACGATACCGCCAAAGCGATAGTTTAATGTAAGCTCCCAAGCAGCATCCGGATGACCATTAAAGAAAATACGACGCTTAGGCTCTCCCGTACAACTCTTGATGGCTGTTACGTTATGACTTGTTCTCTCCGGGAACAAAAAGTCAACAACTTTGTAATAAAGACCAAACTCTAATAGTGCAATTAGTAAACCTACTGCAATAAGGATTATAGAAACAATTGGAGCAACAAATAAAAGTCCGATTGCTATGAAAACAAAAGTAAAAGTTATCCACATCCAACCGTAATAGGAACCGGGATTAAGCTTAAAACTATCGATTTCTACTCTATCACAACCACATTCCTCTTTGAGCACCTTTGCCATGTATTCACATGCCTGCTTTTCGCCCTCTGCACCCGGATCTCTCTTTCCAAAGGTCTTGATAATATGAGTGATTTCATCAATCATATACCGGGCAGCTTTGTCTTTTTTATCAATTACCGATTGTAAATTCATAATTTCTCCTTTACTCCTTTGATATATTTTTAACAACTTTAATAAAAGTCTAGGATATTTTACTCTCAGCTTATTAATTGATTGTTAACAAATAGGACTTAAATATTCCGAAAATTTCACATCTCTTTTGTGCGATTTAAACAAAAATAGCGAAGGTTATCCCTCGCTATTTGACTTTTATTTTTTATTTTTCACTAAACTGTCTACTGATAATCTACTATCAAGTATCAAATTCAAGTAAATACAAAGTGTTATTATCACTATCAAACATCAGCAATGTAAAATTTAAAGAAGGCCTTTCTAACAAATCCGTATCATCAAATTTATCTTTTGAATCAGAGTGTCTGTCATGAAAATAGTAATAACCGTTTTCTATTTTAGGAATCTTAACAACTGAAGAAAGGGACTCATAAACACAATCATTCAAATTTTCTGAAAGAGGGAGTTCCTTCCAATTATCATTCTCTTTTATTGCATCAAGAACCTTGTCGTCACTATATTTAATTTCAAGCAAAGTGTGCCCATCGCCATGGAAGCCACCATGAGTGTCCTCTGCTGACACTTGTTCACCACCGGATATATCTACCCCGCTCTCATTCGACCATCTGGTTATAACATCGTCATAACCACAAGCTGATAAACTCATAACAATAATTAAAACTACTAATGCGATTGAGATGATTCTTTTAATTTTCATTTTGCTCACCCTCAAAATTTTAATTTACTTTTTGTTCCAATGTTTTTAATCGTAAACACATCCAATAGAAAGGTATAGCCACAAGTTGTCCAGAAACTGATGTGACTACAAGCCACTGTGGATCTATATCATAGAGAATCCCCATCAGCCAACTACCAGCAAACCAAGCAATGCCAAAACCTGTTTCAAATATACCAAAACCAGTACTACGCATAGAGCGCGGAATAATATTACCAACAGCTGCTTTCATTATACTCTCCTGTGCGCCCATACCAATACCCCAAAGAATAATTCCAATAGCTATCATAACAGAGCTTCCGGTTATAAAGATAAAACATGCAAAGAAGGCACTGCAAAATGTTGATAGCATAAGTGCCTTTAAACCTATCTTGTCAAACAGCCAACCAAAAAACAGTGCCGCAAATGCATCTACAACCATTGCTCCTGCAAATAAAAGACTTAATGTTGCTTCAGGAAAAACCTGTGTCTTAGCAGTATGCAATGTGATCAAAGTAAAATCAACAAAACCGAATGCAAAAAGACAAATAGCAATCATATAAAAAATAAATGATTTTTTAAACTTGAAGTCCTCTATGGGCTCTTCTTTTGATTTTTCAAACATTTCAGGATTTGGATATTTAAATTTTGATAACAGCACCAGTGAAATTGTTATTAATGCCGGAATACCTAAAATAACAAAACATATACGGTAAGTTAAAAGTAAATTGCTTGTACCTTTAACCATTGCAACTACAAACAAAATAACCGGTCCAAGAAAAGCTCCAAGTTGATCTAAAAATTCCTGATAAGCGAAACCTTTTCCCATTCCTATTTCACTTGAGGCAAAGCTAGCAAGGGTATTCTTTGCCGGTTTTTTTATTGCCTTGCCAATACGCTCTAGAACAACTAAGCAACAAGCATAAAACCAGCCGTTTTCCGGAATCAAGGCAAGTGCCGGTATTGCTAAAACCTGTAAAGCATAACCGACTATTATAAAAGTCCAATACTTTTTCGTTTTATCTGCAACAAATCCTGATAACAAACGCAGGGAATAACCACAAAGCTCTCCAATTCCGGAGACAAACCCAATTGTAGCCGCTGAAGCTCCAACTAAATTTAAATATTTTCCTAAAATGCTTCGAGCGCCCTCATGAGTCATATCTGAAAACAGACTTATAATACCCATTAAAATAATGAACGACATTGCACCACTAATTTGCTTTTTGCGTTTTACACCCATACATTTCACCGCGATTTTAGTTTACCAATCAGGATCCTCTACTTTAGAATTTTTTCAATCAAGGCTTCACCCAATAAATTTGAAACAATTACTCCCTTACATCGCTTTTAACTTTAAATCCAAATAAGTAGTACGTGTATTCTGTTATTCCCGGATTTTTATCTTCCGGCATAAAATTACCTTTAATGTCAAATGAATATCCAAATCCTTGATAATGACCTGAACCGCCATCATCCGTAGCCAAAATTGGTCTGCTAAATATTGGCTTTTCAAAACTTTCAACTTTAATACAATCCACTACCATCGCAATTATCCATAGCAGAATAAATACTAACACAATTGTTACTATCTTTTTCTTCATAATAATCACTCCTAAATTTTAATCTATCTACACCTAATATTTTAACGGAAAAACTACAAAAACTCTATTGTTAAAAATATACAAATAAAAAAAGCCCAGTCTGTTGACTGGGCTTTCCTTTACACATCATACCATAAATTTTAATCTTGATATTTTAGTCTTCCAAACCAAATTACTTATCGTTTTAGATTTCTTGTTCTTTGCTTTCACGTGCTAGTGTTCGAGTAGTTGTCATTCCAACAAAAGCTACTCCAGCTAAAGCCAAAACCGACCAAAAGAATTCAGGGTCACTTGTTTGTGCTATTTTTTCCGGTGCAACATTGGTATCAACAGGTGTAACAGGAGCAACGGGTGCTGGCTGAGTACCCTTAAGTGTCGTCGCCGCCGTAGCAACACTGGCCGGTGAAGCCAAATGCGTATCTGTTTCAGCTAAACGAGCATAAAAATTGTATGCTGTATTTGGTGTAAGTCCTGTAAATTCCGGGCTAGCCTGCCAAGCGCCATTACCCATACGGTATTCCGCACCAGAAATTGTTTCCAATTTAACACTGGTGTCTTTTAGTTCGGAAACAACAGGAGCAGCAGGTGCAGTCTGTGATAATTTTCCGGGACCCATTAAACGTAATGGAATGCTAACCTGAACACCGGTATTTCCATCTTTCGCAATATCCCATGCCCCATCATGATACTGCAAAGCCGTACCTTCTGTTTCAGGCGTTGCAAGAATATTAGGTATAGCATAAGGATAATTATGACCACTTGGAACCTCAATTGAAAAAGCAAGCCAGTAAGTGCCCGCAGTCAGTTCTGCCCCTGAACTAGTGCTTGTACTAAGATCAGCCACAACCTTCATTATTGGACGATCGGTATTGCGCACACCCTGCGCCACACGATAACAACCGGTAAACTCTGTAGAGCCAAGAATATTGGTACTCATATCACCCCAAATTATACTGCCACCTTCTGATGGTTTACCATCATAGATAGTAAGGTAAACACCTGTAAACGGCGAAGTGATACCCGAGCCTGTTTGATAAACGAACAACTCTACCGACTCAACAATGGTATCCTCACTCAAAGCGAAAGTTTCAGCCATTACATACGATGGATGTTGACTATTATGACCATATAAATTTTGATTCCCGACCATTTCACTATAAGACGGGTCACCCGGATTTACAGCAGGAACATTGCAGTAGTTTGCTGTGTCGTAGACAGCTACACCATCCGCCTGAATAGGCACATTTGCAACAAAAGTTAAAGTAAACAGAAGAAAGGTGCAAAATAGGGTGAAAGCAATAATTCTTTTCATAATGTAGACCCCCAAGGTACTATTTAGTTACTGAATCATTTTGATTATCACAACCATTTTACCATACTGTGTTCCAATTTTAAACATAAAAAAAAATAAATATAAAGAAACATAAAAAAGACTACTTACAATTCAGTGTAACTTATCCTAAAATAGCCAAACTTAGATGATAAAAAAGCCCAGTCTGTTGACCGGACTTTTTATGGAGGCGCCACCCAGATTTGAACTGGGGCATAAAGGTTTTGCAGACCTCTGCCTTACCGCTTGGCTATGGCGCCATATAAAATGGAGCGGATTACGGGGCTCGAACCCGCTACCTCCACCTTGGCAAGGTGGCGCTCTACCAGATGAGCTAAATCCGCAAATGGTGCTTCCGGTCGGAATCGAACCAACGACACGTGGATTTTCAGTCCACTGCTCTACCAACTGAGCTACAGAAGCA
>JAAYOC010000080.1 GCA_012520505.1 Oscillospiraceae bacterium
ACCGTCGAGGGGCGCGACCTGGCGCCGAGCCGCTATGTGGACGTGTACTATCGCGTGGACGAGGTGAGCAACTGGACCTATGCCGGGCGCGCCGACCGCTGGCCCAAGAGTGTCATCCCTCTACCGGCGGCGGGGGTGAGCGGGGCGCGACTGGAGATCCGCCTGGACCTCGTATTGCCCGACAGCAGCAAGCCGCCCGTAATCTACAGCGTCGTCGTGCGAGGCGCGGAGCGGCCACAGACCATCGAGGTCATCACCGCCGCCGTGCGCTGCGCCGACAACCTGCGCCTGAACACCGGCGCGCCGGAGCGCCGCAGCGGGGCCGACATTCTGACCGAGCTGCGGCAGTACGCGACGCTGGGCGAAGCGGTGACGCTCACCGACACCCTGGGCGTCGAGCGGCGGGTACTGGTGCTGGGCCCGGTGGACGAGATCGAGGTCGAACAAGACGGCACCAACGCGCCGGAAAAGATCGCCATGGTCAAGATGGCGGTCTTTGAGACGAGCGAGGAGTCCTCCGCGCTGGGCGAGTACGCCGTGTACGGCACATCAAAGTATGGCGCGGGCGACATCTATGCCTAGCAGGAGACGCTAACATGGCCTGGAAAGACGTATCGACGGGCGACAAGGTAGAAGCCGCCCATATCAACGACATCCATCAGGCGCTCAACGGCACGGTGGGCAAGGCGCAGCCGATGGCGTTCACCCAGGTGGACGAAAGCGCCACCTACGCCCTGGACGTGCGCAACAAGGACGCTACCAACAGCCTCATCGCCCGCTTTCGCAACGCGGCCAACGAGGTGGTGCTGAGCGTCGTCAAGGAAGCGGTGAACACCGCCAAGCAGATCGTCTCGACCGTGGCGGACGGCACCGCGCCCTTTGTGGTGAACAGCACGACCAAGGTGGACAACCTGCACGTCGCCCGGGCGACGCTGGCCGACACCGTGGCGGGCGACTCTATCGACGGCGACGCCATCGCCGACGACGCGGTGACCAACCCGAAGCTCCGGGATTCGTCTGCTTTGTCGGTGATCGGGCGGGCAGCAAACTCGGTGGGTGACCCGGCCGATATCGTTGCGTCCGCTAACGACCGCCTCCTGGCGCGGGTGAGCAACGCGCTCCAGTGGGTGCAGCTCACCCTGGGCATGATCCCCAACGCGCTGATTACCGGGGCAAAGTTCGCGGCGAACCTTGTTTACACGAGCAGTATGCGCATCACGGGCGGTCTCAACCTCGGGACCCAAACCGGCGCTCCTGATGGCAGCCTCTTTGCTTCTGGCGGCGCATACCTTGATGGCGACTGCGCGATTGGTAATACAATGGCCTATTACTGGGGCCTGGCCAGCGCCGAAGAGGGGCTCTGGCGAGCTACTCGCTCCGGGACTTCCTGGCTTTTGCAGCGACAGGAATCGGGTGTGTGGGTTACCAAAGCCACGTTTCTAGCCACAGAGAACGTTAGGGGGGTCACCAACGGCAACAGTCATGATCACAGCGGTGGCGATGGGGCGCAGATCGACCACGTCAACCTGGCGAACAAGGGCTCGAATACCCATGCCCAGATCGATGGGCATATCTCTGCAACGTCGGCGCACGGCTCCAATGGCGCAGTCGTCGGGCAAAACACGCTGAACACGCACAAGTCGTCCAGCGACCACGACGGGCGCTACTACACCGAGTCCGAGGCGAACGCGCGGTTCGCGCCCATCGCCAAGGGGGTGACCAACGGAGACAGCCACGACCACACGGGCGGGGATGGGGCGCAGTTACCCACTGAGGCATTTC
>JAAYOC010000072.1 GCA_012520505.1 Oscillospiraceae bacterium
CCAAGCAGCGCGCAGCTGGTATTTAGCCCAAGGCGGCAGTGAAGCCAGTATTCACCGCCACTTTATTGCCGTTTCCAGCAATATCGAAGCGGCAGTGGAGTTTGGCATTGCCGCAGAAAATATCCTACCCATTTGGGATTGGGTGGGTGGACGCTACTCCCTGTGGTCAGCCATTGGTTTACCCATTGCGCTGTATATTGGCATGTCCAACTTTAAAGAGTTGCTAGCCGGCGCGTGGAGCATGGATCAACACTTCCAAAACGCTCCTTTTGCAGAAAACATGCCGGTGATTCTGGCCATGCTCGGCATTTGGTACAGCGACTTTTGGCAAGCACAAAGCCACGCCATTTTGCCCTACGACCATTACTTGCGTAATTTCACCCAGCACTTGCAACAGCTGGATATGGAATCCAATGGCAAGCATGTGCGCCAAGATGGCTCAGCCCTCAGTTATCCCAGTGGCTCGGTTATCTGGGGTGGTGTCGGCTGTAATGGCCAACATGCCTATCACCAACTCTTGCACCAAGGCACTTTATTAGTCCCTGCGGATTTTATCGTGCCAGTAGTCAGCCATAATCAAATTGCCGACCATCACCAATGGCTGTACGCCAACTGCTTATCCCAAAGCCAAGCCTTAATGCAAGGTAAAAGCCTGGAACAAGCCGCACAAGAGCTGCGTGACAAAGGCCTGCCAGAAGATGAAGTGGCTCGCCTCGCACCACACAAAGCTATTCCAGGTAACCGCCCTAGCAACACCCTAGTGCTCGAGCGCATTTGCCCACGGCGTTTGGGCGCATTGATTGCTTTGTACGAGCATAAAGTGTTTGTGCAAAGCGTAGTCTGGGGCACCAATGCCTTTGACCAATGGGGCGTAGAACTGGGCAAGGTGCTCGGTGAAGACGTCTACCAACGCCTAACCGGCCAAGCCTCGCTGAACGGCGCGGACGCCTCCACCCAAGGCTTAATTAACTTCTTTAGAAACCGCCACCGCGGCTAAAGTAGACAAAGATTTTCCAAGTGACTGAGCGGCGCCATCAACAGCCCTACTCAGTGAATCCCTAAGTAAATATAAGAGGAAATCTCCATGCACGAAGTCGTCATTGTTGCCGCCACGCGCACCGCAATTGGTAGTTTTCAAGGCAGTTTAGCCAAAATCCCCGCACCAGAATTAGGCGCTATTGTAGTGCGCAGCCTATTAGAGCAAAGCGGCGTTGCCCCTGAGCAAGTAGATGAAGTAATTCTTGGTCAAGTGCTAACGGCCGGTAGCGGACAAAACCCAGCTCGACAAACAGCTATCCATGCTGGCCTGCCCTTCAGCACCCCAGCTTTCACCCTGAATAAAGTCTGTGGTTCGGGCCTGAAAGCCCTGCACTTAGCCGCACAAGCTATCCGTTGCGGCGACGCAGAAATAGTTATTGCCGGTGGCCAAGAAAACATGAGCCTGTCCCCCTACGTAATGCCCGGTGTCCGTACTGGTCTGCGCATGGGTCATGGCAAAGTTGTCGACACCATGATTGAAGACGGCCTATGGGATGCTTTCAATGATATCCACATGGGCATCACCGCAGAAAACCTAGTAGATAAATACAACTTAACTCGCGAACA
>JAAYOC010000043.1 GCA_012520505.1 Oscillospiraceae bacterium
AGGGCGTAACCAAGTCCGTGATTTTCTCTCAATCTCACCACATGAAGTGCTTTATGATGTGTAGCTTGCATTTCCTCGATAACCGCATCCAACTCCGGTGTCAGCAGACCATCACACATCAACACGAAATCATCCGTCGGAACAGTCTGATTCCACATACTATTCATGGCGATGCGTAGATGCTCTGCTTTCTCACCCTTATACACAGACATTAAAACTGAATAATTGGGTAACTCCATTCCCTTTTCCATACTTTCCATTGTCGATTTATGCGAAAAACCAAAACAATACGAAACGCTCTAAGAGCATGTTCCCTACCTAGAGTGTGTTACTATCTTCTCCTTTTCTTATGGTTTTTTTCGTCCAACACTCATCCTATTTTAAACTGCCTAACTTTGCAGTCTAATTTCTCGCCCGATTTTTCAGGTGAAGCGCTTCTCTGCTATATGTATCTTCATCTTTGTTTTTTGCTAAGAAAAAGAATAATATTATAAACTCACATCTACAAATAAAAATCAGTAATTGTGTATCTCCTCGATTTTTTCTTCGCTAATTCCTTCAGTACTTTCTTTATTAAATAGTATTTTCAGCGTACCGAAAATAATTTGAAGATCAAGCAACATGGTTCGATTGGTGATATAAATCAGGTCAAGTTTTAGTTTGTCTAGCGGTGAAGTATTGTACTTGCCAAAGACTTGAGCATAGCCCGTGAGGCCGCCGCGCACCTTATATCGAAAACGAAATTCAGGTATTTCGGATATATACTTTTCAACATACTTGACTCGCTCCGGGCGCGGCCCAACAAGGCTCATATCGCCCTTAAGGATGTTGAACAGCTGGGGGAGTTCATCGACGCGAATTGCACGAATCACACGTCCCACCTTAGTGATGCGCTCATCATTTTTTGTCGCCAGTTGCGGCTCTCCTTCTTTTTCTGCATCCACGATCATTGAGCGAAATTTTACAATGTCGAAGACTTTCATGTCCTTCGTGACGCGCGCTTGCTTGTAAAAGACGGAGCCGCCATCCTCGATTTTAATGGCGAGCGCTGTGATAAGAAAAATGGGACTTAGGGCGATTAGACCCGCTAAGCTCGCTATGATATCAAGTGTCCGTTTAGCAAACGCGCTACCCAACGGAATCTCTTGGTTTCGATTGAGAAATAAGGGCGTATCGAAGATATTGAGGATGGATGCGCTGTGTACGATAATGTCGGACAATTTCGGCGAATAGTAAACACGCTTATCCAGTGCGTAACACTTCTTAATGAGGAGATGTTCGATGGAGGTTGGCACATCGTTGATTAAGATACCGTCGTACTTTTGGATCTCAGATTCAAGCACTTTAAGGGCTTCTTCTACGTGAATCGTTTTTACAATCAGGTATTTATCCTGTCTTACGAATACTTTCTCATACAAATCATTTTGATAGTCCCCTTGTATCGCAAGTAAACGCAACGGTGGAAATAATCGCCGGTACAGATTGACCATCTGAATAGCGATCAGCGCCAACACAGCAACCTGCGCTACGCAAAGGATCGCGTAACGTCCGAGGAATGCAACAAAGAATCTAAATTGACCGGTGATCGCGCAGGAGACGAAAAGCTCAATAAAGTTCACAACGATTATCGTCAGTCCCAAAGAGGGCAGTAAAACAATCTTGCGATCAACGCCAATGGAGAACGCGTGGAGCCAACGTCCAATCACAAGGAACAAA
>JAAYOC010000076.1 GCA_012520505.1 Oscillospiraceae bacterium
AAACAATTTACAGAGCAGGAAATAGAGAGTATTACCATGGAGATTGCCAATTTAAACCGCGTCGGGAAAGAGGTGCGCGATGCGGTTTTGGAGGAATTCCTGCTTTTCAGCCAGGCCCAGCAGTATGTCCTGGAAGGCGGCGTGGATTATGCCCGTGAGCTTCTGGAAAGGACCCTGGGACGGCATAAAGCTGTGGAGTTAATCAAACGCCTTAAAGAGCAGGTCCGGGTCAGGCCCTTTACTTTCGTACGCAATACGGATCCCGGACAGCTTGTAAATATGATCAACCGGGAGCATCCCCAGACCATTGCGCTGATTCTCTCTTATCTGGATTCCCAGCAGGCGGCTGAAGTTCTCTCAGATCTGCCGGAGGAACTGCGTGCTGATATTGCCCGCCGCATTGCCCTCATGGAGCACACTTCCCCGGAGATTTTAAAAGAGGTTGAAACAGTACTCCAGGAGAAGTTATCCACTGTTTTCCAGCAGGATTTTACGCAAGCCGGGGGATTGGAAACAGTAGTGAACATTCTCAACAGCGTGGACCGGGGGACGGAAAAGCTTATTTTGGAGGAACTGGAGAAAGAGGACGCGGAGTTGGCTGATGAGATCCGGCAGCGTATGTTTATTTTTGAGGATATTATTAGCCTGGACGATGCTTCAATCCAGCGTGTAATTCGGGAGGTAGACAGCAAGGATCTGGCCAAAGCTCTGAAGGGGGCCAGTGATGAAGTCAAGGAGCGCATTTTCCGGAATATATCCAGGCGTGCGGCAGAGATGTTAAGGGAAGATCTGGAATTCATGGGCCCTGTACGGCTGCGTGAGGTCGAAGAAGCCCAGCAGCACGTTGTGAAGATTATCCGGCGGCTGGATGAAACCGGTGAAATTATTATCTCAAGGGGAGGAGAAGATGCCATCGTCATCTAGAAGAATACTGCGCGGCTTGGATATTCAGGGCCGGAGAACCTACTATCCCCGCCTGAAGATGGAAAATTCTCCGGAGCCTGCCGGGCAGGAAGACGCTTCCTTGTCCGTGTCTGCTGTCGATGAAGCAGAGCAGGCTAAACAGGTGGAGGAAATTTTGACCGGGGCTCGGGAAGAGGGTGAGAAACTCCGCCAGGAGATCCTGGCGGAGGCGGTTGCAGAAGCCCGCCTTCTTGGGGAAAAAGCCCGGGAGGAAGGCTTTCAGGAGGGTTTCCGGCAGGGGGAAAAGGCGGCCGAAAAGCTTCTGGAAGAAGCACGCCACACTCTGGAACAGGCCTGTAGAGAACGCCGGGAGATTCTGGCGGAAGCGGAACCGGAGATTATCCGGGTCGCACTTGGCATTGCCGAAAAACTCCTCGGTTACAAAGTGAGCACGGATTCCCGCTGTATCCTGGCAATGATCGCCCGGGGCCTGAACGTTCTTCCGGCCGGGCAAAAAGTTAATATCAAGATTAATCCCCTGGATGAAAAAGTCTGCCGGGAAAACTTCTACGGACTGCGGGAGCTGTTAAAAGAAGGGGTCCTGCTGGAAGTAATGGCTGACGAGAAGATCCCCCCGGGAAGCTGCCGGCTGGAATCGGAAGAAGCGGAAGTGGAGATGTTGCTGCAGAAAGAGCTGCAGATTTTAGGGAAAAAGCTTCTGGAGCTGGCTGTCTCTTCCGGGAAGCAGTACCTGCAGGAAACAGCGGAAGCAATGATGGAAGAAGTCTAAGTTTGCCTAGAGGAGATGGAGCCCTGGCACTTATTTATGGAGATATTGCGGGCCATGGGAGGTTTGGCCTGATAAACCACGCGGGCTTGTTTTGTGGGAAAAGAAGGAGAAATAATAGTGTTGAGCTGGTGAACAACTGATGATTAGGCCGGTGGAGTATCAAAAATATTTGCAGGAAATCAGGGACTATCCGGCGTTTACGCTCAAGGGGCGGGTTACGCAGGTGATTGGGCTGGTCATGGAGGTCAGCGGCATCCGCCCCTATATCGGGGAGGTCTGTCTGGTGGAGACGACGGCAAAAGGGGAGGAACCTGTACTGGCGGAGGCAGTTGGTTTTCGCCAGGGCCGGTCCCTTTTAATGCCCTTGGGCGACCTGCAGGGGATCGGACCCGGTTGTTCCGTAGAAGCTACGGGGAGCTCTTTTTTTGTGGAGGTGGGCTCCGGTATTTTAGGCAAGGTGCTTAATGGGCTGGGCAGGCCTCTGCAGGGGGTGGAGAGCCAGGGAGAGTTGCAGGCCATGCCTGTCGAGAATGAGCCTCCTCATCCCCTCCAAAGAAAACCGATTACAGAAGTAATGGTGACAGGTGTCCGGGCTATTGACACCCTTTTAACCTGTGGCCAGGGCCAGCGTATCGGTATTTTTTCGGGGAGCGGTGTAGGGAAGAGCACGCTTTTGGGTATGATTGCCCGTTATAGCGCGGCTGATGTAAGTGTGATTGCCCTGGTTGGTGAACGGGGGCGGGAAGTGGGGGAGTTTCTTCATCATGATTTGGGCGCCGAGGGGTTGAAGCGTTCTGTAGTCATAGTTTCCACCTCTGAGCGCCCGGCGATGGAGCGGGTGAAGGCTGCCCTGGTGGCGACGGCTGTGGCGGAGTATTTCCGGGAACAGGGCCTGAAGGTTATTCTGATGATGGATTCGCTGACCCGTTTTGCCATGGCCCTGCGGGAAATCGGGTTGGCCATCGGCGAGCCCCCGACCACGAAAGGTTATACCCCTTCTGTTTTTGCTACTTTGCCACGGCTTTTGGAGCGCTCCGGGACTTCGCACCGTGGCTCCATTACCGGGTTTTATACTGTCCTGGTGGATGGCGACGATTTTAATGAACCTGTTTCTGATGCTGTGCGGGGTATATTGGATGGCCATATTGTGCTCAGCAGGGAGCTGGCTGCCCGGAACCATTTTCCTTCGATAGACGTTTTAGGCAGCGTCAGCCGGCTCATGCCCCAACTTATCGACGACGGGCATAAAAAGCAGGCGGCCGAAGTAAAGGAACTGCTCTCTGCTTACCGGGAAGCAGAAGATCTGATCAATATTGGAGCCTATGTCCGAGGTTCCAACTCCCGGGTGGACCGCGCGATTGCTTACCGGGAGAAGATCCGTACATTTCTTTGCCAGGATCGGGTTGAATCTGTTTCCTGGCAGCAGAGCAAGGAAGCGCTGCAAGCCCTTTTTGTTCCCGCGGAATGATCTGCTGTCTTCTTGCAATTAAGAAAACCTTTGTTTTCGCAAGGGCGGTTCGTTTTGTCTTTCCTCGAGGGGATCCACCTTTATGCGCCAAAATATTTCCTAAAGTTGCTTTTTTCTTCTTAACAAAACACATTTCAGGGCGAAAATATAGATGGGCACAGTTGTCTACGGATCTTAGGAATTGTTCTACAGATGCTCTACAGATCTAGTGGTTTTAGAAAATGGTGTGAGGGGAAAAATGGCTTTTGAATTCAGGTTACAAAAAGTTCTGAAATACCGCAAGGATCAAAAAAAGTTGGCCAGGGAGGAGCTGTCCCACCGGCAGCGGGAACTTGATCTGCTCCGGGAGGAGCTGAACAACCTGTG
>JAAYOC010000095.1 GCA_012520505.1 Oscillospiraceae bacterium
CAATCAAACAAAACAAGATCATCAATATAAACTCGCTCATTTTAGCATTGTACATTTATCGATTACCGATTTTTTGTTTTATGCCTATTTTAAAGTCAAATCCATTAAATGCGTATATTTATCTTCTTTTATTACTTATATTTTCTCTTATAAATAACAGTTTTCGAATTGGATCAAAATTCATATTTGCCATATTAACTATAATGATTTTAATGAATGTTAATCTTATATTTACTAACTATGCAAGATATGTGTTTATTGAATATGTGGTGCTTGTTATCTACTTATCTGTGCCTCTTCATGTTTTTACGTCAAGTATAGTGGATGTGAGGAATATGGTCCTGTTATTGTTCGATTTTGCATCATTTTTTACTATTTTGCTTCCTGTGAATTATTTTTTCTTAACCAGAGGTTACCTAAGCTATTTGGAAATCGGTAATATTTGCCATATTATAATTTTATCGGCCACCGTTAAGTATACTCTTAACAATAAGTTTACGACTCAAATTGCTATTGTTACATTATCTAGTTTTGTTGTCGGATTAATATTAGGTTCAAGAGGTACGGTGTTTGCGAGTGTCTCCTTGCTTGCTTTAGTTTTTCTTTCAAAGATTATTGCTTTTTTGAAAAACAGTCGTTACAGTCATTTGCATAAATCGCTTGTCTCTATGTTTGCTTTCATTGCACTTTACTGGTTTGTTAATAAATTATCCGATATTGCTTCTCTTCTTGCCAAAACTTTAGATATTCTGGGTATTAATTCTCGTAACATTTTTTTGCTGTCAGGTCTTTTTTCTAAAGGTGTTCTATATCTATCAGGGAGAGAATTTATTTATGCAAAAATTTATGACTATTTAAAAGACAGTATTCTTTTTCCAAGAGGTTTGGGCGTTGTGCGAATAATGACAGATGGTCGGTACTATCATGCACATAATATTTTTTTGCAAATGTTGTTAGTCTTCGGTTTACCTTTGTCCGTACTTTTTCTATTTATTTTTATTAAACGGCTTTTTGTGTTGAAAAGATTGCATATTTTTGAATTTAAAGTTTCCTGTTTGTTTATAGTATCATTTTTAACTAGAGGAGTTACAGGATCTTATTTCATTGCTGATACAATATTTTTGGTGGTCTTCTGTTTTCTTTTTTTTAAGGTAAATATAAAATCATCTTCTTCTCATAATTTAAATTTAGTAAGTCTAAAGATTTGATAGTTTTTATGCCGTACAACGGGTTTCTATCGCCTACGTACATATGAGTAAAGTCTATTATTTATTGATCTAACAAAAGAGCTAATTTCTTTTATTTTTAGTTTGCATCCAAGGAAAAAATACAGTAAGAGCGTAAGCAGGCTCAGAGCGATAAATGCAAGGTTGTTTATCCACATTTTCAAGGAAATTGATTGATAGATGAATTTGCCAAAGAACATAAAAGCAAGACAAACGGTAGAAGCTAGGAGAACTTTAATCATGTTTTTAGCAGTAGCTCTGTTAATGAAAATAAATCCTTGTTTCTTTCTAAGTAAAACTATGAGAGATGTTGTTACGATTCCGTTACTGATTCCAGAAGCG
>JAAYOC010000042.1 GCA_012520505.1 Oscillospiraceae bacterium
CTTGGGATTGAGCGAATGGAAAGGGAGGGTGCCTACTTTAAGAAGAACTTTCGCAGTCATGAAGTTATTCCCGCTGGTATCCTTGAAAATCATGATAAGCCAAGAATTATCAATGGTGGCATATATTTCATGCATATTGGGGAATCGTGCTCTAGGATGCATCTATTAAAAAGTGATGAAATCTATCATTTTTTGCTTGGTAATACGGTGCTTATCACGGTGCTTCGACCCGATGGAACAACGGACAACATTAGGCTGGGACAGAATATTCTAGATGGTGAATTACTGCAGTATAAAGTTCCCGGAGGTTGTTGGCACGGGTCTCGCCTGTTAGAGGGTGAGGGGTATGCTCTAATGGGTACCGTTATGTCACCGGATTTTGAAGATGAGGACTATACGGATGTTGATGACTTGCCTAACGGTATTGAAGATCTTATCGCCAAATATCCTGAGCAGGAATGTGAAATACGGAAATTAGAAAAAGCAAAATTTTAGGTCTAAATGTTGAGTTTTGACTGTCATTGCTCAACATTTTTGAAAAACGACAGCAAATACGAGGAAAACCCTTGACATCTATTTAAATGGGGTTCATAGGTAAACAGTTAACAATCGCTAGCATTCGAAGGCGAATGTGAAGAGTTGTTCCAGAACATAGAGAGGTAGCTAACATGAAAATCAAGACTGGTATTATCGGCGGAACTGGAATATACGACCTGCCAGGAGTGGAGGGCATAGAAAAAAGAACCATAACAACTGAATACGGAGATGTCGTTGTCAATATAGGTAGGGTGGGTAGCCGACAAGTTGCATTCTTAACAAGGCACGGTGAAGAACACTCCATCCCTCCAGGTGAGATTAATTACCGCGCGAACATAAAGGCCATGGCCAAGCTTGGTGTTAAACAGATTTTTGCAACTGCGTGCAGCGGCGGTTTAAACATGAGCTATGAAGAAGGTGATCTTGTCATAATTAGGCAGTTCGTAGAATTCGTCAAAAATCGTCCTGCTTCTTTTTTTACCGGTAAAGAAAATCAGGGTAAGAAAATAGCTCACGTAGATCTTACAGAGCCATACTGCGATGACTTATGCAACATTCTTCTGAAGGCAGCGAAAGACATAGGAATTGCGTTGAAAGACAATGCTACTTACTGTTGCATGGAAGGACCTCGTTTTGAGACGAAGGCAGAGATTAAGATGATGCAGGCTTTAGGCTTTGATTTGGTTGCCCATACACAATATCCGGAGGTTGCTCTGGCTAGGGAGGCAGGCATCTGCTACGCAGCAGTTGGCATGGTGGCAAACATGGCTGCAGGTATTAAAGACGAGCATGTTATTACTGAGGACGTGCAGGAAAACATGGCTAAAATTTTCCACAATGTTCAAAGTTTGCTCATTAGAGCGGTAGAACTCACAGAGGACGACCGTGAATGCTGGTGCATGACAGCGTTAGAAGGCTCATTTGCGTAGACTCTTGGATTTTAACAGTGCTCGTGTAAAGTAAAGACAGGAGACTGTTAACTTCTAGGTCGAAATAGAGAAGGGAAAAACTGACAGCAGGAGGTTAAGTAAGATGAAAAAGACGTTAACAATCTTGGCACTTGTACTTGTATCGATTCTACTTTTTTCGATGGTTGTTTCATGTGACAAGAAGCCGGAAGCCCCAAGTAATGATGAAAAGGGCAAAATCGGTTATGTAACAGGCGTAGGCGGCTTGGGCGATAATGCCTTTAATGACCTTGGTAATGCAGGTATAACGATGCTTAAAGAGGAGGGCTTTGAGGTAAATGTAATTGAGCCTAGTGCCTCTTCGGAGTATGAGGGCATTATTAGGAATCTGTGTGAAGAAGGTGGCTACAC
>JAAYOC010000004.1 GCA_012520505.1 Oscillospiraceae bacterium
AAAGAAGAAGAAGTTAAAATGCGAAAAGGGAAATTTGAAATAATTGAAGACGATCAAATAAAAGGCAAAAATTTCGTCATTACTGGGACTTTGTCAATGACGAGAGATTACTTTGTTAGTCTGATAATAGGTGAAGGCGGAAATGTATCAAATTCAGTATCCTCAAAGACTGATTACCTGATAGCCAGCAATGTTGACGGAGAAGAAACTACAAAATGGAAAAAGGCAAAAGCTATCGGAACAAAGATAATTGATGAAGATGACTTCTGGAAGATGTACAGGAAGTCTAAGGGACCAAAAGCTTAATACTAGGCTTTAAAAAAAGAGGGTTTATCAACTACCCTCTTTTTTTATAAATTCAGACATAAAAATCACTTCTTTTCCGTATTTTCTTGCATATTCTATTTCTTTTTTCGTGCTGTTGCCGATATAACCATTTACATCAATAACAAAAATAGTATCCGACAGATCTATTTTCTTAAGATGCATTTTATCAAACATTTCTTTTTCATTTTCGCTTATATTCAAATTATCAGCATGGGTGAAACAAACAACACTGAATACTACATTTCCCATACCTGTAAGTTTGATGTTCCATTCTTCAAATTCTTTCTTAAATTTTGTTGATCCGCATAAAGTTATAACTTTTCCTGAAATCATGAATAGCCGTTATAAGAAACTTATAAAAAGTTATAAATTTTATAACTTTTATAACTTTTATGCTCTTTTCCTTATTCATAGAGTCCGCTTTCGGAATCCTACTTGCGTTTGGTATGACTCTCCAAAGGCTTAAATTCCAATGTAACGACACCGTACACACCAACATAATCCGTTAAGTGAATTATGCTGATTTACCATATTTCATCAGATTTATAGCTGCATTTACATCTCTATCATGTATTACTCCACACTCAGGACATATCCATTTTCTTGTCGATAAAGATAATTTATCTAAAATATATCCACATTCACTACATGTCTTGCTTGATGGATAATACTTGTCTGCTACTATAAATCTAATATTGTTCCATTTACATTTATATTCTATTATTCTGCGAAACTCGCTAAATGTTTGTTCTTGTATGGATTTTGCTAATTTATGGTTTTTAACCATACCTTTAATATTTAAATTTTCCATACACACAAACTCTGGCTTGGCTTTCACCAGTTTAGCAGTTTCTTGATGTAAATAATTTGTACGAATGTCTTTTATTTTTTTATGGACTTTACGAATAAGGCACTCCAACTTGATTATATTTTTAGTTTTCTTATAACGGTTTACACCTCCTTCTTTTTGTTTTTCATATTTTCTTGATAATTTACGTTGGAGCCTTTTTAATTTTTTGTTCAATCTTCTTATTTCTTGACTCTTGTTAATGTTGGGTATTTTCCTGCCATCATTAATTACTGCTAAATCTTTAACTCCTAATTGACGTACTCTGCACGATTAAAGTCGGCAGATTCTTTCCTGTATTGCTACAGGCTACATTGCATATTCGGTTCATACCGAATACCAATGGGGGACGCCATAACCCCAACTACTTGGTTTTCACCAATTAGCCATATATTCTTTTTTCTAACAACACGCCAAAACCCAACTAATGTTTTAGTATACAATTCACCTGCTGCTAATGATAAACTATCTAACTGTTCTGTTTTGCCCAATTTCATCTTTCTAACATA
>JAAYOC010000078.1 GCA_012520505.1 Oscillospiraceae bacterium
CGGTAAAAAAGTGTCCAAAAAAGTGTTGACATGTCAGCAAAAATCGTTCGGCTCATCTACGACAATTACATGAACGGTTTGTCGGCAGAGACCACAGAAAAGCAGCTTGCCGAGATGGGTGTAAAATCCTATAAGGGACAGCATTTCGGCAACACCTCCATCCGGCAGATCCTCGGAAATATCACTTATACGGGCAATCTTCTGTTCCAGAAGGAATATGTGGTTGACCCCATCAGCAAGAAAAGCAGGATCAACCGTGGGGAGCTGCCGCAGTATTTCGTGGAGAACACCCACGAAGCCATCATTCCAATGGAGGTCTACCAGGCGGTGCAGGCCGAGAAAGCGCGCCGCCGTGAGCTTGGCGCCTTGGCAAACTGGAGCATTAACACATCCTGCTTTACCAGCAAAATCAAGTGCGGCCGGTGCGGAAAGAGCTATCAGCGGTCTAACCGCAAGGGGAGAAAAGACCCTAATGCCAACTACACCATCTGGGTCTGCGGTACCCGAAGAAAGACCGGGAATGCGCATTGTCAAAACAAGGACATCCCGGAGCAGATGCTCAAAGATGCCTGCGCTGAAGTCATGGGACTGGATACGTTTGATGAAATCATCTTTTCAGAGCAGATCGACCACATTGAGATTCCTGCTCCGAATGAGATGATTTTCTATTTTAAGGATGGCCGCATCGTTCCGCACCACTGGGAATCCACCATGCGGAAGGACTGCTGGACAGATGAGCGCAGAGCCGCCAAGGGACGGTATGTGCAGGAGCATCAGCTCGGCCCCAACACTTCCTGCTTTACCAGCCGCATTCGCTGCGACAGATGCGGCGAGAACTACCGCAGGCAGCGTTCACGGCACAAAGACGGCAGCTTTGATTCCGTGTGGCGATGTGCGTCAGGCGGAAAATGCCAAAGCCCCAGCATCAAGGAATAGGCACTCAAAAACCTCTGTGCTGCGGCTATGGGGCTTGAAGCATTTGACGATACGGTTTTCCGTGAGCAGATTGTCTGCATTCACATCACGGCTCCATATCAGCTTTCCATCCGCTTCTTTGATGGGCATACCTTCGAGACAGCATGGGAAAACAAGCGGAAGATGCCCCGGCATACAGAGGAGCGAAAACAGCATATGCGAGAAGTAATGATACAGAGATGGAGGGAAAAACGTGGCGAAAGTAACGACAATACCGGCAACGATAAGCCGATTCACGGCAACGCCGATCAATGAAAAGAAAAAGCGCCGCACCGCCGCCTACGCCCGTGTTTCCACGGACAGCGAGGAGCAGCTCACCAGCTACAGCGCCCAGGTGGATTATTACACCAACTATATCAAAAGCCGGGACGATTGGGAGTTTGTTTCCGTGTATACGGACGAGGGCATAACAGGTACGAATACCAAGCATCGCGAGGGCTTCAAACGCATGGTGGCGGATGCACTGGCTGGCAAGATTGATCTCATCGTCACCAAATCGGTCAGCCGCTTTGCCCGCAATACGGTAGACAGCCTGACTACGGTGCGTCAGCTCAAGGAAAAAGGCGTGGAGATCTATTTTGAAAAAGAAAACATCTGGACCCTGGACAGCAAGGGAGAACTGCTTATTACCATCATGTCCTCACTGGCGCAGGAGGAAAGCCGCAGTATTTCCGAGAACTGTACCTGGGGACAGAGAAAACGGTTTGCTGACGGGAAGGTCACCGTGCAATTCAAACGGTTTCTCGGCTACGACCGGGGTCCTGACGGCAATCTGGTTTTGAACAAGGACGAAGCGGTTATCATCCGCCGCATTTACAGTATGTTCCTGCAAGGCATGACGCCGCACGGCATTGCCGCCAGGCTCACCGCTGACGGCATTAAATCGCCGGGCGGCAAGGATAAATGGAACGCAGGAGCTGTTCGCAGCATCCTCACCAATGAGAAATACAAAGGCGATGCGCTTCTGCAAAAGAGCTACACGGTGGATTTCCTCACAAAGAAGAAAAAGGTCAACGAGGGCGAGATTCCGCAGTACTATGTGGAGGGCAACCACGAAGCCATCATCCAGCCGGAGGTGTTTGAACTGGTTCAGCAGGAACTGGAGCGCAGAAAGCGAGGTCGGGGTCGGCATAGCGGCGTCCATCTTTTCTCTGGCAAGATACGCTGCGGACAATGCGGCGAGTGGTACGGCTCAAAGGTCTGGCATTCCAACAGCAAGTATCGCAGGATAATCTGGCAGTGCAATCACAAGTATGACGGAGAGGAAAAATGCTCCACGCCGCACTTGACGGAGGATGAGAACAAAGCGATGTTTGTCTCAGCAGCAAACAAGCTGATTGGCAAAAAGGCTGCGATCATCTCGCCGCTCCGGGCTTCGCTGGACGTTGCTTTCGACATCTCCGCATTGGAAGCCGAAACCGCAGAACTGCAGGAAGAGATCATGGTAGTTTCAGACCTTATCGAGAAATGCATCTACGAAAACGCTCATGTGGCGCTCGACCAAATGGAATATCAGAAACGCTATGACGGTCTCACCGCACGGTTCGAGACTGCGAAGGCACGGCTGGAGGAAATCGAAGCCGCGCTTGCCGACAAGAAATCCAGACGGGCGGCAATCGACGCCTTTCTGGACACGCTGGCGCAGGCTGACCCGATGGAGAAATTTGACCCTGCCCTCTGGTGCGGGCTGATTGATTATGTAACAGTCTATGCCAGGGACGATGTGCGGTTTGCTTTTAAGGACGGGCAGGAAATTAAGGTGTAATTCAATAAATACAACGACGCCTCACTACTGGTTTTCAAGACCTGCAGTAAGGCGTCCATTTTTTATAGGTTCATTAAGTAAAAAATTACTACAGCTTGCATTACTATTATCAGTGGGACACCAACAGTAAAATAATCTTTTTGGGTCTTATGATGGAACAAATACATTGCACCCAGACCTCCTAAAGAGCCACCGATAAAGCATAGCCCCAGCAAAGTGATAATCCTGATTCTTGAGCGTTTTTCAATGGCAGCAATCTTATCTACTGCAAAAGCGGCAAATGTAATGAAGTTTGTAGCTACTATATAAATCAGCAGAATTTTGTATTTCTCAAAAAACTCCCAAAAAGCAAATGTCAACTTTTCACCGTGAACACCTTGTAGAACAAGGAATATTACCACTTGAATTACAAATACACAGGCAATAAATACACGGGACATCATATTTCCCTTGACAGCCTTTCTGTCAAAAATCAGTATCGAAATAAGTATGCCCAGAGAGCCTCCCAAAAGGGATGTAATTGTCAGGAACTTATCCACCTGACCTTCTGCTGTGTTTGAATAAAGCCACGTATTTACGGCGAACAGGATGAATCCTATAACATTGATAATAATGAGATAATATCCAAATACACCCACTATGTCACCTCCCGCTTACAAATAACCGGAGCCTCATTAATCATCATTTGGCAAATACCAGCCATGTTCACGGTGTACACCGTAGCTCTCATTGGAATGGTCTTCACTGTTATAGCGATCCCATGACCTCTGATTTATTTCCTCATCGATTGCATCGAGTGCCTCTATTTCAGCATCGAAATCGCCGTCCAAGATTGAACCTGAACGCCAATCCGTATCTGCTGTAATTTCAGCCTTTCTTGCTCTCAACTCGTCTTCGCTTGCAGATTTAAGCCAACTCTTTTTCACTGTAATCCCTCCTCCATCTTCATCCCCATCAGGGAGATAGTTATAATCTTGTTCCTCGTCATCGCCTGATGATTGAGCTGCCAGATATACCGTACCCGCAACTGCTGCTGCAACACCGACAACTTTTCCAGCTGTTTTTAGCCATTCTTTTGCCTTGTCCTTACGGACCCGCTTACAGTCGACACATAGTGTTGCATCTGGGTCTGGGATAATTTTCCCACAGTCAGAGCAAATACCTTTTACGTTATCAAAAGTTGTATCGTTCTCATATCCACATTTTTGACATGTGTGGCGTGTGGAATGCCGGTCAAATCCGTCCTGATTGTTGAGATATGTATTGCACTCATCACAGAACCAAAATACGTAATCGTCCTCAAACTCATCTGCGGAAAGTATATACCCACAATCCTCGCAAATCCAGAGCGTCGATTTTTTATTGATTGTCATCTTACCGTTTTGGCAAGCTGGGCAAAACATCCATTTCTTGATTTTACGGATATACGCATAGGTAAGAGTCTTGACTGCATTTCTATGCGTTTTGGTTTTCGCCTTCTTCATCGACTGCACCTCCTTCATCGCTGCTGTCAGTTAGCTCTTCACTGAAAGCAGCATATATTTTTTCGCCCATTTCATCATGAGCTTTTTTCTCGGAGATTTTCTTCTTGACGAATTTGATCCCTTTAGGAACAAAGTACAGAACGCCACATACACCAAGAGTGATGGCACTACCTTTAGCTAAACCAATTTTTTCGCCTTTGGCGAGACCGGTCTTTTCACCTTCGGTCAATGCGTAGTTAAAAATGTTCTTCACGCCTTCTAACATGTTTCCATCGCCGATGGATTTAAGAGGCTTTGTTACATCAGGTGCAGCGGCAGATGCTGTATTCAGCAGTTCTCCAATTTGATTTGGTATGTCTATAATAAATTAGACATACCAAATTGACCCGGAGCTTCTAGACCGGCTATACTAAATAGGACAAATAAATTCCGAACAATGGTATGATATAATATAAAGTATAAAGAATCATGGGAGGAATTAAAATGGCAAAAAAGTATAAAGAAGAATTCAAAAAGCAAATA
>JAAYOC010000041.1 GCA_012520505.1 Oscillospiraceae bacterium
TCGAAGCTAACGGTGTAACAACTCGTTATGCTATCCATCCGGTTGCCGGTAGAATGCCTGGTCATATGAACGTACTTCTTGCAGAAGTTGATGTTCCATATGATAAGCTCTACGAAATGAAAGATATAAATGATGACTTTGAAAAGACTGACCTTGTCATCGTAATCGGCGCAAATGACGTATTAAACCCTGCGGCTAGAGAAGCTGAGGACACTCCAATCTATGGAATGCCTATTCTTTCAGTTGACAAAGCTCCTAATATCATCATTTGTAACTATGACTTAGAACCTGGGTATTCAGGAGTCGACAATCCTCTCTACACAAAAGAGACTGGTGTTACAATCCTCCAAGGTGATGCTAAGGAAAGCCTTAGAAAATTACTTCAGCTTTTGTAATTTTAGCAATTAAAAATACTTAACTTTTACAATCGTAAAAGTACTTACTTTCCCAATCATAAATACTTCAAAAAAAATAAAAGACCTGACTCAATTACGAGTCAGGTCTTTTATCATGTAATTCTCAGCTTTCTTTCTTGGTCTGTGTTCATTCCAAACCTATTTTAAGTTATCTCAAATTAAATATGCCAGATATCTCTTGAAGCATGAGAGTTCCACTCTTCATCCTCAAGCATACCGAGATTTGAAAGGAGTTGTTTTGCAGAGTTATAACCCATCTTCTTCTGTCTGTTATTTATAGCCGCAATTTCAATTATGATTGCAAGGTTTCTACCGGAAGATACAGGTACTACACAAAGTGGTACTGAAATATCAAGAATGTTAACCTCTTCATCATTAATGCCCATACGTTCATATGCCTTCGTATCATCCCAAGCTTCAAGTTCAATTACAAGGTCAATTCTTGTAGTATCTTTGACTGATTTTACGCCAAAAAGACGACATGCATCAATAATACCAACACCACGAAGTTCAATAAAGTGACGAATATTATCAGGAGCAGAACCTACAAGAGATCTATTTGATACTTTACGAATTTCAACTGCGTCATCTGCAACAAGTCGATGACCTCTGTTGATAAGTTCAACAACGTTTTCAGACTTGCCGACACCACTATCTCCCACAATTAGTACACCTTCACCAAATACTTCTACAAGTACTCCATGACGTGTTTCTCTTTCTGCAAGTTCAACATTCAAATAAGATACAAGTGAAGATACTGCAAAAGATGTTTCATTTTTACTTTGAAGCATAGGAACACTGTATTTCTTTGCAAACACGAGAAAGAAACCAATCATTTCTTCATCAATATCGCACGAACATACTACTGCAAGCGGACGCTCCGACATGAACCTTTCAATACATTCATCCCTAATATCGGGCGATGATAAAGCCCTTAAATACATACTTTCAGAATTTCCTATAAATTGGATTCTATCACTAGTAAAGTTTTCATCCGAACGTGCCAAAATAAGTCCCGGACGAGAAACCTCCATTGCGGTAACTAAAATTTCTTCTGCCGGCTTTGGTAAAAAAATTACACTATATTCTTCAGCCTTAATCACTTTACTAAGTGGAACAGAGTAATTACTCATACACAATCTCCTTATATGCCAGTATATTGAATCTAAACAAGACACAAAAACAATATAAAACAAAATTTGCACAAATCAAAATTCAGAAATTAAAAACTAAAACTATGTGGAAGCAATTCTTCCATAGCATAACTAATTATTCTTTCCTCTGCATTTTTAAAATAAAATTTAAAATCAGCATCAACAAATTCAGCTAAAACTTGTCGACAAATGCCACAAGGATAACAATAATCTCCTATTTCACCATCTTCTCCACCTACAATTGCAATAGATAAAAATCTTTGATGTCCTTCGGAGATTGCCTTTGAAAGAGCGACTCTTTCGGCACAAATCCCAGCCGGATATGAAGCATTTTCAATATTGCAACCTGTAAAAATTGTTCCGTTCTCACAAAGAAGGGCTGCACCTACTTTAAAATTTGAATAAGGTGCATAAGAACCATGCATTGCATTCTCTGCAGACCGTATTAATTCTTCTGGCATTACCATGGTAATCCTCCTTAAAGTCCTTAAAGAAGCGGTTTTCTAAACCGTGCAAGTGGATCCGGAGTAAAAGTTACATCCTGTAAAAAACTAACTCCCCGTATATCAGATTCTACACCAAAATAGTCAAGAATCGTCTTTCCAATATCAGCGAAAGATTCTCGGATTCCAAGATTTACTGCCGGGCCGCCGCGAGTATACCACAAAAGTGGTATATATTCACGCGTGTGGTCCGTATGTTTTTCAAAACTTGGGTCACATCCGTGGTCGGCAGTAATGACGAGCACATCATCATTACCAAGCTTTGAAATAAATTTCGAAAGCCAAGTGTCAAACTTTGCAATGCCTTTTGCGTATGCATCTACGTCTCGGCGGTGACCAAAAAGCATATCAAAATCAACAAGATTTGCAAACACAAGTCCGGAAAAATCTCTGTTCACCGCCAAATCAAGTTCATGCATCCCATCGGCATTGCAAGTGGTTGGATGGCTTTCAGTAATACCGGACGACGCAAAAATATCGTTAATTTTACCTATCGATATTACATTATACCCCTTTTCCGCCAAAAAGTTTAGTGCTGTTTTTGGCGGTACGAGTGAATAATCATGGCGTCGTGCGGTACGTGTGTAATTGCCGGATGTACCAACAAAAGGCCTTGCAATTACACGACCAACTGCGTGTTCCCCCTGTAAAAGCTCACGAGCAATCTCACAGTACTCATATAACTTTTCTATTGGTACAATATCTTCGTGAGCGGCAATCTGGAACACACTATCCGCAGAGGTATACACGATGAGTTTGCCGGTATTTACATGCTCATCTCCATGCTTCTCTATTACAGCTGTACCGGAATATGGCTTGTTTACAAGCCAACCTCTACCAGTCCTTTTTGCAAACTCGTCCATGACCTCTGCCGGAAATCCATTTGGATAAACCGGCATTGGTTTTTCCATTTCAACACCACAAATTTCCCAATGTCCGGTCATGGTGTCTTTACCCATAGATTTTGCTGCACACTTACCAAAAGAAGCTAAAGGTGATGAAAAACTTGGAAGATAATCTACACCATCAATGTTAAAAAGACCAAGTTTTGAAAGTGTATCAGCCTCAAAAAATTCTGAAGTTGAAAGAGCCTTGAGTGTATTTGCACTTACATCGCCAAAGAATTTCGCATCCGGAAGTTCTCCAACACCAAAGCTATCAAGAACAATTAAAAATACGCGTTTTGACATATCAGTCTCCACATTTACCCCTTTTGATTTTCAAACTAAAACTAAATTAAAAATTAAAGCCAAATTAAAAATTGAACTAAATTAAAACTTTCTAGATTCTAAATTTTAGTCTTTTAGTTTCCAAGGTTCTCAGCAATACCTAAAGCTATTTTCATCATATCTGTAAAAGTAGTTTCACGTGCTGCTGAATTAAGAGACTCTCCTGTTAAAGGACAATCTGAAACAGTACAGATTGCAAGTGCATTTTTACCCGCTCTCGCAGCTTCCAAATAAAGAACTGCGGCTTCCATTTCAGTTGCCAGAACATTATGCATACTCTGCAAACGTCGAAGGTCTTCTAAATCGCAGTAAAAAACATCAGTTGAATAAAATGAACCTATTTTAATAGGAATTTGAAGTTCGCCCGCTACCTTATCACAAAGACTTAAAAGCTCATAACTTGCTGTAGGAGCACATTTCCCCGGAAGTTTATACGATGCCTCATAATTTGAATTAGTACAAGCAGACATTCCAACGACAATATCTCTAACTTTAATATTGCTCGCTATACCACCGGCAGAACCAACTCTAATAATGTTTTCTACGTCATAAAAGTTGAAAAGTTCATGTGAATAAATTGCCATTGAAGGCATACCCATTCCGGATGCCATAACAGATACACGAGTATTGTTATACAAGCCGGTATATCCTTGAATACCCCTGACATTATTTACAAGTACGGGATCTTTTAAAAAGTTTTCTGCTATAAATTTTGCACGCAACGGATCTCCCGGCATTAAAACTGTTTTTGCAAAATCACCGGGTTTTGCTTCATTATGAGGTGTACATGTGATTGCCATATTAATCCTCCTCAAATAATCCCTTAATCTTATCTATGTTAGCCATTGCTACATCGTAACCATGGTTATAAAACCTTGCCAACTCTTTTGAATCACCTTCAAGTGATCTTATCATTTTATCAGCAGCAGGTCTTAAAAGCACTGCTTTCCCTTCGTGTTCAAGTTGTTCACAGTACTCTACCTGTTCATTATACATGAGATGTCTGTTTAAAAGTGGAAAAACCATTTCAGGGTATTTATTTTTTATTGCGTTTGCTACAAATTCCATTTTTAATGATGACTCTTTTTTATATCCCTTAGCTCTGGTCATAACAATGAGAAGTTTATTACAACCATCTTCAAGTGCCTTTTTAGCAGGAATGGAATCAGTAATTCCTCCATCAAAATAAGGTGTTCCATCTATTATTTGTACCGGAAACATAACAGGCTGTGCACAAGAAGCTTTTAAAATAGCTGAACTACTTTCAAGCTTTTCTCCACTTAAATATTCCGGTTTACCCGTATTTGCATTTGTAACACCAACCAGCACCTTTGCCGGATTACTTCTATAGGCGTTCCAATCAAAAGGTACAAATTCATTTGGCATATCTTCAAAAACAAACTTTATTCCAAAAAGACTGTGGTCAGAAAGAAGATTTTTAACTCCAAAATATCTTGAATCCTCTCTATAACCAACAACGACATCATAGTTTCGACCCCTCTGTTTAGAAACATACGAAACTCCGTGTGTAATACCGGCAGAAACACCTATAACATATGGAAAATCAATGCCTTCATCCAAAAGTGCATCCATTACACCCGAAGAAAAAATAGAACGCATACTTCCGCCTTCTAAAACTAATCCTTGCATTACAAAAGTCCTTCCGATTTTACAATATTTACAATTTTGCTGGTACCAATCCTATCTGCACCGAGACCTATAAATTCCTCTGCATCTTTAATTGATGAAATACCACCGGCTGCCTTTATTTTTAAACGACCCTTGATATGAAGTTTGAAAATAATAACATCCCTATAAGTCGCACCATCTTTGGAAAATCCGGTTGAAGTTTTAATATAATCCGCATTAGATGAATCCACAATTTCAGCCACTTTATGTTTTTCATCTTCGGTTAAATCACATGCTTCAATAATAACTTTAAGAATCTTTCCACAACAATGTCCCTTAACATCGTTTATTTCAGAAAGAATATCATCATATTTTCCTTCTTTCACCCAACCAAGATTGATAACCATATCAATTTCATCTGCACCGTTTTGCACAGCATCATATGCTTCAGCACATTTCATTACCGTCGTAGTATACCCATTTGGGAACCCTACTACTGTACAAACCGGAATTTTTCCCTTCAAATATTCAGCGCATTGTCTAACAAATGAAGGAGGAACACAAACGGATGCAGTCTTGTATTTAAGAGCATCATCACAAACTTCCTTTATTTCATCCCAAGTTGCGGTTGTTTTTAAAAGAGTATGATCTACTCTCGAAAGTATTTCCCTAATATCCATAATTTCACCTTCATTTTCTCAAACCTTACTACTCACTACTACCCACTAAAAAAATTGCTTTGATTTTCCTAGTACCATCATCCTTCGTTATCTTGCACTACTTACTCATTAAAAATTGGCTTCAATTTTTAACGATTATTCAGAAATGCTCCTCACGATTTTATAAATCAGGCTCTGTTTTTTCGGTTTTGAAGCTGAAAATTTGAGAGCATTGATATAGAGTTTTTCAGCTTCAGCTATTTTATCCTTTAAATCTGTGAATAGAATTGCAATAGGCTCTCCTTTATTCACATAATCACCTGTTTTCTTAACAAGAACGATTCCCGCTTTATAGTCAATCGGGTCATCTTTCTTTTCCCTGCCTGCACCTAAAACTACGGATGCGATACCAATTTGTTCTGCATTCATTCTTGAAATATATCCATCTCTCGGTGCTTTTATTTCGTAGCGATGTAGTGATTCTTCAAACTTTGAAACATCATCTATTACTGAAACATCTCCACCTTGCGCCTTAACCATTTCTTTAAATTTTAATAAGGCTTTACCGGTTAAAACAACCTCTTCTACTTCTTTTCGTGCGCTGTTAAGGTCTATACCTTTACAGGAAGAATACATAAGCGATGCAAGGACAAAACAAAGTTCTTTTAGGTCCTTACATCCCTCTCCTTTTAGAATTTCTATTGCTTCTATTACTTCGAGTGTATTTCCGATATAGTAGCCCAGTGGAATATCCATATTGGTGATTACAGCATTTGTTTTTCTACCTGCCATATCACCTATTTTAACCATAGCAACTGCAAGTTCTTTTGCATCTTCTAAATCCTTAATGAAAGCACCACTTCCGCATTTAACATCTAAAACTATATGCTGACTGCCGCCAGCCAGTTTCTTTGACATAACACTTGATGCAATAAGAGGTATGCTTTCAATACAAGCAGTAACATCACGAAGTGCATATAATTTTTTATCAGCAGGTGTCAAATTGCCTGACTGTCCTATTACACAAATTCCGATTTCATTCACCTGCTTTAAAAAGCGCTCAGGTGAAAGTTCTACTTTAAAACCCGGTATAGATTCCAGTTTGTCGACAGTACCGCCGGTGTGTCCAAGACCACGCCCGGACATTTTCGCTACTTTGCAGCCGAGGGCTGCAACAATTGGAGCAACGATCAATGTGGTCTTATCTCCTACACCACCTGTGCTATGTTTGTCGACAGTTTCACCGTCTATTAAAGATAAGTCCATCATCTCTCCTGAGCGCGCCATTGCAAGCGTGAGATCGGTTGTCTCACGCGCAGTCATACCAGAAAAGAAGATTGCCATTATTAAAGCAGATGCCTGATAATCAGGAATACTGCCATCCGTATACCCTTTTATGAAAAAATCTATTTCTGCTGTATTCAGTTCCTCGCCGTCTCTTTTTTTCTTGATGATATCATACATTCTCATTGAAACGTCACCCTTCAAACAACATATAAAACATATAATAAAACAAAACAAACGATAAACGATTCACTTAATAAATTTTCAGTCAACCATAAGTGATGCAAGTATTGTTGAATATACTCTTACCGGATCTTCAATAAAATTATCTTTTAGCGCCTGTGCCTGAGCACCATCCGGAACAAACATCTTCAGTTCCATAAGTTTTGTATTTCCATCAGTCATTGAAAAAGATATTGAATATCCATCTTCAACCGGACTAATTTTTACATCATTTTCTCTTTCATTTCTATCAAGAGTTACAAAACGAACTGCAGTTTTTAAAGCCTTTTCTCTGATAGTTTTTGGTAAATCCTTTCCGACAAGACTTACAGCATTTCTACCAAGGTCTGTAATTTCAAGATATTCCTTTTCATTTTCAACTGTCTCAGTAATATTTCCATTTTGAAGGAGATCTGAAATTGCATCCATTGTTTCAAAATAGTTTGCAATCCTTTGATCTTGAATTATATTCCCTATTTGCTCCCTGGAAATTTTTGCATCTACATTTTTAAGCAAATAACAAATAAGAACCTTTATATCCGCTTTATTTCTAAGCCCACCCGGTTCTATACCTTCTGCCAGAGCATCAAATTCATCAGAAAACAACATCAATAATCCTCCTTATTTTCTACTCCACCAATATCTTGACGAGACTTAAATAGATATCCATATTCGGATAAAAAGAACATATCTCCAATAACTTTACCTATTCCGTTTGCAACACAGTTGAGCGGATCTTTAGCTACGATAGTTCTTATTCCTGTTAACTTTTCAATTGCCGTGTCCAATCCAAAAAGTTGAGCAGTACCACCTGTGAGAACAATACCTTCGTTAATTATATCTGACACAAGTTCCGGCGGTGTACGTTCAAATACATCGCGGATTGCTTCAAGTATCATATTTATGTGTTTTCGCATTGCAAGATAAACTTCATTAGATGTAATTTCAAAATCAATAGGCATTCCGGTGTAATAATCTTTGCCTTTTGCAAATATACCTATTTCTTCGTCACGAAGATACGCACAACCAATTTTCTTTTTTATTTCTTCAGCAGTAAGTTCACCAATAATGATATCTCTTTCTCGACTAAGATAACGAATGATGTCTTCATTTAAAACATTCCCCGCAAGTTTGATACTTGATGCGGTTGCCATTGTTCCCATTGTAATTACAGCAATATCAGTTGTTCCTCCGCCAATATCAACAACCATTACACCATTTGGATGAACGATATCTATTCCTGCTCCTATAGCAGCTGCAAGAGGTTCCTCAATGAGACAAACTCTACTTGCACCACTTGCAGTGATAACATCAAGAATCGTTCTTTTTTCAAGGTTAGTAACTGTACCTGGCATACTAACAATTATGTTGGGTTTAAAAATTTTATTACCACAGATTTTTTTGATATAGTAACGAAGCATTTGCTCCGTTACATCAAAATCAGAAACTACTCCGTCTCGCATGGGTTGAACAACTTCAACTGAATCAGGTTCTCGTCCTAACATTTTATAAGCAGCTTTTCCAAGTGCAATAATTCTTCCTGTTGTCCTTCTATAAGCTACAATAGCAGGTTCAGATAAAACAATCCCTTTACCTTCTACATAAGCAATAACAGATGTAGTTCCCAAATCAATTCCAATATTGATTCCGAGCATTTCACACCTCTAACAATTCATTCAGGTTTAACATAAAATATAACACACATGCGCATGCGCATAATATTCCACTTTAAGTTAAAATTATAATATTAAACACAGCAAATTTCAACATTTTAAACAAACCTTAACAAATTTAAAGAGAAGCCACAAAGTTGTAACTTCTCTTTTTCAAATATTTTCAATTTTAAAAACCGGGAACTATTAATTCTTTATTTATTACATCGCAAGCTAGACTTACACGATTTTTATAACCAGTTTTTTCAAATAACACCCTCACATACCAGCGAACTGTGGTAATACTAATCCCTAAAGATTCCGCTATTTCAGCATCAGATAAACCTTGTACAAGTAAACGGAGCACCCTTAATTCTCCCTTAGTAAAATTACTAGATTTTGCGGTACCAATTTGTACGTCAGGTGTTTTATCAGGATAAATATTCTCTCCATTCATTGTTCGATCCATAATATCGAGAAGCTCATATTCACTGATCTCCTTGTACCAAAAACTATCGGCATTAGCCTCCTTTGCCATATTTATGAAGCGCGCATCTGCCATAGAAGTTACGATGATAACTTTGATGTTTGGAAAATTCTTTTTTATGGTAGCGCAAGCTGCAATACCGCTCTCGTTATTCTCTGTGCACACATCCATTAATATCAAATCAATATCTTGTTCCATGCATGACATTTCTGCCATAGCGGCATTAGTAATAGACGCAGCTAAATTATAACGGTCACTACTTTTTATATAGCTTTCCATACACTCACGCGGCATTCTTCTATCTTCAACAAGCAATACATTAAACATAATACTAAATCCTCCCTCGTTAGCAAAGTTACATCGGCAAGGTTACTATCAACTTGAATTTCGGAAAACTTTGAATTTCCATAAATCCATTTACTCTTTCAATTCGGCGACGGAGATCAGAAAGTCCACCACCTTCAACTATTTCAGATTCAGGTGGTTTTCCATTATTTTCTGTTCTCATAACAATTTTATTTTTCAAATAAGTTATGCTCACATTCATTTCATCACCTTTTGCGTGACGAATGACATTAGTGACACATACTCGCATCGCAGTAATAAGTAAATATGCTTGCTCACTATCTTTTGGAAAAACTCCTTTTATGTTTATGTTCACTCCAATTCTAGATGAAGAATTTAAAAATTCTTGGAGCTTTTCACTAAATCTAGTTTTAATACCATATTCGTCCGTTAAATCGGTATATGGCAAAGAGTCATTAATGCAAAAAACATTTAAGATGTTTTTCCAAGCTTTACCCACCTCACGCAATTCAGTCAGGTCGCCCTTTTCAAGTGACTTATATGTCGATAAAAGACGGAGTCCTATGTCGTTGTGAACACGCATTTTTATGGCAAAAGCTTCTTCTTCCTTTACAATATGATCCAAATTTTTATAGAGAAGTCTCACCCTTTGATTGCTTTCACTGAGCTGTTGATTTGTCTTTTTAAGTTCATCTCTTATTTTGTAAAGTTCTGTCATCAAAAGAGCTTGAATTTGTGAATATGCGTTTCCTTTTGAGTCTGTTATAACGGATTCTCTAAATTCCCAAATTTCATCGTCCGGAAACAAGAAAATATTTTCGCCTTCATTTAAGCGATGTATTTTTTTGCTTGGATTTTCAAGTGCCCTTCTGAGCTCAAAAATATGCTGTAAATCAGTTCCTAAAAGCACGCGAGAGAGTCTATACATTTGTCTATTGCAAAGAACGATTATGCCGTGCCTGTCCGCAAAACAAACACCGGAAGGAAGATTGTCAAAACTTTCTTTTATAGAGTTTCCTATAACTTTGTTTTTAATCATTCTCCGCCTCCTCTTTTCCGTTCAAAGAACAATACCAAACCTCATCTTCCCTGCTTACAAAAGCATCAGGGAAGCGCGATTTTAAAGGATTTAAATCAGAGCTGGTATTAACCACTAATGAGAACGAACTACCACTTGCAGTTGAATTTAAATATGCAGTTATTCCTAAAAGATTTTCTAGTGACAACTCAACTATTTCTTCAAAAAAATCATAAAAAAGTGCAACATCTGCTAAATTTATTTCAGCCTTTTCATCAACAGAATAGGCACAATTCACACCATAAAATTTGAGGCTGGTTGTAGACTCTCTAAGACTGAGTTCAAGTTCCATTATAGGGTCAACATCTTGAAGTTCCGTAAGAAACACTAAATTGCTTCGCCTTTTTAAATATGCACCAATAATTGCCATTTTAGCGGAAATTTCTTTTGCTACATTTTCATCTTCTGCAACTTCTAATTTTTCCGCTAAGTTTATTAAAGTTTTAACTTGTGACGCAGTCTTTTGTTGCATTGTTTCAAAAAGTCGCTTTCGTTCTTCCAACTTCTTTTGTCTTGCTTTTTGATAAGTCTCTTCCTGTAAAATTACACCATAATCTTTTAATTCTTCGCCGGCATTATACAGCTCTGTGAGAGTTGTCGAAAGTGCAGATACATCTTCCTGCCAAAAAACATATCCATTTTCTATTGGAAAAGCGGAAATACGGATACCCTCCTCAAGAAGAACAGGAGTTTCCGTAGCAGCTTCAAGTGTAGAACTATCTACTTCAATAGCATTATCAGCAGAATATTTTACATTAAATTTTTCATCTGTAATTTGTGCCCCTATAGAAGAAGCCGTCATCAATTCCCTGTAATTAGTATTGTTTTGAATCAATCCACTTTGAATACAACTTTCAAGTACAGCAATCGTAAGTACACAAAAAACTGTCGTCATATCTTTAGCAATAAGATCTACTGCATGCCAATCATTTATATAAAGAACAACATAAATAACAGCAAAAGAAATCGGAATAAATGGTAACCAAATTACGCCTTTAGAATATGGAAGTCTGCATTTTAAAACTATAATAGAAATTGCGGAAAACACTAACAGACCTGCCCATGCTAAAATCATCCAATATCCAATCTCATATTCATAATACGCACCACTGCCCGGTTCACCTGGAAAACTAAATACTTTCTCGTGCAAATCATTAGTTAGAACCAATATAATTAAAGCAACTGATATAAAAATCAACACATTTGTCCACTTAGGCAAACGATAATTTTCAGGTTTACCAAGAGATAAAGCAATTATTAGGAAAAATGTAACAATTAGTACCATCGGTATATAAAAAGCATACCATAGATCGCGAGTAATATCAGGATCCTCGACAAATTTATGCTTAATCTCTTTTATCAAAATCCAAAATACTATTAACCCGGAAACAAAAATCATAAACTTTTGCACCTGTACTTGCACAATTCGTATACGGACAGAAATTCCCCAACAAACTGCTAAAAATATATGAATTAAAGGACGCAAATAGAAAAAGAATTCCGGAGAACGAAATTTAAAAACCCATAAAAGAGAGGAGGGAATATATGCAATAGTTAAAAGAAGTAGAACGGCAGCAAGTATTTTCTTTTTGCTAATTGAACCTTTAGTTTTTAACATATTCACTTCACACCTCTCCCCTTTAAGTTTAACAACATTATAGTTAGTAAAAACATTTTTATCAAATTTAAAAGACAGCAGAAAGAAAACTCTCTGCTGTCTAAACATTAAAAAACAACGCCGAATCTCTTTTATTTTTCTTCTTTTCTTCTAGCAACACCTGCTGCAACAGCAAGTCCACCAAGAGCAACAACAAGAGCAAGTTGCGAAACAACATTGTTCATATCGCCTGTTGGTGCAATTGTATCCGCTGCAACTGGCTTTGTGCCTACTGTTGTAGCCGTTGGTTCTGGAGAGGCTAAAATTTCAAAGTTTGCTGTAACAGTTCCACCTATAGATGTAATTGCAATTTGGTGTGCACCAACTTTCAAGCTTTCTAAGAATGACTGCTTAAGGGTAACAACTGTACTTCCAGATGTATGAGTATAGTTCTCACTTGAAACTTCAGCACCGTCTACTTTTACTTCACGTAAATCTCCAAAACGTGCGGAAGACTTAAATGACAAGCCTGTTGCACTGCCACTTGTCCACTTAGAAGCTTCACCTTCAAGAAGTTTAGGTGCAGGCACATATCTAAGTATAGACTCACCTTTAGCACCTACAACAGTATAGTTTGATAAATCATCAACTGTAATTGTTGTATAATAATCGCCTACTGAACTTTTGCCATCTCCGTTATCATTCTTTGTTTCTATGTAAACTTCGCCTTTCCCTTGTAAATTTAAATTGCTGCCATTTAATCCGGACACATCATATGTACTTCCGATACCATCAACTAAAATATCAACTGTTGCTTCATCTTTAACAGTAAGTGTACAGTCTATAAGTCCATAGACCCTTGCCCCACTGCTTATGTTCCTTTTAACATTAACTGATAACTTTGCAGAACCGTTTAAAGTAACGCTAGAATTGTACATACCACTGCAAGTTGCTTCACCGTCTTGATCATCTGCTTTTATATTAAGTTGAACATCATAAACATCAAGTTCCACACGATAAATCGGTCTATTTTTACCATGTAAATTAAGAACTGCATCTGGAGAGCCTTTAAGAATAACTTCACCAAAATTTAAACAACCAAAAGAATCACCATTAATGGTATTTGTTCCATATACATAGATTTCAATTTTCCCACCTGGACCAGTTGCAGAAATAATAGTTCCATTGTATCCGTTAAGTATTAATCTACCATTTTCATCATCCCATTCCATTCCATCTGGTAATTTGTCATTTTTTAAATTATAAGTGACAAAATAACCAGCTTGCTCACTATAAACATCAATTGTTTCTGGCACTTCTGCTGTTGCAATAATTCCTGAAAGTGGAATTAGCATAGCAATAAGCACAAAACTCAAGAAAACAGAAACTATTCTTTTACTGTTCCTTTTCATTTTAATTTTCATTTTAATCTTCCTTTCGAAAAAAATATTTTATCTATATCAGAAGCATTATACTTTTTTATTCTTGAAAGCGCACCGTTAAAGATGAGGGGTTTTACAGCTTATTTATCTTCTTTTCTTCTAGCAACACCTGCAACTGCTGCAAGTCCACCAAGAGCTACAACAAGAACAAGTTGTGAAACAGCATTATTCATATCGCCTGTTTGAGCAATTTCTTCTTCAGTTGCCACAGCAGCCTTTGCTAAAACTTCAAAATTTCCGCTAGCAATGCCGCCTTCAGAGTAAATATCAATTTTATGTTTACCAACAGTTAAAGTTTCTAAGTAATCTGGTTTAAGAGTAACAACTGTACTTCCTTCACTTAATTCATATTTGTCTGCTGAAAGAAGTGTTTCATCTATCTTAACTTGCTCAAAGTCTTTATGTGGTGCAGAAGATTTGAATGTTAAACCTGAATCTGTTCCCTTTACCCACTTTGAATTGTTACCTTCAACAATTTTAGGAATTGGTTTGTAATGAACAAAGTCACTATCCCACGCACCGTCTAGTTCATACGCTTCAGGATTTGCAATTATTGGTTCTTCGCCAACAGCCTGTAATTTAATGCTTGGATTTTCATTTTCACTGAATACGTTTATAAAGCATTCTCCAGTTCCGTTTAAATTTAGTTTTCCTGCTACGCCAGTAACATTATCGTTATTCTCATCTCCAAGTACTATAACATACGCACCTGATTCATCGTTTAAAGTTAATTCACCCGAAATACCAATAGAGTCCACTCCATAAGATGTGTGGTTTTGAGTATACATATTTAGTTTAGATTTACCATTTAACTCAACCGAACCATTTATGCCCCAAAGATAAGGGTAAATATTACCTGTACATGTAGTGTTGATATAAATTTCAACATCTGTAGCGACTACACTTCCTAAAATTGAACAGCTATTTACATCATTAAAATTAATTTTCAGTTCGGAACCTGTAGTACCCACCAATTCAATTTGAGTTCCGTCAGCATGTCCAAGTCTCCCATTTATAATATTTTCACCAACGACATAAATTGAAATGGATTTATCAAGATCACCAGGTCCAAACGAATAGCCATTATACCCATCAAGCACAATTCTGTCTTTTACAGAATCATACGACATTCCTTCTGGCAGTGTATCTACACCTAACTCTTTAGTCTCCCAAACTGTTCCGGTGTAAACATCAATGTGAGTAGCTTTTTCGGTTTCTGCTAACGCAATAATTCCAGAAAGTGGAATTAGCATAACAATAAGCACAAAACTCAAGAAAATAGAAACTATTCTTTCATTAATCTTCTTCATTTTCATTTTTATCGTCCTTTCGAAAAAATGTTTTATTCAATCGAGAACATTATAATATTTCACCCAAAAAAGCGCACCGTTAAAAATAAGGGGTCTATGTAAAATTTAGAAAAATTTTACATACATGAAAAGGTATTAAGTAAACACCTTTCATTGAAGAATAAAGATATCGACCTCCAAACGAAGGTCGATATCTTTTATATATTCACTTTTGCAATTTATTTATCTTCTTTACGTCTAACCACACCTGCTACTGCTGCGAATCCACCAAGACCAATTAAAAGCGCTACCTGTTCAATAAGATTTGTTGGGTCATCAGTTGGAGCAATTTCTTCCTTTGCTAAAACTTCAAATTGTGCCTTTGAAGTAAACATTGCAACCTGAGCATCAAAGTTAATTTCTAAATCGTGTGTGCCAACAGTTAAGGTTTCTAAGTATGAAGGCTTGAGATAGATAATTGTGCTTCCTTCTTTTTCTATATAATCATCTTTAGAAAGTTCTTTTCCATCTACCTTCACATTTTCAAACTGTGAAAAATCATAATATGAAGTGAATGTTAAACCTTCTTTTTCACCTTTTGTCCATTTATTCTTTTCACAGCGAGCTTTTGCAGCATTAAGATATTTTACTTCTTTTTCATCCCATTTGCCAAACACCTTATAAATTGAAGGATTTGTAACTACCGGTTCACCAGCTTTCGGATGAACAGCACAAGCTTCAGTAAATGAGGACGTATTATCGCTGGATGTTTTTATTATACAGTCACCGGTACCTTTCAAGGTTAATTTACCCAAAACTCCATAAACCGATCTAATCTTTTCATCACCAAAAACATTAATGTAAACACTTGAATCATCGTTTAATTCTAAATCTGAAGCGACACCGATAGCATCAACTTCCTCAATACCTCTTTTACTTTTTACATCAATATTAAGTCGTGCTTTTCCTTTTAAAACTAATTTACAACCTTCTGATCCCGGCTCAATAGCAGTGTTAACTCCCATAACCGGTTGGTCATCGTGTAGGCCAGAAGCAGCATCTATATCTGTTTTGACATTTAACTCAATATCTGTTAACTCCCTAATTCCGGTTATTGATGCAAAAAAATCTTTAGTGTTTACCGTAAGACTTGCATTTTTAGAGCCTGCAATTTTTATGCCACCAAAGAATTTTATATAACCGTTAACAACGTTACTTCCTTCAACATAGATAGAAATTGAATTTCGTGTTTCAGGTATATTTCTTTGCCTAAAACTTCCACCTTTATATCCGTTAAGTTCAAGTCTTTCTTTAGAAGCATTCCAAGTCATTCCTTGTGGTAAAGGTTTAGTAGTGTCAGCTAACTCATAAATAACCCACTCCGTTCCGTTATACACCTCAATATGTGTTGCCGGCTCTACTATAATTGCTGATGCAACAATTCCTGAAAACGGAATCAACATGACGGCAAAAACCAGAGTCAATAAATATAGAAACTATCCTTTTATTGTTTTCTTTCATAAATCTTCTCCTTTCAATTAACGACCTACTTGCATGATCACGTATGATCGTTTTGATTATAGCAAATTAAATTTTTAAAAGCAACACAAGTACAAATTTACATATTCAGGGTAAAAAAATTGATTTACAATAAAAATGTGGTTTCTGAATAATAGTTGAAATGACTTTTGAAAAACGAACTACTAACGGTCTGTTATACCAAGTTCTCGCTTAAGTGCGGCTTGTAGAACTTGGGAGAAGTTTAGATTTGCTTTTTCTGCTTCATAGGAGAGCCAATTTGGAACAGTGCAGTTCTTTCTAATAAATTTCATATTATTTTTCGTCTTTCATTTTAGTTACTGCTACTACCGCTACATAAACTGCTTTGGCACCCTGAAGTTTTAGTTCTTTGGCACAGGCATCTAAAGTTGCACCGGTTGTTAAAATGTCATCTACTAGAAGAATTGTTTTATCTTTTACATTTCTTCCCCTGTTTAGATGATATGCTGTTTCAATATTCCTTCGTCTCGTTTCGGCAGAAAGAAGATGTTGTATTTGTGTAGTTTTTGTTTTTATAAGTAAGCGGAAATCTTTTTCAATGTTGTTACCAAGATGTTCTGATGTTTTAGGTTGGTCCGATATACCAAAACAGTCTGTTATACCTGATTTTTCTGTTATGCCCAAATTCTCTGCAATACTCTGACTTTGGTTAAAACCTCTTTTGGCGAGACTTTGACGCGTGGTTGGAACACAGGTTAGAATATCAAAATCAATGCCGAAAAATCGGGCTTTAATTTCCTTGCCGAGTGCATCACCAAGGTATACTGCAACATGCTCTTTAGCAGAAAATTTAAGACGCTTAATTGCGTCTTTTATAGCACCCTCATAATAAAAAGGAACCACCGCCCCATCATAGGCATGAGAGTGTTTTCTACAACAACAGAAAATTTCACTCACATGACAATATGGACAATACGGTGGTTTTACAGTATACACTTTTTCTTTGCACTCGGCACAAAAAACTCTGCATTCATCATAGAAAGCTCTATGTTCAACACAAAAAACTCTATGTTCATCGCTAAAATCCTGTGCGATGTACTTGCCACAAGCAATACATTTATACGGAAAGAAAACATTAAGAGTTGAATCAATAATTGAATTAGCCTTTAAATTGATTTTTGTTAGTATGGAATCTGTTTTTGACATAAGTATCCGCCTCATATAAAACTTATTTTAAGAAATGTTTGAGTGCGGAATACCTCTTAATTTTTTTATCATTTTCAACCATTGCGGTAATAATATTTTTGCTTCCGATGGTAATCATTTTTGACCTGGCTCTGGTCACTGCAGTGTACAATAGATTCCTGTATGCAAGCTGTGGAGGTACGTCGATTACCGGTAAAATTACAGCTTCAAATTCGCTTCCTTGGCTCTTATGAACAGTAACTGCATAAGCAAGCTCTAATTCTGAAAAAGTTTCTGTCGGATAACTTGCAATTCTGCCATCAAAATCCACCTTGATAATACCTGCTTGTCTATCAATTTTAATCAAGGTTCCTGTATCCCCGTTAAAAACTCCTTCACCTTCTTCGTCGCCTTTAATCCATTGAATATTATAGTTATTTTTCACCTGCATAACCTTATCCCCTTCACGGAAGGTTTTAGTAGGAAATTTTATTTCGCTTTTTCCTTTAGCAGGAGGATTTACAGCCTTTTGAAGTACGCGATTTAAATTAACTATTCCGGCATCTCCTTTTTTTGAAGGACAAAGCACTTGAATATCTTTTACAGAATCATATTCATATGCATTTGGAAGACGCTCTTTATACAGTTCTATAACATCAAAGACTACTTGTTTTGCTGAATCTCTTTCCATATGGAAAAAGTCATTATCTACTCTCGCAAGTTCCGGTAATTCTCCTCTGACAATATTATGAGCATTGCTTACTATCAAGCTCTGCATCGCCTGACGAAAAACTTCTGTAAGTCTAACTACCGGTAGAAGTTCAGAGTCGATTAAATCGCCTAAAACATTACCGGGGCCTACCGGAGGTAACTGATCAGTATCGCCTATCATAATTAGTCTACAACCAATAGGAAGGGCTGAAAGCAAAGCAGAAAACAGTACCACATCTACCATTGATAGCTCGTCAACTATTAATACCTCTGCCTCTATTGGATTTTGCTCATCATGAGCGAAATGCATAAATTCATTAGGTGTACGTTCAGCCTTTAAAAGGCGATGTATTGTCATAGCGTCCCTTCCGGTAATTTCCGACATTCTTTGAGCTGCTCTTCCTGTCGGAGCACAAAGTACAACATCAAGACCATCTCTCTCAAAGAGTTCTAAAATTCCGTTTATCGTTGTTGTTTTACCCGTACCGGGTCCACCGGTAAGTATCAATAATCCTTTTTCAACGGCCGTCATAATAGCTTCTCGTTGAAGTTTTTCATATTTTATGTTGTTATCTTTTTCAAGTTTTTCAATTTCTTTTAAAAGAGTTTCTCTGCCGGCTACCGGAAATTTAAGCATCATTTTTATTCTTTGCGCTATCATATACTCAGCATCAAAAATATACGGTAAGAAAACAAACTCTTCTCCATCTATTTTACAAGTTTTTAGTTCCTTTTCTGCCACTAAATCGTCCATAGTTATATCTACAGTATCTTTTGCTATATCAAGCAAATTTGCACACGGAGACAACAACTTTTCTCTTGGAAGGCATGTATGTCCATTTCCAAGATTATGATTTACTACATGAAGAATTCCGGCTTTAATTCTATATTCATCTTTTGGCTTATTTTCAAGAGTTGATACCATTGCATCTACACGTTCAAAATCAATACCAATTTCCGGTATACAAAGCAAATATGGATTTTCTTTAATTCTATTCACAGAATTAGAACCGAAAACCTTGAAAGTTGCAAGACATTCGTTTGGAGAAAGTCCCATTGTACCAAGCTGTATAATGATTTCTCGAACCGCAGATTTTTCAGAAAAATCTTTGCTCATTTTTTCTGCTTTTGCTTTAGAAATTCCCTTAATTTTTGCTAATTCCTTTGGGTGATTTTCTATTACTTCAAAAGCCCTTTCTCCAAACGTTTCAATTATCTTTGTTGCTGTTGCCGGTCCTATACCTTTTATTGCACCGCTTGACAAATATTTAAGCATTGTAGCGGCTGTGGTAGGCATTTTCCTCTCACAAACTTCTGCCCTAAATTGACGACCAAAATTTTGATGAGTGTCCCAATACCCAATAAAACGTATCTCTTCACCTACTGAAATATCAGGCAAAGCACCAACAACAGTTATAAGTTCACCGTCCTCTGTTGAGATATCAAGGACAGTAAACTGCGTATCCTCACGTCTATATACAATTTGCTCCGCAATACCGAAAATCTCCGCAACTTCCATTTTATTGTCTATGAATCTCACCTTCGTTCTCTCTAAATAAGGACAAAAGGGCGCTTTCCGCACCCTTTCATCATATTACGTGATAGGACCTGTAAGCCGAGTTCTGTCTTTTAAGGCAATCATCTATCTACATTGCACATTGCTGCACAACTCTAGCCACCCTTCTGCTTTATGCGGCCGAGCAAGCCTATGCAAGTCGGTGTTGCTCCGGATGGGGTTTACAGGGCCATGATGTCTCCACCATGCCGGTGAGCTCTTACCTCACCATTCCACCCTTACCAAACTTTCATTTGGCGGTATCTTTCTGTTGCACTTTCCCTAAGGTCACCCTCGGCGGCCGTTAGCCGTCATCCTGCTCTATGGAGCTCGGACTTTCCTCTCGTGCATGGCACCAGCGACTGCCCAATCCAATCACGCACTCATTTTAATTTAAATGTGTAGAAATGTCAATCAATCTTAATAAACTTATAACTTGCAACATATAGCATTAGAGTGTAGAATAGTGAAATCCTATAAAAATCTTTTACATAAATAGATGGAATTCCCAAGTACATAGAAATAGGACTTTCAGGATAGACAAAAACACGTAATTAAATATAATTTCCAATTACAAATAAGTAGGACTTTCAAGATAAATGAAAACATATAATTAAGTATAGTCCCAAATACGAATAAATAAATTTTTCTAACGCAGAAGTTTCTGCAAGAGAAATAAAGAGAGGTTTCAAAATGGATTTTGAAGATATCAGTAGCAAAAGCGACAACTATGTTGAAGATGAATACGAAGACATAGATACTGGTCGCTACGACTATGATAATGACGATGTATATGAAGATATTCCATTAGCAAAGAAAAAACAGCTAACAGATGAATACATCGCAGAAAAGACAGCAACAAGTCTAGCTCCTTACAAAACTAGAAAGAAAAAATTAAAGCATAAACTTCTCAAAGAATTAGGGCTTGCATTTCTCGTCATTATTCTATGCTTTGGTATTGCAATCTTTTCGCTAATCAACAAAATAAATAATGCATCATCTAAGGAAGAACGTATTAATTCTCATATTACTGAAGATGAACTCTACTACTCTTCGGATGTAACAAACATTCTTCTGCTAGGTGTAGATGCACGTGAAGGAGAAACCTCATCGCGTTCAGATACAATGATGTTAATTTCAATTGATAGGGCTCACAAAAAAATCAAACTCACTTCCTTCCTACGTGACAGCTATGTAGAAATTCCCGGTAAAGGATGGAACAAGCTCAATGCATCTTGCTCAAAAGGCGGAGTAAACCTAGTTTGTGATACAATTGAGTACAATTACAAAATAAAAATCGACAATTACATGCTCGTAAATTTTCAAGCTTTTGAAAAACTTATCGACCTTCTTGGCGGCGTAGATGTAGAAATCACTGAAAAAGAAGCAAATTATCTCAACAAAACTTGGCACAGATGGTCACTGACCGGAAACGAACTTCATTTTGATTCAGGTGAAGCTGTTCACATAAATGGTGAGCAAGCACTTATGTTCTGTAGAATTAGAAAACTGGATTCAGACTTTAAGAGAACTGAGAGACAAAGACGAACTATTTCCGCAATTAAAACTAAGCTCATGAGAAGCAATCCAATTGAGCTTATGAATATAGCAAGCAAAATTCTCCCTTTAATAGAAACAGATTTGACTTTAGCTGAAATAACAAAACTTGGTGCAAACGCTTTATTCTCATACTTGCGTTATGATATAGTCTCACAAAGTATTCCGGCTGATGGCACTTGGCACAGTGAAATGAAAACTTGTGGTAGCAGTCTTGTATTTGACCTTAAAAAAAATACAGAAATTTTAAAGAACTTCATTTATTTTGATGAATATGATGGAAAAACTGAAGAAAATACTAAATGATACATTTCTTTACTTTTGTTAATTATTTTGTTAAAATTGTGTTGAATGACAGTGTTTTAACAATGTTGCAAGTATTTGGAATATTTAAGCCGTCTAAATTAATTTAAGTACTAAATACGAAAGGAAGTGGGATAATGAGCAAAAGTATGAAAAATGCTGAATACAACAAATTATACTTATTTATAGTCATTTTTTCATATACTGTTCCAAACTTCATCTTCTTTTTAACTATCCTCACTAATCTTCCTTTATTCACAGATACTATTACCGTAACTCAATATGAACAGTTTCAAGCTATGTATAGTGAAGTTTCGGCACATGTAAATGTCCTAGCAGCAATTTTAGAACTTATAGCTTTGGCATCCCTCTTTTCTTATCATGTCAAGAAGGGCTTTCCAACCAGACTTTCTATTATGGTTGCGTCCATAAATATCCTTGTATGTATTGCGTTTGCAGCTTTAATTTACATAATTCAATTACGTAATCTTCATTTTACTTTCCATGTTATTTTCATTGTTCCGCTTATATCAATCTTCTTGTCCTACATATTCCTGTTTGATGACTATGTTGATATTCTCCGTGGAATATATGAAAAAGAAAACAGAGTAGAAAAAGCGAAGAAAAAGAAAGGTGAACTTTTAACAGCTATAAATCCAAACATGAATGATGCAATCATTTCACCTACAGAAGCAATGAGAAACCAACAAAAAATAATTTCAAGTGCTGCTGAAATAGCAATTCCGGATATTGGAGAAACAAAATAATATCGACAAACAAATATAAACAAGTAATGCAATTTTAAGTTAGATAAATGTTGAATGGATAATATAAAAATCAAACAAAAACGCTCTTCAAAAAGAAGAGCGTTTTTTAAAATTAATTTGCTTGTTTTTGCTTCTTGCTTGGCTTAATTAGTTTTTATTTTTGCCATTGTTTAAATTAACTTTTATTTTCACTTACTGTTTAAATTAATTCGCTTATTATTCTATTTGACACCAAAAATCCTTTTCTGTTTAAAGAAATATGGCTACCTTCAATATTTATGTATTCCCTTAAATCACTTGATTTTTTTGTCTTTTCTAAAACTTTATCGGACACATCAATTCCTTCTAAAAGCCGAAGCCCTAACATAATTTTTTCTTCTTCTGTTCCACCTATCCCGTCATCTATTTTTTCAAGGTTTTCATTAAAATAAAACCGTTTACCATCAATAAAAGAATGTGCATAAGGACCAATCCCTAAATATTCTTCACAGTTCCAATATTTTAGATTGTGACGACTTTTTAAACCGAAGTTTGAGATTTCATATTGCTTTATTCCTGCTACTTCAAGGGTATCACAGGTTTGATAATAAAAGTCGCAAACTTGATCTTCTGAAGGCAAATCAAGTTCATCTTGTCTTTGATAAAATATCGTACCTTCTTCTAATTTCAACATATATGCACTGACATGTAAAACTCCCATATCTATAAGAAACTTAAGAGTTTCATCAAGCGATTTTGATGTTTGTTTTGGAATACCGAGCATAACATCAACAGAGATGTTTTCTATACCGGCTTTTCTAACTAAAGCTATTACCTCTTCTACTCTGTTTCTGTCTGCAAGACGACCAAGTAATCGCCGTTCTTCATCAACTGCTGATTGCATACCTAAAGATATGCGATTCACACCCGCGTCTGCAACATTAAAAATAAAGTTTTCAATATCCGATGAAGGATTACATTCCACTGTTATTTCCGCATCACTGTCCACATTGTTGTATTCTCTCACTGCATCAAGCATTGAAACAATTTGACTGGATTTCATAACAGATGGAGTACCTCCGCCAAAATATACAGTATCAAAATCAAGAGCATAAGAGGCAGCGGTTTTCACTACTGCCTCTGTATATTTTTGACAAAGTTCTTCATCCATCTTAACTTTAAAAAAGTCACAATAAGGACAAAAGCTCTTACAAAACGGTATATGGATGTATAGACCTTTAGGCATCTTACCTTTTGTCTTAGTCATCTTCAAGTTTCAACACCGCCATAAATGCTTCTTGCGGCACTTCTATACTGCCAAATTGACGCATTCTCTTTTTACCTTCTTTTTGCTTTTCAAGAAGCTTTTTCTTACGAGAAATATCTCCGCCATAACATTTAGCAAGTACATCTTTGCGCATCGCTTTGACTGTTTCACGAGCAATTATCTTACCACCAATTGCCATCTGTATAGGGATTTCAAATAAATGCCTTGGAATATTTTCCTTAAGACGTTCTGCAATTTTACGAGCCCTTGGATATGCCTTATCAGCATGCACGATAAATGAAAGTGCATCAATTTGTTCATTATTGAGAAGAACATCAAGTTTAACAAGTTCAGATTTTTCGTAGCCTTTAATCTCATAATCAAAAGAAGCATAACCTCTTGTTCTGGATTTAAGCGCATCAAAAAAATCATAAATTATTTCATTAAGCGGTAATTCATAATGTATATCTACACGGTCCGGTGCAATATATTGCATATCCTTAAAAATACCACGTCTCTCCTGACACAAATCCATTATTGCTCCCACATATTCAGGTGGAGAATAAATATGTGAATCAGTAATTGGTTCTTCCATATATGAAATTTGAACAGGATCAGGATAATTTGAAGGATTGTCAATTTGAATTATGTTACCATCCGACATATGTATGTTATAAACAACACTTGGGATCGTTGTTACAAGGTCTAAATCATATTCCCTTTCCAGTCTTTCTTGAACAATTTCAAGATGAAGAAGACCTAAAAATCCACAACGAAATCCAAATCCTAATGCTGAAGAAGTTTCCGGCTCAAATGAAAGTGCTGCATCATTTAATTGAAGCTTTGCGAGAGCTTCTTTTAGCGCTTCATAATCAGCTCCATCTGCAGGATAAACACCACAGAATACCATCGGATTAACCTTACGGTAACCTGGAAGTGGTTCCGCTGCAGGATTGGAAGCAAGTGTTATAGTATCTCCCACACGCGCCTCTGAAACAGTTTTAATGGAAGCAGTAATATAACCAACTTCACCCGCTCTAAGCTTCTTTTGCGGACTCATTCCATTAGCTGTCATATATCCGACTTCAACTACATTAAACTCGGCTCCGGTAGCCATCATTCGCATTGTATCGCCAGTCTTAATTTCACCATCCATTAAGCGAACATATACAATGACACCTCTATAACTGTCATAAATTGAATCAAAAATGAGTGCCTTTAACGGTGCTCTTTCATCTCCACTTGGCGGTGGTACTATCTTTACTATTTGCTCAAGTACTTTTTCTACATTTTCACCTGTCTTTGCAGATACACGAGGAGCTTCTGAACAATCAAGTCCTATTACATCTTCAATCTCTTTTGAAACTCGGTCAGGGTCAGCTGCAGGAAGATCTATTTTATTTATTACAGGACAAATTTCAAGGTCATGGTCAAGTGCTAAAAAAGTATTTGCAAGTGTCTGTGCTTCAATTCCTTGAGTTGCGTCAATAATCAGCACTGCACCTTCACAGGCTGCCAGAGAACGTGAAACTTCGTACCCGAAATCAACATGACCGGGGGTATCAATTAAATTAAGCTCATAATTTTCGCCATCTTCAGACTTGTAATTAAGTTTGACAGCATGAGCTTTAATAGTTATTCCACGCTCACGCTCTAAATCCATCTTGTCAAGAAGCTGTTCAGTCATATCTCTCTTTGCAACAGCACCTGTAATTTCAAGAATCCTATCTGCCAGAGTAGACTTACCGTGGTCAATATGAGCAATTATTGAAAAATTTCTTATGTTGTTCTTGTAATCAGACATCATATTGCTCCATTATCCATTTTTCTGCTTCAATAATTCCGGCTTCATCATAAGAAAATTTTTCTTCTATAATTCTACCGGCTTCCTTTTCAACCTCATAACAATTATCTTTATAAACAGCTGCTATAAAAGCATTAAATTCTTCATTTGGAAAAAATTTATATCTAAAATCTCCAATACTGCCGGAAAACGCATTCTTCTGGCACATATAATCAAAACGTGGCAGTTTTATCATAAATATATCTCCTTAATTTACGCGAAGATAAGATTTCGCTTTAATTGTAAGATTCCTATACATAATGTCAGAATCTGTATAGTTTACATAAATATACGTCTCATTGTTATATTCCGTACAGAAAAGCCCTTCTTGGATTTTATAATGATTTGTCATTTTGGCACTTCTTAAATCGCCAAGAGCTAAATTAAATGTGTTATAAGCATCTAGTGCGATTGCTGTGTAGTTACCATAATAAAGGATTGATGACTCTGCTCCTTTTGGAACATAATCAACAAACGTAAATTTAAAAGCAGGAAGTGCACCATATTCAATTAATCTTAACAATAAGGTGTCATAATCTTTAGCTAAATTCAAATAATCACTGGTATATTCAACTGTACCGTGTAGCACCATTTGCACAAATGGAATCCTTTCATAAGCTTCACTTTCCTGGTACGATGTAGTTATAGGAAGTTCTGAGATTATATTTGCATTCTTAAGAGCATAAAGATTTCCGTTTGTCACCATCAAATTTTTATTCGTTGAAAGTGCAATCGCCTGAGTAAATATATCTTTAGAAAAAGTTTGTCTATCAGTAAAACCATTCGACAAATCTGAAAAAATAACTTTACCGGCATCTTCAATACAATAACCGGGCACGTCATATTTATTCATCTTATTCATAAACGACACAACATTTCTTGGAAGATCTTTTGCAGTAAGACCTTTAAAATCAAATGTCTTTGTAACAATATATTCTTGCAATTCATTTGGAAATTTTATTTCAACGCTATTTGAAATCGTGCCAGTGGCTGTTCTCCCGTGCGATGTAGAGGAAATCATATTAAGAGTTACATATAGGTCAAAATCTTGACCTATATGATAATTTTTGAGCGATTCAAACTCTTTCTTGTTTCCAAGTTTTCCCGCAAACCCCACGGAACCTATACTTCTTTGACGAAGACCACCACCAAGAGCACCATCATATTTTAAGTTTATCGAGTTAATTCCCTTTGCTTTAAGCACACTTACAATATTTTCTGCATTTTCAAAAGTTGTATACGCAATTGTATTACCAAAAGCCTTATTCATACAACCGATAAGAGTTATGTTTAAAGGTAATTCTGTTTCAGATGAAACTAAACGTGTGGAAAGAAGACCGGCACGAATAAACTGCTCACTTGTTAAAAAAGCAAGACCTGAATAAGTAGTAGCTGAACCGGAAATAAACTTATAAGTTACACCGATTTTCCCTTCAAAGGTTTCATCAGCAAGAACAAACTTATCCCTAAAATTAGCGTTCGGTGTAATATCAAATGAAGCATATGCTATATGTGGACCATGTTTCAAAGTTTTTGCATGAATTTTTGATAAAGCATCCCCTTCAGTAATGATTCCTGCAAAAGCATTTGCTCCATTTTTAATACCAAACATACCAAAAATTGAAGGATGTTCATTTGAATCTTTAACTGCGAAATCTGCACCATAGGTATCTAAAACATAAGTAGAATCTTCAGCTTCAACAAGATTAATTAAAGCACCGCAACCGTCCGGAATAACTATATAGTCGCCCTCTTTTGCACTTGTTACTGCGCCAAAATAAGGCATAATTGAAATTTTCGAAACTTGGTATCCTTTAGGCGCTCTAATTGTAGAAGTATCTACAGTAGCATCAAACTTTCCATCTTCCAAAGTTAAAGCTAAACTAACTGGAATTTTAAAAGTTGGTTCTTTTTCTTTTTCCTGAAAAACATAATTAAAATTTATACCGTTTTCAAAAGCCTCAAACTTTGCTTTCCCAAATGCTACAGAATTATCTTGTGAATTTAAAATATAAGTCGTTTTACCATCTGTAACTTCAATTACAAGCATTGCTGCATCTTTATCACCTGTTGAGGGTAAAGCATACCATAACGTTCCTGATGTATCTTTTAATGCAATTGCAAAATTACTTTCATCAAGATAAAGCTCGTAAAGTCCGGATTTAATCAAGGATTTTACAGTATTTTCATTACTGGTATGATACTTCTTATTCACATCCGTAGGCATTATAATCTTTATTTCAGATGCCTTTGTAATTACACCATTACCTACACAACCGGTAAAACTGAATATCATTATGAATACCAAAAATAATGCTGTTAATCGCCTAATAACCATATGAAAATATTACCTCTTATTATTTGATATTAAAAATACGCTATATTCTAACATATATAAAATTTATTTACAATATTTACAAAAATCAGCATTTGTGAAGATAATTAACACTTGCAAAGATGATGACAGCATTTATAGATTATGGTTAACATTTGCAGAAATGATGACAGCATTCATAGATTATGGTTAACATTTGCAAAAATGATGACAGCATTCATAGATTATGGTTAACATTTGCAAAAATGATGACCGCATTCATGAGTTATAATTAATATCTGCAAAGAGTAAGCCCTTCATCCAAAGTCGGATAAAGAGCTTTTGCTTTTCATTTAAATTTAAAATTTCTTTTTCATGGATAATCATTTCAGCATCATTTCACATTTCAGCATCATCCGTATTAACATAACATTTAATTTTAAGCTGAAATATTTTTAGTTTTTAAGCTAAAATGTTTTTTAGCTGAAGTGTTTTAAGCTAGAGTATTTTTTAGCTGTAGTGTTTTAAGCTAACCGGATTATTTCCATGGATTTTTTTCATCCGGGTCTGTTGGATCCCATCCGCTCTTCGGATCATTTATATCAAGCTTTCTACCCTCCGGCTTTCCAAGTGGACCCAGATTATCACTGTCATAAACATAAATAATGGTTTCCCAATCAAGATTATCGTAAAGCCACTTTGAATCTGCACAATTTAATCTTACGCAACCGTGGCTCGCACATTGACCAAGCTTGTTATATTCTTCTGTCATTAACTTTGAGTTATCCTCCTCAGTATACGGAACTGAGTGAAAATAAATTCTTTTATTGATTCTCATGCAATATTGACCGTAACAGTTACCTACGAGCAGATACCAACGTTTCTTATCTGTACATTTAAATGTTCCCGCCGGAGTTTCATGTCCGCTTTTACCGGTAGAACAAAGAAATGCTTTAACCGGCTTTGTATATTCACCGTTGCTATCCTTACCATAAACTGTCACAACATTTGCTTTTCTGTTAATTGCGACACAGTATTTATGACTTTCTTTATAAGCAGCATCTGCGCCTTCAAATTTTACTCCCGCAGAATTAGATGTATTTCTTCTTGTACTGGTTTCCTGTTCTGCGCTTTCTGATTCCGAATTATCTTCATTTGAAGAATCTTCATCTGAAGAATCAATAGTCTTTTCTACTTTTACCTTTGAATCAGTGTTAGTTTTTTTCTTATTCTCTGTTTTTTCACTACCGCCGCTAAGCCCTTTTGCGATTAAAACGACAAGAAGAACAAAAATAATTGCCGCTATACTAACAGTTACGATTCGTCTTGTTCGCATAGAACTTTTGTAGTTACATTGGTTTGATTTACCGTTGTAATTACCCATTTTTTCTTCCTCCATAAAGTTTTGCCATTTGTTTTGCAACCTTGTAAATATCTCCACATCCAAGTGTTAAAATTAAATCACCGGATTTAGCATTAGCCATAACATACTCTACAACCTCATCAAAAGTATTAAACCATACACTTCCCGGAATCTTTGCCGCTAACTGACTTGTATATATTCCATCTGTATTTACTTCTCTGGAACCCATAATTTCTGTCATTACACATTTATCAGGTATCTTTAAAGCTTCTGCGAATGCATCCATATGCATTTTAGTTCTTGAATAAGTAAACGGTTGGAAAACTGCCCAAACATTTTCATATCCCATTGTCATTATAGCTTCCAAAGTTAATTTAAGTTCTACCGGATGATGAGCATAATCATCAGCAATAGTAATACCATCAAATTCACCATATATTTCAAATCGGCGTCCGGCGCCTGAAAAGTTCGTGATAACACTTTCAATCTGTTCCATTGCAACGCCATTTTCAATTGCAGCCGCAATTGTCGCGAGGGCGTTAACAACGTTGTGGCGTCCCGGAATACCAAGTACAACATGACCTATTTTCTCACCCCTGTAAATAACATCAAACTCAGGGAACGCTCCACGATTGAAAGTGATGTTATCCGCACTGTAATCGTTGTCGGCGCCAAAGCCGAATGTGAGAAACTTCTTACCGGAAGTTTCGGTCATATTAGCAATACATTTTCTTGTATTTTCGTCTTCTCCGTTATAAATGATGAGATTTGTTGTCAAATCTGCAAATTTAGTAAAGGAACGAATAGAATTATCAATTGTTCCAAAGTATTCCATATGATCATCATCAATATTTAAAATTATTGTTGTATCAGATGAAAGTTCAAGAAAAGTATCCTTAAACTCACATGCTTCACAAACCATAACCTCTGAATTACCAAAACGACCATGACTATCGATTATTGGAAGTCGTCCACCAATTACAAGAGTTGGATCTACACCAGACTCGAGTAAAATTTGTGAAAGAAGAGCTGTAGTGGTTGTCTTACCGTGGGTTCCACACACACTGATACAATTTTTATGCATCCTGGTTATTGCCCCAAAAAGAAATGAACGTTCAAATGTAGGTATTCCACTTGCCTTTGCAGCAATAAGTTCCGGATTGTCAGGCAGAAGTGCTGCAGTATATATAATCAGCTCCGGTGAAAATTCTTCAATATTTTTTGGGGACTGACCCATATTAATTTTCACACCGAGTGACCTAAGCTTATCTATGTTATCTCCGGGATTATTGTCTGAACCTGATATATCATAACCTTTTGGTATAAGAATTTCAGCAAGCGGACACATGCCAGAGCCACCTATACCAATGAAGTGAACTTTATTTATTTTTTGGAGCAGTTCATCTATATTCAAAATATTTGCCTCCAACATTTAAATTGTGCGCAACTTAAATGCAAATTGTGCACAATTAATTTAAAAAATCTTATATTTATTGGAAAAAATTCCCAGTACCCAAGTATTGTATTACAAAATACTTAAAAAATAAAGGAAAACTTTTATTTTCACTTGAAAAGCTTTACTGATTATTTGACAATTGTCTAGCACACTTATCTTAACAATAAATCGCCACCAATATTACACATACACATATAATACAATATAACATAACATAACAAAAGCCCCTTATCCAAATTCGGATAAAGGGCTTCCCTTTTGCCAAAGATATTTCATTAAACGTCTTTTTTGTTAATTGTGTTTTCTTCGTCACTCATATTGGCATAACGTTTAATTTTAGCAGAAGTGTTTTTGATAAATTCATTTTCTCTGATGGACATTTTCTTGATATTCTTGTATTTAGGAAGTTTCTTATTGATGTCTTTAATAGCATCTGAAATAAGCTTAGAAATTTCCTCAACTGTAGGATTATCTTTCCCCTTTTCTTTAAATTTCTTGCTAATTGCGTCAAAATCAGGAAAGATTTTCGCTTCAACTACAGTATCCTCACAATCAACGTCATCAAAACCAACAACCATTGACTCAGCAATAAGCGGATTCTTATTAAGATGATACTCAAGCTCCTCAGGATAGATATTTTTACCGTTTTTCGTGATAATAACATTCTTTATACGACCATTGATGCGAACGATTCCTTCTTCATCAATGGTGCCTAAATCGCCCGAGTGAAACCAACCATCTTCATCAAATACAGCCTTTGTTTGGGCTTCATCCTTATAGTAACCAAGCATTACGTTTGGTCCCTTTATACAGATTTCACCTACACCTTCAGAGTCAGGATTGTCAATTCTAACCTCAACGCCCGGAAGAGGCTTACCTACTGAATCGATTGTAAAGAGTTGATCGTGATTACCACAAATAAGTGGAGCACACTCTGTCATACCGTAACCTATATATGTATCAACACCAAAAGTCTTAAAATCTTTAACAACATCCGGACGAACCGGTGCAGCACCGACAATAATAATGCGAAGTGCACCGCCAAAATTCTTTGTAATTTCTTCAAAGATTCTATCGTTAATGTTAACACCCATTGCATTCGTACTGGCTGCAATGATTTTACCAAATGTAAGTTTCAGCTTACCACCTTTTTTTTCAGAAACAGCTTGCATAATTCTTCCGTGAATTTTTTCAAGCATTAACGGAACTGTAGTAAAAAAGGTAGGTTTAATCTCCTGAAGATTCTTCATAAGATGTAAAAGTGAGTCGTTAAACGCAATACAACCACCATTGTAAAGAGGTTGTAAAACGCCTAGTGTGCACTCATATGTATGATGAATTGGAAGAATTGAAAGCCAACGATCTTCACCCGGATAAACCTTTACAAGACTTGAATTCGAATTAATTACGAAGCAAATATTAGCCTGTGAAAGCATAACACCTTTAGCAAGCCCGGATGTTCCTGATGTGAAGATAATTACACTAAGTGCATCCGGATCAATTTTGCAATCTCTAAATTTTATGTAATGCGGTGAATTTTGGGCAACAAGTTCAAAACCACGTTCAAGCATTCTTTCATATGAAAAACCGCTTTTGTTATCCTCTTCCTCTTCAAAAAATACAAACTTTATTTTTCTTGGAAGTTCGGACTTTCTCTCTTCAAGCTTTTTATAGGCAGCATTATCAAGAAAAAGAACCTTTGCTTCAGAAGCCTGAAGAATTGTGTTAATATCATCAAAAAAGAGTTCTTTGTCTATTGGAACGATAATGCCACTACCCATTTGAGTTGCAAGATAGGTTGTAATCCAGGGATAGGAATTAAGACCCATAACTGCAATCGTTTCACCTTTCCAGCCCTTCTCAGTCATAACCGCTCCGAGAGCATAACAAGTATCACGAAATTCTTTGAAACTTACATCAAATAGATTATTATCTTTTCCACGAATTCTAAAAGCCGGCAAATCTGCAAATGCCACACCGATATGATCTACCATATCTTTAAAATCTCTCGCCGGTCTAACGTCATAAAGTGGTCGATTAGTATTCATAGTAGTATCTCCTGTGAATTGACCGTATAACTAATATTTTCTGTCAATTGCCTGTATTTTCATTATTTCCGTGCTTTTGACCCCCAAGCACATTAAATTGTATACAATCTAATTACGATTGTGCACAATTAAATTTTAATAAATCTTATATTTAAAGGAAAAATCATTAACGTGCATGTATTGTAATACAAAACTGTCAAAAAAGAAAGAGAAATTTTCATTTTTTTTAAAAAAGTTTACTTCTGTCCCATTAATGGCTCGTAAAAACACTGTAATTATGATAAAATATTTTTAGTTTTTTTAAGAAAAGAGGTACTCAAATGCTCAACCTCGTTTTAGGTCGCTCAGGCTCAGGAAAAACTGAATACATACGCAATATTTTAAAGGAACGTGCTAAGGCTTCCGACAATAAGCTTTTACTTATTGTTCCGGAGCAATTTTCTTTTGCAAGCGAGCGTTCCTTCCTTCTTGATATTTCGGCCAAAGATGCCCAAAACATTGAAGTTTTATCTTTTTCACGTCTTTGTGACTATGTAGGTCGCTCCCTTGGAGGTTTCGCCGGTACACACACCGGAGATGACACAAAAATAATAATTATGCTTAGAGCACTCAACAGCATACAAGACAGCCTCACTCTTTACAAAAAACATGTAAAAAGCATTCCTCTTGCAAAAGAACTCATAGTTCTTGTAAGTGAATTAAAAAAAGAATGCATTTCCCCTGAAATGTTAAAAACGGCATCAAAAAATGTCAGACAAGCTACCCTTAAAAACAAACTTTCTGACCTTTCAATAATTTACGATGCTTATGAGACTCTTTTCTCAAGCAAGTATGTTGACTATATAGACGGAGACAGTCTTCTTGAAAGGCTTGCAAAAACTCTTGAAAACAATCTGTTTTTTAACGGATATACCATCTGTATAGATGCTTTTAAAGGTTTTACGGGACAGGAATTTGAAATAATTAAACACCTCATCAGTCAAGCTGATGAAGTGTATGTATCCCTTTGCACGCCTAACATTTATGACGATGACCCTGCCATGATTTTTGCATCTGTAAATGAAACTGCAAAAAAACTTAAATCTCTAAGCAATAAAACAAAAATAATTGATACTTTAAACAAACCTTTAAGGTTCAACAATGACGAACTTAAATTTCTTGAAGCAAACATCTTTAATCCAACCACTAAAACATTTAAATCAGCTAACGACGAAAAGCTCGACACAAAACTCAAACATATAGAAATATTCTCTGCAGATAACATTCATGATGAATGTATGTATATTGCAGCAACTGCAAGAAAACTTATTAGAGAAGAAGGGATTACTCTAAAAGACATAGCAATTATCGTAAGAAATGATACCAATTATTCTTATGAACTTACGAACTGTTTCAAACGTTTTGATATCCCGGTATTTGAAGATAAAAGAGCACCCGTTAAAACTCAACCGATAATTTCTCTTATGATTTCTGTACTTAACATTTTAAACGGCGGATTTACAACAGAAAATATTCTTCGCTATTTGAAAACAGACCTCTCTCCTCTGTCGGCCGAGGATGTTGCTGAACTTGAAAACTATGTTCTTATGTGGAATCTTTCTGCCAAAGCATGGCGTAATAAGTTCACCAATAATCCTAATGGTTTAGATGGAGAATCCGATGAAGAAAAACTTAAAAAACTTAACAAAATGAGAGAAAAAATAATTCCACCTCTCTTAACCCTTGCAGAAAAAACAAAAAATACTACTGCATTTGAATTTTCTGAAGCTCTCTATGATTTTTTAGTAAATACTGACATTGATACAAGACTTCTTACTTTAGCTGAAGAGCTTGATGCTGCCGGCTACACCGCACTTGCAGCCGAACAAAATAGAGTTTGGGAAATTCTTATGGAAATTCTTTCAAAACTCGGACTTATCTATGGGGAAACAAAAACAGACATAGAAACTTATAAAAATCTTTTTACTGCTGTAGTTGAAGTTACAGATCTTGGTAGTATTCCTTTCGTATTAGATGAAATAACAATCGGAACTGCTGACAGGATTCGACTCTCAAACCCAAAAGTCGTTTTTGTAGCCGGTTGTGCCGAAGGTGTTTTTCCTGCTGCAATTTCAAACAATAGCCTTTTAACAACTACCGATAGAGCCAGTTTAGAGAAAGAAGGAATCGTGCTTTCTTCCTCAAGCGAAAATCTAGCCTCAGAAGAGCGATTTATTGCTTACAGTGCCTTAACTTCCGCTACCGATAAAGTTTTTATCTCATACTATAAAACTGACGATGAAGCTTCTTATAAACCTTCTATCATCATTAACAGCGCAAAAGAACTATTTTCCATTGAAGATGAAAAAAATGTCAGTGCAATTGAACCTGAATATTTTGCCGAAACCTACGATAGTGTTTTTCAAACCTATGCTGAAAACTTCCATAAGCTTAAAACTGCAGACGATAAATTTGTAACAAAACTCAATTCCCTTCGAGAAATAACAAAAGAAGATGGAAGAATTAAAACACTGGATATGGTCGCAAACAAACTTCCGTTTAAAATTGAAAATAAAAACACAGCGAAAGCTCTTTTTGGAGAAAATCTCTATCTTTCGGCTTCTCGCGTTGATACATATTACCATTGCCCTTTCCAATACTTTTGCAAGTATGGTCTTAAAGCTAAACCACGAAAAAAAGCAAAACTTGATCCTCTTATTGGAGGTACGGTGATTCATTATGTTCTTGAAAATGTTGTAAGAGAATATGGGAAAGAAAAACTCATAGCTCTAAACAAAAATGAACGCGAAAAAGCTGTAGATAAATGGCTCAAAATTTATCTTGATGAAAAACTTGGTGGTTTTGAAGATAAAACACTGCGTTTTAGATACCTTTATCGCAGACTTTCCGTATCCCTTGTAGACATAGTTAATAGACTTTGTGATGAATTTAGCGTTTCCAATTTCACTCCTTGTGATTTTGAACTTTCAATTGGAACAAAAGACGACTCTAAGCTCAACTCTTCCAATTCTGAACTTGAAATTGAAGTTAAAGAAACCTTAGAAGAAAAATCTGAAAAAAAGCCTATTCCTGCGTATACAGTAAACTTTGATAACAATAAAGAAATCAAAATCTTCGGAGAAATTGACCGTGTAGACAAATTTGAAAAGAACGGTCAAAGCTACATTCGAGTAGTAGACTATAAATCAGGTGGTAAAGAGTTTCGTCTTTCTGACATCCTTGATGGTTTAAACATGCAAATGCTCATTTATCTCTTTGCAATAGAAGCCGGTGGTAAAAAACGTTATGGTGAAACTATACCTTCCGGTATTCTCTATTACACTGCAAAAAGAAGCCATGTAAGTCTTGATTCAAAAACAGAAGACCCTCTTGAAAAGAAAATCTATGCCGATAAGGGAAGCGGTCTTTTTCTTCTCAATGAAGATGTGCTTGAGGCAATGGAAGCCAACATTAAAGGTAACTATATCCCGGTCAAATATAACCGAAGTGGCCAGCTTACAGGAAATCTTATTTCTCTTGAAGATATGATTAAACTTAAAAAGAATATCGACAACACTCTTATTGCAATGGCTACAAATCTTCACAATGGTGAAATTCCTGCTTTTCCTGTTACAGGAACTAATTATGATAGAACTTGTGAATACTGTGACTATAGAGCAATTTGTGGCGTAGAAGATGACAGTATAAAAAAAGAAATCGAGAAAAAAGATAATGAAACAGTTTTAGAAATAATCAATCAACAATTTCTTGAGGCAGGTGAAAACAATGGGTAAATTCAAATTGACACCCGACCAAAAAAAGGTAATACACAATAAAGATGGTACACTCGTTGTTAGCGCTGCTGCCGGTTCAGGCAAAACTGCTGTTTTAATTGAACGAGTAGTTGAAAAACTGCTTGATGAAACAAATCCTGTCCGTGCGGACCATCTTCTTATTGTAACTTTCACAAGAGCTGCAACTGCGGAAATACGCTCACGTCTTGAAAAAGAGATTCACGAAAAACTAAAAGAAAATCCAAATAACAAACACCTGCAAACTCAACAAATGCTTCTTCCTTCCGCACATATCTATACAATAGACGCGTTTTGCTCAAAACTTGTACGTGAAAATTTTAATGCTATTGAAAACTTATCCCCTGACTTCAAAATGTTAGATGAAGCAGAGGCAGAAGTTCTTATGTCCGAAGCACTTGAAACTATTATTGAAGATCTTTATGAAGAAAATACCGACAGTTTTAAAAATCTTGTCGAACTTCTTTTTGTTGGAAGAGATGACTCTTCTCTTGAAGAAAATATCAAAAAACTTTACACCTATTCAAGAGCTTATCCCTTCCCAAATGAATGGCTTAAAGAAGCTTTAAGCCAATATGATAGCTCAATCGCTCTAAAGGATTCAGAAATAGGAAAAATAGTTCAAAGAAACACTTTGGAGATGCTTGAATACTACGAGCAAAACTTTGAGAAATGTATTTCTGAATTTGAAGTTGCTTTTTCTGAAAATTCTGCACTAAAATCAATAGAAATATTAAAAGAAGATTGCGAAATTGTGAAAACACTCATTGGTCATATTAATGATTTTAATTTTGATAGCTTTTTGAAGGTAATTCCTGAACTTAGTCGTTGGGTATCACCAAGTGGATATGCCGACAATGAGCGCGTGATTTACGCAAAAGATTTAAGAAATTCGTTCAAAGACGATTTTAAAAAGATAACCAGATTTATTGCCTCAGATGAAAAAACACATAAAGAAGATGCGGACCTTCTTCTACCAATGGCAGAAAAATTAATTGATGCAGTTACTAGGTTCGACAACGAATATTTAAAACTTAAAATCGAACATAATGCCTATGATTTTTCAGACATAGAGCTTTTTGCTTTAAAACTTCTAATTGAAAGTGCAGATGGAAATAATTTTGTAAGAACAGAACTTGCTACAGATATCAGTAATCAGTTTGATGAAATTTTAATTGATGAATATCAAGATACTAACAAAGCCCAAGATATGATATTTAAAGCAATTTCTAAAAACGAAGAAAATCTATTTATGGTTGGCGATGTAAAACAAAGCATATACGGATTTCGTCAAGCAATGCCTGAAATTTTCTTAGAGAAAAAAGAAACCATAAAAAACACAGTTATACTTGGTAAAAATTTTAGAAGCCGAGAAGGAATTCTCAATTATATAAACTTCATTTTTGAAAGAATCATGACCAAAAACTGTGGCGATGTAGATTACAAAAAAAATGAACAGCTCGTTTACGGTGCAACAGACTATAAACCATCAAATGAAGAAGATGTAGAATTTCACCTTCTTAATACAAAAACTTTAGAAGAGGAAGGCGAATTTATTGCTAAATATATCACCGATACTGTTGCCAGTGGTAAAGCTGATTACAAGGATTTTACAATCCTTATGCAGACTCAAAAAAATCGTGCTCCTATAATTGAAAAAGCACTTCGTACACATGGTATTCCCGTTTACTTAGATGCTGCAGCAGGCTTTTTTGACACAGCTGATGTACAAATAATTACATCTTTCCTTAGAGTAATAAATAATCCTCTACAAGATATACCACTACTCTCCGTGTTAATGTCCCCAATTTTTGGATTTTCAGCAGATGAAGTATCCATTCTTCGCCTAAACTCAAAAAATACTTCAATCTATGCAGCACTTCTGAAAGCAGAAAAGAATAATACTGAAAGCTCAGCAAGGAATAAAGGCATTAAAAACCCAAAATTAGAAATAGGAAATAAGAACATTAAATTGAATAATGACAAAGTTAAATATTTTCTTGAAACTCTTCGTAAATATAGAAGACTTTCTGTCTCACTTCCTGCGGCGGATCTTATTCGAACAATCTATGATGACACTCTCTTCCCGTGGATTGCAGCGGCAATGCCTAACGGTAAACAACGTATTGCAAATCTAAATAAACTTGTAGAACTTGCAAAAAAATATGATACTTATAGTACTTATGGGCTTTCGGGTTTTGTTCGTCATATTGATAGGCTTATAGAATCCGGTTCTGACACTTCTCCGGCACAAATTATTTTTGAAGCGGATAATGTTGTTAGAATTATGAGTATTCATAAAAGTAAAGGTCTGCAATTTAAATATTGCATCCTTGCTGATACAACAAAAAATATAAATAAAATGGATGAAAGAGCAAATTTAATCCTTCATCCTAAATTTGGTATTGGTATTAAAGGTAGACACCTTAAAACAGGACACACCTACCCTACTTTGATTCACACAGCTTTTAAGCTTGAAAGCAACAAAAAGAATATGTCTGAAGTCATAAGAACCCTTTATGTTGCCTTAACAAGAGCTAAAGAAAAACTTATAATTATAGCATCTGTTGAAGATATTGAAAAAGAAATTGCCAAAGCAAAATCTACAAGTATTCATCCTTACATTGTTCGTAAATCTGCTTCAATTTTCAATTTATTGATGCCTTCAACAATTGATTATCCAAATACAAATATTCTTCATGTCCATAATACAGACACTGAAAAAACAGAATTTGAAGACAAAATACTTACGACTGATAAAGATGAAGCTCTAATTAAAGAAATTGAGGAAAGACTCAAATTTGAATATCCATATAAAGCTTTATCAGAAGTTACAACAAAAAGAGCAGCATCTCATGTAAATGATGGTGGATTTTCAAAACTCTTTTTTGCAAGTGCTAAACCTGAATTTAAATCAAAAGATGGATTCACCCCTGCTGAAAGAGGTGTCTGTCTTCACAAATTTATGCAGTATGCTGACTTTACAAACTCACCTACTGATGAACTTAACAGGCTTAAAGCACACAAATTCTTAACCGAAACAGAAGCTAAAGCAATAGATTTACAAAAAGTTCAAAATTATATTGATAGTAATATTGCTGGAAGAATAAAAGCAAGTAAGAAAATTATGAGAGAAAAGAAATTTTCGGTACTCGTTCCTGCAAGTAATTTCTATCCGGAACTTTCAAAATCATTAGGACAAGAAAAAATTTTAATTCAAGGTATTGCCGACCTTATCTTTATAGAAGAAGATGGATTTGTAATTCTTGACTACAAAACTGATAGGACAAAGGATAAAGAAAAACTTATTAATAAGCATAAACCTCAACTTGAAACATATAAAGAAGCCCTGGAACAAGTTTTAGAACTTCCAATGAAAGAAGCTTACATTTATGCTTTCAGTCTTGATGAGGAAATAAAAGTTTTATAAAAACTTAAAACATACAATAAATATTTTAAGGTTTTAACGGCAAACTTACTGCTACTTTGAAAAGATCTCCATCTATATCAATTGTAAACTTACCACCCTGAAGTTCTGCCAAACTCTTTGCAATTGAAAGACCAAGACCTGAACCTTCTGATGAACGAGCTGCATCGCCTCTTACAAAACGTTCAGAAAGCATTTCAAGATTAAAGTTCATTTCATCCCTTGAAACGTTCTTCATAGTAAGCGTAGCAAAACGTTCATCCGTTGTTAAATCAAGGTATACACGTGTTTTTGGCATCGCATATTTTTCAACATTAGAGAAAAGGTTTTCAATAATTCTATATGTCTTTTGACCATCAGCAACTACAACACTTGATTTTTCCGGGACATTATATTTAAGGTCAAGACCTAAAGCTTTAAAACTTTCCTCATATTCACCAAAAATCTGTCCTACAAACTCATTTAAATCAATTTCTGCCATAACAAGAGTAATATTTCCGGAAGAAACCTTAGATGCTTCTACAAGGTCATCAATAAGATTTTTTAGGCGCTCAGCCTTTTCGTCAAGCACATTAATGTAATCCCTCGCAGTTTCATCTTCAATCTTGCACTGCTTTAAAAGATCTGTGTAAGTAACGATAGATGTCAAAGGAGTTTTAAGGTCGTGACTCACATTTGTTATAAGCTCAGCCTTCATTCTCTCAGAATGTACTGCATCGTTAATTGCAACTTCCAGACCATCAGTCAAATTATTTGTCTTTTCAGCTAAAGGTCTAATTGCACTTGGCATATATTGAGTTTGAAGTTCAAAATCGAAATCTCCCTGTTCTGCCTTTGTTAAAGCTGAAAGAACGTTATCGAGAGCACCTGAAATTTTACGAACATATAAAATTGCGAAAATACTATTTAGTAAAACAAATCCTATACATGTATTATATCCTATTTCATCGTAATATGGAGTAACATGATAGTAAACTGCCATAAAAGCCACAATAATTGCATTTAAAATAATATAAAAAGTGACTACCATGAATATTTTTCTTTTAATTGACTTATGCGTAAGTTTGCTTACTCCTGAAGTTATCCAAGCTCTAATGCTTGAAATTCTCTTTATAAACAGCTTGTATGTAATTGTATTTTTAAAATAATTTTTATTTTTAACTTCACGACTAACAGACATAAGCCATTCAATAAGAATCAAATTTGCCGGAATTGATGCAATTCCAATATTATAAGTAGGTAAAAAATCCCAACCAAAGAAATATTCATAAATATACAACGGAAGTATTGCAAATACAGCACATGCAAAACCTGAAATTAAAAAATGAATACTGTTAGGAATTTTATCAATTCTTGCTGATTTAACACCCTCTTTTTCCTTAATTCCGGCTATTGCCACAAGAACTGTTAAACTAAGAATCCACGTTGTTAAAGCCGTTAAGAATATCGTAATATTTTTCTTAAAATCCCCTTTAGATTGTGCCCATTGATTATATAATTTGCTGTATACATCGCCTTCAACAATAGATTTCTCGTTTGCATTTACTTGAATATAAATATCATAACGATTTTCATCAAGGCTACCAAAACAGTATGTATAATAACTTTCAGCGCCATATAAATATCTCGGCTCTTTATTTTCATCATAGTACCAAGGTAAATCTTCGTTCTCATTAAGAACATTTCGTAAAAATGCGCTAAACTTTATTTCTCCATTTATTATTGAAGCTCCGTAATCTTCATCAGAAAATTTTAAATTTTCAATATTTTTCATATTTGTATGAATTTGACCGGTTTGTTTGTCCTTTAAGTAGTAATGATAATTCTTAAGACTTCCAAGATGTTTCTTAATTTTTGCGTAATCAGATTTAAAATTAGAACGAGCTATCATAATTTCTTTATTTAAGTTGCTTTCTTGTTTTTCTTCCAGTCCCTTATCATCAATCTCAATCGCGTCTAAAGGATATCCTTTGTAATAATCAATTCCGTCTACAGTTGTTATACCATTATTACTATTATCAGCAGCAATCTGCATTGAATATGTAAAATTACTTAAAACATGAACCTTTGAATTCGGATACTCAAAAATTTCAGTTTCTTCATTATAAGGATGCATTGAGTCAATTATATTTTTCTTATGCTGAAGTTTTTTTCTTTCAAGATCATCGGCAAATGCTTTACGAATTCTAGTTTCTTCTGCTTCAAAAGCCTTTCCGGACTCCACCATTTCATCACTAATGTAGACTGTTACAAGTTTTCGTACACTGTCCGTATCTTCACGAATCTGAGTTGCAAAAGCAGAAGAGCCACTTCCCATCACAGTAGAATTAGGTCTAAAAATCCAGCCGGCAAACGGATTCATGTTATCGTAATAATATCTTTCTAAATTTAGAGCCTGATAATAAGCAAACACAAAACTAATACACGAAATGATTATAATGAGTGCTTTTAAAATTCGACTATTTCGAATCTTTATCAATTTTGTAGCCAATTCCCCACACCACCTTAATATATTTTGGGTCTTTAGGATTTATTTCAATTTTTTCACGAATACGACGAATATGTACTGTTACTGTTTTTTCAGTTGCAAAAGCTTCTTCTTGCCAAACCGCCTCATAAATTTGATTAGTTGAGAGAACATGGCCCATATTTTCCATTAAATACTCAAGAATTTTATATTCTGTCGCAGTAACCTTAACCGGTTCTCCATCAACTGTAACTGTTTTAGCCGCTGTATCGAGTACAAGGCCACCACTTTGCAAAACATTTTCAGTTTTTTCTAAACTACCAAGAGAAGTATATCGTCTAATCTGAGACTTAACTCTTGCTACCAGTTCAAGCGGATTAAATGGCTTTGTCACATAATCATCAGCACCAAAAGAGAGTCCTGCAATTTTATCGGTATCCTCAGATTTTGCTGACAACAATATAATAGGTATGTTTTTATTCTGCCTAAGTTTTGTTGTAGCAGTCATACCATCCATCTGTGGCATCATTATATCCATAATAATACAATGAAGTTCTTGCGATTCAGCCACTGTTAAAGCTTCAATCCCATTTGTAGCTCTAAACACTTTAAAGCCCTCATTTTGCAAATAAATTTCAATAGAATCAAGTATTGCTTTATCGTCGTCACATACCAGTATGTTCATCGTCATCCTAAATTCCTCCCATACTAACAATATAAAAGGTGTCAATTACAAACAATTTTCAAAAATATTACAAAAAAATAAAGGTTTTAAGCCCGAAACCTCTATGGTTTCGGGCTCTGCTACATAGTTAATCAATAAAATCCTTTAGTTTCTTTGAGCGACTTGGATGGCGAAGTTTACGAAGTGCTTTAGCTTCAATCTGTCGAATACGCTCACGGGTTACATTGAATTTTTTACCAACTTCTTCAAGTGTACGAGGATGTCCGTCTTCAAGACCAAAACGAAGTTCCAAAACTTTTGCTTCTCTTGGAGTAAGAGTTGTTAAAACCTCTGCAAGTTGTTCTTTAAGAAGAATAGCTGCAGCAGCATCAGCCGGTGCAAGTGCATCTTCATCAGGGATAAAGTCACCAAGATGTGAATCTTCCTCCTCACCAATAGGAGTTTCAAGAGACACAGGTTCTTGAGCAACACGGAGAATCTCACGTACCTTTTCTACAGGCATATCAAGTTCTTTTGCAATCTCTTCTACCGTTGGGTCTCTACCATTGAGATGAAGAAGATGACTGCTTGTTTTCTTAACCTTATTAATTGTTTCAACCATGTGTACCGGTATACGAATTGTTCTGGCCTGGTCTGCAATAGCACGAGTAATTGCCTGACGAATCCACCAAGTAGCATAAGTTGAAAACTTAAAGCCCTTGGTAAAATCAAATTTTTCTACTGCTTTAATAAGGCCTAGGTTTCCTTCCTGAATTAAATCAAGGAAATGCATTCCACGACCAACATAACGCTTTGCAATACTTACAACAAGACGAAGGTTTGCCTCAGCAAGTTTATTTTTTGCTCCTTCGTCGCCCATTGCAATACGCATTGCAAGTTGAATTTCTTCCTCCGGTGTAAGAAGTGGCACTCGACCAATTTCTTTCAAATATACCTTTACAGGGTCATCCATTGCGGCATTCTTTGAATTATCAACTGCACCAAGCTCAACTGCTTTTGGCATTTCAAGTTCAAAATTTAGCGATTCAAGTGCTGCATCACCCAAATCATCAATGATTTCGATATTATTTTGCTCGAGTGTATCATAAATTTTATCGAGTTCTTCCATATCGATGTCTATTTCAACAATCGCCTGGTCTATTTCATTGGTAGAAATTCTACCCTGCGCCTTACCCTTCTCTAAAAGGGCATTAAGTACTGACATCTTTTTTTCTTCCATTAAACGTTACTCCCTTTTTATTAATCAGTTTTAAAAAGTTTTAAAAATTCTTCATCTGATAGCTCAGCAGGACTTATTTCTGTATTTTTTTGCCTTTCAGTTTTTAAAACATCAATGCAATCCTTTATTTCCTTAAAAGTTCCTGCAATTTGTGAGCCGGAATTTTGTAATTTTACAATTTGTCCCATTTCTTCAGGTGTAAATTCTGAAGATAAATAGATTAAATCTATTTCTTGACCGGCATTAATTCGATTTTGAAGAACAGTATATAATCGTTTTCTAAAATCTGACTTAAAATCTTCCGGTAAAAGATCTTGTTCTATTTTTTTCAGGAAATCCGGATTAGCAAAAATTGAAGAAAGAATTATCTCTTCTGCTTTACCTAACTGAACATCAGTAGTAGAAGCCCGGGATGTAGAATCATCCTTATAATTTTTAAATCCTGCATTAAGTTGCTTGAAATCAATTTTCTTTTTTTGCCTCTTCAGGCCTTTTTCAGCATCTTTAATTTGGATTAAAACGGCTTCCTTACTGACATTAAGCTCTTCAGATAAACGAGAGGCATAAACATCTCTTTCAATGGCATTATCTAGTGTTGCCAAAACGGCTACGGCCGCACGTAGATACTTAATACGTCCGTCATCTGAAGTTAAATCAAAACCTTCTTTTGCAGTTTTGAGCTTATATTCAATTTCGTTTGAAGCACCCTCAAGAATAGCTTTAAAGCGCTCCGGACCAAATTTCCTTAAAATATCATCGGGATCATTACCGCCCTCTAAAACAAGAGGGTTTATCATTATATCTGTCTGCTGAAATTTTGCAATAGCCTTTTCTAAAGCTTCTTTACCAGGTCCGTCTCCGTCATAAGCAAGGTAAACCTTATCAGCGTAACGTGAAATTAGTCTCACTTGTTCATCCGTTAGAGCTGTTCCACAACCTGCAACAGCATTTGTAAAACCCGCTTGATGTAAAGCTATTACATCCATATATCCTTCACAAAGAATTAAACTGGTTTTACCCGAACTTTTAGCAAAATTTAAAGCAAAAAGATTTTGTGTTTTCTTATAAATAAGCGTATCTGAGGTATTAATATACTTTGGTTTTGAGTCATCAAGTACTCTTCCACCAAAAGCAATAACATTACCACGAAGATCAAAGATAGGTGTCATAATACGATTTCTAAAATTATCGTAATATATGCCTTTTTCATTCTTCTTTGCAAGATTTACTTCAAAAAGTTCCTGCTCAGAATACCCTTTTTGTCTCATATGATTTATAAGAGCATATGAATTATTTGGCGCAAAACCTAATCCAAAACGGCGAATAGTATTCATTGAAAATCCACGAGAAAGCCAGTAATCAAGACCCGCTTTCCCCTCAGGACTCATCATATGATCATAAAAGAAACGAGCAGCATCTTTATTTATTTTATACATTTTTTGGCGTTTTTTGCCTAGAGTATCATCATAATTATCTTCCGGCATATTCAGTCCGGCTTTTTCTGCTAAAAACTTTACTGCCTCAACATAATCAAGATTTTCAATCTCTCGAATAAAGGTAATTATATCGCCACCATTTGAACAACCAAAACAAAAATAGGACCCTGTATCCGGAAAAACTGTAAATGAAGGTGTCTTTTCAGAATGAAAAGGACAAAGTCCTTTTGAATTTGAACCTGCTTTTTTTATATCTACATATTCACGAACTAAATCTTCAATATCAATTCTTTCTTTTAGAGTCTGCAAAAAATCTTCACGAATTGCCATCTAGTTTCCCCTTTCCACCCAACATTTTGGAATGAAAAGGCGGCTATATGTTGCAAGTGCAAAATCATCCGACATGCCTGAAATATAGTCACAAGCTCCTCTTTTTGGAGATTCTTTTTCTGCTACTTCACGATAAAGTTTTGGCATTTCATCCGGATGTTCTACATAGTATTTATAGAGTTCCTGCACAATTGCAATTGCCTTACCTTCCTCACCTTTACAAACAGGATTATTATAAACATTTTCAAACATAAATTTATGTATTTCAACGTAGGCCTCATAAATTTCCGGGGCCATTTTTATATCTCTTTCTGAATTTTCAATAATAGATGTTACCATTGTATTGATTCTAATAGTTTTATTTTTACCAAGGACATCTCTAAGATGAATTGGAATATCTTCTTCAGTTAAAATTCCTGCACGAATCGCATCATCAATATCATGATTGATGTATGCTATTCGGTCTGCAAATTTTACTATTCTTCCCTCAAGAGTTTCTGCTGCCTTACCTGTTGTATGACAAAGAATTCCATCGCGTACTTCATAGGTTAAATTTAAGCCTTCTCCATCTTTTTCAAGAACATCTACTACACGAAGACTTTGTTCATAGTGTTTAAAACCTTCAAAAAACACTTCATTTAAAGCCCGTTCACCCGCATGACCAAAAGGAGTGTGCCCCAGATCATGAGCCAAAGCAATTGCTTCAGTCAAATCTTCATTGAGTCGAAGAGCACGCGCGATTGTTCTGGCAATTTGTGACACTTCAAATGTATGTGTAAGACGAGTTCTATAATGGTCTCCTGCAGGAGATAAAAATACTTGGGTTTTATGTTTCAGTCTGCGGAAGGAACTTGAATGAATAATACGGTCTCTATCTCTTTGATATGCTGTTCTTATACTACATTCCTCTTCAGGCACAGCTCGACCTTTCGTCTGCGAGCAATGTGCAGCGAGTGGAGATAAAGTTATATCTTCTATTTTTAAAGTTTCTTCTCTAATACTCATACTCGTTCCTTTCTTAGGACTGCACCACTTGGAATTTCTTTGTCACAAGCAATTTTAATTTTTGCCATTGGATTTGGTGCAACATCTATTTCTTCACCTTTCCCATCCCACATTTTATCAACTTTTATGGAGAAAGGTTTTGTAGAAGGAATCAAAACTTCAAGTTCATCTCCCTTAAAAAATCTATTTCTCTGTGTTACATATAAAAATTCTCCATCAGAAGAATCGACATTTGCAATAATATCCCATTCCCTAATATACACACCCTCATAATAAACATGTGCATTTTCACTCGGTTCACTAAAATAAAAACCGGTACAGTAATCTCTATAACTTATTTTTTTCATTTCATCAATTATCCACTGGGACGGCTTAAAATCTAAAGAAGGTGCAACTAAATATTCATCAATTGCAGCTCTATATGCATTCGTCACAGCTGCAGCATAATAAGCGGACTTCGCTCTACCTTCAATTTTAAAGCTATCAACACCGGCAGCTACAAGCTCCGGGATATGCTCAATCATACACATATCCTGAGAATTTAATATGTATGTACCTTTTTTTGAATCCGTTATTTCAAAATATTGACCCGGTCGTTTTTCCTCTACTAAATGATATTTCCAGCGGCAAGGTTGAGCACAGTCACCACGATTTGCATCTCTGCCGGTCATATAATTTGAAAGCATACAACGACCTGAAAAAGACATACACATAGCACCGTGAACAAAACATTCTATTTCAAGTTCTTTAGGTGTCTTTATACGAATTTCTGCAATATCATCAAGAGATATTTCTCTGGCCATAATAACTCGACTTGCACCAAGTTCATGAAGAGCATTTGCAGTTTCATAATTTACTATACCTGTCTGAGTTGACATATGGATATTAATATCCGGGGCATATTTCTGAGCCAGTTTCATAACACCGATATCAGCTAAAATCAGTGCATCAACACCAGTTGACTCTGCAACTTCAAAAAATTGTGGTAAAAAAGGCACCTCCGCATTTCGAGGCAAAGTATTACACACAAGATAAACCTTTACATTTTTCTTATGACACATATTTACTGCTAAAGCTAAATCATCCGGCGAGAAACTTTCCGTTGCTGCTCTCATATTAAATAATTGTCCACCAAGATACACAGCATCTGCGCCATACATAAGTGCCGCCGCAAGACGTTCCATATCTCCGGCTGGAGCTAGCAATTCTGGTCTCTTCATCAAATAATCTCCTTAACTGCGCAGTGCCTTGTAGACATTTATATTATGTTGTTCAGAGGTTACGGCAGTATATATATTGCCCTTTGGGTCATGACAAAAATAATAAAATTCTGTTTTCGCCGGCCAAAGCACTGCTCTAATTGCATCATCACCCGGACAACTAATCGGACCTACCGGAAGACCTATGCATTTATAAGTTCCATATTTAGAGAGATAAATGTCATATTCACCTGTTGTAACTTTCGGTTTTATGTAATTATTTACGTAATCTGTTGTTGCATTCGCCTGGAGCGATGCAAAAGTTGTCGAATTAAGTCTATTCACAAATATACCGGCAACTAAAGGCATCTGTTCAGCATCAGCTGCTTCTCTTTGAACGATGGATGCAAGAATAATAACTTCATCTACTGTCATACCGATTTCATCAGCACGTGCTTGGTATTCCTTTGTCCACTTTTTATTAAAGTTTGAAAGCATTGTATTTATTACAGAACTTGCGTTCTGATCAACATAAAATTCGTACGTATCAGGATACAAATAACCTTCAAGGTAATGAAAACGGGAAGACTTATTCTCAATTGTCTCTAAGAACTTATAATTAAACTCTGCTGTCTGCAAGTTACTATAAAACTCATCAGACATACAAACTTTTGACTTCTCAAGTCTTGTAGCAATCTGAGTAATTGAAAATCCTTCCGGTATTGTGACAATTACTGTCTCGGCCTTTCGAGTTTCCTGACAAGAAAGCAACATTTTTTCAAGTCCCATTGAAGGAGTAAGGTAATAAACACCACTTAAATATACCGGTGGCCCTGATATTTCATGAAGGCTTTTTGTAATTGCCATAAAAAATTTACAAAAAGTTCCATGCTTTATAAGTCCAGCTTTATCGAGCTGAGAAATAACTTGATTTGTAGTAGCATTTTCTGAAACTGTGACCGTTTTAACGTCATCACCTCTGGTAAATGCAAATATATCATTAGCAAGTGAAAGCATATAAAGTGAGAGCAATATGGAAATAATTATAAGCAAAAGAACATAGATGATAGCGGCACGTTGTCCACCATCACGTAAAAATTTATTTATTGCTCTTGAAACCTTACCACCAATTTGTTCATTCGGTAACGGAGCTTTTTTCTTTGCAACACTAGAACCGGAATACAAAGGTTGTTGGATTGGTCTTTGTTGTTTCGGCTGTACTACCGGTCTTACCGGTTTCTTTGAAGCAAAATATACCTCACCGGAATAGTAATCAGCTTTTGAATCATCAACCTTACTATAATCAGTCTTATCTTCAATTATTTTAATTCCGCTCTGTGTTTTAGTAGGAGCAGTTTTTGGTTTTGGAGTCGGAACTGTTTCCGCATCACCTTTTTGAATATTTTTAAGTAACGTTTCCAGTTCTTTCTCTACGTCAAAAGAGCCCATTTAGAATACTTCTCCTCCAAATTAAAATCTACACTGCATAGTTTCAGTAATACTACGAGCCTGCTCGTCACCTACAAAATATGCAGCAATTGCCTCACCAAATAATACAGCACTACCCGGTCCATCAGCAGTAATAATATTTCCGTCAACTTGTACCGCACTTCCTGTGAAAACACCACAATGAAGTTCACGTTCAAAACCCGGAAAACAAGTAGCTTTCTTTCCATAAAGTAAACCCATATGTCCCAGAATTGAAGGTGCCGCACATATTGCAGCAATCAATTTATCATTATCTGCACAAAACTTAATAGCCTGTCTTACATCTGCAGAATTTTCTAAATTCTTTGTTCCAGGCATACCGCCCGGAAGCACAATAGCATCCATATCATCATATGACACCTCAGAAATAAGAATATCTGCCTTTATCGCAATTCCATGTGCACCCGTAACAAAATGCTCTAAATCTTCATCAACACTAACCGTTTTAACATCCAGATCACACCTACGAATTACATCAACTGTCACCACTGCTTCTGATTCTTCAAAACCGTTTGCTAAGAATACATAAATCATAATAACACTCTCCTTTATCCAAGTGTAATTCCAATGTATGCGTCTCTTATACCAAAGCTTGCAACTTTAGCCACTTCATTAAGGCCAAGGCACATGCCTACCGGTATTATTTCTTCACTTTCTGAATGTATTGGGTCCTTTACCGGAAGCCAAAATTTAAATATATCAACATCATCTTCCATCAAAAGCATTGTAAATAACTCGCCCGGATGAGATAAGGAACATATTTCTTTTACAATCATCATCTTTTTACCTGTTTCATACATCGCATATCCATCGCTGGTGAAAGCGACAGAACCACCTGCTGCATTATGTTCATACATTGCATATTTCAAAGCATCCTCGCCCCAATTTAAAAAGTCATAAAGGCCGAGAGAAGTTTGACGTATATCAAAAATATTCATTGAAAAAGCATGTTTTAAATCTGGTTCAACTGCCATAGCTTGAAGTTCTTCTCTTGTAAAAGTAACGACCCTTTTAGCAAAAGTTGTTTGATAACCAAACTTTGCATAAAACCTATAAAGTGGTCCTTCTGCAGGAACCAAAATGATAAAATCTACGTTTCTTTGAATAGCAACCTCTTCTGCTTTATTTAAAATTGCCCCCATATGTCCTTGCCTTCTATGACTGGGATGAGTTGAAGCCGCATAAAAATAATATGCACTAAAAGGACGTCCCTTAATTACAAATTGTGCCTCTAAGAAAAAAGCTACCGCTACAGGAACCCCTTCAACACGAGAAACTAAGGCATACCCATCTTTATACATCATATTGAAAAAATCCTTAATGTATTCATCCGAATCTGCAAAAGCCATGCGCCAAATGCTTGTAATATTTTCATAATCACCTACATTGGCAAAATCAACAGTATGTCTCATGTTTTTCTCCTTGCGATATATTTTGGTAATAAAATTTGCGGATGATAAGATTCTTTTGCCTTACGAAGACCGGGAATGCCTAAATCCTCTTCTCTGTTGACTAAAGAAAAATCATTTATAGAATTCCTCGCAAATTCTCTATTTATCAACTGGTACGCACCACGCATAGAAACAATTGCCTTTTCTACGTGAGTACAGAACAAATCCTTTGAAATTGGTTCTCCAAAAGTATAAGCAACAATTTCTCCATCCACATATATGATTCCACCAACAAGACCGAGTGCATCAAAATTTGTCAGTGCTTTACTTAATGCATAAAATTCATCTAAAACATTTTTTTCTGAATTTTCTGCTACCCACTGTTTTGAAAATTCAATACAATCAAGAGCAGTTGAAGCATCCATTTTTTTTATATTTCCAAGAATAAGTTCTATCAAAAAATGAGATATGATTTCTTTTTGAGCGATATTTTTTCCCGGAAAGATTTGCTAAATCGGAAACTGAATAAATATAATCAAAAACATCTCTGTTTTCCGTAAATTCATAGACTCCCGGTAGACGTACTTCAATTTTATCTTTTTGTCCGGGACAAATTGCATGCATTATCGGTGGATTAAATTTCTCAAGAAGTGAAAAAACAGTATCGTCATCTCCACCTATTGGAAAGGTATAACTATCTTTTACCTTACAAACTAAAACTCCATCAACATTTGCAATTGTACAATCATAGGACTCATACCACATAAACAGATTTCCAAAACAAGATTCGGAGCACATTCTATCTGTTCCTTCAAATGCCTCGTGAACCCAAGAAGCATCTGAAATTTCAGGTCGCCTAAAATCAATCTTCAAGTTCTTTCACTGCTTTCCAAATATCATCAGCAATATCATTAACCGGACGCGGTTCATCGCCTTCATAACATTTTATTACTTTCCAACCAAGTTTATCGGCAGCATAAAGACCAGCTTCTCTACAAGCCTTAAGATATGAGACATCTGCCTCATGGACATCTTTCTTATCCTCGTCTCCTTCATATCTTTTAGTCATAAGTTTTTGCGATATTTCAACCGGCATATCCAAAAACAATACAAGTGATGGTCTTGGGATACCAATTAATTCATATTCAAACTCTTCAAGCCAAGCGAGGTATGAATCTCTTTCTTCTTTTGGAAGCTTTGTCATTTGATGGCAAGCATTAGATGTTGTATATCTATCAGCTAAAATAATTTTTCCGGCAAGATAATCTTCTTTCCATTCCGTCGTATAACTTGCAAATCTATCTACTGCATAAAGAGAAGATGCCGCATATGCATTCACATCATTAGCATCAGTACCAAAATCTCCCGCCAGATACATTTTTACAAGTGAACTTGAAGGACTATCATAATTTGGAAGTTTAATCTTTCTTACAGGAAGTTTCTTACAAAGGATTTCTACTTGTGTCGACTTTCCTGAACCGTCTAGTCCTTCAATTACAATAAGTTTACTCATAATTCACCTTTACCACATACAAAATCAATTGAATAAATATAAAACATTAAGTCACGCAATTACGCAACAAAATCACACAATGTACTAACAATATAACATTAAGTTATATTAGTTAACAACATAAATAACAATAGCTGGTATTATTATAACAAACCATTTTTTATTGTTCAACAACATTGTGAAAAAGAGCCTGTAAAGTAAAACAACTTTACAGGCTCGAATTTATTTAATTTATCGATTTATTGACATATAAAACTTGGAAATTCCAGCAAATAAATCTGACGGCAGCATCGATGCAACGCCTCTTTCTTTACTCATAATATCGGCGGCTCTTCCATGTATATATGCACCTACAGAAGCTGCGTCAAAGCTTGATAATCCTTGGGCTAGTAATCCTCCAATCATTCCTGAAAGAACATCACCCGAGCCACCTTTTGCAAGTGCTACATTGCCGGAGCTATTCAAATAAATTTTGGCACTGGAAGCTACTTCTGTAACAGGTCCTTTCAACAAAACAGTCACGCCATATTGAGTTGCAAACTCTACAGCTGAAAGTCCACCTAGCCTCTTCATCTCACCCATATGTGGAGTAACAATAACATCTGAGCATTCCTTTAGAATATCTATACAATCCACAATTGCATTTAAACCATCTGCATCTAAAACAACAGGACATTTAGCAGCTTTAAGTAAAGAGCAGACTATAGAAGTAATATTTTCAGATCTGCCAAGACCGGGTCCAATAACAAGCACATTTGCCTTTTCTACATATTCAAGTAATGGAGTACGAGATGCCAACTTTCCTGATTCATCCTCCTTCACCGGACAGAGCATTACCTCAGGAGCATGTGCTGCGAGAGCAGGATATGCTGAAGCCGGGAATGCGACAGTAGTGAGGCCGGCGCCGGTAACAACCGCTGCTTTAGAAGCAAGACAAGCGGCGCCCGGCATATTTCTGCTTCCTGCGACAACTAGAACAGAACCAAAATTATGCTTGTGTGCAAAGTCATCACGAACTTCTAAAATAGCTCCTACTTCTTCGTCGCATAAAGTGGTATATGAATGCTCAATATAATCTAAAGCTTCTTCAGATATGCCAATTTCAAGCACCTCAATTTCTCCGCAAAATGACTTAGCAGGAAGCAAAACATGTGCAGGCTTTAAACAAGTGATTGCAAGAGTTACATTAGCACAAACACATGTATCTACCATTCCGGTGTCAGTATCTACTCCACTTGGAACATCAATCGCAACAACAAAACTAAAAGTAGAATTTATCATTTCAAACACAGATGCAATTGTCTCGTCCGGAGTACCATGAAAACCGATTCCAAACATACAATCCACAATTATATCTGCCGACCTAATACAAAGGTCTATGTTATGTCGTACTATTTCAACTCCCGCTGTTCTTGCGCGATTTAGCATCTCTATTGCGTCAGGAGCCGTCGGTTCTCCGAAAGCAAGTACTGCTGTAACATCAAAACCTGCTTCATGTAATTTCCTTGAAATTACAAAACCGTCTCCGCCGTTTTTTCCTTTACCACAAATAACGCAGAACTTGCCTTTATAACGCTCGAGATATTTAGCACAAGCTGAACCCGCATTTTCCATAAGACGAATGAATCTTGTGCCTATTTCATTCTCGCGTTCTTCAACAAGACGAATTTCTGATGCTGTGTAGATCCTCATTTATTCTCATCTCCATAAGCAATAACAACCGCCATTGCAAGGCTGTCTGTATGCGTCAAACTTAAATCAAATGAAAGCCCTTTTTCCGCAACTATTTTAGCGGCGTTTCCAATAAAGTGCAAAGAGGGTTTGCCAAGCGAATTTCGAATTACTTGCACCTCAGCCAGCGCAAACCCGCGTATTCCGGTCCCAATGGCTTTGGAAAATGCTTCCTTTGCACAAAACGTCGCCGCTAAAGAATGTGCTTTCATTCCGGTATCTTCAAAATATTCTATTTCCAGTGGGCTAAAGACTCTTTCAATAAAGCCCGGAGTCTTAATGGATTTCTCAATTCTGGAAATCTCAATAGCATCTATTCCTAATGAATATTTCATACCAGCACCCCCAAAAAACATTTTAACAAAAAGAAAGGAAAAAGAAAAGGCGGAGATAATACTCCGCCTTTAAAATTATTTAGATTTCCTTGTCTTCGTTCTTCTTACGAAGTAATACGAATCCAAGACCTGAAGCTGTAAGAACAGACATCCATGCAAAAATCACATTTTCGTCACCTGTACGTGGAGAACCGTCAAGAGGTGTTGTATCAATAATTTTAATTACAGGAGCCGGTTTTTCAGCTGGCTTTGTTGGTTCAGCAGGGCCAAGTGGTGTTTCATCAGGAATGACAATTTCCGGAAGTTTCTCCCACTTAGCATAAAGAGTAATATTTGCTGTTACTGCCGTTGAGAAGTCATATGCGTTTTCACAATCTTTATCTGTATACCAGCCACCAAATGTATACCCTTCAGCTGAAGGAGCAGCCGGTGCCGCAACTACTGCACCCGGAATTACATTTGTATAATTTTCCGGCATACCGGTTACAGGCATAAGTGTATTTTTATCAAATGTTACTGAATAATATGTAACCTTAATTGTATATTTATTTGTTGCAGTTCCGTTATTGCTAAATGTAACATTTGCTGAATCAACAGCAACGTCGCCTGCTTTAACATTGATAACAAAGAAATCTGTATCTTCAAGCATTTCATATTCAGCAAAACTTGCAATTACTGCATTATCAGCCTTAGCTACATCAAATGTAAGTGCCGGAGCTACGCCTGCCGGTGTAGGAGCACCAGAAGTAGAAGTCCATACTGCTTCTACATAGTCCTTAAGATTAACCTTTGTTCCGGCATCAACTGTGTCATCTTCTTCAGTAATTGCCGGTGCCCAAACGTAAACTGTAGCATTCTTTACTGTAGCTCCATCACATTTACCCGCCGTAGCAACAGCCGGAGCACCTGTTACAGACGCATCTATTGGAGTAACTGCACAACTAACTTTATAAGTTGTATCCTCTACAAGAGCAACATTTGCTCCTGTGAATGTACCTTCTGCAAAAGTCTTGCCTGCTTCAATCAAATATGTTCCTACTACATTATCATTACTGTCTTTAATTGTGTACAATATGTCCACGTAAGCATTAAGACTTCCATCAGGACCATTAGCTGTGTTAATAATCAAATCCTTTAGATTTGCCGTTTGTGTTATATAAATTGCAAAATCTTGGGTTGCAAACTCATATCTTACCGAAATATCTGCATGTGGCATTGGGAAATTAGCAACAAGTTGATTATCTTTATAAATTCCTGTATTCCTGCTGTTTGTCTCAATGTTATTTCCACCATATGTCTTTGAATAATCAGGAGTTATCGTAAACTCAATAACAAGTTTTTTACCATAGTCGTCCGTTGTCTCTGGTTTTGGGTCTTCTGTAACACAATTATCTTTAAAGTTAAAACCACTTACCTTTACAGATTTTCCGACAACCGTTTTTGTTGCTGCAAATGCAACAGGCTCTGCCCAATTACCTTCACCTGCTTCTTTAGCAACCGTGTAAACATTAATTGAATTTTCATCTGCACCTTCCGGAAGAGCAAAGTTATCGGCAACAATGTCATGAACAACTGTCTCTGAACCTAATTCTACACTTGTTGTTACAGTAGTATCATCAATTTGTTCAGCAATTGTCTGGAACACATTTGAAAGAGCACCCGCATTATCTGCCGCAAGATAGAAATTTGATCCTGGTGTACGAGTACCACCGTTATTCAAATTTGTAGCATTAGGATAGTTCGAAGAAACAAAATGCATATATCTATTCATTTTTCTTTGGGTATTATTGTAAGGACTAATCGGTCCATTTGGATTTGCGCCACTAAAAATTCCAATAGTGTATACACTTGCACCTTTATCTTTAATATCCTTACTAGCACTGATAGCATCATCTGCAACATCGGGATCAAATCCACTATGATGATTTGGCTCACCATCTGTAAACATTACAATAACCTTATTACTCTCTCTGCCTGCAGGTATGTCATTGATAATTGTGTATGCATGTTCCATACCATAATCAGCTGCTGTTGCTCCACTAGCTGTTAAGCTATTAACAGTATCTTTTAGAACTATTGCCGCATTAGCATCTGCCTTAACATCAGTAAGAGTTTTTACTATCTGCGAATAGTTGTAGTTATAAGGACCATATGTATCGTTTCCTATTTCATTTTTCTTTGTGCCAGCAAACTTAACAATTGCAATTCTGTTGTCAACATCATTATCAACTGCATTTGCTCTAATAGAATCAATAAAGCCGTTAACAGCTGCCTTTAAAGCATCCATACGTCTAACATAAACCAGCCGATTGTTATTGTCATTAATATCAACCCATTGATAGCTACCAAAAGGCCAAAGACCGACATATATATACTGTTGCCATGTTTGTGTATCTACATTGTATTTAATAGATGTATCGCCGTTATCAAAAGCATAATACCCTGCTGTCTGACCAAGAGTTGTATCAAGACTACCCTTAGCATCTTTGTATCTACCAACAGTCATTCGGTCTCTCATTGAACCTGAAACATCAAGCACAAGAACGATATCTGCCGGAACAGCTTTTTCTACAATTGTAGTTGTTGTTACAACTTCACCAGTGGCATATGCCTCAAGTTGCACTTTATATGTGCCGTCCTTGTTGTCGGTTACTCTTTTAGCGAGTTCTAAACCGTCAGCCGTTAGCATACCTTCATAATTTTGACCTTCAATAGGTGTTTCTTCTGCGTTTACTACTAAGCTTATTGGAACCAATGACAAAATCATTGCCAAGCATAGTATAAATGAGAGAATTCGTTTTTTTCATATTTTTAACCCCTTCACAATATTGTTTTTATTTTTGGGCCTTGAACAAATATAATGTTTATTCCAATATATAAAAACCATTATATTTGCGCACCGTTCAATATTTGTTAATATTCTAATAATTTATAGCATTTAAAACAATTGAAATATGCTATGAACGTTTTCAGCATTTTATTGTTTTTTTGTCCATGTTGCACTAATCAAATTTTAATCCATAATGACTAAAAATCACTTAATGATAAAAAGAAAAGGCGGAGAAAACTCTCCGCCTTAAACTTGTATCTAGATTTCCTCGTCTTCGTTCTTCTTACGAAGTAATACGAATCCAAGACCTGAAGCTGTAAGAACAGACACCCATGCAAAAATCACATTTTCGTCACCTGTACGTGGTGAACCATCAAGAGGTGTTGAATCAATGATTTCAATTACAGGAGCTGGCTTTGTTGGTTCAACAGGACCAAGTGGTGTTTCATCAGGAATAATAATTTCCGGAAGTTTTTCCCACATAGCATAAAGAACGATATCCGGTTCTGTTGTAAGATTCATAACTTCCTGTTCATCAACATATGAATCGCCTTCACCAAGTGTATCCGTATTCCAACCAGCGAATACATAACCTGCTCTTACAAACGCATTTGCGTTAAGCTTTTCAGTTACATCGTAAACCATTTCTTGGTCTTCCATTGTACCTTCAGCATCAGCTGCATTCTTATCGAACACTATCACATATTTATTTGCTGCCCACTGTGCAACATATGTAGCATTTGCTGTTACTTTATCTGCAACTGTTGGTGACCAACCTGTGAAGTGGTAACCA
>JAAYOC010000091.1 GCA_012520505.1 Oscillospiraceae bacterium
AAGGTGATATTAAGCATAGTAATGCGGATATCAGTAAGGCTAAAGAGATGTTTGGATATGACCCAAGTTGGAGTTTTGAAAGAGGAATTGAAGCAGCGATAGAATGGTATTGCACAAATATTTAAAAAATGCAGGGTTGTAGTTCGGAGGGAATTTAGGTGAATCATCTAGTTTATATAACGTATGGAGAAAACAAGGGGAACGTGTATAGAACCCAAGTAATTGAATTATTAAATGCTTGGATTAAGAGGCCTGGGTGGAAAATTAGTTTAATTCAAATTGCTAATGGTAAGATGTTTGAAGGACTTGATGGAAAAGTGGATAGGATATTTATTGAACGCAGAAATAAACTGCTGTTAAATTCTGACATTAAATATTATTGCAATAGTATTAGAAATCAGTTTAATTTTACTTCAGAAAGTCTGTTTTTCAATTCTAGAGGATATTTTGCATATAATATTAGTGTGCATCTAGTGCAGAAGTTCAATACTGAACATATAATAAACAACTTAGATGTTAGAGGAGTAAGTGAAGAATTAAAGTATTCTTTTACTAAAAACTTATTTAATCCATTTTTAGACCGGTACTATAAGAAGGTGTTTAGTAAAGCTACTTCTGTAACAGCAGTATCGAATAATCTCAAAACCTATTTGATAAACAAATATAAGAATAACGCTGGGTTAACTGACATAAAGGTTATTCCTACTTTGTCAATCATGCAATATAAAAAAACAGATAAAATTAAGAAAAATCTAGCGTATGTAGGTAAAATAGCGTGGATAAAAAAGAAAAATTTTATAGATGGTGTTCAGTATTTAGCGTCATTAATCGCAGACAGAGGTTGGAAGATTGAAATTATTGGAGCAACAAACTCTATTAGTGAACTAGAGTCTAATAATATTATATATGTAAATCGTATGTCTCCAACGGATCTATACTTGTATCTATCAACATTTCATTCAGGGATTGTATTAAGAGATAGCTCTATAGTCAATAGAGTAGCTTCTCCATGTAAAATATCTGATTATTTGTGCCTAGGAATTCCCATTATATATTCAGGTGAAATAGGGTCAATCCAAGACTTTGTTGAACGTTACCCTAAATGCCATAAATATATCTTAGGGCTGTCTGAATTGAAAAATAACAATGAGTTACTTAAAGAGTTCATTTCTATTGCTGATGAAGAAAGGGAAAAGCTTTCTTCACTAGCACTTTCATATTTCGGGATAAACTCTGTTGTAGATGAATATATTGATTATTTTGAGAGTAATACTAATTTTAAATACTTAGATAAAGGAGTGGATTAAATGATAAATGTTATCGGATTAGGTTACATAGGTTTACCAACAGCTTTAATGTTTGCTAAGAGTGGAGTTGAAGTGGTTGGAACTGATTTAAACGAAAAACTAATAGACTCACTTTCAAAAGGAAAGTTAACTTTCGAGGAAGAGGGATTAGAGGAACTTTTTAGTGATGCTATAGAAAAAGGGATTAAGTTTAAAACTGAATATCAGAAATCTGATACTTATATTGTTGCTGTTCCTACACCTTATATAAAGGAAAGTAAAAAACTTGATCAAAAGTATCTCATTTCAGCAATAAATAGTATTCTAGATGTTTGTGAAAAGGGAGCCGT
>JAAYOC010000084.1 GCA_012520505.1 Oscillospiraceae bacterium
CAACCTCTTGTTACCTTATTCAACTATCGCTATTCCGTTAGTTTAATGGCGCGAATTATTTAAACACGATTATAAAATCACTAATTACGATACACTGATTATTTTCGCCATAATAATATTGTGCTACAGCATCTAAATCAACTGCTGACCATGTTACTCCTTTGTTAAAGCTAATAGCAAGCTCTCCTCTTTGCCCACAATATATCCAGGTTGTTCCTTGTATTTCTTTGAAAAAATAAGCAACCTCTTTGGCTTCAAATATTGGCATAAATTTCTCAAAATCATCCACATCAACAAGTTTACCCTTAAATATTCCGGTAGAACTTCTCATAACCTCGAAAGTTCTACCGTCAGGAACAGCTATATTTGGTCTTGTTAAATTTGATATGTCAGAAGCAAAAACTATTGTATTGTCTGTATCGTCCAACATAATGCAGCCAAGACTGCGCTGTATTCCTTCTTGTGCTGAGTTCAATCTGTGAAAATCAAGTTTATCTGTAGCTAATAATAAAGTATATGAGTCTGCTGCCTTGGTCGGAATATAAAATAGCCAACCTTCCGGATATTGCTCCCCTGTTCCCATAATCCAACCGTCTTTAATTCTATTAATATGATGAATGTGTCGGGCGGCAAGATTGTTAAAAGGTGAATGAACCTCCTCATGTAACTTAAAAGATGTATCGTCTACCTTCTCAATTTTAAACGTCACACCATTACCACCAGAAGTTTCACTGAGAGTATCATTTCGCATCCAATCCCAATCCGGCGAAGTTTCAGTACTTCCTGGATTGTCTTGAATTGCAACTATATTCCCAGTTAACAACCCATGAGCAGTAGCAGTTGTAACCACAGCAGGATTAGCTCTGGAAATATCGGAAATCACCACAGGATCTCCGATTGTAAACTTTGTCGTTGGTTCTTTATCTAACGCTGATGGATAAACATTTGTTTTTTTTACAACCTGAAAACTATCGGCAGTATAAGCAGTTGCGATATTTGTTGTATCAATATCGTTTCCCCAGTTTGGATACGAACCTGCTTCGGCAAATTCATATTTACAATACCACTGTCGCCCCCCGTCATCAGTTGCAAATACTCCGATTCTGGCTCCTATGCCAGCATTATTGTTAGCTCGATAAGTACCCACCAATGTAATTTTATCCCCCGGTTCATAACCACCCATCGGGAAAAGTGGAACACATGAATTTATCCTTTTAGGAATATAAAATCTAGGATAAGTATTACTCCCAACGGTTTTGGATAAACCAAAACCCCCATTACCGTAAGTATCAATAAAGTTAGGGTCCGTATTTAAAAGTGGGTGATGTTCGTAACAGCTATCTGGTAAACATGGGAAATAATACTCAGCACCACTCGCTAATGGATTCTTGGAAGGATATTTTCTTTCCGGCAAATCCCAAATCACACTTTCATCGAATCTTGCAATATCACCATCTACTTCTGCTCCATCCGAATCTATTGCCCTTGAAGGGAAATTGTGGTACACCTGTCCTGTACTAGATACAACAACTAAACGCCACTGATTCCCACCCTGTGCATTTGTTCTGTTTCGAGTCCACGGTAAAACGAACAATGTTTCAACATAACTGGTACCACTAGATATTAAATTAGGAAAATTTGTATTATTAAAAGGGATAATTGTATCATATTCTCCGTTTATGCCTGTCGTTGAAATGTATATAGTTCTTTTTTTCTCCGATAGACCAACAGCAATATTTCCTCGTACGCCTCTAATAGCAAATGAGCCATTGGAAGTGTATTTCCAAACTTCATACCTTTCCCTTTCAGCGACTTTTTTATAACTACTGGGCAAAAGCGAAGTTTGCCCTGTAGTTTGAAAATATTCTAAC
>JAAYOC010000005.1 GCA_012520505.1 Oscillospiraceae bacterium
AAAATTACTATTGATTTTCTCGTAACTGAAGTGCTCTGGAGGTGCTCTGGAGAAGTGGTGAGTGCTCTGGAAGCTTCCGTACAAAGGTTTTGGGTAGCTTTTGGGGTTTACCCCAAAAGGTAGCCAAAACGGTATACACAATATAGGGTGTTCACAAAGTTACTTCATCTATGTAAAAATTTTTACTACTCTCTTTTTATCCTTGTAAATATATATGTATAGAAAGATTATATGCATATGCATATTATATATGAGTTTCAAGAATAACAGTTATGCATACGTTTATAAACGAAGCATCAAAAATTTACGTTTAAAATTTTAAAAAATTATGGATTTAGAAATTCGATCCGTCATCCATTATTTCTTCTTGAATGGCCATTCAGCAACCACTTCTGCTGATCTTATTAATGCTACATATGGAGCAGGGACCATAACATCTAACGGTGTCAAATACTGGTACAAGCAGTTTAAAGAAGGCCGTACCCACCTCGAAGATGCAAGTCGCTCTGGAAAACCTTCCTTAAAAATTGACACAGGTGCAGTGGTATCAATATTAGATGAATACCCTTTTGCAAGCGCGCGTTTCATAGCACAGCAGCTCCACGTTAGTTGTGGAAAAATCATCAAAGTGCTTAAGCTTGAACTTGGGTTAACAAAGAAGTATGCAAGATGGGTTCCGCACTTTTTAACGGATGAGCAAAAAAAGTTGAGAATGGAGTTATCTAAAGCTCTCCTGATTAAGCTAAGTAAGTTAAAGGAATGCCAAAGAGCAGCTGTAATAACAGGAGATGAATCTTGGATATATCTTAATTATCCAAATGAATCAAAATGGTGCACAGAGGATGAAGTCCCGCCTGACATCGAAAAAAGGATGATTTACACAAAAAAACTTATGTTTTTTTGCTCGTTTTCAGCATATGGCATTGTGTCTATTGATGTGTTACCTGAAAATTCAAAGTTCAATAGCACATATATGTGCGATGTTATATTACCCCATTTGAAAGAACGTGGAGAAGCACACATTACAGGAAAGACAAAACATTGTCTAACTTTGCATATGGATAATGCAAAAGTGCATACTGCAAAAATGACAATCGCAAAAATTAAAGAATTAGGTTTGAAGAAACTCGATCATCCTCCATATTCACCTGATATATCACCATGTGACTTCTTTCTCTTTGGATACATCAAATCAGAATTAAGAAATTATAAGATCTCATCGACCTATGAACTCGACAAAACAGTAAGACAAATTTGCGAAAAAATCGATATTAATATTTGGAAAAATGTCTTCGAGTCATGGTTAAAGAGACTTGATGCGGTCATAAGCTGCGGAGGTGACTACCCGTATATATATTAAAATATTATCCATATCTAAGATAGTAGTAAAAATTTTTACATAGATGAAGTAACTTTGTGAACACCCTATATATTGTATATTGTGGAATGTTTTTTTCTTGAACATCGTGCTTGGACTCTAACTATTCCCAAGAAATTTATTGTTAAATCTTCGATCAATCAAACATCGACGAATTAATTCGTTTCTTTTGTGATCATCTTATTATGTGTAAAAATATCTGTGGTGAAAGTATTTTACGTTGTTGGTGAAGCTGGACGGCCTCCAATATTTACAAGAGACGAATATATTGAACTAATGAAAGAGTTTAATGATGGAGATGGGCAAAAAGAAATGGACTCACATTTAAAGTTAATATTAAATACAAGAGAAGTAATTATATTGAAAAGTTTAATAAATAGAGGCTGCAGCTTTAATATTAAAGATAATAAGAAGTACCAGAATGAATAAAGTTGAAATGAAAAGCGCAGAGTAATGAAAAGAAGTCTCTTACTCGAGACTGAGACAACAATCTCGGGCACGAAAATAAACATATTTGCTTCTTAGATGGAGACGGAGT
>JAAYOC010000006.1 GCA_012520505.1 Oscillospiraceae bacterium
ATATCCCTAAGCAGCGCCGGTATAAGCACCCTTCCCTGTTGATCAAAATTGCAATTTGGATACGAAAGCATAGAAAACCTTGATAGTATCGGCTCTAGCGAGCGTTTCTTTTCCACAAGTCGGCTTAACATTTCCACCCTTTCATTCCATATTTCTGTGGGATATATCGCTATGCTGTCCTGTGCCGTGTTAACGCTTACTATTATGCCGTCTTGAAGTTGGTCTCTGAAGAATTGGGGAATTATCACTCTGCCTTTGTTATCTATGCTGTGCCAAAACGCGCCATTCAGCTGTAAGTTATTAACCGCCACAGACTTTAGACTTTCATCACTAGATGAACCACTGTTAATTGTGCTATTTTCTTGATCCACCTAGTTCACCCACCAATCTCCATTTATAATCCATTTCATGACACAAAATAACACTTATCACCACCTAGGTCAATAGAAACAAAAAGCTATTTTGGTCTATTTTTTAATCCTTTTGCGTACTTCGGTTTGTTTTTTTCAATCAATAGGAACATACAATCTGATAAAATACATAAAATAAAATGAAAGTTTTTACCTTCATCGCATTTTTGTATTTTTGTTATATGTTTCCTTTTGATATTCTCATATCGTTTAGAACTTTGTTCTGTTTTTGCGAACAAAAAAACAGCCTATCAAATAAGCTGTCAACCAAAACAAATCGCTATTTAACTTATAGCCTTATTTAGCTATACATAAACTTTACCATATACAGGTTAACAAACATCAAGCTCAAACAATCTAAACCCCAAATAATCGCATGAAACTAGCTGATAAAATATCCCGTTTTTCACACCGCAAAAAGCGCTTGATGTCCCTCTATCATGCAGATGTCCATACACTACATATGACACGCCAAATTTCTCAAATAGGGTTGTAAAAGGCGTATCATCACCACATATATCCAGTGGCGGAAAATGTATCATAGCTACGATTTTTCTACCCCCACTTATTGCACACGCCCTATTTAGCGACATCTCCATGCGCATAAGCTCTCTTTCATATATTTTTTTATCAGCCTCAGCCGTTTCGCCCTCTGTAATAGCCCAACCCCTTGAGCCACATATTACATAATCACCAATCAGCAATGCATCATTCTGTATTGCGTACATCTTATCAGGTAGCACGCTTCGCAACTTTGATATTGAGGACCACCAATAATCATGATTTCCTCTGAGCAATACCTTATAGCCTGGTAATTCTCCTATAGAAAATAAGTCCTCTAAAGCGCCTTCAAGAGTCATAGCCCAAGATATATCCCCTGGTATAAGCACTATATCTTCATTATCAACCTTTAAAGCCCAATCTGCCTTAATCTTTTCAAAATGTCCTTCCCACTGCGGACCGAATATATCCATCGATTTATCTTTTTCACCCGGTAGGTGCAAGTCAGCAATGGCAAATATGCGCTTACAGTTTTCCTGCAATCTTAATCCTCATCAATGTAATCGTCTTCGTCCTCATCCTCAGCCATTTCATCAAGGGAAAGTGCATCATTCAAAACTTCATCATCTATTTCGTCCATATCATCTATATCATCAACTTCGTCATCAAGCTCAATATCATCATCTTCTTCTAATTCAACATTTTCATCGTCTTCTTCGTCGCCATTCAACTTATTGTTTTGTGCATTCAATTCTCTAAGACAAAAAAGACACATATCCTTCCCAGGCATAGCAGGGCTTTCGCCACATACAGAACACAGCTCTATTTCATCTACCTGCTCCTCTCCCCTAAGTTCTCTTAGGCAAATCGCACAATATTTATCCGTATCTTTCATGTAATTAAGATCGCACCTTGGACATTTAATAAATCCCATAATAATTCCCC
>JAAYOC010000096.1 GCA_012520505.1 Oscillospiraceae bacterium
CAAAGGATTTTATTAAATTAATCGGTTTAGCAGAAGTTCTATTTAGGACTTCTGTTGTTGTAAATATTACCAAAAAGGAGGACAAAGCATGTACAAAGAAACCGTAATCGAACAGCTTAACAGGGACATAAATGAATACTACCCCTATTTATTCCCTGTTAGCAAAGACTACAAGGAAACTAAGGAGGGGGTAGGCAGACTGGTAATGCTGGATCGCTACGCACAAAAGGATACAACACTACAAACACTAAAAGAAGAGGACATCGTGCTAACAGTAATAAAGGATGATCCTAAATATCCAGCACGAGGTATTGGAAAAGTAATCGAGGTTGACAGGAAGAACTTAACAGTCACAATCCTTATTGAAAAAGAGTTCAGAACTACATTAGAAGATCCCGTTGAAAGCAAAACTGGAGTGTTAATGCGAAACTTCAAAGAGGTAGATAAGCCAATGGAGCTATATTTTGAACAGATAGCAAAAAGGGTGGGTCACGCTTTAGCACAAGCGGAGGAAACAGAAGAACTACGCAACGAGTATTCTGAAAAGTTTTTTGAAGAAATTAGGCAAATGAACACTGTTCCAGCAGGGCGTATTTTATACGGTGCTGGTAGCGGAACAGAGGTAACATATTTTAACTGCTTTGTGATGCCCTTTTTAGAAGATAGTCGTGGTGGAATAGCTGACCACAGAAAAGAAGTAATGGAGATTATGTCTCGTGGTGGTGGAGTTGGCACAAATGGTTCAACTTTACGCCCTAAAGCCGCACCTGCTAAAAGTGTGGGGGGTAAATCAAGTGGTGCTGTAAGTTGGCTTAATGACATAGCAAACTTAACCCACTTGGTTGAACAAGGTGGCTCAAGGAGAGGAGCACAAATGATAATGTTGGCAGACTGGCATCCTGACATCATTGAGTTTGTGGTTTCAAAAATGCAAAACCCTCGTGTTTTAAAATGGTTGGTAGAAAACTCCAAAGATGAAATCATTAGATTAGAAGCCAAAAGAAAGTTGAAGTTTGTTCCTCTTTCGGATTTAGATATAAAAATTTATGAAGAATTGATGAATACTCATGGGATTGGAGAGGAAATCAAAGAGTATGCTAAGGAGAAACTCAAAGAGGGAGGCAACCTAGAGGTTAATGATAAAGAGTTTTTATCTGGGGCCAATATTTCTGTAACCATAACTAAGGAGTTTATGGATGCCGTAGAAAATGATGATACATTTGATCTAAGATTCCCCGACTTGGAGAACTATACCGAAAAAGAGAAGGCTTACTATGACAAACATTGGCATGATGTAGGGGATGTTCGTGAGTGGGAAGAAATGGGTTATGGGATTAAGGTTCATAGAACCGTTAGAGCTAGAGATCTTTGGGATTTAATTTCGTTTTGTGCGACTTATTCAGCAGAGCCTGGAATTTTCTTTATTGACAACGCTAATGACATGACAAACGCAAAAGCTTATGGGCAAAAAGTAGTGGCAACAAATCCCTGTGGTGAACAGCCTTTAGCTCCCTATTCAGTGTGTAACTTAGCTGCTGTTAACTTAGCAAACTTTGTTAACAAAGAAACAAGCGAAGTTTTATATGAAAAACTTGCTAAAACAGTCAAAACACAAGTAAGAATGCAAGATAATGTTATAGATTCTACCCCCTATTTCCTTGAAGCTAACAAAAAACAGGCTTTCGGGGAAAGAAGAATAGGATTGGGTGTCATGGGATTACATGACTTGCTGATTTGG
>JAAYOC010000007.1 GCA_012520505.1 Oscillospiraceae bacterium
CAGTTGTTAATGGATTCCTCAAAAATTTTGTCAAGAGGAGTTGACATTGAAACGCCTGCCGCAAAAGCCGTTTTCAAAGTTGATTTGTAAGTTTCCAACTTGACATTTTTAGGTGGTACAAACGGGTTGAAAACAAACGGAGAAATAAAATTTTTGCCGGGTGTAAATACCTGAAGTTCCGGTATGCTTTGTACCAATGCTCTATACTCATTTTTTGCAGGTTCTATTACTAAGAACGGAATATTATGGTCTTTCCACAACCTATCCAAAAGACTTACTGAAAATGTTGTCTTACCCGAACCGGGAGTGCCAACGACAAGCATATGCTTAGCTAAGTCTTTTAGAGAAAAACCAATGGTGTCGCCCTTTGTGGATGAACGCAATTTACCAACGGTAATATCTCCTGCATTGATAATATTTGACGAATAGGTCTTATTGCCTTTGCCTGATTCATTGATTTTTAAGCCTGCGGTAATGCGATCACTACCAATAGGTAGTCTAAAAAACTCTGATGCTTCTTCTGCCGTTATTACATAAGGCAATCGGTAAAGGGCATTCGAGAATTGTCCGGAATTCCAAATGTTTAGATTTCTTTCTTTACCAACTAATATCTCGTTTACTGCCCAAGGTAACGGATAAAAGTTGTTATCCTTTCCCACTTCACTTTTATCAAGATCAATCAAACGCAAGTTTGCAGATGTGTTAACGCCGCTTGAAAGCTGACCGAAAACACGACTTGCAACATTGGATATGGCTATGTTATCTCCATAAATCAGCACATTAAATGCGAATAACGCCGATGTTTTATTCTCAGAATAATATCTGTAAACATCAGCGTGTTTTTCCGCCAAAGCAAAGCTGACATTACCTATGCCTTGATCCATAACGCCCTTACTGAGGGTGTCCAATGCTTGCGTTATTCTATCGATTTCAGCAGCTTCACCCATCTCATAAGATGTAGGAATTAACTGCATAGAAACAGCACAATTCGGATAGTCAATCAAAACATTAACTATCCTGCTTAGATCGTTATTTGATACAGGTATTCTGTCATAAGCATAGCAAAAAGGCAGAAGCTGATTTTGCAAGTTTTCCGCTTTTTCCTCTTTGACAATGGCTTTTATATTTGTGTCATTTATATGTAAAACGCTTTCTGCAAGAGTCGAATACTTAATTTCTATCGTTTCGTACTTCTGCAATGAGAGCGTTGATTCACATAGTTTTATTAAAGCTGAAACCGCTTGGATCGCTGAATTAGTGTCGTTGTCTATCGCTCGTATCACGACAAACAATCGAATCTGCGCATTATATGGCTGGTTTTGAACAGCTTGAGTCGTCCAAAGCAACTCAAGTGAAATATCTTTTGAGTAACCGTCAGCATAGCTCATTGATTTATATGCTTGGTATACTTCACCAAGCATACTGCTCATTTCATCTCTATATTTTTCTACGATTCCTGTGATAGCATTTTCTCTTCCATCAATAATTGAAATGTGCGGTATAG
>JAAYOC010000113.1 GCA_012520505.1 Oscillospiraceae bacterium
CAATGATATCTCTTGGAATAATGTGCTTAGGCACGTGTTTAACTTCATTAAAAAAACGTAGTGCATAAATACTTGATATGGTTTCATGACCTTTGTAATGACCATTTTCTTTAGCTTGTGATTTATCTTACTAAAGTAATTTTGATGATTTTTTAATTCACTATAGAGAAGAAGTAAGGCCCTTTAAAATTTAACCATTAAGGATTGGTTTTTCTATCAGTTAGAAATTAGTCCTTTTTATTTATAAAAAATGCATTCATTTTAATCAATATGAACTTTTAAGTTAATTTATGATAGGGCTCAATTTTCATTATAGAAACTGTCGCCATCGTTAAAAGTGAAATGCACAATATAGGAACGAATATCACGCTTAAATTGATGGAACTATCAATTAAAATACTTGTATATAAATTGCCGATGACAGCAGCAACTCCATAACCTAAATACATATGACCATACGTGCGGTTAAAATTATTTTTACCAAAAATATCTTTAGTAATGGTAGGCATTAGGGATAACCATCCACCAACACTACCCCAACTTAAAATCATAGTGAGTATAAATAACCAAGATTGATTAGGGTTAAAAAATATATAAATGGATGCTACAACTAAAGTCATAAAACTTAAAAGAATCACTGAAAATTTTAAATGCATACGGTCATAAATATAACCAAAAAGTGGTCTAAAAAGTCCGTTTGCTAAAGCAAATAAACTCATATATATAGCAATAGTATCTGCAGGCATTTGATAGTAGTCAATTCCAATATAAAGTGTTAAACCAATCATGGATAAACCAAACATAATACCGAGCGTAAATATTATAAAGAACATCGTAAATAAAAATTTTGATTGATTTACTTTTTCTTTATGATGTTTTAAATATAATTTAGAAATGTCTAGTTTTCTTGTTAATAACCAAAATAGTATAAATAAAAATAAAGTGGAACTAATGCCGAAAGTTACTAACGTATGTTGAAAGCCTAGAGTTTGAAAACTCATGTTTAATAGTGGTGCCACTAAGACAGTGGATAAACCAAAGCCAGCAATAGTTAAGCCTACCACAAATCCTTGATTTTTTTGTATACGGTTTGTATAATTTGGACAGGAATACCATATAAAATACCAACTCCACTACCAATAAGTACACCATGAAGGCAAAGACTGCTAGAGAAGTTAAATATGGTATTGAGCTTTGTGTATGATTTAAATTAAGTTCATTTTCAAATTGTAATCTTATGACACTGTAAGCATAAACTGCACCAATAATTAATTCAATAAATATACCGCTTATTAAGACGGTTATTTTTTGTTTTTGATTTAAACTTTGCATAATATATGTCTACTTTTCATCATGATAGATTTCGCTTTGTAAAATTGCGATATGGTTAGGATAACAAAAGTCATAATCATAAATCAACACATATGATTTTAACATGTCATTGTATATGTAACAAATTTAAAAGAATCAACTATCAACTTTCATTGATAAAGCTTGTTATATCATGTATAATCTAATTAAAGATGTGCGATATCAATGAAAGGTAACAAAGTTATGAAAATATTGTTTTGTAGCTCAGAAGCATTCCCTTTTAGTAAAACCGGTGGTTTAGCTGATATGGCTTATTTTCTACCAAAATCATTAAAGCGTTTAGGACATGATATTAGAATCATTACACCATATTATGAGTCCATCAAAACATATCACTATGATATGAAGTTTTTAGGTACAAAAAAGATTTATATGGGTGATGGTGAAGCAATTGTTAATTATTATGAGATGACGCATCAAGAATTAACCTATATATTTGTACAAAATATGCATTATTTTGAAAGAGAAGCTCTTTATGGTTATCATGATGATGCAGAACGCTTTACAGCTTTTGATTATGCCATTTTAGAGAGTTTGGATATTACAAAATTTTATCCAGATATATTACACTTAAATGATTGGCAAACAGGGATGGTACCTTATTTATTAGATAAGCATTATCGTCATCAAAGTTATGATTACTTTAAAATACATACATTACTTACAATTCATAATTTACAATACCAAGGTAATTTTGATAAAGATGTAGCAAAATATTTTAATACAGATTTTGATTATACATACATA
>JAAYOC010000061.1 GCA_012520505.1 Oscillospiraceae bacterium
GCATATAGCATTAACGATAATAAGTTATATATCGGTAATGGTAGTAGTGTTGTACGTGTAGATGCAGGATCATATACGGCAGAATGTTCTACTGCTGCCGCTACGGGCGCAAAGACTGTAAATTGTGCTGGTTTTATTCTTTTTAAAGGCGTAGAGATAACAGTAAAATTCACTGTTACCAATACTGCTCCTGTAAATACCCTAACTCTTAAAGTAGGTAGCACAGATGCAAAGCCTATACGTTATAGAAACGCCTATCTATTATCTCCATCCACACTATCAAAAAATAGAGTATATAAGTTTTATTATGGTGGTGATTATTGGGAGCTTATAGGCGATCTTGATATAGACACTACAGTAGCCACAGAGCTTGCTTCACATACAAGTGATACCGATAATCCGCACGCTGTTACTAAATCACAGGTGGGCTTAGGCAATGTCCTTAACGTTGCAAGTTATAGTAAAACTGAGAGTGACACCAGCATTGCGAACGCTATTAGTGCCATCGAGATTGGTGGGAGGAATTTGATTATAGGAAGTTTTAATGATTGGAGGAGCAGAACTGTTTCAACATATGGTTATTCATCGGTATATATTCCAATACAAGATGACTGGAGAGGTAAAACAGTAACTCACTCATTTGAGGTTAAAGATATTCCAGAGGGTGAATCTGTACGGATTAGAATAGACTATTATAGACCTGATACTACATATACAACATCATATTTCGGTAGTATAGTAAGTCTATCAGGCAAATCTTATGTTACATATACTGTAACTACTGATACTCAATATAATAGAATTAGGGCGAGAATTTTCCCTGTAAACTACACCTCAAATTACAATGTATTATTCAGGAGTGAGAAGCTGGAATTTGGCAACAAAGCCACCGACTGGACACCAGCTCCTGAAGACCAAGTTAGTGACTGGAATGAAAGCAGTGCAACCTCATTCAGTTTTATTAAAAACAAGCCAACACAATTAAGTCAATTTACTGATAATATAGGTGTAGCGACTCACATAGCCAGTACATCCAATCCTCACACAGTTACCACCGCACAAATTGGTGCAGTTGATTTAACTACTAATCAAACTATCGCTGGAGCGAAAACATTTACAGGCAACGTCACAGCACCAACATTTACAGCTTCCTCAACTATTCAAGCCACAACAGCCAAGCTCACTAATCTCTCTAATGGCTATCTCCCCTATCACGTAAGCGATGCTTCAGGGTTAGCAAACTCGGTTATCTTTACAGACGGTACTAACGTCGGCATCGGCTATACCGCCCCCGGATCATACAGACTCAAAGTCAACGGTTCAGGCTATTTCAATTCTAATCTTACAGTAGGTGGCACTCTTGGTGTTACAGGTGCAACCACCCTTACTACAGCTACCGTCACAAACCAACTAAACTTCGGAAGCAGCGGCAAGTGGATAAATCTGCATGGTTCAGCAAGTCTGCACGATATAACTGCATTCAACTTATCAATCAAGCACGATACCCCCTTTATTGATTTTTACTTTGATACTATTGGAGTTAAGGTTGGTGATAATTGGGTGGGAACATCAAGAATCATTGAGAGTGCTGCTGGTGTATTAGACATACAGGCTTCTGTCAAGATTCCATCTACTAAGTACTGGCAAATTGGAAATGCCAAATTCACTTATGAAACAGTTGATGGAGTGGGCTTCTTAAAACTTGCACATAGCGATGGCACTACCCCTATGCACCTTGTAACCACCGGTGGTCAAACCATGTACTCTACAGGTGTCCCCGCAGCAGGTGGCGGTGGTGGCGCAACGGTAATTCTTAACGGAGTTACGACCGAGAATGCGGTGTTCTGGGCTCCCACATCTGCCGGAACACAGGGGCAGTACCTTATCTTCAATAACGGGCTGCCGACCTGGGCCAACTTTCCAACCACCTGGGCTTGGTCTGCTTTAACGGGGGTGCCGGATACTTTCACTCCTTCAGCTCACACCCACGACGATCGCTACTATACCGAGACAGAGATCAACAATTTCTTTGCAGGCTCTACAGCCCTCACGGGTTACAACAAGAGTAATTGGGACACAGCCTACGGCTGGGGCAACCACGCATCGGCCGGTTACGCTGCAGCGTATGCTCTAAGCTCTCACACAGGCAACACCTCTAATCCTCATAGTGTCACTAAATCGCAGGTGGGCTTAGGCAATGTCCTTAACGTTGCAAGTTATAGTAAGGCTGAGAGTGATGGAAGGTATCTACCCTTTTCAGGGGGCACTTTAACAGGTGATTTATCAATCAGAACAGGAAACACAGATAAATATATAACATTTGATTATAGTGGAAATAATACATATAATTGGAGAATTGGGTATTTAGGGACAGGTACTGGAGACGCTAATTACTTTACAATTCAGTCAAGTAAATCAACAGGGGGAGTTTATTTTGATGCACTCAGATTGGGGTTAGAAACATTAAATGCTCAATTTTTTGGTACAGTAACAGCACCCACTTTCTCTGGAAGTTTGTCTGGCAATGCTTCAACTGCAACAACCTTAGCAACAGCTAGAGAAATTAATGGCACTTCATTCAACGGATCAGCTAATATCACTACGGCACGCTGGGGAACAGCGAGAAATATCGGAGTGGTTAATAGTGATGGTACTGGAACAGCGGTAACCACGAGTGTGAACGGTTCAGCAAATGTAAATCTAAAACTTCCGTCAACCATTAAAGCATCTCTAACAGGTAATGCTTCAACCGCTACCAAGCTTCAAACTGCCCGAACTATAGCAGGAGTTAGTTTTGATGGTACTGCGAATATAAATATTCCATTTGCTAATTTGGCAAGTAAACCGACTACTCTGGCAGGTTATGGCATAACAGATGCTTACACTAAAGCGGAAGTAGATGGGTTAGCAAAATATATTGGGGGATATAGTTATTCAAATGGCTTCTTAGTTAAAACTAATGTTGCTAGAACAGAAAATTCTATGTTGGTTCTACATATTAAAGGTAATTCTTACGGAGGTAGAGTTCCTATTAACACTTTAGTACAGGTATACAATTATGTAAGTAGTGATGCAATCATTAATACGGGGGCATTGAACAATGGGTATAAGATAAATGAGGTAAAGGCGTTCTATTATGATAATTTAGTCTATTTCTGGGTTCCGCAACAGACCAGCTTTATGACTATGACATTCCAACTTTTAAAAGCAGAAGGTCAAGTTAATAGGGTTGTATCTGTTTCCAACTCAGCCGTTCCTACTACTGGGGTAGAGAAAATGGTTACAATCACGCCAAGAACTGCTTGGTTTGAGGACACCCTAACAAATCTTTCACAGCTAACCGACAACATAGGAGTAGCAAGTCACATAGCTAATACATCCAACCCACACAATGTAACTAAGGCGCAAGTTGGGTTAGGTAATGTAGATAATACAGCAGATTCGGCAAAGAACGTATTATCCGCAACGAAGCTAACCACCGCAAGAACAATAAATGGTACATCATTCAATGGTACAGCTAATATCACAACAGCAAATTGGGGAACAGCGAGAAACATTGGAATAGTTAACAGTGATGGTACTGGAACAGCGGTAACCACAAGTGTGAACGGTTCAGCAAATGTAAATCTAAAACTTCCAGCAACCATTAAAGCATCTCTAACAGGTAATGCTTCAACCGCTACCAAGCTTCAAACTGCCCGAACTATAGCAGGAGTTAGTTTTGATGGTACTGCGAATATAAATATTCCATTTGCTAATTTGGCA
>JAAYOC010000062.1 GCA_012520505.1 Oscillospiraceae bacterium
AGGTGATAATCCAGTTAATATGCATGCAGGGGAAATGTATATGGATGCAGGTGCAACAGCATTAGATGATAGAGATGGGGATATTACAAATAAAATAATTAAAACAGGCACAGTAAGTCCTAATGTACCTGGTATTTATACTATAACTTATACAGTAACAGATATGGCAATGAATGAAACCTCTGTAACAAGGACAGTTAATGTAATAGATATCGAAAGTCCAATGATAACTTTCGATCCAAATGGGAATAGTATATATGCTAAAAATAGAAGTACAACCGTAACTGTAAAGGACATAGGTGGAATTGATAATGATACATTAAAATATGTATGGACAACATCTACTGAAGAACCATCAATAGATTCTTTTACTAATTCATTTGTAAGTGGTGGAACAATCCAAACACCATTAGGCGTATCAGGTAGTTATTATTTATGGGCAACAGCTACAGATATATCACATAATAAGGTAACAACAAGAAGTAATGTTTTCAATCTAGATAATGAAAAACCAGTTATTACAATAAATGGAAACAGTAACATAACAATAAATAAAGGAACAGTGTATAGTGATGCAGGAGCAACCGCAACGGATAATATAGATTCAACAGTTACAGTGACCTCATCAGGTACAGTAAATCCAAACATAGTAGGAACATATACGATTACTTATAATGCAACAGATAGTAGTGGTAATACTGCAACACCAGTAACAAGAACAATCAATGTAATAGATGTATCAGCTCCAGTCATAACAATACTCGGAAGTAATCCAGTAACAATCAATGTAGGTTCAACATATACAGATGCCGGAGCAACCGCAATGGATGATGTAGACGGTAATGTAACAAGTAGAATAGTCGTAACCGGCACAGTAAGTCCTAATATAGTAGGAACATACACTATTACTTATACCGTAACAGATACAGCTGGAAACAAATCAACAGCAACAAGAACAGTCAATGTAATAGATAATGTATTACCAACAGTTACTTTTGGAACAAACGGAAATAGTACTTATGCTAAGAGTAGAAGTACAAAGGTAACCGTAAGTGATAATGTATCAGTTAATACAAACAGTTTGAAATACTTATGGAATACATCAACAACCCCTCCAAGTGAAGCTTCAATAACGACAACATTTACTAATGGAGGTACTATAAATACACCTGCTGGTGTTACAGGTGATTATTACTTATGGATACTTGCTAAAGACACCACAGGTAATACTACAATTGGAAGAACAAATGTATTTAAATTAGATAATACTATACCTGTAATAACTGTAAACCCTACAAGTATAACAATAACAGAAGGAACAACTTATACAGATGCAGGTGTAACAGCAAGCGATGCACATAGTGGATTAAACGGAAGTGTAACATCATCAGGAACAGTTAATCCAAATGTCCCAGGAACATACACAATAACTTATAATGTTAGTGATAAAGCAGGAAACGTGGCTGTTGCTAAGACGAGAACAGTAACAGTATTAAAAAGTGACTATAATCTGGCAAAAGGGGTAAATTATCCAAAACTAGCAACTGGTATGACACCTATTAAG
>JAAYOC010000008.1 GCA_012520505.1 Oscillospiraceae bacterium
TAAGAAACGATATGAGCAGAAGATCGACGCTGTGGCCGCTATGATGGATGCCTATATCGCTTATAAAGCTAATAAAGATGCTTTTGAGTAAAGGAGATGAGATTAGATGTGGCAATATTTATCACCCCCAACGCCTAACGAACTTTATCATTACGGCGTTCTAGGTATGAAATGGGGTGTTAGAAGATTTCAAAATAAAGATGGATCATTGACTAAATTAGGTAGGGAAAGGTATGGGTATAATACTGACGTAGAGAAGGCGAAAACTGAGGTGTCAAAGGCTAAAGCCACTTATAAAAAAGCCCTTACGGATTATTATAAAAAGACAAAAGGCGGATTAGTTTATGATAGTAAAGCAAGTGATAAATTAACTAAAGCTGCTAAAGATCTTCAGTATGCAAAAGACGACTTATCGGATGCAAAAGTCAAAGTAAAAATGTCTCGTCAAGCAAAAAAATCAGATCGACAAATAAAATTTGAACAAAAATATAAAGAACAGGGGATGAATCAAGAAGAAGCTGAACTTGCCGCCTATAAAAGAGTAAGAACTGAAAAAATAATTGCTGTTACAGCAGGTATGGCTATTACAGCGGCTGCGGCTTATGTTGCTTATAAGCATTACGATAACAATGTTGATAAAATAATCAAATCAGGGAAGACTTTGCAAAATATTTCAACTAATAGTAACAAAGGTGTTTCAGATGCTTTTTACGCATCGATGAATAAAATAGACAACGCAAAGTATCGAGGAATATATGGGCAGCAGCTTAAGAGCTGGCAAATTAATGCACCAGTATACGAAACCAAGATTAGAGTCGATAGTGGGTTAAAAATAGCGTCAAAGAAAAGCGCTACTCAAGCATTAAGCGAACTTGCCAAATCCGATAAGACATATTCTGAAAATCTTAAAACCCATTTAAACAATTTGTACGGCTCGATGGCTACGCCAAAACAGAATGAGGTGATTAAAAGAGGACTAAAATCTTTAAATTCTGGTAAAGTTGATTCCCATGTGTACGAAGCATTAAATCTCGGACTGGTAGATCATAGTCCGACCGGGCAAAAAGTTTCAAAAGGATTTTATGATTTGCTAAAGTCGAAGGGGTATGATAGCATTAAAGATATAAATGATTACAAATATTCCGGATACAAATCAGCGAATCCTTTAATCGTATTTAATGGTGCATCCAAAACTTCGGTTAAAAGTATCCGCGAAGTTGGTGAAGAAGAAATAAAGAAGAATCTAAAGCTTGGTTATGCGGATATACTTGGAAAAGAAATGGTTAAAACTGGAGCCACTTTTGTTACTGGTGTTTTAGGATTAAAAACTGCCTCAAAAACGATAAAGTCAAAATCTGATAAAAAAGTTAAGAAATAGTTAAGAAATTAAGTAATTTATAAGTCTTGTAAATATGTTCTGAAAGGAGAGAAAAAAAAAAATGAATAAAAAACTGTATAATATTCTTGGATATATTCCGGTGATTGGTCGAATCATTCAGATCAAAACAAATTTTTTTGCGTTTAAACCTTCTCCGTTTATGGCTGAGTTTACAAAAACTAATGATTATAAAGTTCTTACAGATTGGTTAAAAAGTCATCCAGATCAAGTCATAAGCCCTAAAAAAGCTATGGAACTTATTGTAAAATAATATGATATTTCAAAGTTATTACCAACAAGTAGTTTATGACCTGTATGATTTTTTATTTGTGGAGGGGGGTGGTGATTAGCATATGGATAATGAATTGACCCATTACGGCATTCTCGGTATGAAATGGGGTGTTCGAAGAACCCCGGCTCAACTTGGCCACCTGACTAAAAAAGATAACAAATGGGTTAAGAAAAACACTCAGAAAGTGACCGAGAAAGCCCGTAAGAAATCTTCGAAAGAATTAATGAAATATGCCA
>JAAYOC010000094.1 GCA_012520505.1 Oscillospiraceae bacterium
AGTTGAGCTTCTGCATCTCCATACTCTTCCTTAACAAGCTTAATCTGTTCTTCATCTTGCATCCATCCTCCAAGAGATGTTTTTTGAGTTTTCTCATCCCAAATTTTCATTACAATTGAGGAATATGAATAAGACGCCTTTAAGTCAAAATGAAGTTCGCTCTGATATAAGAGAGCTTCTTTGTAGCTGGCCTTAGCATCATCAAAACTGTCTTTACCTTTATTCTCTAGAAGTACCCCGCGGTTTCTGTAGTAGCGAGACAGAAAAGTAAGGTCATAAACAACACCTTGACTTTCAACGTTTTTTGGTAACGCTTTATAATATGAAAGAGCATCGTTAAGGTAATTGGATCCACATCGGTATGTGGTCCATCCAATGGCAGCTCCCATGATTATCTGTGTCTGCTCCGGGGTTAATCTATTTGTGTCAATTTTCGTCTGCGGGTCTGAAGCTTCTAATAATTTCTGCGAATCTTCAAACAGTTTTTTCGCCTCATGATAGTCTTTATTAAGGTAAGATAATTCAGCATATAGAAAATGAACGAAATAATGATATACTGCACCGAGCTTGTATTGCGACAATTTATCAATTGATTTCTTTAATTCTTTTCCTATATTCTCACTAATTTTTCCCTCATAATGGTGCATACGATAGGCATGATCATATACTTTCAATACATGCAACATATCGTAGATTTCTATTTCGTAAGTGTATTTATTTTTATTAAACTCAGCCAGAAAAATTTCGTGCATAATTGTAATTGTTCCGTCTGATAAATTAAGCTTTCTCAATTCATTCAATTTTTCTAAAAAATCCATTTTTAAAGAAGTAGCAAGAGAATTCAGTCGCTCATTTATTTTCTGGGTGTTTTGACTTAGTTTTTCTAGCTCTGTTTTCTCAATATACGTGTAAATGTTCAAGCCAATCCAAACAGCTATTGCAATGGAAATAATGGTAATGCCCGTATCTACTTGTGCTTCTGTCCCCGTCAAATACTTTAAGAGTAAAGTGTCAGAGTCTCCTTGTTTCCAAAGTACACAAAGGGTAATGACAAGCTTTATTATATGGACAAGCGCCACTAGCAAACCTGGAATCCACACGTAATATCCCCGTCTGTTCTTTTTCATCTGAATTCCCCCTGTTTAAATTTTATAAATTGAGACTATTTTACCAAAAGACGATACGGGCGTGATGTTGAATATCTATCTCAGCAGACAATTCTTTTTGAGTTCTAGTTGGATTGTTTCAATCACCTTCGAATTATTTGTGATGTTCAAACCGCCATCCAAGCCGCCACCATGGCGGTTTGACCCTTTGGAATCTGTCACAATGGCACTTTGGAGGGCTTTGAACTTGGTCATAAGGGTGTTGATTTGGACTATTACAAGGTAAGTAGTTGCTATGAAATTATTCCAAAACAAACAGATTTTTTGAAAATCCATTCCTATTTTTTCGCACGATTAACGCACGATTATTTTTGTTTTTTTGCCCTAGATAAAGGCTCTCCGCAAACCTCGTCCTGTTTTTCGCGCGATTAACGCACGATTTTCTTAAGTTTTTCTTCCTATGTTCACTTTGCAAATCTATTTCGTTTTTGATGCAATAAATGGATATTTCTATTCTCATTCAATAATATGAGTAACATATAAGTTACGGTCTTTGTCTTCCGGAAACTTTTAAATTTCCAGTAATCGGCACCCATCTTTGACTGTCATACTCTGGGCTTTTCGTTAGCATATGCCCTCGTACCTTTCGGCAAGGCTCCGTTTCTTTGCAAACAGGGGCGAGACGTGGGCTCTTGTTCGACTCCGGGGCTGTAGGTTTTAAGAGGTTTTAAGAGGTTTTAAGACCTCTTACGACCTCTTAAAAGCTTCTTCTATGACATCAATCGCCGTTATTGCAAGGTACGTGGTATTCATCTAAACGGTCGACTTCTCGGTCGACTACCAAAGGACAGAACAGTCTACGACGAACAGTTACGCCTAGAACGGGAAGAATCGTGTGAATGGAATGCAATAGAGAAGGCAATTTCGGCGAAGGCAAACATCGCTACAGCTTGGGACTGGTGAAGACAAGGCTGCAGGAAACGAGCAAAACGCAGATTCATCTTGCCGTTTTGGTGATGAATTTGCAGAAGATCCTGAGAGATCTTTTTATCTTCTTTTTTCCTTGCGATTCTTCGCAAAAAAATGGAAGATATTGATTGCGACGGCTTGACAAAATACGAAAAGCCAATTTGTTCGGTGGATCCTTTATTTACTTTTATGGTTTCAGCGCGGTGATTGGCACAACATAGACGCCGTCTTCTCTCCTGTAAGCAAAATTGCTTAGACCGCAGAGAACCGCTAAAACATCCGGAG
>JAAYOC010000092.1 GCA_012520505.1 Oscillospiraceae bacterium
AAGGAACATATGTCATGATAAGACCATATAGATTCAGGCCGAGTGGTGGTGGACATTTCATAATATCATTACTGTGTTTTGATATATATACCCATCAGGATGCTAGAAGGATTGTATTTAAAGATAGCAAGGGAGAGTTTTTATCTGGTGATAGAGTTCTATTATTGATGGATAAAATTGATGAATTTATGAATAAGGGTGTCAATTTTAATGTTGGCAAAGAAAACCTAGATGGCAGTGCTGAAATTGATACTAGAAATGCTGATTTTGCTGGTTTTACATTGGCATACAAAGATGTTGATTTTAGATAGTTGGTGGTGATATGTTAGAAGATATTGAATTAAAGTTACTAGCTGGATATCCAATTGAAACAAGTGTAGGGCTTATATATCAGCCTAGCATAAAAAATATTATTGAAATGGGCGAAGATAAATATAATCAATTTTTGGGATTGCTTTTATTTGATACTGATTTATTAGATATACCAAGTGATACTTTAAAACAAATTGGTATAGATAGGTTTACTACATTTGATTTCCTCTTCTTACAGTCTGTTGCTGATAGTGATTTTAAAAAAATATTAATAGATGCTATGAGTTTTTTCTTTAAAAAAAATGTTGGTGTTTTAGATAATTACCATTTATTTTATGTAGGAAATATTGAAGATCAAAACTTTATAGACAGAGATATATATGATTATATAAAAAAAATATTAATAAAGTTAAACTATCTCAAGGACTTAGAAGAAGAAGAAGAATTGCAGTTTGCCAATGATTTAGCCAGGCAATGGTATTTAGATATAAAAAAAGCAGAACAAAATCAACCAAAGCCAAAACCACAAGTTAGTTTACATAGTATTATATCTGCTTTATATTGGAGAACAAATAAAAGCATGAATGAAATGTTAGATATGACAGTTTATCAATTATATGACGGTTATCACCGTCTTTTTTTAATTGATGATTGTCTTGGTATAAGGCAAGGAATTTATCATGGAACCATTAATGGAAAAGAAATTAAACCTGCTCAATTAAATTGGGCAAAAATTATTAAGTTTGACGAAAATTAAAAGGAGGAATTTAATATGAGTGGAATAGCAAAAAGATGGGCAGTAAGAAACGTTGCAAAAGCTACTTTTTATGATATTTCAACAGGCAAAATGTTAACTTATCTTGAAAACTTGAAGAGTTCTGGTATTGAAGTTAGCTCTGAGACAGTTTATGCAAGGGGCGGAGATGGCAACCCTAAATTGGTTGGCTTTAGTTCAGATAAAGAAGTTAAAGTTAATTTATCTTCTGCTATATTTGAAAATAGGGTAATAGCACTATTAACTGGTAATAGTATTATAGAGGGAGCAACAGATGTCTATAAGAGAGAAGTTGTTGTAGTGGGTAAAACTAATGAAGCAGATTTAGTTGGCACTCCAAAAGACGGCAAATTATTAGCACTTTATATTTTAGGTGCAGATGGTGTTGAAGATACTGAATTGGAAGCAGCCGAAACGGTTGCAGCTGGTAAATATAAATTGACAACTAAGAAGATAACAGTTCATACAGATATAACCGCAGGCACTAAATTGGTAGCTTATTATATGCTTGCTACTACTGCAACTGCACAAACAATTACTGTTAGTGCAAACGCCTTCCCCGCCGCATTTAAGCTTGTAATGGAAGTACTGGTTACAGACTTCTATACTAAGAAATTATATCCTGCACAAATTATTGTGCCTTCTGCAAAAATGGAAGATAATTGGGCTTTATCGTTTGAGCCTACAGGAGATCCTCAAGCTCTCGATCTTCCCATAGAAATACTTAAACCCGCAGATAGTGATGATATGTTCACCATGACAATCTATGAAGAACCAACTGCATCTTAATAATTGACAATATAATTATTAATAACATAATAATTATAAAGGACGCGATAAGTCATGGCTGTATTCAATGCTGGTAATCGTCAGCATAGACAACATTTTTATGGTGATTCAACTGATACTAAGCCAACAAATGCCTACATAGGTGATTTGTTTTATGAACTTGATACTGGTAAAACGTCAGTTTTTGATGGCGTAAATTGGCAAGAATATAAACAACCTGCATTTTATGTAGAGCCGACTTCGTAATAGGGTAGAAACAAATCTACCCTATTTTTTTTTGACTTATTTATGAATTTGTTAAAATGAGAGTTTTATTCACATGGGGGTGTGGTGTAATTGGTAGCATAAAGGATTCCAAATCCTTTGGTTGCAGTTCAAGTCTGTACACCCTT
>JAAYOC010000093.1 GCA_012520505.1 Oscillospiraceae bacterium
ACACAACATGTTGTTGGATAATAGGTCTTGGAAAACAAAATATGTTTTGAGCCAAAGAAATCGATTTGATTGTACGGAGGATAAATGGAAAACAAGAATACAGATGATCGCGGGAGAAGGCCGCGCAAAATTTGGTACTATTATGCGCTTGTATGGATCATTGTCTTAATCTTCAACTTGATGATTTTGCCGATGATCATATCGCGCCGTGTGGTTACAACCACGTATACGGATTTTATGAATGCACTGGAAGCTGACGAGGTGACCGAGGTGCAATTTTCCGCAACTGAGATTAATTATGTGATCGAAAGAGACGGACGTGTAGGATATTTTAAGACGGGCGTCATCGATGACCCCCAGCTACCGCAGTTATTGCGGAATAAGGGCGTTACGTATGCCGCAGAGATACCTGAGACGCCTAGTTTGCTTCTCACGCTTCTGCTGCAGTATGGTTTTCCCATCTTGCTTTTTAGTTTGATTGGCAGACAGATTAGTAAAAATTTAAGGGGAAAAATGGGTGCCGGAGGTCTGAGCATTCATGGACAGGGGACTGCCAAGGTCTACAAACCTGACGAAGATAAAAAGTCTTTTGAGGATGTTGCGGGCCAGGAGGAAGCAAAAGAATCTCTACAGGAGATAATTGATTACCTTAACAATCCCGGCAAATATGCCGCGATCGGCGCCAAATGCCCGACGGGCGTTCTCTTGGTGGGACCTCCGGGAACGGGTAAAACACTGATGGCGAAGGCGGTCGCCGGTGAGGCGAATGTGCCTTTCTTCTCAATATCGGGTTCTGAATTTGTCGAGATGTTCGTCGGACGCGGAGCCGCCAAAGTGAGAGAGCTGTTCGATGAGGCGAATAAGCATGCCCCTTGTATTGTCTTCATCGATGAGATTGACACGATCGGGAAAAAACGCGATTCTCAATTCAGTGCTGGACATGATGAGCGTGAACAAACGTTGAACCAGCTTCTGACGGAGATGGACGGCTTTGAAAGCAATAAGGGTGTCATTATTCTGGCCGCGACGAACAGACCGGAAGTCTTAGATCCTGCTTTGCTTCGTCCAGGGCGCTTTGACCGTCAAGTCAGGTTGGAATTGCCTGATTTGAGGGGCAGGGAGGCAATTTTGGAAGTTCATCTGAAGAGGATTCAGAAACAAGATGATCTAGATATTAACCTTGTTGCCCGCATGACGGCCGGAGCATCGGGTGCTCAGCTTGCCAACATTGTGAACGAAGCGGCTTTACGAGCCGTTCGGATGGGCAGAAATATTGTCACGACAGCGGATTTGACTGAGTCGGTCGAAACGATCATCGCTGGTCCCGAAAGGAAAAACGCCATCCTATCAGAAGAGGAAAAGCGGATCGTCGCCTATCACGAAATCGGTCATGCACTTGTCGCCGCGAAGCAAAAGGGTTCCGCTCCAGTACAGAAGATCACTATTGTGCCGAGGACTTCCGGCGCACTCGGTTACACCATGCAAGTTGAAGAAGATGAGAAGAGCCTTGTCAGCAAGGAAGACGCTTATCGACAATTGGAGGTTTTGTGCGGTGGACGTGCTGCGGAAGAAGTTGTATTCAATATCGCAACAACTGGCGCCTCAAATGACATCGAAAGAGCCACGGATATTGCGAGGAATATGGTGACGCGATACGGAATGTCCGATAATTTCGGGATGATGGCACTTGAAACGGGCGGCAATACGTACTTAGGGCACGCCGGTCAATCGACCTGCTCGCCCGAGACGGCGCGCTTAGTCGATGAGGAGATTCGAAATATTATTGCGGAAGCCCACAGGGGGGCTA
>JAAYOC010000009.1 GCA_012520505.1 Oscillospiraceae bacterium
CCGCGTTCTATTTTCGCTTTTGCCATCGCTAAATATACGATAAAGGTTACATTGATAAACATCTTCATTTTTTCAAGTCCACGGATTGTATGCTTCTCAAATTTATAGTCTCTGTCTATTCTTCCGTTCATTCTCTCTATTCCACTTCGCATCGCATACAGTCGTTCCCACTTGTGTGACTGTCTTCCTACATGGGAAAATATCCGTATATCTTCACTGCACTTTATACGAAACACTCTTTTGTCATGCTTTTGTGGTTTAAAACCATAACGGCTGCTATCTGTTCCCTTATCGTATCCCCTGTAAACTAATTCTATCTTCTCACCTGTTTCATCTACATACCAAACCTTTCCTTCATAATTGTAGACCAGGCTACTGTCTTTATACTGGTGTGTTTCTTCTTTGTCCTTCCAACAGTTACGAATATCGATTATAGGATTAATTTCATTTCCTTCCAGCCATTCCGTTAGGGGTGCTCCATCATACCCCTTATCTGCCAGAAAATACTGACACTTTCCAAATTGTTCAGGTTCTGTTTTTTTCATCTCTTTTAACAGTTTTTGGCTTTCCTTTGTTTCGCTGTTGGATGCTTTTGTCACTGCAAAAGCTACTGGCAATTCATAGGTTGCATCTGCTATCAGATGCAGACGGAATCCAAACCATTTAAATATCTTGGTTGTTGCCTCTCCATTTTTTCCGCTTACTGTATAAGTTTTTCGGCACCAGTCTGCATCGTGTTCTCCACGCTCACCGGATTTATCATTCTTACTCACCCTAGTTCCAAAGCTCTGTATTGCTTTTCCATCGGTCATAAGAATACTGCCGAATCTATCCAAATGTGTGTACATATAATCTACAAGTTCCTGAAATATTTGATTCAATTCATCCTGACACTTCTTTAAATTTGCAAGAAATTTTGAATAAGAACTTTCGGAAGGTGCAACATAAATTTTATAGGTTCCATCTGGCTGTCTCACCGATTTCGGTGTAAACCCACACATTTTTCTAAGTTGGCTGTTTCTTTTTAATTCTCTTAAGAGTGATTCTACCGTTTCATGTTCAAAAATAAAACTTGCGATAAAGGAATTCCACATTGCCTCTACTGGCCAATCGTTTCTACCTTTTCCCCGAATTTTATAGAGTCTTCTGATTAATTGTTCATCGGGTATGGAGCCCAGTGCCATTTTTAATCTTTCAAGATCTCCTAATTCTTCATTTTCTTCCTCGCCAAAGAGTGATAATTGTGGTATGATATTCATGGATAAAGACCTCCTTTTAATGTTGGTTTGTTACTTATATTATACGCCTTTTTGGGCTGATGAGGTGGTTCTTTATCCATTTTTTTATTGAATTTACGGTTATTTATGCTATCACATTTAGTTTTAGTCGCAATTTAGAAATTTCTTAAAATTCAGACAGAAGAAACGCCCAAAATACGGTATTTCTTCTGTCGTTTTATTTTTAAGAGGAGCTGGAGACTCGCTATTTATGATGTTTTGCAAACAGCGAATTTAATTCATATTATAACTCTTCTACATATTATTAGTCAAAGGGCATATAATATCCTTAGGGGAAATATAAACATTGACATTACAATATATCTTGTGTAAGATTAATCTACAAACAACTACATATTGGTATATTAG
>JAAYOC010000010.1 GCA_012520505.1 Oscillospiraceae bacterium
CCTTTAAATGCAAAGTTAAGTTCCAGTCTAAAGAAAAAGTGATGGAACTTAGTTTTACAAAGAATTTATGGAGATTTTAGTCATCCGGAATGTAGACTTATGGTAGCTAGCAGCCAATAATGAAAGGAGCATACTATGGCTAGCAATCATAAGTATAAACATTTGACGTTGGAAGACAGAATTATCATTGAAACCGGTATCAGAAATGGTGCTACTAAAACCAGTATTGCCAAAACATTGGGTAAAGATAATTCGACGATCGGTAAAGAAATAAAGAAACATCGTTATCAAAGTGCTTTTTGTAAGATGGCTCTCGAGTGTAAAGCTTACAAGACATGTCTGCATGGGCGAAAATGTCATCTTAATTGTCCGGATTATATACCATTTAGTTGTAAGAGAAGAGATTCTTCTCCTGGTGCTTGTAATGGATGTAGCAATATGCGACATTGTCGCTTCCATAGGTTTCGGTATAGTGCAGCAAAAGCACAAGCAAAGTATGAAGCGGATTTAGTCGCAACAAGAGTAGGACTTGATCTGGATCAGGAAGAAGTAAAACGTTTGGCTGAGATCATTGTAAAACCAATTAAACAAGGACAATCACCTTATGCTATTATTACCAATCATCCGGATATCGGTATTTCTGAAAAATCACTTTACAACTATATTGAACAAGGTGTTTTTCGGGAATATGGAATCATTGATCTAAACCTTAGGCAAAAGGTTGCCAGGAAACAACACAAAAAATCTAAGGCCATTACATTTAAAAAGAGACAGAACAGAAAGTTTCTAATCGGTAGAGAATATAGAGATTTTCAAAAGTTTATTGCTGATTCTTCTCAGGAAGGAGAGATCTCCATCATCGAGATGGATACTATCTTCAATAAACAACATGGGCCTTTTATTCAAACTTTTTATTTCAAAAAGTTTAAATTCTTAATTGCTTTCTTGCATCAAAAAAAGACAGCAAAGACTATGTCTGAAGGGATTGACCTTCTTGAAGAGATTCTTTCAAATGAGCTGTTTGAGAAATATGTACAAGTTATTTTGACAGACAGAGGCAGTGAATTCTCAGATCCCTTAGCTATTGAATATCGGAAAGATCAAACAAGAAGAACTTTTGTCTTCTACTGTGATCCGATGTCACCCGGACAAAAAGGAACATTGGAAAAGAAACATGCTGATTTTAGATTTATTGTACCCAAAGGTGAGTCTTTTGAGAAATTAGGGCTCGTCAGTCAAGTTCAACTGAACAAAGCCCTGGCACACCTCAATTCCTACCCCACTGAAGCTTGCTGCGGGAAAACTCCGTGGCAACTCCTTCTGTTCTTAGCTCCCGATATGGCCGCTAAGTTTCAACAGTTTGGTATAGAAATTATTGACAAAGATCTTGTTACTTTAAGCCCCAATATCTTCAAGTAACAAGTACAATGTGGCTGCTGGCTACAGATATTTAATTAACCAAATACAAGTGGACTTTAGTCTTGCTTCTCAAAGTTTTCGCTAAGGTTCACTCCTCTTAAGGTGTCTAAAATATCTATTAGCTGACCTTAGTATACCTTATTTTTTAATTCCTTTGTTTGTTTTCAAAATATATATAACGCA
>JAAYOC010000011.1 GCA_012520505.1 Oscillospiraceae bacterium
ACCTCTCTTTTGTAGATTTTTGTGTGCTACCTCAAGCATAGAATTTGAATAATCTGAGCCCCAAACATTGTATCCGGACTGTGCCAGCATTAATAGATGTTGACCTGTTCCACAAGCACAGTCTAAAATGTTCTTGACACCATGTTCAGAGAAAATTATATTCAGGAATGTTTTCTCATTACCTAAATACTCTTCTATTGCTCCAAATTCGTCATAGTCATAAGCAAATTTCTCATATAAGTCTTTCATTAAATCATTCCCTCCTGTATATAAGGTTTCACTTGTTTTATCACCTGCGATCAGCTTCTATTTATGTTCACATCCAACCTGAACACACAACCTCAAAAAATCTCGAAAAAACATCTAACCTGACCACTCACAAACGCTGACATCTAACCCGACCACTCGCCGAGCGATGACATCTAACCTGACCACTTGACTATCAAAACAGCCCCTTTGGACTTGTTTCCACGGAGCAATATTTTTATGTTTTTCGTTCAATGGGTTTTATACCCATATGTGCTGAAAGCCTTGATATATAAGGGTTTTTCGCACACTCACTCTTTTGCCCTTGTTATCAATACTACCGTCTCGACGTGTGGACAACGCCCAAACCATTTAGGGTTTTCATAACCACAAGAAGAACATATAAATTGAGCTTTAATTTTTCCTGCCATTTTTACTACCTCAAATAAAAAATATCCCTAATATTTTACCACATACAGTGTTTTTTTAATACAAAAAACTGTCCCAAAATATATGGGACAGTTTTGTATAATTAGATAGTTTAGAAAAGTCCTCTCTTTAGAGTATATTTTTTCTCATCAATCTTGATTTCGCCTGAAATCTTTCCACTTTCAATATCTTCAAAATATGTAGATTTCTTTGGAACAATAAATGTTAGTGGTTTTTCAGCAAGTTCAATAGTAATCTCATTTGTACGGTGGCACTCACCATCTATATTTGTATAATGATTTCTTTCTTGTCTATCACGAACAGTCATCTTTTTGCCACGAATATATTCACAATGTTTATAGTGAACATGAGTATCTTTATTATTCTGCCAATCAAGCAGCATGATAAAGAACATTATAATCCATGGTTGTTTTCTCTTCATAAGAACAAAGTCAAGTTTATGGTCAGTAATATCTGCAAAAGGTGCTACTTTAATTCCGGAACCATACCAACGTGAATTACAACCGGCAGCAAAAACAAATGGTCCTTCGTACTTTACCCCGTCTATTTCAATGTCAAAGTCATTTTTAACCTTGGTAAACATACAATATAGTCCACCTAAAAAATATGAAACATGACCGGCAGCACCAGGAAGTTTTTTCATCTCGCCTTGCACTGCACAAGCATCGGCATCAAAGCCCATTGAAGCTTGGTTTATAGCAATTTCATCGCCTGCTTGTATACAGTCAATTACTAAAGGAATACCATTAATCTGTCCTTCGATGTCATGGAATACCTCTATATCCCCAAATATTTTTATCCAGTCATTACCGGAACCCAGAGGCACAGCTGCAATTTGAGCATTAGGGTAACCATACGCACCATTTACAACTTCATAAAGTGTTCCATCGCCACCACAAGCATAAAAGCGGACCGGATCACCTTTCTTTGCGATTTCTTTTACAAATTGTTGACCGTCACCTGCTGCTTTTGTGTAATAAATTTCATAGTCTATTTTTGCAGCTTTACAAGCAGGAATAATTGTATTCTTAACAAATTTTCCCCTAAGACCTTTTCCTGCCGTAGGATTGACGATAAAGTAGTGTTTGATTTTTTCAATATCTGCTTTTTTCTTCGAACATAGTGACATAGTTCTCTCTCCTTATTTATTTTCTCATTTAAAGTACATATAAACCTGACATTTAATCATACCGTTATAAAGCTTCCGACGTTTATCTGCACGTCTACCAAAAATTTTTTCAAAGTCTTCTGATGGACTTATTATGTAGTAGCCCCATCCATGTTCTCGTACAAATTTTTCACCCATAATTTTATATAAGTCATTTGCTGTATCAATATCAAGAAGGCGTTCTCCGTATGGAGGGTTGCAAATAACAGTGCCACGTTCAGATTTACGTTCCCAGTCCTTGATATCTATCTTTTCAAACTTAATGCAATTTTCTACACCGGCTCTTTTAGCATTCTCTTGTGCAATTAAAAGACTTTCCTCATCAATATCAGAGCCATAGGCTGAAAATTCACAATTTCTATCAATTAAGTCATGTGCTCTGGTTCTTTCCTGTTTCCAAATTTCTTTAGAAATATTTGAAAACTCTTCAGCGGCAAATGTTCTTTGAAGTCCCGGAGCAATATTAAAAGCTTTCATTGCACCTTCAATTAAAATTGTTCCGGATCCACACATCGGGTCATAAAGCGTATGAAAATTACGCACTCTTGCCAGCGTACAGAGCGATGCAGCTAAAGTTTCTTTAATAGGAGCCTCTTTAGCAGAGAGTCTATAACCTCTCTTATGAAGACCATAACCGGATGTATCAATTACTATTGTAACAACATCTTTGATAATTGAAAACTGAATTTGATATTTAGCTCCGGTTTCCTCAAACCAAGGAAGTTTATATTTTTCTTTAAGCCTTTCAACAACAGCCTTTTTAATGATTGATTGGCAATCGCTGACAGAAAATAATTTAGAGTTTAGAGAATATCCTTTAACCGGAAAAGCATCTTCTTTTCCAATCCAATCATCAAAAGGCAAAGCCTTTGTGCCTTGAAAAAGTTCTTCAAAGCTTGTCGCCTTGAAAGACCCGATAAGAATTTGTACACGTTCTGCATGACGAAGACAGATGTTTGCACGTACAAGGATGTTTAAATCGCCCGAGAAAAGAACTCTTGCGTTTTCAGCACGAATGTCTTCAGCTCCTATTTCTCGAAGTTCATCTACTATTAAGGCTTCAAGTCCCATAAGACACGGTACTACAAAATCTATTTTCATACGTTAATCCTATCTATATAATCAAATTACAACACTTGCAGAACGTGCCATATAACAACCTATATTTACTGCAACCGGTAATCCTGCAATATGTGTTGGTGCATACTCAATATTAACAGCAAAAGCTGTTGTCAATCCACCAAAACCCTGTGGTCCAATGCCAAGAGCATTAATTTGGTTTAATAAATCTGTTTCCAAGTTTGCATAAAACTTATTTTTATTTCTTAGTGTTATGTTACGACATAATGCCTTTTTGGCAAGATATGCACTATGTTCAAAGTTTCCGCCAATTCCAACACCAACAATAATTGGTGGGCATGGATTACCTCCCGCATCTTTTACTACCGAAACAATAAATTCTTTAATTTCATCTGTTGTTGCTGATGGAGTGAACATTTTAAGTTTACTCATATTTTCAGAACCAAAACCCTTAGGGAAAACTGAAATTTTAACATGCTCCCCTTCTACCAAATTTAGATGAATTATAGCCGGGGTATTATCACCTGTATTTTGTGTACGAGTCAACGGATCTTCTACGATTGAACTACGAAGGTTTCCATTAATGTATGCCTTAGATACACCTTTGTTGATAGCATCTTCAAGTCCGCCACCAATAAGATGAACATCTTGTCCAAGCTCAACAAAAACGACTGCCATCCCTGTATCCTGGCAAAGAGGAATATCAAGTTTTTTAGCAGTTTCTATATTTAAAAGTAAATCATCACATACTTCTTTTGCAAGTTTTGATTGCTCATTAAGTTGTGCAACTTTAACTGCTTCCACGATTGATTGTGGAAGTTCTCTATTTGCTTTAATTAAAAGTTGCATAACCGTATCTTCAATATATCTTACGTGAAGTTCCCTCATATTCTCACTCTTAAAAAATATGCAGAGTGAGATTATCACTCTGCAGTTTTATTAGGAACGGCGTGCGCCACTACGACGATTATATCCACCGCCACCACTGCGTTTGTTTTCTGCTGAACGCCTAAGATCTGACATTTTTTCATCACTGGAAGTCTTCCATTTGCTCATCATTTCTTCAAAAGAAAGATTAGTATCGTCAGTGTTCTTGTTTTTTGGACCATCCCATACTTTTGGTGCAGGTCTCTGTTCACCACGAGAACGTGATGCTTTTTCCTGGTTATCAAAGTTTGGTTCGGCTTGTTTTATTGAGAGGCCAATTTTACCAGCCTCATCAATATTAATTACTTTAACTTTTACCTCTTGACCAACAGTTAAAAAATCATTGATTTCTTTTACAAAAGTTGAAGCAATTTCTGAAATATGAACCATTCCGGAGATGCCATCCGCTAACTCCACAAAAGCTCCAAACTTTGTTAGTCCTGTTACTTTACCGTCAAGAATTTGTCCAAGCTCTAATGACATATTTGTGAAAAATCCTCCCCAAAAATCAATCTCCGGATGAGATGTCGTAATAGACTCTCTCTCCCGGAAGCACATAGCCCAATACGTCCCTGGCTACACGCTCTATATAAGAAGACTCATCTCCCTCAGCTAGAAACCTCTCCAATTCCTTGTTTTCAAGTTCTTTCTCCTGTTTGATTTGATTTGCGGCATCTACCTGTTGTTGTCTATCTCTTATTTCTATTTGAAGCGAAATTAAAGAAATAACGAAATATCCCATAAGACCAATAATTGCAATTGTAAGAATGATGCTAAAGCTATTCTTTTTAGTCTGTGTTTTTTTAGTTTTATGATTTCTCTGATTATTTTGATTTTTCAAAATTTTATTACCACGTTGACTTTTTCCTTGCAATTTTGCCATCGTTACATCTCCTTTCACTAAATTTACTCTACAATTATACTATAAATAAAGTCTTAATACAATTGCAATGTTTATCTCCAAAGTAGTTTTAAAGCGGCTTATACATTTCGTTGGCATTAACTTTTGTTGCGTGTTCTAAAACATTTAAAACCTGAACTTTAATTATGCGTTCACCCATTCGAATTTCGATAACATCTCCCTCTTTTACATCGTAGGAAGCTCTTTGTACCTTTCCATTTACGGATACATGTTTTGCATCGCACAATTCATTTGCAATTGTGCGTCTTTTAATTATTCTGGAAACCTTTAGATATTTGTCTAACCTCATAACTACCTCTATATGCATCATAAAAATTGGGAGGAGCTTGGAGCCCCTCCCTGTTGCTAAATTTAAATTATCTAACAGCGTCCTTAAGTGTCTTACCAGCTTTGAATGCAGGAAGCTTTGATGCAGGAATCATCATAGGAGCACCTGTCTTAGGATTGTGGCCCTGCTTAGCAGCACGATTTCTAACTTCAAATGTACCGAATCCAATAAGCTGAACCTTCTTGCCCTTTTTAAGAGCTGCAGTGATGCAATCAATAATAGCATTTACTGCCTTTTCAGCATCTTTCTTTGTGAAACCTGTTTTTGCCGCTACAGCAGCTATGAGTTCAGATTTGTTCATTTTAAAATCCTCCAATTAAATATTATATTAGTTTCCGCACAAAACACTATATTTAGTGTTCTGTGATGTTCACTAACTACAAGTGATATATTACCTTATCAAGTGGAGTTTTTCAAGTACTTTCAACATTTTTTGTCCTTTTGTTGAAGAAATTATATCGTTTTTTGTAAGAACTTTGAAAAGTGGTAGTAATATTGCCCAAATTATAACAGATAAAATAAGTGTAATTAAACAAGAAACACTACTACCGTTAAGTCTTGAATTAGGGTCTCCAAACACTATATTTGCGTTTAAAAGGTCGAATACTAACCAAGAGAAACCACCGGTCAATACACCGACAGCAATTGGTCGAACTATGTTATCAAAAAGCTTTAATTTTGTACCGGTTTCTTTTAAAAGCACACGAAGATTATTTCCGACAACAATAAAATAGAAAAGAAGTGTACCGATAGGTGCACCAAAAATATTGATACTTGGAATGCCAACTAAGATAAAATTACAAATAATTTTAGCTGTAGCACCTACAATAAGCGATTTTACCGGAACATCTGCACGACCGATTGCTTGAAGCATATTGTTGATCGGGGCTGAAATTGAAATCAAAAGTGCAAAATATCCAAAAATCGCAACAAAAGGTGCAGAAATTGGAACCGATAAAGATGTAGGATACATAATTTTTAAGAGAGGTTCAGAAAGAACTCCCATTACGAAACCAGCCGGTGCTGCGAGTACAATAGCAGTCTTAATTACAACGCGTATCGCATTTTCCATTTTATCATGATCTTTTGTTACGAATGATGCAGATAAAACCGGAATGGCACTTATACCAAGGGTCATAACAACAGAAGGTATAAGGCCTCTAAAATCAAGACCTATACCATAGCAACCGTAAAGAAAATCTTTAATATCCTCTGTTTTTATGTTCATAGCGTCAAGCTGAGGATATATTTCTCTAAGAGTAGTCTCCCCTATCAAAGTTGCATATTTAAGTCTCGCCTGAACAGTAGTTGTATCTATAAGGTTAGTAATGTTTAATACGAGAGCAGATGTTGCAACCGGAACAACGGTATTAAACAACTTTTTAGTAAGTGATTTAACAGAATCAGGATTAGGAGAAGTTTCAAGTTGTTCTGAGGTTATGCCATCACCCTTAGTGCGATGTAAAACTACTAAATAAATTAGACCTAAAATCGTACCAATAGTAACACCGGAAATTGCAGCAGCAGATGAATATGGAGCTGCAAGTAAGACCACTTCTTCCGCCCCTGCACAAGATTTTCCAAAAACTGTACCAAATGAAGAATATTCCATAAAAGCTTTATCTAAAACTATTTTTGAAAGAAGGATACCGAATACAAGTTTACCTATAGTCTCAAAAACTTGAGAAAATCCCGTGGGTGCCATATTGCGAAGACCTTCATAATATCCTCGGTAAGTTGACATCATGCAACAAAAGAAAATAGACGGTGCTATTAAAAGAATACTATAAAAAGTGTTTGGCGAACCAATTATATAATGTGAAAACGGATATGCTAACGCTAAAATTATCAATGTACCGCCTATTCCGGTGATAAGAAATAAATTTTTAGCTACGTTTCTTATTTTTCTAACTTCTCTATACCTACCGGTCGCCATTCGCTCAGATATCATTTTAGATACAGCAATTGGCAGTCCAGCCATAGAAATAGCATAGATTGGTGTGTAAAGTTCGTATGCAGAAGTAAAGTAACCTCTACCAACCTCTCCAATTATGTTGGTAATAGGAATTTTATAGAAAATATTTATTACATGCACAAGCGTTGTTGTGAACATTAAAAGCATTGCGCCAGACAACAATGATTGCCCTTGATTTTTTCTTTTCTGCAACGTTTCACCACCTTTTAAAAATTATTTTTATGTGCCAACAAATTCTCTTAAAAGTGAGGTTCTTGGAATGATGTCTTTAGAAAGATTAGTAACTTCTTCAAGTCTTTCTACAAACGATTTGGCATTTTCGTAACTCCCGTGCGATTCAGGTAAATTTGACAAAAGTTTAATAGCAATATCTTTATATGCACAAATTTCATACGGATGAAGTGTGTCAATAATGTAATCGGCACTATCCATAAGTGGCATTAGATATTTTTCTTCACCTTCAACAACCTTTGGCCACATATTATAGGTATGTTCTACACTACTTCCTCTAAACTGGTAGTCTCTCATCATCCTACGAAGAAATCTGACATCTTTTCTTGAGAAGATTATTGAACTGTCATCATAACAAATATCAGAATGAGTACATGCAAATACTCTCGATATGCTTTCAAGAGGTAGTTTATCAACAAATATTGGATTAATAGCATGAAGTCCCTCAATGATAACTATATCGCCTTTACACATTTTTAAATGCATAACTGCATCTGTTCTTTTCCCGGTAACAAAATCAAAAGAAGGAAGGTCTGCTTCACCGGTTTCAAGTAATTCTTCAATCATATCGTGTAAAAGCTGTATATTTAATGAATCGACTGTTTCAAAATTTCTTTGCCCATCTTCTCCAAAAGGAATTTTTTCTCTATCTAAATAGAAATCATCCATTGAGATTACATAAGCATTTGAACCCATTCTAGATGCCTGTCTAGCGAGCTTATTTGCAGTAGTGGTCTTTCCGGAAGAACTTGGACCTGCAAGCATTATTATTTTGTAATCACCGGATTTATCAAGAATTTCTCTTGCACACTGATGAATTGAACCATGATACATTTTCTCACACTTACTGATATATGAAACCGTATTTGTGATTACTTCACGGTTAATGTTTTTTAAATAGTGAATTTTATTCATAGATATTTAGGATTGGTTCCTTTCTTTTATTTGTTTATCACATTAAAGACCATTCAATTTTCCTCATAAGGCGATTTGTTTTTCTTTCAGTATCAAGGGTGGTCGTTGGGCCATGTCCGGGATATACAATGAAGTCACCTTTCATTTTACCGAGTTTTACAAGAGATTCTCTAAGGTCGGCAAGATTTCCTCTAAAAAGGTCAGTTCTTCCGACAGATTTATAAAATAATGTATCCCCGGAAAACATTGAATTACCAATGATATAGCAAACTCCGCCCGGTGTATGTCCGGGAGTAGCAACAACTTCTATGGTTTCAGAACCAAATTGAAGAATATCGCCATCATCTACAATTTTATCCGCATTCATTGGTGGATAGTCAACACCTAAATCAGAAGCAAGTGAACATGCAGTACTTCTAAGACAAATATCATCTTCTGCTCCAATAACAACTTGTGCTTCCGGATATTTTTGTTTTAAGTCAAATACACCTAGTATATGATCACTGTGTCCATGTGTTAGAAGAATATAGGCAAGTTTTGTTATTCCGGCACCTTCTATTGCTTCTACTAGTTCCGGTAAATACAAAGCCGGATCGATAACTGCACCGAGACCGGAGAGTTCATCAACCAAAATATATGTATTTGTTTGTAACATTCCAAGAACTACTTTAGAAATTTTCATAAATTACTTCCATTCATTACAAAATATGTTAATTATTTCCATTCGTCTGTATCGAAAATGATGGTAACCGGACCATCGTTTAGAAGTTCAACCTTCATGTCGGCTCCAAATTCACCACTCTCAACTTTTTCTACACCGTTTTCTTTTAAAGCTTCCATATATGCTTCGTAAAGAGGAATTGCAGTATCAGGTTTAGCAGCACGGATAAAGGAAGGTCTATTCCCCTTTTTACAATCCGCAATTAAAGTAAACTGAGATATAACGAGAACAGAATAACCAAAATCGCCGAGCGATTTATTCATCTTCCCCTCTTCATCATCAAAAATTCTAAGATTTGCAGTTTTTCTTGCAAGAAGTTCGGCTTCTTTTTCTGTATCTGTCTCCTCCACTCCAAGAAGCACTAAAAAACCACCATCTATTGCACCTATTATTTCACCGTCAACTTTGACGTTTGCATATTTTACTCTTTGAATTACTGCTTTCATTCTTCACTCCTAGACAGATATAATTTCGATAAATTAATTTTTTGTTTTATCACGTTTCGATATTTGAACTTACACTTACACTTGGATTTTACATTTATATTCCGGTTTTAAATTCCTGTTCGTTCAATTGAGAGTATTCCATTAATTTTCTTTAGATATTTAATCACAGAGTTAAGGTGTTCGACACCATTAACAGCTATAGTCATAGTAAGAACTTTATTACGATCCTTTGTTTCTCGAAGTGATAATGAGCGAATATCTACATGCATGTTTGCGAGGGCAGTTGAAATTTCAGCCATAAGACCAATTCTTGAAAGGCAATATATGTCCATGGTCGCACTATATTCTTCTTTAATATTTTTGTCCCATTTAACCTTTATCCAACGTTCAGGTTCAAGCGCCTTTTTAAGGTCAGCCGGAACATTAATACAATCTCTCTTATGAACAGAAACACCATGACCTCTGGTAATAAATCCAATAATGTCATCGCCGGGAAGCGGGTTGCAACATCTTGAAAGCTTAACAAGACAATGGTCTATCCCTTCAACAATAATTCCTTCTGAACTTCTCTTTCGGCTAGGTTTAGTGATTTTAATCTCATCGCTTCTTGGTTCAGAAGCCTTAAGAACTCTACTATATTCATCTTTCATGAATGGTTGAAGCTTATCAAGTGATACGCTTCCATAACCAATAGCAGCATAAAAATCATCTGTATTATCAAAATTTCTTCGCTCCGCAAGACGTTTAATAAAAAATAAAAGTTCTTCGTCAAATAAACGAATATTGTTTCTGCGAAGTTCCTTTTCGAATATCGCCTTACCCTCTTCAATATTTTCTGCTTTACGTTCTTTCTTAAACCAGTTGCGAATCTTACTTTTAGCACCTGTGGTATTAACAATTTCAAGCCAATCTCTAGATGGACCCTTTTCAGGGTCAGAAGAACGAAGAATTTCTACAATTTGACCGGTTTTAAGTTTAAAATCAATTGGAACAATCCTTCCATCTACTTTAGCACCGGTCATTTTATGACCAACCTGAGTATGAATCGCATAGGCAAAGTCAATTACGGTTGAACCATATGGAATATTGATCACATCGCCTTTTGGTGTAAACACAAATACATCATCAGGTATAAAATCTGTTTTAATTGTTTTTACAAGGTCCTCAACATCGTCTGAATCTGTCTGAGTTTCAAGAAGTTGTCTAATCCAAGCTAGTCGTTCTTCAAATTTACTTGAACCGGATACTCCAAGCTTATATTTCCAATGCGCAGCAATTCCGTATTCAGCAGTGTAATGCATTTCAAAAGTTCTAATTTGAACTTCAAAAGGAATACCTTCTGAACTGATAACGGTAGAATGAAGCGATTGATACATGTTCGATTTAGGAGTTGAAATATAATCTTTAAATCTACCGGGAATTGAATGATACATATCATGTATAATTCCAAGACAGTTGTAACAATCTATTACACTTTCAACAAGAATACGAATTGCGTATACATCGTAAATTTCGTCAAACTCACGATTTTGTATAAACATTTTCCTATAAATTCCGTGAATACTCTTTTGACGACCGTCTATTTTAGCAGTAGGTATTGTTTTATGTATACGGGCAGAAATATCTTTGATTGTTTCCGGAATAAAATCTGGATGGAGTTTTGTGTTTTCTTTTAGAAGTTCCTCTATTTCCTTATAACCAATTGCATCAAGATGTTGAATTGCAATATCTTCTAACTCCTCCTTAACAGTTCGGATACCAAGACGATGTGCAATTGGTGCATAAATTTCAAGTGTCTCAAGAGACTTATCACGACGTTTTTGTTCACGCATGTGCTCAAGAGTTCTCATATTATGCAGTCTATCCGCAAGTTTTATAATAACTACACGAATATCCTGTGACATAGCAATAAACATTTTGCGAATATTTTCTGCTTGTCTCTCTTCCCATGTTTCAAGTGGTACCTTACCAAGTTTAGTAACTCCATCAACAAGTGCGGCTACATCTTCACCATATTCTTGTCTTATGCTCTCAAGACCTGTATCTGTATCTTCAACAGTATCATGTAAAAGAGCAGCAATAATGGATTCATGGTCCATACCAAGTTCAAATAAAATGTCTGCGACCGCAACCGGATGCATAATATACGGTTCACCCGAATATCTACATTGACCTAAATGGGCTTTATTGGCAAACTCATAGGCAGAAATTATCTGAGCATATTCTTCTTCTGAGAATTGCTCCGGTAGTTTTTTCTTAAGTTTTGAAAATTTATCATCATACTTTGCCATGAGTTCACCCCCTTTTGGCAGAGCTTAAAAACTCCATAACAGGAGCGGAAAACAAATCCACTTTTGCATCAGTATTTGGAACATTTATTGTTCCATCTTTTGCTATATTAATCAAACCAAGTTGCCTCAAAGAAAGAAGAGCAATGCGAACTCTACACAAATTATCCAATGGACCCCATACTTTTGAGGCGATGTATTCATAGTTTGAAATGTTTGATTTAGTTTGCTTTAAATAGGTGTACACATTTCCGCAAAGGTCTCTATCCGGAGTTGCAAAATCTAATTCTTCGACTGATAAATCCCTTTTTAAAGATACTTTATCAAACAGTTTTTCAGATTTAACCATAAGGTTATCGTCAATACCGGAAGGTCTAATATCTTTTACTACTGCTGAGACTCTAATTGAACCATTCCATTCATTTTTATCAAGAGTTACAAGTACATCAATTTTATCACCGGCAATATATGCAAAAGTTCCGGGCACAATATTAAAATACATAAGAGTTATAGTTGAATTTTCTTTGCGTGCAATAATTTTAATGTGTTGTCTGTTCTCACCAAGTTCTGAAACACTATCAATATGCAAATCATAAAGTGCAAAAACCGGTGATGGATTATGTGCACCAAAAGGCTCAAACAAAGAAAGTATATCAATTAATTCAAGACTAATAGCATCTATCTTCAATTTACAAGACACATCAATTGACGGATAAAAATTTTCAAGTGACCAAGCATATTTGGAAATAGCCATGATAAAAGAATCTATTTTATTTGTGTTAAGAGATAAACCGGCAGCCCCTTCATGACCACCAAAGGTGTTAAGGTAGCCGGAACACTCAGTTAATGCATCAAATAATGAAAAGCCCTGTACGGACCTTGCAGACCCTTTTGATGTGCCATCTTCTTTATCCGATAAGACAATCGTTGGTTTCATATATCTTTCAAGAAGTTTTGACGCCACAATTCCAAGAACTCCATCATGCCAGCCTTTACCATGTAAAACCAAAACCGGATAATGAGTGTATTTTGGGTGTTTGTTTAAAAAAGCTATACATTCTTCAACAATTTCATTTACTATGCTATGACGAGTGGAATTGACCTCATTAAGTTCAATTGCTAATTCGTCAGCTAAAACATCTTCTTCACACAGAAGAAGATCCAGTGCTTTATCCGGAATAGCCATTCTTCCTGCTGCATTAATTCTTGGAGCAAGCCCAAAGGAAATACTTGAAGAATTAATTTCTTTATTCTGAAGACCAGTCACTTTAATTAATGCATCAAGACCGGGTCTTATAAACCCTTTGAAAGAACGTAGTCCATATTTTACAAGAATTCTGTTTTCACCTGTTAAAGGTACGATATCAGCGATTGTACCAATTGCAACTAAATCTGCATAATCTGAAAGAACTGTTGTGCTATCGCCTTCAATCGCACAGGCAAGCTTAAATGCAACACCAACACCCGCAAAATCCTTATAAGAACAATTAGCATCCAACCTATGTGGATCAACAACTGCTACGCAATCCGGAAGTTCATCACCCGGCAAATGATGATCGGTTACTATAAGTTCCATTCCAAGACTTTTTATGTATTTCGCTTCTTCTACAGAGGCAACTCCATTATCTACAGTAATAATTAAATCAATTTCCATTGCCTTGATTCTGTCAATAACGGCAATTGATAATCCATATCCATCAGCTCGAGTGGGAAGCATGTAAGTTACATTTGCTCCTTGAGTTTCAAGATATGAATAAAGAAGCGCTGTTGCTGTTATTCCGTCAGCATCATAATCGCCAAATATACAGATTTTTTCATAATCAAAAATAGCATCATTGATCCTATCGACTGCTAATTGCATATCAGGAAGTGTGAAAGGTTCAATTAGATTTGCATCTTCAGCAAGAAACGATAGAATATCTTCATCATTAACAATGCCTCGTCCTGTGAGTAAGTATGCCGCAAAAGAATCTATAGATAATCTTTCAGCAATTTCACTTGCAAGCTCTTTATTCTGTTGTGAAAGATTCCAAATTTTACGGCCCATAAGCGTTCTCCAAATTAATTTTCAACTTATTAATTATACACTATAAGTACATAGATTATCAACACGTTTAGCCTACATGCTCCTAAACATAAAGCATGTCAATAATCATATCCATTTCAACACAAAAACCTCTCACAATGGGAATTGTGAGAGGTTTTTACATTGTTTCATTAACTTTTGCTAAACTTTTACATTTAAATTCAATTTATTAGACTACTCTAAATTGCATTTTTAGAAGCCATTCCTCTAAGAATTGCACCTAAAACTGTACGATTTTGCTTCTTATATGGGTTTCCACCAAGAATTGTTTCTTCAACTTTAAGCTTTCCAAGCTCTTTAGTTGGAATTGAATATGGGTCTGCGGAAAGAATAACCATATCTGCAATCTTGCCGACCTCTAGACTACCGCGTTCTTTTTCATCAAAAGTTATCTTATAACCGTTATAAGTACACATACGAAGAGCTTCCTTAACAGTCAGACTTTGAGAAGGCATACTGGAATTATTTACGGCATGGTCAATCCAAGCAATTGGATCCGGATTTGTACAAGGTCCATCTGAACCTGCTGAAATAAGAATGCCTGTATCCCATATATCTCTCAACGGATTCAACAGATTAGCCCTATCACCGAGAATTTTTTGGAGATATTCATCAGGCTCTTGGCGCCAACCAATAAACGCACTTTGCATAGGAAGATTAATATTATAGTCCTTGCAAATCTGAATTCCTTCTTTAGTTGGCAAACAAGCATGTATAATTCCATGGCGATGATCTTCACGTGGGTAGTCATCAAGAGCAGCTTTTAAAGCGATTGTCGCTTGGTTAAATGCTCTATCTCCAATTGCATGAATTTGAATCTGTAAACCGGCACGATTTGCCTTTTTACAGAAATTGATAACCTGTTTATCGTCGTAAAAGAGAATACCATAATCATCAGTGGTGCCTTCATAAGGTTTATTAAGTGCAGCATCTGCCGAACCAAAGCAACCATCGAGAGCACACTTAAAACAACCACCAACACGTGGAAATCCTCTGCGAATAACTTGTTTAACGTCCATAGTTTGAGAGAATACTCTCATTTGAACACCGTGCTGTAAGCTACGACCAAACCATTTTTCCAAATTTATATCCATATCCATTGGAAATCCTACACCGGATACAGTATGAACCATGCCTATTCCGTTGCCTACTTGGTAATCAATGGCTTTCTGCATATTTTTAACAAGTGTTGGAATAGGAATTGTTTTTGAAATATAGTCAGAAATTGCAAAAAATGCTTCCTGATTCATCTCACCTGTATCAGGATGATATCCACGAAGGTTCTTTACTATTTTATCTACCTTGTTCAAAAGAGCGGTGTTTACAACACAAGCATGACCATCATATTTAACTAAAAAGAAAGGTCGCTCAGATTCAACCGAGTCAAGTTGCTCTCGATTTACCAAAACTCCTTCTTTAACGGAATATGGTGAAGCTCCGAATGCAACAAGCACTTTATCCTTGCTCCTTTTTGCAAATTCTTTTGCCCACTCTAAAATCTGTTCGTTAGACTCAGCATCCATAACATTAAGTCCGGCATGAAATAAAGCAAAGCTTGCAAAATGCTGATGGGTATCAACAAAAGCCGGGCAAAGGGCTTTTTTACCGAGTTTTACCTTTTTTGCTTTTTTATATTCTTTTGGTAACTCATCTCCAACAAAAACAATGCGACCTCCGTCCTCTACAAGATATTTCGCTACTTTATCCTGTTCGTCAACTGTAAGTATTGTTCCCTCATATACTTTCATCATTATCCTCCTTATTTTCCTTTATTTTCCTTTATTTTCTTTCATTTTCCCTTTCATCGTTCTAATGTGTACGATCCACTTCTAAGGTATCAATAATTCCCACAATTGCAGCATCTATAGGTATGTCGTCTCCACCTAATGCCTTACGTGCAGTAGAGCCGTTAACAATAAGAACCCTCTCACCTACACCTGCACCAACAATATCAGCGGCCACAAAACATTCACCCTGCACTTTCTCGCCATAGGTATCTGTTTGTATGACTACCATCAATTTTTTTCCTTCTAATGCGTCATCTTTTTTGGTGGCCCAAACATTTCCAATAACCTTACAAATCATCATAAACATACATCTCCTTTACAGCTGAGAGCAATACCAAGAGGTGTTACAAACAGCGGATTATTTGGTTTATATGTCGAAATACCGGTCAGTTCTTCAATGGTTTTTTCAATTCCAGTAAAGCAACTGCTTCCTCCGACCAGGACCAAACGTTCAACCGGATGGTCCTTTAGCATGTCAGTAATTATAACCGCCAGCTTTTCCATCACCGGTTTCACAACCGGATAAATTTCTTTGTGGTGTGAGAAATTTCTTTTATATTCTTCTGCCTCTTCATATTTCATCTGATAAGAACCGGCGAGAACAAGGGAAAAATGAGTACCACCAGTAGGTTCGTCATCTATCATTTCAACTTGTCCATTTTTAAAAACAGAAATTCCTGTTGTTCCACCGCCTATGTCTACAATGGCACCATCAGAAAGTTTCAAAAGTTTGTTTGCCGCTGTCGGTTCATCCAACATTGCCGTCACTTCAAAATCAGCAGCTTCAACTATGTTGCGAACAGCTCCACCGTCTAAATCTTCCATTCCGGGCGGCAATGCTGCTGCTGCGTAAACAAGTTTTGTTCCAAGTTTTTTCTCAATTTTTTCTTTCATTTCACGAACTATTTTAATTGCACCTAGATAATCTACAACCATACCATCTCGAACTACATCTGCATATTTGTATACACCGGCTACAGGTTCGTAATTTTCATTTAACACTGCCATTACTACGCATGCAGTGCCTAGGTCAATACCAGTATAGTAAACGGAAGACTTCTGTATAATAGGGTGCTCAATTACCTTTTCAAATTGATTCACAAGAGAATCGCAATATTTAAACATCGTTTTCCTCCGATAAATAGTCTAAAAATTCCTTGACACCTTCGCCTGTGATACCACTGGTACGAAAAATCCTTTGTGCTCCCGCAAGACGAAGAATTTCTTCAGCATATTTAATCTGATCTTCGTCAGCTAAATCAACTTTAGTAACAACACCTATACATTCCTTTGCAAACCCACCTGAGTAACCTGGTGGAAACATATTGCGTCCTTCTATTGCTGAACAAGCAAGTACTATAACGTCCGCATCAACAGAAGTTGTCATCAAGGCTCCCCGTTTGTCTAGGCGTTCCAAAAATTCACCGGGAGTGTCTAAAATTCTCTGTCCTCTAACAAGCACAGATTGAGTTTTTTGATACCGAATTTCCTCTCCAAGCATCGCTTGACTTAAAGTCGTTTTACCGCATCCAACCGTGCCAACAAAAATAATACTCTTCATTAACTTCTAGTGATAGGAACTGATGTAAAACCCATCTCATCGCACAATACATGCATTACCGCTTGTACTGATGCCTCAACGGCGGATACATCACCATAAATAAGCAGTGAACCGGAAAATCTATCTACATACCCTAATTTTACTTCAGATGCCTTACTGGCAACGTCAGCAGCAATTATTGCAATTTCAGACGGAGTTAAGGTAAAGATTCCAATAGCTCCGGTAACGTCTAATACACCAAGCTTTTGATACAAATCCGGCACCGGATTTGGAATAATATGTGCGAGGGTAACCTGCTTACCGGGAACATATTCTTGAATAATTCGTTCTGGCTTGTCAAATACCATAATTCAAACTCTCCTTTGAGGTAAAATCAAAATTTAAAAAATATAAAACAAAGAAATACACTGTAACGAAACGCACGATAATAGAACACACAAAATAAATTGCAAACTAAATAAAGAAAATGCAAAGAAAAAGAAGAAACACAAGCTAATAAAGACTGGAAATAATACGCTCTGAAGGTTGCGGAATGACTTCCGCATTTAAAAGCATGCCTTTTTCTCCTAAAGAATCCATACCCACTTCAATACCGTTTTTCACGGCTGCAACGTCTCCGGTAAAAGTGAAGAATGCTTTACCGCCGAGCCCCGTTCCAAGTCTAATTTCAATTGCTTCAAGCTCGGCTGATTTTAGCGCGAGGTCTGCTGCAATCACCATACCGGACATGGAATACGATTCCAATATTCCGAGCGCGTCAATTTTTTCAGGAGACGTTGCCCCTACAATTGCCGGAAAAACGTCCTTGTGCACGTTCGGAATCATGATGTGTTCTACAATAAATTCACCTGCGGTTTCAACGCCTGTTTCCACAGATTCCCGAACTGCTGTTACATCGCCGTGGACGACGGCAATGTATTTGCCGGGACAAGTAGAACATGCAGTAACAATTTCTACATCTGAGCGTTTAACCATCTGATCGGCCGAATAGATACCACGCGCAATGCTGGAAAATTCGACCATTCCAATTGCTCTGTTCATACTATTCGCTCCTAATCAAAATCAAATTATTTTCTATTGCTTCTACCTTACCATCTATGCTCGCATGGACAATTGCACCCAGAGCACCACTTGAAGGCAAAGCAATTTTCTGACCTTTTGAAACTAAATCGCCAATTGAGACGCAGGGTACAGCGGGTGCACCTACATGGTCCTTTAAACCTATACCTACGTAATTTAGGCTGACATTTGGATTTTCGTTAAGCTTTGCTGATACATCATAGCGTGCTAGCCCTAATCTCTGAATTAATCTACGGCTAGGTATTTGACGATAATCTCGTAAAAAGTTTACTTTAAAATCTTCTTTTTTTCTATGTTTTATACCTTGTTCCTGAAGTTTTTCCGCATAAAAAGTATTTGCCATTCTCGGATTAATACCTGCAGGACAGGAAAAATATTCACAAAGGTTGCATTGACAGCATGTAAGTGCGGAAGTCATACTTTCATTTGCAGGATGATTATATATAACTGCTCGCACCATTTTATGAGGTACTGTAGAATGCCCTAGCAGATGTCTTGGGCACAAATCTGTACATATTGTACATTGCTCACATGCGGAACGGTTTACATAAACCGCTTTATCCATGCTCCTTCTTTTTTTCACGATTAAAGAGTGATTTTCAGGTAAAACAATAAGACCTTTTGTAGTCTTTGTAACATACCTGTCTTCATCTGTTAAAAGAGGTCCCATCATTGGCCCTCCATTGATAACGGCATAACCATTTAAATCCGGTCGCCCAGCCGCCGAAAATAGTTCTATTAAAGGTGTACCAACCGGAACTTTAACTGTATTCGGATTTGGCACATCACCTGTTACGGTTACAAATTTTTCTGTAACAGGTAAATCTTGTTCCGCTTTCCAGATATTATATGCAGTTTCTGAATTTATAACAACACAACCAACTGAAATAGGTATATCTGTTTCAGGTACTATTCGTCCTGTCAATTCATAAACCAAAACTTGTTCATCGCCTGCCGGGTAAACATCAGGCAAAGCAGCAACTTTTACAAATTCAGAAGCATTATCAATATTTAAAATTGCCTTTTCCATTATTTCAATTACTTCCGGATGACTTTTCTTAATACCAACAATGGCATGAGCTGCTCCCGTTATTTGTAAACTTATTAAAAGTCCTTTAACAATTTCTTCCGGATAAACAGTCATAAGTTGCTGGTCTACACGCAAAAGCGGTTCGCACTCCGCTCCATTAAGCAGAACAAACTCCGAATTAGTATTCAGTTTTACATGTGTTGGAAAGCCTGCTCCACCGGCACCGATAACACCGGCAGCAGCAACTTTTTCTAATAAATCCATTTAAATACCTTTTAGAACTGATTTGAATTATATACTGAATTACATAGTTGATTTGATTCACAAAACCGATTTTGTTTTATATCTTTGTATCTCTATATCTTCGCATCTTTTGTGTGCTTGTAGACATCACCTTTAAGATACCTACACATCATTATATGTACGGCACTAGATAGTCGATTTAATATTTTAATTATGTCAGCATGCTCTATTTTTTTACCGTTACAAAAAGCCGCAACGGCAACAAGCTCTAACTGACGAATCTCCGTTCTTAAGAGATTTAATCCGGCAAATTCGCTGCCCATTGAATAAGAAGGTAAAGTCATAACTTTAATGCCAAAATATTTTTCTGGATCATGTGACTGAGTTCTAATCTCATCAAAAGAAAGTCCCAAAATAGTATCTATTTCACATGGAAGGTTTAAAACTTCAGCCTGCATAATCTTTCTGAGAATTCCAAGTATTTCTTCAAGGTCCCGTATTAAAACTTCGCATCCACAGCATTCATAAATCATACTTTGTAAAAATACGATTTGTGCTTGTGTATAGTCTAATTTTCCGCGAAAAACTATAACCGGATCATCTTTGAGGACCAGTTTATTTTCTCTTATATGCGTCATAGCTTCTGGTTTTGTTTTATGCATAGTACCTGTTTTGTAATCCACATAATGTGGACTTAATTGCTCTTGCTTTTTTGGCATATTATTTAGAGCCTTATTTACCTCACTTCTATTTGCCTCACTGTAAAACGGAATTACATTTCTATTGAGATAGTCTCGTGCACTTGGAGATAAAATACGTCCTTTCGGTATGTAATACACAGATTTAGGATTTTTTTCCAATTCTGCACGAATTTCTTCTACGGAAATGAGTTTTGACATCAGTTACGACCCCCGTTCTGACACTTTTTAAGCGCCTTGACGAGTTCATCCTTCTTTGCAAATTTAATTTGTTCACGAGTCATAGGGAAATCTTCAAAGCTGCGAGCAAGTGAACGTAGTTCAACTACCCTCATTGCATTAAGATCTTTTGCTGTGTGGTAATCCGTTTTTGCCTTTTTAGCAGGTGTAGATTTCTTAACCGACGCAGTCTTCGACGGAACACTTATATCAGTTGTTGAAATATTTTGCAAAAACGTCCCTTTGAGTAAAACGCGAACGTTTGGATCAGGTCGTGGGATAACATGTACTGAAACAACATCGGAGACCTCTTTAGCTGCAGCTCCTCCGGCGTTAACTGCCGCTTTAACAGCACCTACATCACCTTCGATAAAAACAGCCGTCAATCCCCCACCAACCTTAACCATGGTAAGCAGACTAACATTTGCCGCTTTTAATGCGGCATCCAATGCTTCAATACAGCCGAGACGTCCCCGGACCTCGATCATGCCGAGTGCTTTTGTCTTCTGCATAGCTTAACTCCTTGTTGTTAAATTCGTTTTATTTCCACCTTATTTTGACTAGCACAATCTAATGCCAACGGAGACACAATAGTCTTCCTTGGCACTACGATAGCACTGCAACCTGACAAGAGAGCTTCTTTTACATGAGCCTCTGTCAGGTAATTAACGCCGATCATGACGTCGTCCGGAAGAAGATCTAACTGATTTTGTGAAACAGATGTCTGTATATTCGGTTTCGTTTCAAATGATTTATTTCCAAAACTACTACCGAAGTGGTTGCTGCTAGAATTACCACTAAATTTACGCACAATAGTACCTTTGACATCTTCGCTCCAGCCACAAGCATTTGCCTCATCAAAATCAATGTGCATCGCTAGCTTATGAGTTTCTCCGGCACGAACCGGAACACTGTTAAATGTCAGCGGTCGTGGCGTATCAATACGAATGTCAACTAAATCGCCATCCTTTAAGCCGGCAACACGAGCTTCCTCCTCAGAGAGATGAAGATGGTTTTTCGCCACAATTAAACTACCTTTTGCCATTAAAAATGCTTTTTTCGATGCAATCAGCATATCCGTTGCATTTTGCAAATCTCCTGACAAGGCAACCGGTGCAGACAATCCTATAGTACGCAAATCTGTCATGGAAAGTTCCACTTGAGTATGATTTCGTGCAGGACCAAGCACCGCCACATTGTTTAGCGTCGCTTTAGGACCTATCAAAGAAACCCGTTCTTCACATAAAAATTGACCGGGTTGAGACAAGTTTCGCTTCGCTGTTAGGCGATAACCTTTTCCAAAAAGTTTCTCCACATCTTCCGTACTTAAATGTACATGTCGACCGGATGCTTCAATAGGTACAGTAAACCCCGTTTCCATTGATACATCCTCTGACAAGTATTCCGAAACAACGCCTGAAACGACTTTACGAATCAGGTCTTCATTCATGGATTAACCCTCCGGATTAATTATTCAGCATCTGTAGCCAAAGTTGGAAGAATGTACTCAACTTCGTTGTGTGGTCGTGGAATAACGTGTACAGAAATGAGCTCACCTACGCGGTCTGCTGCCGCTCCACCTGCTTCTGTAGCCGCTTTAACAGCACCTACATCGCCTCGTACCATAACTGTTACAAGACCGCCACCAACATGCACTTTCCCACAAAGACGTACATTTGCTGCTTTTACCATAGCATCTGCCGCTTCAATTGATGCAACAAGACCTCTTGTTTCTACCATTCCTAATGCTTCTGTAATTTTTGCCATAACTTTTTCCTCCCAGAAAAAATAATTTACTATGTTGTTTTACCGTTGTTTTGCATTATTTTGCTATTCATCGGCTTTACTTTATATTTAGCGGAAATCTCTAAGCTTTAGTAGTAATCCTTTAAACTTTAAGATTCAGCTAATATTTTTTTTACAACTTCTGCTGTCATTTGTCTAACTTCCGACTCAGATATAGATGTATCTGATGATTTTGAGACACTTCCATAAGATGTTGGCTTAGACGAAAATGATGAATATGAAGTTGAATTTGAAAACGAAGATATAGTCGGTGTCTTATAGGAGCCACCCTTGTATGAAGGTGATGAATAAGACTTCGGTTTTGAAGTTTTATGACTTGAACTGCCAATCTTTACACCGGTAAGTTGCTCACCAATATCATAAATTTCCTCAAGTTCTTTTGTTCCATAGGCAACACGCCGAACATTAAACAAGTTTTCAGGTCCAACATTATCTGAGGTTGCACTACCTCCTATTGCACCACAACCAAGGGTAAGTGATGGAAACAAGTTAGTTGTTACACCTACGCCACCGAGAGCTGCCGGTGTATTAACAAGAACACGTGATACCGGTTTCTTTTTACCAAACTCTCTAATTATCTTTTCATCATGAGTATGCATTACCATCGTATGTCCGGTACCCTCATTTTCGAGAAGTTCAATTGCTTTTTCACAAGCTTCTTCCCAATTTTTAACCGTAAAGAATGCAAGAATTGGACAAAGTTTCTCACGTGAATACGGATACTTTTTACCAATACCGGTATGCTCAGTGATAAGTATTACTGTGTCGGAAGGAACATCAATTCCTGCCATATCGGCAATCTCAAGTGCAGTCTTTCCAACAATCTGAGGATTCATTGTATTATTTGCTCTCATTATAAAATGAGAAACTTTTTCCGATTCTTCTTTTGTCATAAAGTGGCAGTGCTGCTTTTTAAGTTCAGAAACCACTTTTTCTTTTATAGCACTTTCGGTAATAATCGATTGCTCTGAAGCGCAAATCGTACCATTATCGAAAGTCTTACTGTCTATTAAACGCTTAACAGCCAAAGAAATATCAGCCGTACGTTCTATATAGCAAGGACCGTTGCCGGGACCTACACCAAGTGCCGGGTTTCCTGAACTGTACGCAGCACGCACCATAGCGTCGCCGCCGGTCGCAAGAATTATTCCTGTGTCAGGGTGCTTCATCAACGTGTCAGTTGCCTGACGTGTTGGTGTCATAACAACCTGTACTATGTTTTCCGGCGCACCAACTTTACGACATGCGTCCTGAATTGTTTTAACTGTAGATAAAATACAATTCATAGCATTCGGGTGGGGTGAAATAATAATTGCATTACCGGCCTTTAAGGAAATCAGAACTTTATACATTACAGTTGACGTAGGGTTAGTAGATGGAATCAACGCAACTACTACGCCAATGGGAACGGCAACTTCAATAACCTTGTCTACTTTATTATCATTTAAAATTCCAACGGTCTTCATGTCTTTAATAGCATCATAGACCATTTTAGAACCAAGTAAGTTCTTTAAAACCTTGTCTTCCCATTTTCCAAAGCCCGTCTCGTCTTTTGCCATTTTAGCCAACGGTACAGCCTCTTTTACACAGGCATCAGTCACCGCTTTACAAAGCTTATCAATCTTCGCCTGATCCCATTCGGCCAGTTGTTTTTGTGCAACAACGGCATTAGAAATTAGATTTCTAGCTTCTTGGATAGAGCGTAAGTCTTTATCAAATTCCATAATCCGTTGTCTCCTTTCATGATAAATGTCAGTACATATTTTTCAGTACGAAAATGAAAACTAAATCAAGAATTAAATCAAATTTATTTCGTAAACCTGTTTTATAAGTTTGAAAAACTAATCTATTGAGATTGGACGATCTGCAATATTATTCACACGACGAGCAAAAGCTTCCGATGCAGCTCGACATGCAGCCTGAGTTCCGGTTAAAAGTCCACCCGCAAAATTAGTCTCAGATGGAGGACCATAGAATACATTCATTTCCACTTCTGCCGACTTTAAAGCTTCATCAATTCCACATATAGCTTCATTTGGTGGTGCAATAACATAGAGCATAGGTGTACCTTTCGGAACACCTGCCTGCGCAGAAAGATAGGTCCCTGTCTGTGCAATTACATGTGAAAAATAAACAATGCTATCATCTGAATTCGCACTATAGAAAAATGCGTCATTTTCTATGTAAGAGATAAATGCATCTATTCCACTACGAACTTCCGCGGGAGTTGGTCCTGCTAAAATGCCGATGAATTCACCTGCTAATTTTGTAGAAGCATTAGATGCTCCTGCATACATGGAGCGAGCATAAACCACACATACATCTGCTTTTTTCGTAGCTTCGTCTAAAGCTACATAACCAACATCATCACAGTCAGTAGTTAAAATACCGAGACTACGAAAACCAGCCGGAACATTTAACTGTTCAAGAAGAGCTTTATCCGCATTTGGAATTTCCTGGACACTTAAAAGTTTAGTATGTATACGATCACCTTTCATATTGCTCTATCCTTTCAAAATATAAACTTGCAAAATGTGATTCAATTGACTCTTGTCACATCTGTAAATCTACACCACTCTTTTTCTCTTTTAAAATTGTCTGTAGTAAATCTACTAAATATGCGCCAGCTTCAACCGGCTGAATACCATTCTTATGGATATTGGAAACAACGGTACGTTTAGATTCCGGAAGTCCAACATAAGCACCATACGTAATGTATGCACTCATCGAATCGGCAGCAGCAAGACCCGGTCGTTCACCAAGTAATACACAAACAAGCTCTGCATTTGTTGTTTCACTAACTGCATCTCCGGTACCTACACGACCGTATTTTATAAAAAACGGAGTTCCTACTTTTATTCCGGCATCCGTTAAACCATCCATCAAAATCGGAAGTAAATCTTTTATATTATTTTCTACCGCTGAGTTTGAAAGTCCATCAGATACATAAATTTGAATCTGTGGATTTTGAATACAATTTTTCTTTATAAAATCTACTGCCTCATCTGAAAGTTGACGACCGAGATCAGGACGGGTTAAATGCTCGTTTATCTCAGTCGCTTTGGACTGTACGATTGGTAAATTAAGTTCTTTAAGTAAATCTTCGTCTATCTGCTTTTGCACAGCATCTTTTGCCATAGAATGGTCAGCGCGTAAAGATAAGAGAGATTTAGTATTAAGTCTTTCACCGGAACGACCTATTCCAACACGTGCTGTAGTCGCTTTTTCCATAGCACGTAATGCCAATGGATTTTCCGGATCAATAATTTGAATGGAGGATTTAAACTCCTGTCCGGTCAAATCCGGAGACTTCCAACGCGCATTTATTTCTAAATTTACATCTGAATTTGGATGAGCATACTGCGGAGTTGTGTTCTTTTCGGAAAGTACTCGCATTACTTCTCTGGTAATTACTTCAATCAGTTTTTCTCTGTCCAGAATGCTCACCTCCTGCTTTCTGTAAAAATTGTAGCATCTCCCATTCTATATGTCGGACGCCCATTTTCATCTATAATTCCAATTTTCTTCATCCAATCTTCAAACTCCTTAATTGGACGAAGTCCTAATAATGTTCGAATTGCTTGAATATCTTGATATGAATTTGTTTGGTAGTTAAGCATTATGTCATCGCCTGAAGGAACCGCAATAATGTACGTACATCCCGCGGCAGAAAGCATAACAGCTAAATTTTCGATGTCATTTTGGTCAGCTGCCATATGATTAGTGTAACAACAATCACAACCCATTGGAAGACCGGTAAGTTTACCCATAAAATGGTCTTCAAGACCTGCACGAATAACTTGTTTACTGTCATAAAGATACTCAGGACCTATGAATCCTACAACCGTGTTAACCATAAAAGGTTTAAACGGTTTAGCAAAGCCGTAACAACGTGCTTCCATAGTAACTTGATCCGCACCAAAGTTTGCGTCTGATGACAACTCAGCACCCTGACCGGTTTCAAAATAAAGAAGATTTTCTCCTTTTGCAGTACCTTTAACTTTTAAAAGATCGGTTGCTTCCTGTACAGTAGTTGCTGAAAATCCAAAAGCCGTATTACCCTTTTCAGAACCTGCGATACTTTGAAAAATCATATCACACGGGGCACCTTGTTTTACAGCTTCAATCTGCGTATTTATGTGCGCTAAAACACAGATTTGTGATGGTATTTCAAACTTGTTTTTTACATCATCAAGCAATTCAAAAATCTGTTTAGTGTTAGCAATAGTATCATTAACCGGATTTAAGCCGAGCACTGCATCGCCCACACCATAGCTCAAACCCTCAAAAAGTGAAGCTCGAATACCGTCAATGCTATCCACCGTATGATTCGGCTGAAGGCGAGCAGAAAGAGTTCCACGACGACCCATAGTTGTATTACAAGTTGTGTGAACACGTATTTTATTTGCAGCATATATCAAATCAAGGTTAGACATGAGCTTAGCCACAGCAGCGATTGTTTCCGAAGTTAAACCATTACGAATTTCATCAATTTCTGCCTGTTCTGTATTTTCAGAGAGAATAAACTCACGAAGTTCCGCAATGCTCCAATTTTTTATTCTGTTATATACATTTTCATCTATTCCGTCTTGAATAAGTCTTGTTACTTCGTCTTCCTCGTAAGGTACAACAGGATTGTTTCGAACATCACTGATTAAAAGATTAGACAACACATCCTTTGCTGCAACACGTTCACTATCACTTCGTGCAGCAATACCCGCCATGGCATCTCCCGATTTTAATTCGTTAGCTCTGCCGAGAACTTCTTTGACCGAGTCAAAATTATAAGATTTTCCGCCCAACTGCGAACTAAGTCTCATAGTTTTATGTCTCCTCAACTGAAAATAAGTGTTTTAACTACAACAGGCAATGCCACTCCATCCATAACCGGTGCGCCTATGTCTATATAATCACCTGACCGAACAGAAACCCTGTCTAAACATATTATTGTTCGTTCCTTATTAATTCGACCTATGACTAACCCTAAAGCTTTTGCCAAGTCGTTTTCACAAATAATTACCAATGGATATTCGTGGTTTAAAACTGCGGCATCCAAATCAAGTAAAGCAGCAGCCATATTGCAAAGCTCCTTATATGAAGCCATTTCTTTTCCTTTGATACAAATTCCAATTCTTTCCTCTTGGCTCTGGTCAATATACCACCGAAGCCCTTTTTGAAGCCGCTCAGATTGACCTAGATACAAATCCATTTCTTCCTGCTCGTTTGCCTTATACATTGGCAAATTTTTGATAGGAAAAACATTTTCATTATAAGAAATGGTACTTCCGCTGACCTCCGTCATATATGTTCCCGCACCGACAACAGTAGCGCGGATAGTCTCTTTCGGTTCTACAATTTCATAGCTTTCGAAAATTTTTTGTTTCTGAAGCGATTTAGCTATTGCCGGGCCTAAATCAAAAAACCTTCGAAGATTATTTTCGTCACTGTAGTAACAATCTGAAACTCCGCCTGAAAAAGATATGTATTCAATTTGCTCCTTAATGTTTAATGGCGAACTGGTTCTAGTTGTAGCAATTTGAGTTAACTCAGTATGCTCTAAATTTATGCTGTCAAATATTGTTTGAGCTAAAAGCAATCCCACTTCTAACAACTCATCATCAGAAATACGACTCCCCTCTTCAAAACGTATTCCACGTAAAGCACAAAGGTCGTTCAATCGTGGACTAACATAAGAAATAATTCCGCTCTCGTCATATTTCATAATACGTCCACCAACATCCAGACAAGTTTGTCCAACCAAAGCTCCACAATCAAATACCGAAATATTTGTTGTGCCGCCACCTATATCGAGATTTGCTGCTATACAACCATATTTCTTTGAAAACTCTTCTGCTCCGGAACCTCTTCCGGCTAAAATTGATTCCAAATCCGGACCTGCCGTTGCTACAACAAATTCACCGGCAAGTGAACTGATTGAATCAACCACTATTTGTGCGTTCTCTTTGAGAGATGATTCACCGGTAATAATTACAGCACCGGTATCTACCATTTCCGGAGTAATTCCGGCATTCCTGTATTCCTTTTCTATAATTTGTCTGATTTTTTCTCCATCGAGCACCTCTCTGGTTTTGAGTGGCGTTTGATAAAGCTCAGAACGATAAATAATTTCCTTTTTAGTTATATTTATTTCAGGCACCATATGACTAGCTGCCGTATTTTGCATACCGAGCTTTGAAACAATCATGCTCGTGGTAGTAGTTCCGATATCGATTCCAACACTGAGAATCTCTTTTTTCAAAACTTACCACCCCTTTTAGCATTAGTCGTAAAATACACATGTTCAATTGTATCATAACATTACGGTTTCTGTCCATATAATATACACCAAAATAGTATACAAATTTATATAAAAAAACTCAACATATTGTTATGTGATCAATTTAATTATTCTCTATATTGCGATTCACAGGAGCACGAGCACAACACGAGCATAAAGTCTTCTTGAGCATAAAAAACAGGTCTCACCTTTTAAGACCTGTTTTTTTAGAAATACTTTTTTAAAAAAATACTTTTTCTATATTTCTACTCTTAATTTTCTTTTTAAATTAGCTTCCTAATTTCCTTCAGCGATGATACCTAACTTATAGGCGTTTAGCAGCCTATAAAGATTATCTACTTGTTTTTGTAGTTTTCTACCGTTATCAGTTTCTGCAATCTTAATACGTTTATCAAGTCGTTCAAATACAACTGAAGCTGAAACAATATCTTTGTTAAAACGAATCGCCTCTTCTCTACTAGTAAAAGCTTCATGTGAGGAAAGTCTCATTACATATGAATTGTAAATTAATGTATACCCGGCAATTCCTGTCGTCTTTTGATATGCCCTACAAAAACCACCGTCAATGTTTATAAGTTTACCTTCTCCTTTTACCGGATTTTCACCTTCAGATGCTCTTACAGGTGTATGCCCGTTGATTATATGTGAATGTTTTCCGCTAAGATTAAACTCACGTAGAATAAACTCGCATCCCCTTGCAGTTTCAGTAACAGTATAATAAGGGTCCTTTTGCTCAATCCAAGTTTCTTTGTCAGCAATTAAACGACGTTCAAAAGTAGTGATTTTATCTCTCGCAAATAAAGGCGAATATTTGCCACACCAAAGCCACCACATAAAATCTTGTCCAAGTTGCCTCTCGTATGAATCTTCACCGGCGAAATAACCATCATGAGCTTTTGCAGCACAAAAATCAAAAAGATTTTTACCCGAGTAAGATCTAAGTCCAAAAGTAAACTCTTTGAAATCACCATTCTTTTCCATTGGTATAGAACCATGAAACAGAAGATTCCCGTTATAGCATCGATACATGGAACCTTTTGAAAATAGAAATACTATATGTTTTTGAAGTTTTTCTGAAGCTCTGAAATTTTCACACAACTCGTCCATAAGCCTTTGTTCTTCTTCAGTTAAGGCATACGGATTTTTAGGATCAAGAGTCGGAAAATCTGTATCAAGAAGTTCATATTCCTTAAATCCTAACTTTATAGTTCCTTTTTCAAAATTTATTTTTTCAAGTAGAAGTCTGTTATCCATATCAAAGTCCGGATTTCGCATAATTACCTGACCTTCAAGCTTAAACATAATAATTGTGATTGCTTTAGCCATCATTCCGGTAAGTTCAATATCCTTTTCAGTTATTCTAAAATTATTTTCACCCATATCATCTATGTCTACAATATATCTCTCAACATTAGAGTTTGCATAAACTTCATTAGCAAATACTGAAAGTGGACGAAGACTAATGCCATATCCGGTCTCAAGAACATGTAAATTATTATAACGAATAGAATTGGAAAGAACAGTAGCTATGCAAACCGGTGAACCTGCTGCAGCACCCATCCAAACTATGTCATGATTACCCCATTGAATATCAACAGAATGGTAATTTATTAAATCTTCCATAACGATGTCAGCACGCGGACCTCGGTCAAAAATATCGCCGACTATATGGAGATGATCAACAATTAGGTGCTGAATAACATAACACACAGAAACAATAAAATCCGGAGCTTTTCCAATATCAATTATTGTTGTAATTATATTGTGATAATATTCCTTTTTGTTATGAAGGTTAAAATCTGTGTTAAGTAACTCATCAATCACATATGCATATTCTTCAGGAAGAGCTTTTCTAACTTTTGACCTTGTATATTTTGATGAAACAAGATGACACAGTTCAAGGAGATAATTCAAAGTATTTCTATACCATTCCTCTTTTTCCGACTCATACATATGCATAGTTGTATCTTTAATTTTTTCTTCAGGATAGTAAATAACCGTAGCGAGAGTTGAGCGCTCCTCTTCATCTAAAACCTTCGAAAAAAGCATGTCGATTTTTTCACGAATAGCACCTGAAGCACTTCTCATAATATGTGTAAATGCTTCATATTCGCCATGGATATCAGAAATAAAGTGCTCTGTCCCCTTCGGTAAATTTTGAATTGCTTTTAAATTGATTATTTCCGTTGCAGCAGATTGAGCAGTTGGAAATTTTTGTGAAAGCAACTTTAAGTATTCAATATCTTCTCTCGGATAATTTACAAATTCTCTCATAATTACTCCTCTAAGTTTGTCTAAATAATAACAATAGTCCAGCCATGAGGCTGGACTAGAAATTTAGTTTTCTTCTTCATTCAGCAAAAGTAATGGTAATCCGACTAAAAAACTGTACAAAAAACATCCTAAAACAAAATAGAAAACTGCCGTTACAGTAAGATAGCCCAGTGTCCTTGTAAATGAATTTTCAATACCCAAAATCCAACTCAAAAACATAACTTGTCTCTCCTAATTTTTCTCAATTTCTCTCTTTTAAAACATATATTGGTTTTTTAATTGTTTATATTCTACCCCAGTCGCCTTAAATTTACAATACTTCTTTTAAATACTGTCCCGTATAAGATTTCTTGTTCTTCGCAACCTCTTCCGGTGTGCCGGTAGCTATGACTTCACCGCCTTTATCTCCACCTTCCGGGCCTAAATCTATAATATGGTCAGCTGTCTTAATAATATCGAGGTTATGCTCGATTATGAGGACGGTATTGCCGGCATCAACAAGCTTATTCAGTACCTCTATTAACTTTTTAACGTCATCTGAATGAAGACCTGTGGTAGGCTCGTCAAGAATATAAAAAGTCTTACCGGTTGAACGTTTAGAAAGTTCGGTAGCAAGTTTTACTCGTTGAGCCTCACCACCGGAAAGAGTTGGAGCCGGCTGTCCGAGTGTGACATAACCGAGACCGACATCCTGAAGTGTCTTTAACCTGTTATATATTCTTGGTACTGCTGAGAAAAATTCACATGCCTCATCAACTGTCATTGCAAGCACATCTGCAATATTTTTACCCTTGTATTTTACTTCTAGTGTTTCTCTATTGTACCTTGACCCTTCACATACTTCACAAGGAACATATACGTCAGCGAGAAAATGCATTTCAATTTTTAAAATGCCATCACCCTTACAGGATTCACAACGTCCACCTTTAACATTAAAAGAAAAACGTCCCGGTGCATATCCCTTCATTTTTGCTTCCTGCGTAGAAGCAAAAAGATTTCTAATATCCGTAAAAAGATTTGTATATGTAGCAGGGTTTGAAGAAGGCATTCTACCTATCGGCGATTGATCAATAGCAATAACTTTATCAAGATATTCAAGACCGGTAATACCCTTTGATTTTCCGGGATAAGCCTTTGCCCTATTTAAATCTCTAGCTAAAGTTTTATAAAGTATTTCGTTAACAAGTGAAGATTTTCCGGACCCGGAAACCCCCGTAACACAGGTAAAAGTGCCTAGTGGAATATTTACGTCAATATCCTTTAAATTATTTTCCGCTGCACTATGGATTGTAATAAAATTACCGTTACCCGGTCTTCTCTTTGTTGGAACCGGAATGCTTCGTTTTCCGGAAAGATATTGACCCGTGATTGATTTTTCGCAAGCAATTATTTCTTCCGGTGTACCGGAAACTACAACTTCTCCGCCGAGATGACCGGCACCCGGTCCTATATCAACAATAAAGTCAGCTGCACGCATAGTATTTTCATCATGTTCAACTACTATTAAAGTGTTACCTAAATCGCGCAGTTCTTCCAATGTAGCTATTAACTTATCGTTGTCACGTTGATGAAGGCCTATTGACGGCTCATCAAGAATATAAAGCACACCCATCAAGGAAGAACCAATCTGTGTAGCTAAACGGATACGCTGACTCTCACCACCGGATAAAGTACCTGATTTTCTATAAAGATTTAAATATTCAAGACCAACTCTGCAAAGAAAATTAAGTCTGGATTTAATTTCTTTGAGAATAAGTTCAGCAATTATGGCTTCACGTTTTGTCAATTTTAAGTTTTCTAAAAATTCAAGCTCGTGTCTGATTGAAAGACGAGTAAATTCATCAATATTTATACCACCAACAGTAACAGCCAAAGAAATTGAATTCAGTCTCCTACCTTGGCATTCTTCACAATCATGTACTGCCATAAAAGCTTCAATTTGACGCTTCGACCATTCAGAGTTGGTGCTGTCATATTTTCTTAAAAGATTAGGAATAATTCCTTCAAATCTGGCTTCCCAAGTATTATTACTATATTTTGATACGTAGTGATATTTAACTCTTTCTTTACCGGTTCCATAAATAATTTTTTCAAGGTCTTCTCTTTTCATTTCTGACACCGGAACATCAATCGAAAAACCATAATGGTCAGCAATTCCTTGATAAAACATCTCTGCCATCGTGCCGCCTTCAACTTTTGACCACCCCGGAGCTTTAATTGCACCATCTCGAATAGAGATTGATTTATCCTTTATAAGTAAATCCTCATCAATAACTGTATATTCACCAAGTCCTGTACATTTTTGACAAGCACCGAACGGACTGTTAAATGAAAACATACGAGGCGAAAGTTTAGTAACAGAAATTCCATGTTCCGGACACGCAAAAGTTTGAGAAAATTCCATTTCCTCACCGTCAATTACATCGATTACAACCATACCTTCAGCAAGTTTGGCTGCAGTTTCAATGGAATCAGTAATTCTCGAGCGAATCCCCTCTTTAATTACAAGTCTGTCAACAACGATTCGAATTGTATGTTTTATATTTTTGTCAAGCTTAATTTTCTCAGATAAATCATGCATCTCACCATCTATTTGAGCACGAATAAAACCCTGTTTTAAAGCATTTTCAAGTTCTTTTACATATTCACCTTTCTTCCCCCGTGCGATTGGTGCCATGACTTGAATTTTAGTCCCATTTGGTAAATCAAGAACCTGGTCAACAATTTGGTCAATACTCTGCGATTTAATTTCTTTTCCACAAACAGGACAATGCGGAATACCGATTCTTGCGTATAAAAGACGTAAATAATCATAAATTTCTGTAACTGTTCCTACAGTTGAACGCGGATTTTTAGATGTAGTTTTTTGATCAATAGAAATTGCGGGACTAAGTCCTTCAATTGAATCCACCTTCGGTTTTTCCATAAGACCTAAAAACTGACGAGCATAAGATGACAACGACTCCATATAGCGACGCTGACCTTCGGCATAAATTGTGTCGAAAGCTAAAGATGATTTACCGGAACCTGAAACTCCGGTAAATACTACTAATTTGTCTCTTGGAATAGTAAGAGAAATACGTTTTAAATTATGTTCTCTTGCACCTTTAATTACTATTTCTTTACTTGCCATTTTGTAGCCTTTCTATCTCATCTCTATAATACGCAGCGAGCTCAAAATTTAATATACGAGCGGCTGCCTTCATTTCTCTAGTTAACTGTTTTATAGCTGTTTGTCGTTCCAGTTTACTAAGCCTGCGTCCATCTTTTGGTTTTTCGGTATCAACTTTCGATGTTATTTCAATTATATCACGAACATCTTTTACTATAGATTTTGGAACAATACCATGTTTTTCATTATATTTCATCTGAACGTCTCTACGTCTACAGGTTTCGGAAATAGCCCGTTCCATTGACGGAGTTACACTATCTGCATACATAATTACTTTTGCATTTACATTTCGTGCAGCCCGACCGATAGTTTGAACAAGTGATGTCTCAGAACGAAGAAAACCTTCTTTATCTGCGTCTAAGATAGCAACTAAAGATACTTCCGGAATATCTAAACCTTCACGAAGTAGGTTAATACCGATAAGAACATCAAATACACCGAGTCTTAAATCGCGGATGATTTGCATTCGTTCAATTGTATCTATATCGTGGTGCATATATCGCACCTTAATATCAAAATTCTCGAAATAAGAGGTTAAATCCTCCGCCATTTTCTTTGTGAGAGTCGTTATAAGCACTCTTTCGTTTCTTTCAACTCGAATATTGATTTGTGAAATAAGGTCGTCAATCTGCCCCTCAACCGGTTTTACAGTTATTTCCGGGTCAACAAGACCTGTTGGTCTAATAAGCTGTTCAACAATTTGAACGCTTTTTTCTCTTTCAAACTCACCCGGTGTAGCCGAAACAAATACAACCTGATTAATATGTGAGTAAAACTCATCGAAATTAAGAGGTCTGTTGTCGAAAGCAGATGGTAGCCTAAACCCATATTCAATAAGATTTTTCTTCCTTGCATGATCACCACCAAACATACCGCGAACCTGTGGTAACGTAACATGAGATTCATCAACAAACATAAGAAAATCATCCGGGAAAAAGTCGAGTAATGTATTTGGTGTAGAGCCCGGAGCACGACGTGCCAATACTCTTGAATAATTTTCAACGCCACTACAAATTCCTGTTTCTCGAAGCATTTCCATATCATACTCAGTACGTTGTTTTATTCTCTGAGCTTCAATAAGTTTACCTTCTGCTTCAAATTTTGCAATCTGGCTAAACATTTCTTCCATGATCTCAGAAATTGCTTCTTCCATAATATCGAGAGCCACTACATAGTGAGTTGCAGGATAAATTGTAACATGAGAAACAATCGCTTTCACTGTACCGGTTAAAGGATTTATCTCAGTAATTCTTTCAATTTCATCTCCGAAATATTCTACTCGAATTGCCGATTCAGAATATCCGGCCGGGAAAATTTCAATTGTATCTCCCCTGACTCTAAACTTGTTTCGAATAAAGTTTACATCATTTCTTTCATACTGAATTTCAACAAGCTTCGCAAGCAATTCATCACGTGGTTTTTCCATTCCGGGACGAAGAGAAATTATCATTGTTTTATAAATTTCAGGGTCACCAATAGAATAAATACAAGAAACAGATGCAACGATTATAACATCTCGTCTTTCCGACAACGAAAATGTTGCAGAATGACGAAGTTTATCTATTTCATCATTAATAGACGAATCTTTTTCAATATATGTATCTGTTGTCGGCACATAAGCTTCCGGTTGATAGTAATCATAATATGAAACGAAATACTCTACTGCATTATCTGGGAACATCTCTCTAAATTCAGAACAAAGTTGTGCCGCAAGCGTCTTGTTATGAGCGAGAACAAGTGTCGGACGATTAACTCTTTCAATAACATTCGCCATTGTAAAAGTTTTACCGGAACCGGTAACGCCAAGCAAAGTTTGCTCTTTATAACCATTCTCCAGTCCTTCAACAAGTTTATCTATTGCCTCCGGCTGATCTCCGGTCGGCTTAAATTTCGACTTTAAAATAAACTTATCCGGCATGTTCTCACTCCTTACGTATGACATAAAAGTTTAATAGCAATATAAATCATAATCGTTTAAAGAACAAACTAGATCATCAATGCTTGTCTTGGTTATTTCATAACCTTGGCTGTCCATAATTACCATATTATCACAACAAAACGGACAACATGCATCACCAAGAATAGAGTCTGGTCCATCAAAACGCCATTTTTTAATTTTTTCAGGTGCAAAAATTTTTCCACAACTAATGCAACCACAAAGTACTGCCGTATGAGCAAATTTTGAATTTTTTTCAGTGCTTTTCAAAAGCTTATATCTAAACTTTTCTAATTCAAAAAACTTCTTACGACCCTCCATAAATTCATTAATAGAACTCGGATTTTTAACAGCATTACGAATAATGTCAGAAAAAAACACATCTTCACCTTCTATGCCTGAAAAATTATACCCATTAAAGAGGTAACTATCCAATACAATTATTGGTATATCATCCTCCTTGAAACTTAAAACATATTTTTCATAACTATCAATATTAGGTATATCTTCCACATGAAGTAGAATTACTTTTAAAATTTTAACTCCATCTTTATAAACTAAATACTCAAAGTGCATGCTGTTATTAATCTCTTTTTTTTCATAACTGTATTGCTTTGAAAGTGAAAATAATGTGCTTTCAACTGCAACATGCATATCTTTTGAAATAGTATTTGCAACACGTTTTATGATCTCTTTCGTTGCACATGTGTTTTTGTAAATATAAATTAAAGATTCACCGTTTTCAATTCGGCGTTTTACTCCATCGCACATATGAGAAACAAATTGACGATATTTATAATCATTTGGATCTGTATATCTCTGTAGATTAAGTTTTTCTGCCGCTAATTCAAAAAAAATAAAATATACAAAATTTGGCTCTAAATCAAAGGAATAGTAAATATCAGAAAGTTGTCTTGGCAACAATTCGTTTATCATAAAAACAAATTGCTCAAGCATAAGAGTTGCCTCTTCACACGTAAGAGTGTATATATTGCTCGATTTTAACACAGAAACTAGTTCCTCTTTTTCAATATTGTACAACTTTAATTTTAACAGCACATCTAAAAGCGATTTATCCTTTTCACCTGTTTCAATGAGAGACTGAATGTATAGTTTTTCTATTTCACCGGAAGTAGAAAGAGGAGAATTATCCAGTTTATTATAAAACCTGTCATAATGTTTTTCATCATAATGCTCTTTATTTTCTTTAGATACATCTACTGGAAATCCCATTTCAGCTAATGTTCTTGTTTCAACAGTGTTTATCGGAATTCCTTTGATACATCTAAAAGTTACATTATCAAACATCAATAAGCTTCTCCTTTCAGTTTGTTCGATAAAATAATTGAAACATAATTAAAAATCTATTGCAACATATAAATTCATACATACCCCTTTTAAAAACCTACGAATATCAAAACCTCACTCAACTGAGTGAGGTTTTTGTAATATCATACTTTGCCATACTAATCCCAGTTAATGTACTCCGGTTCTAGTTGGCGGGCAATTTTATAAAACAGTGTTGGAAATAAATCATGGACTAAAATACCAAAACGCTCGGTAAATCCTCCAACATAAATCAAAGGTGATTTTTTCTCAAGACGTTTAACTACATATTTAGCCATTTTTTCCGGCGCCATACCTTTCAGGCAAGCCTCAGAATGTTCTCCATAAAAATTTCCCTTACCGTTTAAACTGTTTACGGTGATATTGGTGTTAATGTATCCGGGAGTAATTAAAGAAACTGTAATTTTCTTTGGAACTTCCGCACGAAGAGAATCATAAAATCCGTGTAATCCGTGTTTAGCAGCGGCATATGCTGAGCTGCATTTATCACTCAAAACACCATTTACACTAGTGATACACGCAATATGTCCTCTTCCTCTTTCTTCCATCAGAGGTAAAACTTTGAGGGTTATAGCAATGTTACCATAAAAATTGATTTCCATCACTTTTTCATATATTGAAAGTGGTGTGTTTCGTACCCAATCTTTGTAATCTATGCCGGCACTGTTGATTAGCATATCTATTTTGCCACAGTGTCTAACAACCTGGGAAACCTTATCATCAACGGTATCAAAATGAGTAACATCTAAAGGAAGTATCATAGCATTTTCAGGATATTTTAATTCGCCCTTTACTCTATTTAACTCCTCTTCTCTACGAGCAGACAAGACAATGAAAGCTCCACGAGCATTATATTCTTTTGCCAGAGCTTCACCTATTCCGGACGAAGCACCTGTTACCCATACAACTTTTTTGTCCTGTATACTTGATTTTTTTTGATTACTCATAACTATCCCTCACTTATATTGTTTTAATCACCTCTCAATTATATCACCGTAAATATGAAAACACCATTCTAACTTTCGTCTTCTTTTTTCCTAACAGCATACATTGCAAAAGCACTTGATGCCATAAGCATTAGAGTTGCAACAATTTCACTATTATCAGCTGTAGCAGCAACTGTTTCCGCCGGTGCTTCAGGAGTTTTCTCAAATACATCACGCATATCAAAGAACGTTCTCTTATTGTTTTTAAGTCTGTAATATGCATTAAGAGCTTGGAAACCTTGTGGTGTACCAAAAGAATCTTCAGAAGGACCACCCGGAGTCATTGCAAATCCGGCACCCTTAACATATGCGCGAAGTAGCGCATCAAGTAGACTACCCTCTGTCTTTACAAAACGTGGGTCTGTCGCAGGGTCAATACCAAGTGAGCAAACTGCAAGAATTACCTGTGCAGTCGTAGCAGTATTTTCTGAACCCCAGTTGAGATATGCACCATTAGAAGCTTGAGCATTAGAAAGAAGTTTGAGAGCCTTATCTACAGCAGTCTTAACTTCCAGATTGGTCTTGTAATAAGGAGCAAGGGACTGAATAACCATTGCGGTTGTGTCAATATCCATGTTAGTTCCATCAAAGCCCCAGCCACCGTTAGTAACCTGTTTTGACAGAATGTCTTTAACAATTTCGTCAGCTGTTGCATCGCCGCCGGCCGCTTTAATTTCATCCCAATAATCATTTGTATCAATTGCAAGAAGTGCATAAGCCTCAGATGTAATCCAAAGTGCTTTAATATCTGCAAGTTTCATAAAAGGAGTAAGGTAGTTTCTACCTTCAACATTGGATGCATCAAAACCGAGTGATGTCAATGCAAACACAAGAGCCGACCTCGAATCTTCCGGCTTTTTATTTTTAAGAATATCCGCAACATACTTTTTAAGATAATCATCTGAGTACTTATAACCTGCACGTGCGAGAGGCATAATTACATCTTCAATACCGGATTCCGGAGTATCCTTGATAGAATCATTCATATATTTGCCTACTGCTTTGTAGATGTTATCAAAAGTATCTGCCGGTTTTGTAGTGGTGAGTTCAAACTTAGTGTCATCTGCATAATTAATTTCTGTTTTTGCACCATTTTTAACAGTTACAACTGCTATAGGTGGAACAAGAATCTCATTTGTTGGGTCGCCACTTACAGCACTTACATAATATGTTCCCTCTGTACTGAAAAGTATAGAAGCAACACCTGGTGTTGTATAGTTATTTCCATCGCCTGTAAACTGACCGGTCGGAACAAGTTTTCCATCTTCACCAACAAGTGCGAGCTGTGCACCTTTAGTTTCAGAAATAATAGGAGCATAACTTGGTGGTGGCTCATAACCAGAAATATTCTTCAATAGAAAATCAATCGATGTATACGGTGGAATGTTGGCAGTTACCACATCAAAATATGAGTAACTGTCTGAAAAATTAACCTCATCAACATAGATATAAGCATAAAGCTGGTCTCCATCAGACACGACATCGTTAGTACTCCAAGCAAAGACATTATTTACAAGATATCCAAATGAACCACTCGTGTCTCCCCAAAGTTCAAACATGAAGTTACCATTTGATGCGTATCCTTTACCTGCAGGAGCATAGTCTTCATGTAGAATATGGAGCGCGTCATCAATTGTGAGCTTCCCATCTTGCCCAGGATCACCATTTGCATCACAAACATCTGTAACTTCAATTGGCAACTGAGCTACTAATTTACTGTTTTTTGTAACAGCAAAATCACCTTTGACTGTAAGTGTTACAAACACAGTTGTTGGATCTTCGGCAATAGCCGAAATCGGAATGAGGCAAATACACATAACAAGTGTAAGTGCAAAAGCAATAAATTTTTTCATTTTGTCTCCTTCTTTCTTTTTTAGCGGTAAATACCGTATTTTATTTTAACTCTTTCGAGTTTGGTTATGAGAGTATCACCAAAAAGGTATGTACAAAGAGCAGCTGTAACAGCATGCATCAAATCATAAGGTGTACCTGAAATATAAAGAGCACGAAGTGTTCCCAGACCTACGTCAGCAGCACCCGCGTAACCAATAGAAGTAACCATAGAACAGAAATTCATTATGCCGCCATAAATTATGAAAGTGGTAAAAAAAGTGTAGAGAGTAATAGTTACATTGTCAGCAGGAAGACGTTTTCGTTGGAACAACACACCAAGGATAAGACCAAGTAGACCAAAGGCATAAAGGCGCCATCCGAAAAATGTTTTGTCAGCTCCCGGGAAAAACATATAACTCACCCAAGCCGCAACTATTGAAACGATAATACAAATCACGGGACCAAAAACAGCTTGGAACTGACGTTTATTCTTTTGTTCCATAGTTTTTGACTTGAGGTCAATTTTATTAAACGCAAGACCTGCAAGAAATCCGAGTACTCCCCAGGAAAACATTTGCCATGGAGTCCATGAACCCTGTCCTAAATAAAAATTAATTACAAATCTTGAAAGTGCACCAATTAAAAAACCTGCTTCAGGACCTAAAGAAATACCGGAAATTATTATTATTGCTGTACCAATTTGAACAGGAATAGAAACATGCAATATTATTTGACAAAAAACTGTAATCGCCGACATCATAGCAATCAAAACTATTTCTCGAGCCATAGGTCGTCTACGTTCAAAAACCATAAAGAATGGTAGAAGTGTGTATAGTAATACCAAAGTACTTACCAAAATATAATGTTCTTGTCCGATAAAATAACCAAGAATAAATGTAAGCGGCATAACAACAAATATAAGAAACGCCGACATTATGGTGCGTTTTTTGCGTGCCGCTGCAATTTTTCCTATATCGTAGCTTTTACGCAAGACGCAACCTCCCCCCAAGTAACAGCTTCCGGGAAATAAGCTCTTCCAATACGGTTTGCCGTAGTTGTATAGAAACTGTTGCCATTAAAAAACTCTTTAGGTTCTTCAGTACAAACAATTGAACCGTCAAAAATTAATGCACACATGTCTGCATATTCAGCACAAAACTCTATGTCATGAGATACCATAAGGATAGTTATTCCATTTTCAGTTAAGTCTTTGAGTATCTTTGCGAGTGAAATCTTAAAGAAAGGATCAAGCCCCTTTGTAGGTTCGTCTAAAAGCAAGATTTCAGGTTTTCTAAGAAGTATTTTAGAGAGAGCCAGACGTTGCTGTTCACCACCTGAAAGATCATACGGATGTAGTTCTCTCAAATGAGAAATCTCCATTAACTCAAGCATTTCATCTATCTGCTTTATCATTTCTTCTGTAGTTATTGTGATGCCATTAAATGCAGCCAGAAGCTCTTCCTCCACAGTAATTTCAGTAAAAAGTGCCTGTGGATTTTGTGGAAGTGTTGAAAAAGTTCCATTAATTTTAACTGAACCTCGTTGTGGTTTGACAATACCCGTTATTGATTTTATGGTTGTTGTCTTTCCAACACCATTTCCACCAAGTAGCGCAAAAAGTTCCCCTTTTTCCACCTCAAGATTTAATCCTTTTAAGACGTAATCTGCAGTTTTGTCATATTTAAACCAAATTTCCTTCGTCTCTATTATTGGTTCCTTAACTTTCCGCTTTGCAATATTTTTATTAAAAATTCTTTCTCTAAAACTCTCCTTAATATCTTCGTTCAAACTTTCTTTAAACGGCAGTATTTCGTCTGTATATTCCTCATTTTTAGGTTCTCCGAGCTTTTCTTCAAGCCAAAGTCGACCTTCTCGTACGTTTAGCGGGCAGTCTGCCTTCCAATCCCCATGCTTTTCAACTTCACTATAAATTTTAATAACGGAAGGCAGGCCGAAAAACATCGGATGTTCTTTCTCAGTCAGTGATTTCGCAACTTTTTTCGGCTTATCATCAGCGATGATACTGCCCGCATCCATAACTACGACTCTATCGGCTATTGGAAAAAGTTCTTCCAAGCGATGTTCAGAAATAATAATTGTTGTACCAAGGTCTCTATTAATTCTATTCAATGTTTTTATAAAATCAGAAGCAGCTATTGGATCAAGCTGACTTGTTGGTTCATCTAAAACTAACACCTTTGGCTGCATAACCATAATTGATGCGAGGTTTAAAAGTTGTTTTTGTCCGCCGGATAAATCTGTAACATTCTTCATAAACCAGGTTTGAATATCAAAAAAACTTGCCATCTCAGCTACACGTCTTCTAATTTGCGCATTAGTAAGTCCGAGTGATTCCAAACCAAAAGCGAGTTCATGCCACACTTTATCAGTAACAAGTTGATTATCAGGATTTTGCATAACAAACCCAATTTCTGTAACACTTTGTCTATCATTGAGCTCAATAATATCGATACCCTTATAGAGAACCTCTCCAGAAACGGTTCCATAAGGTGTCAAGTTTTTCTTTAAATGGCGAAGCAGAGTTGTTTTACCACAACCCGATTTTCCGCAGATAACAACAAACTCTGATCTATCAACCGTAAAATTTATATTGTTAAGTGCCTTTTTTTCAGTCTCAGGATACGAGAAAGACAAGTTTTTCAGTTTAATCATTTCCATTTTCTTGTCCCCCACACGTCAAGTAATATAGGCAATAAAAGAAGTAAAAAATAACTTACCACCGATACCATCAAAAGAGGAGTAACTTTTCCTACATCAATTAATGGGTAAAAATACATTTGCCCTACACCTTGAGAAAAACCGAAAATGGTAATTCCCCCGAAAATAACCATTAAAACTAACAAAACTGAATCACGTCTTGAAAACTTAAAAATTGTAAATGAAGTTCTTCCTCTCAAACCATATCCTCTGGCAGCCATAGAATCGGCAGTTTCAATCGACGACTCAAGTGACCATGAAATAAGAATTGACACCTCTTTAAGCCTCAAGCTAATCTTATCTCTAATAGACATTTTTTGATTTCCAACCATTGATTGCTGCCCTTGATGAATTTCAGCATATCGAGTTTTCAAAAGCGGTACAAAACGAAATATCATAGAAAGTGTAAGTCCTATTACAGGTGCGAACTTCCCAAAAATATATACAAGTTTTTCAGAGTTCATAATTCTGTTGAAACACGAAAACCATACAATTACAGTTGTTAACATAATTGAAGAGACAAGACCATATATAAAGGCTTCTTTTGTAATCCGGTTATCGTTCAAGTAAAAAAGTACCGTTGCTCCGTTATGTGAAAAGAAACCGTTGATAAATGTCATAATTATTCCAACTACAAACATAGTTGCGATATTAAATTTTAATGCGGGCATTCCGCCAAGTAACACAGAGTATATATATGCACAAACCACTGATACACTTAAAAAAATAGGATTTAATGTAAACATAGTTATACCGACAGCCAATAGAAAATAACAAAGATTTACTATTGGATGGTATTCAGCAAATTCAGATGTAATTAAAATTCCTTGCTTCAACATGCTTTCCCCTACTTAAAAACTAAAAAGTCAACACATAATACCAAAGGATTGTCTCATTACCCTGCAATCTATATGAGCTGCAACCATAATTAGGTGCAACACCATTTACCTGATACATCCAACCACAATAAGGGTATTGTGTACCACAAGCCTTTTCATAAAGATAATTTATCCCTTTAACATATCGTCCGCTCATACCACTTCTTTCAGAATCTAATTGAATCTTATTCGCCATACAAACATCAAAAAGTACCTGATATACCGACGTTCCCTTATCACATGTCACAGTAGTTTTTTTCAAAATTGTTCCATCTTTTGGTATATGTTTTAACATCTCCTCACTTTGGTTTTCCAAAACTGATGTATCTTTTGATATTTCATCACATCGAATTTCAATTGTAACGAAAATTTTCTCTACTACTTTTTTTGTACCCGGCTCAGCAGAACTTCCCGGGTTTGGTTTCGTATTTATCTCATTCTTTTGCCCTGTTGATTTTTTGGTCCCATCCTTTTTAGATGTTGAAATATTTGTTGCGACCTCTGTATTAGAATCATTATGAGCATTGCTTTGAGAATCAGTTAAGTCTTCTTCTTCAGTTTTTTTATCAACAGTATTTGCAATTGAGCCCTTCGGCGATTTAGTTTCCGGGCCCTTTTGTTCAAACTTCAAAGTCGATATTCCAAAAACAATGGCAATAATGAGTAAAGCACTAATGATAATGCTGCGAATTCTTTTTATTCGAATTTTCTTTTCTAAATCGCTCATTACAATTCACCGTATGCTTCTATTTTCTAATAAAAAAACCTGTGAGCAAAAACGCCCACAGGTCACTATGAAACAACTAAATTAACTCTTAAGTTTTCCATTTATCTATGTACGTCTTAATTATACTCCGCAATTGACAGTACAGTTTAAAGCAGGTCTCCTGACTAAAGAATCATTACAAACTTGGCCTTCTCGGTTTCCCAATGGCATTTCAAGTTCATTCCTCTATTACAGTGGCGGGACCGTACAAGATTTTCACTTGTTTCCCTCTTAGCTTGAAGTACAACTCCAAGAACTTTAAACCCTTTATATTTAATTTTCACCAAATATTATATGTGAAATGGGACATTAAAGCAACAACTCATTACACTTTTTCTCTATAAATGTAAGGTTCAATATACCCATAACGACCAATATGTGTTGTATAACTATTGTGAACGCATAAAATAAGTGTTAAGATATATATATGCAATGGTTAAGGAGAAAATGAAAACCCAAACATTTGGACAAATGGAGGTATAACTATGAATCTTATCAAAAAAATTGTAGCTACTTTACTTGTACTCGTTCTCGCTTTTAGTTTCACAGGATGTGGTAAGAAAGCACAAGAAGACTCAAATAAAAACGGCAAACAAGAAAAAGTTACCACTGAAGAGAAAAAGGATAAAAAAGAAGTAAAAAAAATCTTAGCTGAAGAATTAGTTACTAAGGAAGAAATGTCTGCAATTACAGGATTTGAAATAGAAACTATTGACCTTTACGATAATGACTTTTTAGGATTATTAGGTGGAAATTATCGTCCGGCAAACGAAAAACGCAAAGGCTTCACCCTTTATTGCTATCAACAACCTTACTGCGGAGCAGCAAATGACGATGTAGACCACCCTGAATTTAATCGTACGGTAAAAGCTGAATATGAAAAGTATAAGTCTTGGAGAGTAGAAAATAAAACACTGGAAGTAGTTGAAGATCTTGGACAAGATGCTTTCTGGGACACCGCCGGTGACACACTGTTTGTGCTCTACAATGATGATTACTATCTAAACATAACAGACAATGTTTCCAAGGATTCTGCTACAAAAAAGGCAATCTCAATCAAAATCGCAGAAAAAGCTGTAGAAAGTTTATCTGAAAAAGTAAAATAAACATAATAAAAAACTGCATACCTTAACCACAAAAGGCACTGCTTAAGCAGTGCCTTTATCTTTAAAGCATGTGTATGTATATACATAATTTAGTTGAATTGAAGTGCAATTTTCATCAAATAATCAATAAGTTTTTCCGCAAGCTCACAACTTTGTTGTACCTTAATCAAAGTAGTTTATTGTACAAATTATATACAAACTTGTTTGCCAGCAAACCTTTAACTTTCATTTTTAAGAGTTTAGTGTTAAAATTAAAATACCTTTTCAAAAAAAGTCTAGGAGGAGATATAATGTTTGGAAAAAACAGATTAGAAGTTTACAATCAAAAACACCAACGATTGATTGATGCTGCTGCCGGTAGAATTCCTGACAGAGTACCTGTTACAGCACTGGTTGAAACCTTTGCTCTTGCTTATTCAGGTGTCACTCTCAAAGAGAGTCAGGAAAGCATGATAAAACATCTAAAAGGTTATAAGAAGATTTATGAAGATGTATATTTTGATTGTGCTTTCACACCTTGTATGTCTCATGCTCTTAACTTTGGTTGGGCACTTGACTCAGATGTTTTCTTTATTTCTGATGACGGATATACACTCCAACATAAAGAATATTGTCCGATGACTGAAGATGACTATGAAGCACTTATTGAAAATCCTCTCGAATGGATTATAAATGAATTCATGCCAAGAAGATATCCAAAACTCAACGCTTCAAATGCAGAACAGCTAAAGGCTTTTAAGAAAACTCTTATACCTGTTATAAAATTCGCAGGTCAACTTATGCTTAACACTACCTACTTCAAACAAGTGCTTCAAGTTCCGGTAATGGTTGGAGGAAGTGCAGAAATGCCTTGCGATATGCCTTTTGATTATCTTCGTGGTTTTAAATCAACACTTACTGACATTCGTCGCCGTCCGGATATTTATGAGAAAGCTGTAAATACCCTTTTGGATTTCTGCCTTGATGTTATGACAATGACCCATATATTAATGGCATCTCCAACCTCTTCGCCTGCATGGCTTCTTGACAATGTTATTCATTCAGTAATTGGTTCCAGAAGACCTAGATATAAAGAGTTCCCTTGGATTTTTAATCCGGCACACATGCCTCCATTCCTCTCTCCGGAACAGTTTGACCGTTTTTATTGGCCAACATACAAAGCAATGGTTGAATTTATTCATGAAAATGGCGGAAAAATGTTCACGCTTCTTGAAGGAAACTGGGGCAAAAATGTTGATAGGCTTCTTGAACTTCCTGATCATTCCTGCGTTGTTATGGTTGAAAATGACAACCTTGCTGATGTTAAAAAAAGACTGGAAAATAAATTCTGTGTAATGGGTGGTATGCCACTCGCAATGCTACGAGATTCAACTGTTCAAGAATGTGTAGACCATGCTAAGAAGGTTGTTGATGAAATGGCTCCTGGTGGAAACTTCATTTTCTGTAATGATAAAGTTCTCTTAGCACCTGGCGATGCACAAATTAAAAATCTTCAAGCAGTAAATCAATTTGTACATGTTTATGGTCAATATTAAGGAGGAAAAGTAATGGAAAACAACGAATATATTTACAAAGATAATGAAAAAACTTTTATGGAAGTTATGATCGGTTGGGTTCGTGGAATTATTGAAACAATTCTTCCTTTCACAAAATATGGACCATTTCCGGAACTTCTTGATAGACTCTTTGCATCCAGGTTTGCAAAACTATTCTTAGCTTCTTATGCTATGATTGGTATGATGTAATTTAACTACTTTTTATGATAAATAAGTTAAACTTAAAACATTTCAAAACTTATTTAAGAACAAAAGCACCGCTTCAAAGCGGTGCTTTTAAACTGCGAATTAAATTCTTACATTTTTATTCATTGGATTTAAACATTCTAAAAAGAATTCTTGAAAGATTCTCATATTCAAACTCTTTCTTTGTCGCCGCATTTAAAAGAATTTCTGAAAGAAAAATCGAAACATACTCATCTGTTTCATTATAACAACGAACAAGAATCTCATTCAAAATTTCTGAAAGCTGAGCAATAAGTAACTCAAAATATACAGGCATTTCTTTGCGAACATTAATTTCCTTACCATATTGAGTCCATACAACGTTATATTTTTCTACAAAAAACGATACGCCATCGTACATAATTTTGAATCCCTCATGGATATCTAAAGCTGAAGAACATTTATGTTCAATATCTTTAATAATTGTAATCCAATCTTTAAGCATAATTTTTGCAACGAGCATATCTTTTGATTTGTAGTAATTATATACCGTTCCTACAGCAATACCACAATCCTCAGCGACACCTCTCATTGTCATGCTTTGATAACCTTTTTCAAAAAGCAATTTTTCAGCACTGGTAAGAATTTTTTCTTCCAGATTTTCAATAATTTTTGGCATAATACACCTCTATATGAACTAATTCATATAGAATTCTATCATAAGCAAAAGGTTACTGTCAACGACATTTAGCAGGTTCTTTGATGAAAAAATAACAATAATTTTAGTGAATATATACAAAACTAGTTCATTACTGAAAAGCTATCATTTTTAGGGAATTGTTCAAGAACAACAAATAAAAATGTCAGTACTACTAAATATATAGGTGCAAATATGCCTGGATTTACTAGAGATATAAGTTCAAGTCCTATAAAAGAAAAAATGATTGGCTCACTTAATTTGGAAGATTTCTTTGATAGAAATCTTATTCTTGCAATAAATTGATATCCATATGCTAAAATACCTAAAATTCCAAAACTTCCAAGTACTTGTGGAATGGAAGAATGATACCAACAAAGTGTTCCCTGTTTTGAAGCATGTAAATCTCGGTTACCCATATATCCAAGTCCCCTACCGGTTATCGGATTTGCAAGAAAATCTTCAATAGAACGTTTTAAAAGTCCAAGTCTGCGAAAATTCTCTTTACTGGATGTAAAACGCTCTATTGTATAACGCAAATAATGACGAAGCTGTGGCACTATAATAATCAACACAACAACACATGCTATGACAATTGTAATCATAATTTTGCGATGTTTTTTGTCTACTATTATTTGATGAATTGTCAAAATCAAAAATTCAATACTACCAAATACCATACCACCACGTGAACCGGATAAAATCATTGCACACATAGTTAAAAATGCAATAGAAATAAAGCCAAAATGTTTTTCTCTTGCCAAATAAAAAACAAACGGTAGACAAAGCATCATAATTGTACAGGCATTATTTCTCCATTGAAAAGGCAAAATATTAGGATCAAAAATAAAATTCCACCAATTCTCGACATAATATTCTATAATTGCAAAAACAAGAAAACCACAACAACCGGTCATTATCTTTGCAATTCGTATATCAACCGGCTCTTCCCCATTCTTTCCCGGTCCCAAAACTGCACTAAAATATGAATAAACAACAATTGGAAGAATACCCAACGTAAACATATAAAAAAGATTGGTTCTAGTAAAATATTCTGTAGGAGTCATAATACCTACGCCACCCAAAATTGTAGCAAAAGCTACAAAAGACATAGGCAAAAGCAATTCCCCGCGTTTTGGCTCAATCTTTTTTCTATACACAATTATATGAAACAAGATGGCAAACAAAACAATTGGAATTGCCCAAACATATTCTATATACTCATCATACGAATTTTTATTTTGTATAGTAAAACCGGAAAGCAACAACAATGGATATACTGCTGTTAAAGGATCGTCGCAAACCACTACAATTATACAAACTAAAAATCCTAGGTAAATTGAACCTGGGATTGTGTAGTTAAATATTACTATTAGTGCGGCAATAATGAACAGTATTACACCAAATACATCGCCCGCAAGAAATTGCCTTATCTTTAAAAGATTGCTTGAATTACTTGAAATATTCATAGTTGTATTATATCATATATGGGTAAATTTTCAAAACTTTTTATGGAGGGATATTTATGAAACTAAAACCAGTTGCAGACCGTGTTGTTCTAAGGTCTTTTGAGGCTGAGGAGACAACAAAAAGCGGTATCATTCTTGCCGCTTCTGCACAAGAAAAACCAATAATGATGGAAGTTGTGGCAGCAGGTCCTGGAGGACTTGTTGATGGCAACGAAGTTAAAATGTTCGTAAAAAAGGGCGACAAAGTAATTGTCAGTAAATACACAGGCACAGAAATAAAATTTGAAGACGAAGAATACACTATTGTTCGTCAGGCAGATATTCTTGCTATTGTTGAATAATGAAGTGAGGAGGAAGATATATGGCAAAACAAATTATTTATGGCGAAGAAGCGCGTAAGGCTTTACAAACAGGTATTGATAAACTTTCTAATACCGTTAAAATCACACTTGGACCAAAAGGTAGAAACGTAGTTCTTGATAAGAAATACGGTGCTCCTCTCATAACAAATGACGGTGTAACTATTGCAAAAGAAATTGAACTTGAAGAACCTTTTGAAAATATGGGTGCTCAGCTTGTAAAAGAAGTAGCTGTAAGAACTAACGATGTTGCCGGCGACGGTACAACAACTGCTACACTTTTAGCACAAGCACTTGTTCGTGAAGGAATGAAAAATGTAGTTGCTGGTGCAAATCCAATGGTTGTTAAAAAAGGTATTCAAAAAGCTGTTGATGCCACTGTTAAAGCAATTCAAGATAAATCAAAACCGGTTAAGGATTCTGCTGACATTGCTCGTGTAGCAACAGTTTCTTCAGATGATGATTTCATTGGTAGCCTCATTGCAGATGCTATGGATAAAGTTTCTTCTGACGGAGTTATTACGGTTGAAGAAGCAAAAACAGCTGATACAACTTGTGATGTTGTTGAAGGTATGCAATTTGATCGTGGCTACATCTCCCCTTACATGGTTACGGATACTGAAAAGATGATTGCTGAAATCGAAGATGCATATATTCTCATTACGGATAAGAAAATCTCAAATATACAAGAATTACTTCCACTTCTTGAAGAAATTCTTAAAACGGGCAAAAAACTCGTAATTATTGCTGAAGACATTGAAGGTGAAGCACTTGCTACTCTCCTACTTAACAAGCTTCGTGGCACATTTACTTGTGTTGCCGTTAAAGCTCCAGGTTTTGGTGAAAGGCGCAAAGAAATTCTTCAAGATATTGCAATTCTCACAGGTGGTACCGTAATCACCTCTGATTTAGGTCTTGAGCTCACAGAAACTAAAGTTGAACAGCTTGGTCGTGCAGCACAAGTCAAAATTTCAAAAGACGACACCATTATCGTCAAAGGCGCCGGCGATTCAGCTGCTATTAAAGCTCGAATAGGACAAATAAAATCTCAAATTGAAGTTTCTACTTCAGATTACGACACTGAAAAACTTCAAGAACGTCTTGCTAAACTTTCCGGTGGTGTTGCAGTTTTACGCGTAGGCGCTGCTACTGAAATCGAAATGAAAGAAAAGAAACATCGTATTGAAGACGCTCTTGCCGCAACAAAAGCTGCTGTTGAAGAAGGTACAGTTGCCGGCGGTGGTGTAGCTTTTATCAATTCTATACCTGCAATTAAGGCTCTCCTGGATGCTACAGAAGATTCAGATGAAAAGACGGGAATTAGAATTGTTCTCAAAGCAATTGAAGAACCTATTAGACAAATTGCTGAAAATGCCGGTTTTGAAGGATCAGTTATCATTGATACAATAATTAAATCAAAGAAAACAAGTTATGGTTTTGATTTTGTTAAAGAAGAATATGTTGATATGTACAAAGCAGGCATTATTGACCCTGCAAAAGTTACACGTTCTGCACTTCAAAATGCTGCGTCAGTTGCTGCAATGATTCTTACAACAGAATCCCTCGTAACTGAACTTCCGGATCCGGCAGCAGATGCAGCGGCAGCCGCTCAAGCAGCCGCTATGGCATCCCAAGGCGGAATGTACTAATTTCTAAGTTCAATATAGACTCTGATTAAATTGATTTAATAAATTTTTAGTATAGAATTAATCTATTTCCTTGTTGAACTTTATAACCTCTCGTGTTATTATATTTGCGTTGTGCAAGCACGCTGATATGGCACAGGAGGTAGCGCACTTCCTTGGTAAGGAAGAGGTCACCGGTTCGAATCCGGTTATCAGCTCCAACAATTACAGCCGTTGATACATTGATATCAACGGCTGTTTTTTATTTATGTGAACTATTTCATTTTTTTTGAAAACTCTTCAGATTTTATCAGATAAAAACTACTTTTTAATGCCATAATTTTTATCAACGGTTTCTTGAATACTTTCTACACTTTTCCTTTCAAATTCAACATCATTCAACATAATAAAGATTGTATCATTCGTCTCTATTGATGTAACTAGCCATTCCCCTTCAATATTTTCTAAGGTAAAAATATTTTCCCAACATACAAAAAAAGGATAGGCTTCTTTTTTATCACCGGCTATATTCACCTTAACTGTTGCTACATCATCCTTTACTGATATTTCTTCAAAAGATATTTTCATTGGTAATTTTTTTACCTTATAATCTGAATATCCCTTTTCTAAGGCATATTTATTTCCAATAATGTAGCCTTCATAATAAGCGAGGTAATTTGCTCCAAACTTTGATTTTTCATCTAAAACAGATGAAAAATCTTGCATTTCCCATTTCATACTACCATCATAAGACAAATCGTAAAATTGTTTTATAGTCGCTTTAATTTCGCATTCTGCCTTCTTTTCCGGAGTATCATTTTTTACAATAAAAAACACTGATACTCCTAAAGCTATGACTAATATTGATAAAATAATTTTTATACTTTTTTTCACAATAAACACTCCTGTTTTATAGTTTTTGCAAATTCTATTGCTTCTTCAGGATTCATCGGAAGTTGAATATAATAAGTAGTTAACCCCTCCCTATAAGTAATTGCAGTTGTTTCATCTTGTGTAAAGCAATATACAGTTATATTTTCGAGCTCTATTATTTCAACATCACTTGTAATGTCAAGAATATCTGTTATTCCAATCTTTCCTTCAATTAAATCCTTGTCCGTATAAATGCAACCATTCTTATTTTTGTATTTAAAATCTATAATTGCACTTGTTGCGACATCCGAAAACTGATACTCAATATCTGTAATTACATAATCTCTAGAAAAGATTTTCTCCGGCAAAAGAATTTCATCGAAACCATTTTCAGCTAATTCTTTTGCAAGCTCAGTGCCGAGAAACTGATGATTATCCATTTTAATGTCTCTTTTATTGAAGTCAAACATAGAAGAAAACGATAACACCATAATTCCAATTATAATTGGAATAACTGCCGCAATCATTATTGCCTTCTTAAAAGCAAATTGGGTGTGCTTTTTAGCAAAACCTGTTTTTTCCCTCTTTTCATTTATGTTGATTGTTTTCTTTTCAAGCTTACTTAACACATCTAAACAATGCTCGATAAGATCAGTATCAATTTTCTCTTCTGATTTTTCTAACTCTTCATCAATTATTTTATTTAGTTTTTCTTCAAGTGAACCGTTATCGAGCGATTTATCATTTATAAATGCCAAATAATCTTTATCTGTTAGCAAATTGTTTACCTCCTTCAAATATATAGTCCTGAAAAACTTAAAATCTTACAAAAAATTCACATTTAAATTTCTTCGTCTAAAATTTTTAAAGATATCATAATTGTCTTTTGTCTTAATCTAAACAGCCTTTGATAGATATTGTTTTCTGTTGTATTATGTTCTTTAGCAATTTCTGTTATTGGCTTTTCAAGTGTATATCTATCATGTAATAACAATTGCTCTTTTTCATTAAGCATATTTATGACCTTTTCTTTTAACGCAAGAAGTTGTTCATCATCAATCGTAAAAAACTCATCAAATGAAAAATTTATACTGTCAAATTTTTGAAAGTCCGTATAAATAATATTTTCCTTCTCTTTTTTAGTTTGATTGTAAATATCCTTAATCTTATTACTTGCAACTTTAAGTAACCAAGCCTTTGGATATTCTATGGTTTTTCCATTTCCTAAAGCTTCCATTAAATCAAGAAAAACATCTTGAACACAATCATCAATATGATCAGGCAAACTCTTTAGCTTATAAATACATAATTTGCGAACTAATGGTTCATATTCGTACCACAAATCATTTGCAAGTTTTTTATTATCCTTTAATTCCATTTGTTTTCCTCTTTTAACTTAGTGCTAAATATGTTAATTACAATTTTTTTAAAGTATAACACATTTCCGTTGTTTATTGTTATCACAATATATGCTATAATACGATTACCCATAAAAGTAAAACATTGTAAGGAAGTGTTAATTATGGAAAAAGATAAAAAGAAAATTGCTATTATCATAGGTGTTATCGTACTTGTTTTGATACTCTTTATTTCCCTGTTCGCTATCTTTTTTAAGGATTATAAAAAGCCAAGTAATGAAACTCCTAGTGTAAATAAAAATGTTTCTGACACCAATGATGTTTCTAATACTGATAGCAGTACGGTACCTCCTGAAAAAGAATCCAGCACTGAAGAAGAACCTGTCAATAAATACAATGATGTATCTAAAATTGTTGCAGACTTGCCTAAAAAAGAAGCCCTAGATGCACTATTTGCCCTGCTAAAAGGATATTGGATAACTGAGGAAAATTCATTTGTTTTCTTCTCTGTTAATAACAAAGGACAACACTATGTTGGGCATGGTTTATTTCAAACCGAATTTTGCAGAGAAGGTAAACTTATAGATGCTACTCCTGTAAGTAAATATGAGATAAAACTATTAGTTTATTTTCCGGCTATACCTGCAACAGAAATGTATGATGCTGTTCCCGAAACAACTGAAACCTTCTATCTGGATGTAACCGGACTTAAATCATCTAACGGTGCTGTTTCTAAAGATTCCAAAATAATTTTTAAGGCTGATGGTCTTGAAACATATACTTATGTTCCTGCAGGTAATACCTTAGACGAAGCTTTTAAAAAATGGGATAAAAGCTAATATTATCAAAAACTTTTGTTTGTATATTAAAAGAAAAAATAACTTTGTATCAACTATCCTGTACTTAATCAACCGAAAATTAGAAAACAGCCGTTATACAAACTTCTGTACCAACGGCTGTTTTTTTAACAAAATATACTTAATGCTGATATTAAGGGGTGTAATATCATGACAATTTATATTGATGGTGAACAAATAGTAAAAAATAATAGGCAAGATACCAAGGAACATAACGAAGAAATTTTATACATCAATAAAACTGAAAACAGAGAACAAATTTTAAATGAATTTGATTTAAATTTTATGTCAAAAATCAAATACGAAAATCTCTGCTTTGAAAGCCATAAAAACTTTGCTTATTTTTATTTTTTGATACCAAATGAAGATTTAACTACTCTGGCTTCCGAACGCATTGAGGTTTTTTATACTAATAAAAAAACCATGCTCTTATTCTATGAAGATACATCGCCTATCGTTGATACAATAATTGAAACTTTATTGTCAAAAAATGAAGAAATAAATACACTTAAAGATACACTTCTATATATGCTGAACTTATTAAACACACAATATGTTGTTCGTATAAATGAAATTGATGATAAAATTACTAATTTAGAGGACACCTTAGTTAATGAACAAAAAATAGACTATATTAGTGAAATAAGTACTCTTAGAAAACAGTTGTTGACTCTAAGACGGTACTATGAAGGTATGCTTACCCTTATGGAAGATTTAGAAGAAAATCGCAACGGTATATTTAGTGAAGATGCTCTTCGTTTATTCCATTTTCAAACTCAAAGGGCAGAACACCTTTATCACAACGTATTAAACCTACGTGATTATTTAACTCAAGTGAGAGAAGCATACCAGGCTCTTTTAGACATTGAAGCAAATAAAGTTATGAAACTATTTACAGTAATTACTGCTACCCTTTTGCCTCTAAATCTATTAGTAGGTTGGTACGGAATGAATCTATATATGCCGGAAGTTGCTTCTCATTTTACCTACCCTATCATTATCTTTATTTCTATTACCATTGTGGTAAGCTTGAGTACATATTTTAAACGAAATCGTTGGTTTTAATTTATACATATCACAATTTTCATATTAAACATAGTATCGATATATCTAACATAGGAGGAAAACATAAATTGGTCATCATTTTAATTGTGATTTCAATCATTGTTATGATGAGTGTTCTATTGAGCGTTCTATCTGATAAATCAGGCATTCCAATGCTTTTATTTTTCATTGTTTTTGGTATGGCAATTGGTAACACATCGTTTGCTATGCCTTCTAATTCATTTGAAATTGCCAGCAAAATCTGCTCAATTGCCTTGATTTTTATAATGTTTTACGGTGGATTTGGAACAAGATGGAAAGCGGCAAAACCAGTTGCAGGAAAGGCAATCATTTTAGCTTCATTCGGTGTTTTCTTAACCGCTGCTCTAACAGGTTTATTTGTTCATTTTGTTATAGGTTTTCCACTTATTGAATCTCTTCTCCTTGGTAGCGTAATCGGTTCAACCGATGCTGCTTCTGTCTTCTCAATTCTTAGACGACGCAAGTTATCTCTTAAAGATAGTACCGACTCATTATTAGAAATGGAATCAGGTTCTAATGACCCTTTTTCATATATTCTCACAATAGTTTGTCTTTCTCTGCTAGTTGACGGTATTACTCCGGGTAAAGCTTTTTCTATGCTATTTTTACAAGTAAGCATGGGAATTCTTGTTGGGTCTATAATTTCAGCATCACTTGTTTTTTTTATAAAAAGAAACATTTTCTTTAAGGGTGGCGGAAATGAAGTTTTCACGATAGCAATTGCATTAATGGGCTATGCTTTAGCAGAAATCTTAGGTGGCAATGGTTATCTTAGCGTATATATAATTGGAATCGTTTTAGGCAACCAAGATTTCCAAGCAAAAAATAGTCTTGTTGCATTTTTCGACGGAATAAATATGCTCGCACAAATCATAATTTTCTTCGTGTTAGGTCTATTATCAAATTTAGAAAGTATCATAAAAGTATTCCCGGTTGCGCTTATAATTATGCTTTTTATGACATTCGTTTCAAGACCTGTCAGTGTGTTTGGACTTATGACATTTATGCCAAATTCTTCCCTGCAACAAAAAGCTGTTGTCTCGTGGGCAGGAATTCGTGGAGCGGCAAGTATCGTTTTTGCTATTGTTGCAGTTAGTACTGTAGAATTGCATTACGATTTATTCCACATAATTTTTGCAATTGTCTTGCTATCATTAGCTATCCAAGGAGGGCTTATGCCGGCAGTGGCAATCAAGACTAAAATGTACGATCCTCAAGGTAACATTATGAAAACCTTTTCTAATTACCAAGAAGATAAAAATGTACAGTTTGTTTTAACCGAAATCTGTGATAATCATCCTTGGATTGGAAAAGCTTTAAAAGATATTTTTCTTCCACCGGATATTCGCATTGCAATAATTGAACGTGGCGATGAGCAACTTATCCCGGATGGTCAAACAATCCTAGAACTAAACGATAATCTCATTCTTACTACCCTTGATTTTAATGATGAACTTGATCATATTTCACTTCGCGAACGTGTAGTTAAAGAAGGAGATAAATTCGATAATAAATATATTCGCGACATTAAACTTAAGGAAAATCAACGCATAATTTTCCTTGAACGAAATGGTAGAACCATTATTCCGACTGGTGACGTTAAATTAATGCAAGATGATATTATACTGATAAATCATCTCAACTAGCTTAATTTAAAAAATCATAAAAAATCATAGTTAAGCAATTTTAAGTAGCAACTAACTATAATCGTACAACAAGCTATAAAATCATAAAATTAATACGAAAACCCGGACTTTTAACTAAGTCCGGGTTTCACTTTCTATAATTTAACTTTTTCGTTTATTTTTCTAACAAATGAACGTTCCATTTTTTCAACCATTCGGTCATATGTGATAAAACCATTGACTTCACCCTCGATATCCGAAAGTTGCGTATATACTGCGGCAGATAATCCCTTTGGTATATTTGGAATTATTTTTCTCTCATAAAGCTTCTTATAAGCCTTTTTAAGGCATTTTTCATCACAATACATATGATAGCCAAATAAAGTTGCATCCTTATAAGTATGTCCCTTTACCGGCATACTATAACCGCCAAATTCTGAAAGTAAATAACAACGTTCATCTTTTGGCACATAAATCGGTGTGAAATAAATATGTTTTGAAACAAAATCTCCACCACCTTGGTCATGCCAACCAGAAGTAGAATCAATTGTTCGAGTTGAATCCATATCATAAATCTTTTTCGTAATACGTTTAGAATCAAACTGTCCCCAACCTTCATTGAAAGGCACCCACATACATAGCCCAACTTGATTAATAAGAAGTTCTACTGTACAAACGAGGTCTCTTTCATATTCAATTCTACCTTCTTCTGATTCCCTGGCAAAAAACTTTCTATTAGTTGTATCATCTGACTCAAAACCAATGAAAGGCATAATAGCAATACAGCATAGATTATATTTTCCTCCACCATTTACCATATCCTGCCACACTAGCATTCCAAGTCTATCACAATGATAATACCAACGAAGTGGTTCAATTTTAATATGCTTTCTTATCATATTAAAGCCCATACTTTTTAACATTTCAATATCATAAATCATCGCTGAGTCTGTTGGTGGAGTAAGCATTCCGTCAGACCAATACCCTTGATCAAGAACACCGTTATGAAAATATGGCTTATTGTTAAGCAAAAGACGTTGAATTCCATTTTCATCAGGACCTACATCAAATTTTCGCATACCAAAATAAGATTCTACTACATCTTTTCCGGCTTTAATTTTCAATTTATAAAGTTTTGGATGTTCAGGTGACCAAAGCTCATAGTGGTCAAGAACAATCTCAACTTTATCTTTTCCAAAACCTTTTGCAAAAAGCTTTTCTCCGTCAAAAATTTCTACATCAATTGAAGCAGCTTCAGTAGAAGCCGAAATGGTAACCAAGTTTTTATCAATATTGGGAACAATTTTTAAAGATTTTATATAATCATCTGTTACAGATTCCATCCAAACTGTACCCCAAATGCCGGATTGTGGAGTATACCAAATTGTATTTGGGTCGTTTTTTTGTTTGCCTTTCGCCTGAATTCCTGTATCAGAAGGGTCAGTAACTTCAACTAAAAGTTCGTTTTCACCACTCTCTATAAAAGAAGATACATCAAATGAAAATGGAAAAAATCCACCTGTGTGTGAACCAACTATTTGACCGTTAAGTATAACTGTGCAAGCATAATCAACTGCCGTAAAATGAAGAAGAGTTATTTCATTAATAAATTCTCCAGGTATCTTAAAAACAGTTTTATAAAAAAGCTTATCCTTTGGAGTAACCTTTCTCATTACTCCTGAAAGCAAGCATTCCGGTGAAAATGGGACAAGTATTTCGCCATCATAACTATCACCTACATTTCCATCAATTGGTCGAATTGCATATTCCCATTTTCCATTAAGATTGAGATAACTATCCCTAACAAGTTGAGGTCTGGGATATTCAACAAGAGGCTTTTCACCTACTTCATCGTAAAAACGTGATTTCAAAAAATTTACAGACATTAATAACTCTCCTAAGTGTTTCTAAATTGTTTAGTTAATTATATTTTTAAGCCAAATTCCTTTTTTAACAAACGGAAAAGAAAATATGACTTTAAGCCATGTCAATGCTTGTATTATAAAAAACATTGGTAAAATTTCAATAGTTGTAAACCTTGATAGAAAATATGCTGTTGTCACGCAAAATAGCCAAACAAAACCGGAATCGAATAGAATTGTCAAATAAGTTCTGCCACCGGAACGTAGTGTAAAATACATGGAATTTGCAAGAGCACCGGCTGGCATTATAAGTCCAATTATTTGCATAAATCGTGTTGCTAAAAGACGAATTTCTGGTGTTGTATTGTAAAGTGCAGGAGCATAAATGGCGATTACGCAAAAGATTGCACAAACAACTACACTAACTAAAAACGAAAAGAAAATCAGTTTAGGCGCAGTTTCTCTTGCAAGTTCTATATCCCCTGCTCCAAGTTGCTGTCCGAGTATGATTCCAATTGCACCGCCAACTGCAAAGCAAGCAACAGCAACTACATGGAAAAATGTGTTAGCTATATTATTTGCTGCAACCACATCCAACCCTCTTGTAGAGTAACACTGTGAAATTGTAGCTAAACCGGCAGCCCAAAAAGTTTCATTAAAAAGAAGTGGAAAACCTTTAACAACAATTCTTCCGATAAGTTGTCTTGGTACATAAAGACTTTTATATGCACCACAAATAAATTTAAGACTTTCTTTTTTATGTCTATTGTTAAATGTCCAGAAAAAGAGTATGCCAAATTCAATAAAGCGTGCTATTACCGTTGCTATTGCGGCACCTGCAACACCTAATTTGGGAAATCCGAATTTACCAAAAATCAAAATATAATCAAGTATTAAATTTGTAGCAACAGCTACAAGACTCGCAACCATAGGGATAAAGGTCTGTCCTGTTTCACGCAGTGTACTTGAATAACATTGTACAAGCGTTGCCGGTAAAAGTCCTGCAAACATTATATACATATATTGTTTTGCAAATCCCAAAGATGCGATAGCATCACTCGGGTCTCCTTCACCTTTTAGATAAAGACCAATTAAAAAATCTCCCAAAATAACAAATATTCCAATACTAAATAATGTCAAAGCCGTACAGAATATAATTTTAAATCTAAAAGTATAACGAAGCCCTTCGTGATCTTTGGCACCTACATACTGTGCACCAAATATTCCAACACCGGATACAGCACCAAAAATACAAAGACTAAACACAAAAAATAATTGGTTGGTAACCGCAACTCCAGTCATTTCAACCGTACCGACACTACCAACCATTATATTATCTAACATATTTACGAAGTTTGTAACTCCGTTTTGTATCATTATTGGAATAGCTAGTGTTAAGAGGTGTCTATAGAAATCTTTAGTTCCTATAAGTTTCTTAAACATTCAAGTTTAACCTCCAAGATATGCCTTCTTTATATCGTCATTTTCGAGAAGATCTGAAGCTTTGCCTGAAAGAGCTATATTACCTGTTTCAAGTACGTAAGCTCTATCTGCAACCTTCAGTGCCTTTTTAGCATTTTGTTCAACAAGAAGGATAGTTGTGCCCTCTTCATTGAGTTGTTTTATAATATCAAAAATCTGGTCAACAAGAATTGGTGATAGTCCCATAGATGGTTCATCAAGCATAAGAAGCTCCGGATGAATCATCACAGCACGACCAATTGCGAGCATTTGTTGCTCACCACCTGAAAGAGTACCGGCAATTTGTGATTTTCTTTGTTGTAAAATTGGAAAACGCTCGTATACTTTTTCAATATCTTCTTTTATTTGATGTTTATTTTTAACGGCATACGCGCCCATAAGAAGATTATCATAAACCGTAAGTTCTTGGAACACACGCCTTCCTTCTAACACCTGTGTCATACCGAGATTTACAATTTTATGTCCGGGCATTTTTGTAATATCGATACCATTATACGAAACAAAACCACTTTTAATTGGGATAAGACCCATAATACTCTGCATTGTCGTAGTTTTGCCCGCACCATTGGCACCTATAAGAGTTACTATTTCACCTTTGTTAACCTCAAAGCTTATGCCTTTAATAGCTCGGATAACTCCATAGCATACTTCAAGGTCTTTTACTTCCAGTAATGCCATGTATTAACCTCCAATATAAGCTTTAATTACTTCAGGGTCAGACAAGGCATCTGCGGTTTTACCTTGGACTAGAGTTGTGCCGAAGTTTAAAACAGTAACCTCATCGCAAAGACCTGAAACAAATTTCATATCATGTTCTATTAAAAGAACTGTTAAATCAAAATCATCACGAATTTTTCTAATAATTTCCATCAATTCTACAGTTTCATTAGGATTCATTCCTGCAGCCGGTTCATCAAGAAGCAAAACTTTTGGATTTGTAGCAAGAGCCCGTGCGATTTCGAGCTTTCTTTGAGTTCCATAAGATAAATTACAAGCCAAATTATTACGCTCTGTTCGAAGGCCAAAAACGTCAAGAATCTCTTTAGCACGTTCACGCATTGCATATTCACATTCATAATATGCGGGCATTCTAAGCATACCGGTAATTGGATTATATTTAAATTCCGGTTGATTATGAAGACCAACTAAAACATTTCGTATTACAGACATGTTGTTAAAAAGTCTGATATTTTGGAAAGTTCTAGCCATACCCTTCCTATTGATTTGTTCCTGCGTTTTTCCTAGTAATGGTTCACCTTCAAGTAAAAATGTTCCGGTGGTTGGTTGATATACACCGGTAAGCATATTGAATACAGTTGTCTTGCCGGCACCATTTGGTCCTACTAAACCATAAAGTGCACGACGTTTAATCTTTAAATTAACATCATCAACAGCCTTTAAACCGCCAAAGGAAATACCTAGATTTTGTGTCTCGAGGATTATATCTTTTTCAGCCATATCTAATCCTCCTTTTCTCTAGGATCTGGTGTGTAAATCTCATTATGTGGAAGATCAGCAGTTAAAATTTCATCCATTCTAATCTTAGTTTCAATTTGATTCCATTCTGCCGAGTCATCATATCTAAGAGATGGACGAATAACTTTTCGTTGTGAAAAACGACGAATAAAACTTCTAATATTAAAGCGAGCACGTACTCCTTTAAGAGCCGGTGCATTGTTGAAAATAATAACAACAATAAGAATAAGAGCATAAACTAAAAGTCTTAGTGCTGCCAGGTCTCCTGAGAGGTTGTTCTGTAAAAGAAAATTTATTACAGTAATAGCAATAGCTGCGAGGATAGAACCATGAATTGAGCCCATACCACCAAGCACTACCATTACGAGAATTTCTATTGAATAGTTATATGAGAAAAATGTATAAAGTAGTGGAGTCGTAAAGTGTCCATAAATAACACCTGCAACACCGGCAAAAGCAGCCGCAATTATAAATACAAGGAGTTTGTAATATGTTACATTAATTCCCATTGCTTTTGCAGCTATTTCATTATCACGAATTGCCGTAATTGCACGACCGTGTTTTGAACGAATTAAATTTTGAATAAATATAATAGTAAAAATTGCAACAATAAATGCAATAATAAAAAGTTCAGATGGTTTATAAATCTTTGTTTTAAGACCCATTGCACCACCGAAAATCTCTAGATTTTTAAAAATATTTCTAACAATTTCACCAAATGCTAATGTTACAATTGCAAGATAGTCTCCTTTTAATCGAAGTGCCGGAAGCCCAATTATAAATCCAAACACCATTGCAACAGCAGCACCAACAAGCATTGCAATTACTAAAACTAGCAATTTTGAATCAATAACTGTGTGTAAATAATTTGCTGTAAAACAACCGATATATGCGCCAACGCACATAAAACCTGCGTGTCCTAAAGACAATTCACCTAAAAAACCAACAACTAATTGGAGTGATACAGCCAAAATAATACTGTATGCAATTCTAGATAAAAGGCCTGTAAATGAACGTGTAAGTAAACCTGCATCTGACATAATAGCCAAAAAAACAAGTGCTACACTCATAAGCATCCAATTGATATTTCTAGAGAGTTTAAAGTGATTTTTTGCAAGAGATAAGTACCTTTTCATGCTTACACCTTCTCTCTTCTCTTCTTGCCGAGAATACCTATTGGTTTAACAAGAAGAATTAAAATAAGCAAACTAAACTCAATCGCAGTTGTGTATTGAGAAATAGCCGGAATACTGAGACAAATTTTTTCAACAAGGCCAAGAAGCATACCACCAAGCATTGCACCAGGAATAGAACCTATACCACCAATTACAGCAGCTGTAAAAGCTTTAATTCCAGGCATAGAACCAAGTGTTGGCGATGTAGAAGGGATTTGCATAAGATAAAACAAACTAGCAAAAGCAGCAAGTGCAGAACCTATTGCAAAAGTAATCATAATAATTCCGTTAACATTTACACCCATCAAAATTGCAGCGCCTCTATCTTCCGATACAGCCTGCATCGCACGACCAGTCCTAGTATACTTAACAAATAATGTAAGCATCGCCATAATGATGGCACCTACTATTAGAGTAATTATCGTATTCACAGAAATTTCTGCACCAAATATTGTCACATGTCCTAGATATGGTAGGGAGATTGGACGAGATTTTGCACCAAAAAGTAGTTGAGCAATGCTTTGCAAAAAGAAACTTACACCGATTGCAGTAATAAGAACAGCAAGCGGAGAAGCTCCCCTCAAAGGTTTATATGCAAATTTTTCAATAACTACACCTGAAACTGTGCAAACAACAATAGAAACCAGAATTCCAAGTAATGGATTTCCCGTTACAGTTAATATAGTCAATATTGCGTATGCCCCTACCATGATAATGTCACCATGGGCAAAATTAAGCATTTTAGCAATACCATAAACCATAGTATAACCAAGAGCTATCAAAGCATATATTGCACCGAGGCTTAATCCGTCCATTATTATACTCATACAAGACTTCCTTAATCTTCCTTTAAACGATTTAAAGTGCACGGCTTGCTAAGCCGTGCACATACTATAATCAGTGATTATTTTCCAAGTTCAACAATAATAGGAACCTTTGTGCAGGCACCAGAAGCATCCCAAGTCATTTCACCGGTGACACCTTTGTATGAGAACGTATCACTTGTGATTATTGGAACAAGAAGGTCGCTAAGTTCTGAATAACCAATCGTAGCATCATCAACGCCTGCTGCCTTCATAACTTCAAGAAGTGTGTAAATTGCATCATATCCATCAGCAGCAAACTGATCAGGATCTACACCATATTTTGCTTTGTAATTCTTAACAAAATTAGCAGTTTTCTCGTCCTTTGAATTAACATCAAATGGAGTGATGTACTTAATTGTGTTTGTAACTGTTTCATCAACTTGGTCAGCAATACCATCAAGACCATCGCAACCAAAGATAAGTGCATCACAACCCTTTGCTACACATGCTTTAGCAATAAGACCAGCTTCTGTGTAGTAAATAGGTAAGAAAATTACATCACAATTTTTAAGAGCTTCTACCTGAGTAGCAAAATCCTTTTTGTTTTCCGCATCGAAACTCTGCTCAATGTATTTTACACCGAGCTTTTTCATTTCACCTTTAAACGCATCATATACACCTGATGAATACGGATCAGATGAATCATAGATTGCACCGATATTTTTAAAATTCTTTGTAAGTTCTTGAGCAGCAAGAACACCCTGGTCAGGGTCACCAAAACAAATACGGAATGCTGTATTACCTGTTTCAATTACATTAGCCGCAGAAGCTGATGGCGTAATAAAGAAAAGATTATCAGCAGCAGCTTTTGTTCCGAAAGCCTGACAAGAACCGGAGGTAACAGAACCAAGTGAAACTTGCATGCCAGCGTCCATGAGCGCATCATAGCCGGTAGCAGCATCTTCAGCTGTAGCTTTGTCATCTTTCATATCAAATTTCAATTTAATACCGTTAAAACCGCCAGCAGCATTGATTTCATCAATAGCAAGCTGAGCACCATTCTTTACAGAGATACCATAAGATGAAGCATCGCCTGTAAGAGGACCTGTTGCACCAATAAATATTGTCTTATCACTATCTGCACCATTTTTGCTACCACAAGCAGTGAAACAAATGAGCATCGAAAGCGCAAGAGCGATTGCTAATATTTTTTTCATTTCAATTACCTCTCATTATCTTTATTTTTATTTTATTTCCTAAATATTTAGAAATAATTGCTATATTTTATCACACTATTCTTGTAATGTAAATATAAAATAAATGTTTAATAACAAAATAAATGAATATTCGATAACGAAAATAACAATAGGAGCTACGTAAAATATAGCTCCTATTTACTATTTCTTGTTGATTTTCTCTTTAATATCCATTATTTGTCTCTATTCTGGTCGTCTTTGTTTCGCTTATCTTTATCTTTTTTTTCACCTTTAAATCCCTTACCTATTTTTTCGTATATCTCAGGCTTTTTTTCTCCGACAAAGAAAATTATTGTTAAAATTATGGATATAACTAAAACAATTCCAATCAAAACAAGAACTACTGTTTCCTGCATAATCTTTCCCACCTTTCAAAATACTACTACATATTTATACCATAAAATGTGAAAAAAATAAACACGTTTTATATTAACAAAGAGCACTAAAAATAAAAAACTGACTTATACGAAAATTATAAAATATTGCAGAATAAGTGTGACAGCCTAAAATAAAAAAGCACCGCTTTTGCGGTGCTTGGCAGGGGCAGAAGGACTCGAACCCTCGGCACGCGGTTTTGGAGACCGCTGCTCTACCAGCTGAGCTATACCCCTTTATGAAAATATAAAAAAACATAAAAATAAAAGACTGAAAATGGTGGACCATCAGGGACTCGAACCCCGGACAAACCGGTTATGAGCCGGTTGCTCTAACCAACTGAGCTAATGGTCCATTTAAGTGGCGTTTTTGCCACTCGCACATTATACAGTCTTATTATTTAAAAGTCAAGATAATCACTAATCAAAATTAAGCAATAAAAAGCTGTACCCAATACAGCCAACCATCTTTCAAATAACATCCCATCCCAACATATTTAGAATTCATATTCAACATATTGTTTTTATGTCCTTCAGAATTATACCAAGCCTTCATAACCGCTTCACAATCATACCTATGTGCCCTTCCCATAGCAATGTTTTCACCTCTAGCAGAACTCTGCGGTATGCCATATTCTGGCAAAACAGTAAAACAACCTCTTCCATCAGGTCTAGTATGGCTGTAATTCTCCTGAAATTCTCCTTGTGAGATTTCTTCAGCACGTTTCATTGCAGCATCGTTTATGTCTTTGCGAGTTTCAAGTAGTGGAACCTCCGCTTCTGCTCTATATTCATTAATCTTTTCGAGCATATCCGCCTCAAAACCAGTTACAGGACCATTTGCTGGCTGAGGTATCGTTGCCGTAGTCGTAGTTATGATTGTTGTAGTGGTAGTGGTTGTTATTATCTTTCTTCTCGTACTCGGCTCCGGCGTTGATGGGGTAATTTCAGATGTTCCCGGCTCTGTTTTTTCAGGTAAAGAAATTTCTGGTAATGTACCTTCTTCAGAACTTGATGCCTCATCTGTTTTTTCAGCAGTTATCTGCGATGCTTTTTCTGCAGACTGCCTATTGTCAATACTATGTTTAAGACCAACACCACTCGCGACAGTAAACATCAACAACAAAACTGCAATTATTATAGATATTTTTTGTTTCATACTTCACACGGTCCTTTTCCAATATTTACAGAGAGAAAGTCAGCTCTAAATCCCATTTTTTCTCTGTATACGTCCCCTACATTTTTTATGAAACTATCAACATTTTCAGATTTTACAAGTGAAACTGTACAACCACCAAAACCGGCTCCGGTCATTCTAGAACCCAAAACTCCTTTCTGCCTCTGTGCAGTTTCAACTAATGTATCTAACTCAATTCCTGTAACCTCATAATCTTCTTTAAGCGATTTATGAGATTCATTCATGAGTTTTCCAAGCAATTCAAAATCATTATTTTCCAGCGCTTCTTTTGCCTTAATTGTTCTTTGATTTTCTGTAACAATATGTCTTACAATCTTAGAAGCATCAACTGGAAGACTAGGTAAATCACAAAGATTTTCGACATTATACATTGCCTTTTCTTTCTGACAACTTACGAAGCGCTCATTATATTTAGAATCAGCAAGAGTTCTTTTTTTGTTTGTTTGAGAAATAACTAAAGTTATATTTGAATCAGTAAAATTTACAGGCACATATTCATATTCCAATGTAGCTGTGTTTAAAAATATTGCATGGTCTGCTTTGCCCATTACTATTGTAAATTGGTCCATAATCCCGCAATTTACACCAATATACTTATTTTCGGCCTGCTGGCAAATCTTTGCGAGAGTTATATTGTCCAAATCAAGACGAAACAGTACCTTGCAGATGTACGCCGTGAGGACTTCTATTGAAGCGGATGATGAGAGACCACTGTTTATCGGCAGATTTCCGTAATATGCAATATTAAGGCCTTTTTCTATGCTGTATCCATTATCTTTTAGTGCTAAAAGCACAGCAATCGGATAATTTGCAAAGGTTTTTCCTTCTATCAATTTCAAATCGTTTAAGTCACATTCAACGATTTTTTCATCTGCAAAATTATCCGAATAAAAACAAAAAAGGCTGTCCGAACGAAGGCGTACAGCTGCATATGTGCCGAGAGAAAGCGCACATGGTAACACAAAACCACCATTATAATCAATATGTTCCCCTATTAAGTTCACCCTGCCTGGCGCAAAGAAAACACGCAGGCCTAGGGATGTCCCATAAGCCTTTTCAAACGCATTCACTGCCAGTTTTCTGTTTTCATAATTCATGAATTTGCCTCTTTAATTGCTCTTATTATTTGAATTAACAACTATGTAATACGCTTATAATTCAAAAAAATAAAAAGCTCATCGTCTTCTTGTGACTTCTTTAATCACAACATAAAACATTAGTCAAATGCTTAAAATTTTTAATCCAAAATTTTCAAATAAGATTGAAATTCTTATAACTATTCAAATTCAGTTACTGAAAGTATCACCCAATATTTTACTCTATCTTTTTGATAACAACCAAAACCAATATATTTTAGATCCGGATAACACATTGCATTTTTTCCTTGACCATCAGCTTCCCATGCTGCAAACGCCTCTTCATAACTCTTTTCTCCCTTTGAGATATGCGTTGAATAACCACCAGGTTTAGTTGCGCAACCACACTCTGCAAATATGGTATAATAATATTTTCCGTTTGGGCGTTTGGTACGATCATATTTTTCACTTATTTCTTTTGCACGTTTTCTTGCTGCTTCAGTAAGCCGGTCATCAAATTCAAGTTTCGTAGTCACACCTTCATTTGCTCTTAAATCATTAGCTTTAACAAGCAAATCATCTTCAAATCCAGTAATTTGTTGATCATACAAAAGACCGAATATTTTTGTATCGAAAATTTTAATTGTTGTTTCATGTGATGTCGAATCACTTGCAGGTTCAGTATTTTTAGTTGCCTGTGAAGCATCATCCTTAGACGCTACTTCATCTGTTTGTTCTTCCATCTTTGATTCTGATTCTAATTCAAAAGGTTCCTCTGTTGAAGACTTTGGTTTGTTATCAACTGTTTTTTTCTCTGCGTTATTAGATATTATAAAATGTCTAACAAATACACCAATCATTATAGCAAGAAGTAAAACAAACATCGCAACTATTGCTATTATTTTCTTTTTATTATCAGTCAATTCAATTTTTTTCATTTTTTATCCTCCATAACACAAATACTCAAAAACATTAGTCAAACACTTTTGATTTTTCCAAAACTTATAATTAGAGTTATAAAACTAACTAGCATGGCACTATTTATAAACAACGCTATACCAAGTCCATTATACATAAGATATCACTAAAAGTAAACAGAACCTTATAGATACATGGACGCCCTTGAAACAAACAAAAACGGACCCCTCAAAAAGGGTCCGTTTTTGTTTGTTCTGTTGTTTGACAAAAAACAATTAAAAATTGAAGGTATCAATTTTTAAAGAACTCCCTGTGCAAGCATTGCGTCTGCAACTTTTTCGAAAGCTGCTATATTGGCACCGGCAATAAGATCATAACCAAGGTTATAACGTTCAGCTGCTGAAATAGATATATTATAAATTTTCTTCATGATTTCTTTAAGATGAGCATCTACATGTTCTGCTGTCCACGAAATACGTCCACTATTTTGACTCATTTCAAGACCTGATGTAGCAACTCCACCTGCATTAGCAGCCTTTGCCGGAGCTACAATTACTCCGTTTTTAAGTAAATATTCTAAAGCCTCCTCAGTTGTAGGCATATTAGCAACTTCTATATAGTATTTTGTGCCATTTGCAACAAGCTTTTTAGCTTCATCAAGTGAAACTTCATTCTCCGTTGCACATGGAAATGCAATATCAACTTTTACACCCCAAGGTTTTTGACCCGGAAAAAATTCTACACCAAATTTATCCGCATAATCTTCTACTCTATTACGACCAGAAGCACGCATTTTAAGCATATAATTTAATTTTTTTTCTGTAACAACTCCATCAGGGTCATATACATATCCATCAGGACCAGAAATTGTAAGAACTTTAGCATTTAATTCTGCAAGTTTTTTACATGTACCCCACGCAACATTACCAAAACCTGAAACTGCACAAGTTTTTCCCTCAATCGTTTCACCTTCGTGTGCCAAAACTTCAACTGTGTAATAAACTGCACCAAAACCGGTAGCCTCAGGTCGAATAAGAGAGCCACCATATGAAATTCCCTTACCTGTAATAACACCATTTTCATATGCCGCTCTAATTCTTTTATGCTGACCAAAAAGATAACCTATTTCTCGTCCACCTACACCTATATCTCCCGCCGGCACATCAAGATCCGGTCCAATATGTCTGTAAAGTTCTGTCATATAAGCCTGACAAAAACGCATTATTTCTCCATCTGATTTTCCGGTTGGATCAAAATCGGCGCCACCTTTTGCACCACCCATAGGAAGACCGGTAAGTGAGTTTTTAAATACTTGTTCAAATGCTAAAAATTTGACAATTGAATCATTAACAGATGGATGAAATCTAAGACCGCCTTTATATGGACCTATTGCATTGTTAAATTGAACACGGTAACCTCTGTTAACTTGTACCTTGCCTGCATCATCAACCCAAGCTATTCTAAAGCTCATAGCTCTATCTGCCTCTACCATACGGCTTAGAATATCAGCTTCAACATACTCCGGATGTGCTTCGATTACTCTGTCAAGATTTTCAAAAACATCCTTTACGCTCTGGATAAATTCCGGCATATCAGCATCCTTTTGTTTAACTTTTTCGATTACACTTTTAATGTATTCGTTCATCGAAATTCCCTTTCTTGTGTGAAAAATTAATCTGCGGCAGATAAAACAATGTAGATAGAATACACTAGTGATGACCATATGTCAACAAAAAATGCAAGAAATTAATTTAATTCTTTCATTTTTCACATTTTTTAATCTTTTTTTTGAAAAATAACAGCTTTTTTGCAATATTTTTAACGAAATCTTGATTTTTGCAAATTTTTGATATACTGATAAATCATTAAAACAACCAATTGGCATAATATTTAAATCTAAAACAACCAAATGACGTTACTATAGTAAATAAATAACTAAAACAACCAAACGGCATAACATTTAAATCATCAAAACAATCAACTGGCATTACATTTAAATCATTAAAACAACCAATTGACATAACATTGAAATAATCAAACAGGTATGATAAAATCTAAACATATTTTTGAGAGGAGATTTTAACTTGAAAAAGTTATGCAGAATTCAATTATTAGTTCAGGGACAATATGCCAATTCTAAGCCCAGTTTTTATATTTATATGACACTGCGACTTATTATTTTCGGCATCATCATTATTTCTATTGTAAAAGGACGCTATGAGCATCTCTTACAATGTTCAGTAGCTCTCCTCTACTTTTGTATTCCACCTTTTTTTGAAAGAACTTTCAAAGCCGATGTTCCAACAGTAATTGAAATTATTTGTCTCTTCTTTATTTTTTCTGCAAATATTCTTGGTGAGATTTTTTCTTTTTACCTCAAAGTGCCATTTTGGGATACTATGCTTCACGCAATTTATGGATTTTGCTGTGCAGGACTTGGTTTTTCTCTGTTTGACTTACTAAATAAAGATAGAGATCCTGAACTCAAATTTAAACTCAACCCATTTTATCACTGCATAAACGCAGTTGGGCTTACCACAATTATTGCAGTACTATGGGAATTCATCGAATTCATAGCAGATGTATTTTTTGGAAAAGATATGCAAAAGGATACGGTTCTTACTAAATTTCAAACCGTTTACCTTGACCCAACTCAATCAAATATCCCTGTTGTTTTTGATAACATTACTGATACCGTTGTAAACGGTATTCGCCTTGAGATTGATGGCTATCTTGATATTGGTCTTTACGACACAATGAAAGATATGGGTGTCGCTATGCTTGGCAGTGTACTCTTTTGTTTCTTCCTAATTCCTTATATCAAAAGTAATGGAAAAAATAAATTTGCAGCCCTTTTCATTCCTACCAGAAGAAACTGGGAAGAAAATCCTCCGGATTCTAAAATTTATCATCAAATTGCAAAAAATAAGCTTAACAATAATCATAAGAAGGAAAGGAATTTTTGATGATTATAAGTAATATGATTAACCATTTGAAAACGATAGTTAAACATAGACATCTCGTCATGAAATATTGTTTTAAAGCAGGTATTCCTATCCAAGGACTTCTTCACGACTTGTCTAAGTACTCACCAAGTGAATTTTGGGTTGGTGTAAAATATTACCAAGGGACAAGAAGTCCTAATGTTGCAGAACGTCAAGACAAAGGCTTTTCCTCTGCCTGGATGCATCATAAAGGTAGAAACAAGCACCATCATGAATACTGGTTTGATAATGACCGTTCGCCAATCGGTCTCAAACCGGTAGAAATGGAAACAAAATATGTAATTGAAATGTTCTGCGACCGTGTAGCAGCAAGTAAGGTTTACAAAGGCGATGAATACACTGACTCAACCGCACTTGATTATTTTAACGGTCACGACCACAGGATTAATATGCACCCTAACACCAAAGAACTTATACAAAAACTACTCCAAATGTTAGCTGACGAGGGTGAAGAAAAGACGTTTGAATACATTAAAAAAATGAAAAAATAAAAGTTGCAAATAAAAAATTAGGATGCTCTTTTTTGAGCATCCTTTTACATTTTATTTTTTGTATAAACAGCTATTTTTTTGTTTAACAGCTATATTTCGTTTAATCAAATATGTTTCATATATTCCAATTAAGCAAGATTTTAATTAAGCAAGATTTTATTTAAACAAGATTCTAGTTAAGCAAGATTTTATTCAAACAAGATTTTAGGCAAGCAAGATTTTATTTAAACATGACTTTAATTTAAGAATTAAGACTGTTTTTTCATAATATCGATATCTACATCGCCATTAATACCGGGAACCCGACCTGTACAACTTCGTTGCCACAACCAATATGAACCTTCATATGAAGTTTGACTCGTATAATGTGCCAGCCAAACGGTATATTCCTCCGGTAAATACCAAAAACCATTTTCGAGATAATATTTACTTGAATATAAAGTGCCGTCATAACCAAATTCACGCATAGTATCAATAAATATCTTTGCGCTATCGTTCAAATCGTTAAGACTCATACCGGCTGCGGAAAGTTTAGACCAAGATTCCCAATCAAAAGCTACCGGTAGATCAGGAACAAAATTGTTTTCCTCAAGAGTTTTAATTACAAATTTCGCATTACCTAACGCCTCATATATATTCCTGGCATAAGAGTAATAATAAACACCAACTTCAAGACCGGCTGCCTTTGCTCCCTTAAAGTTACTTATAAACGTCTTATCAAGAGTTTCAGCGCCTCCAAAACCATTTTGAATTCCAAGCCGCATATAAACAAATTCTACCCCGGAATCCTTAACTTTATTCCAATCAATATTGTCCCCTTGCCATTTGGAAACATCTATACCTATTCTGGTTTCTTCATTTTTATACATTGAAATGATATCAGCAATTTGGTGTTTTTCAGACAACGTACTTTCTGTCCTTGCACCTTTTTTAAATTTTTTTACAACTTTTAAAACAAAAGGTTTTCTAGTTTCATTGCCTGCCTTATCTCTAGCAACTCTCTCTAGATGATACTCCCCCACTTTTAACAAATTATATTCACCAACTATTTCACATTCGACATTCCTATCAATATTATCAATACAGTAAGTTGGAGCCGGAATTTTAGTGCTTCCTACTAGCACAGTTGAATAGCCGGGAGCAATTAAAATAGGTGGTGTTGTATCCTCTTCATTTTCGTTATGAACAGAAGTAAAATTCTCAAGTATAATGGAATATGGGCCTGTGGTGGTTACAACAACTTTAGGGTTTTCCGGTGCAATTATACCACTCTGCGATTTATATTTTTGATGAATAAAAATTACAAGCACGATCATTAACAGTAGAAATATTCCTACTGTCAAAACAATTTTTTTGTTTTCACGAATTTTTGACACAATTTTTGACATAATTTTTCTTTATTAAAACCTTTATTTAAACATTGCACGAATAGCTGCAATTTCTGCCTCTGTATCTGCCTTTATTGCAATTTCAAGTGCGTATGTGTCAACTTCTGTAACGAGTATTTCAGTGTAAAAATTATATGCTACATTTTTGTAGCGAACGCCTTTAAATGATCTGCCACCAAAATTTGCCGTAACATTTTCATCGACCATCTGATTGTTAACACCGGTTGTAGCCGTGTTTTTAGCCCTATTAATAACATCGTCTACTGATGAATACGAATTTGAAAGTAACGAAAGATAATTTAAAGTAACTGATTGATTAAAATTTTCTGCATTTGAAGCGGACATATCCTTTTGCGATATTTTACTCACTCTGTCAGAAGCATAACTAGTCAAAGTCCAATTTGAAGGAGCTTTAAAGCTGATACCAGACATAGAACTGTAATATGAGGTGCCATCGACAGTACCATAGACAAACTTAGCAGCTGCAGCATCCCTTTCTTCCATAGAAGCTATATAACCATTAGTATTACCGCCACCTGCTTGGTATGGATCAAACTGTGCAGTTGCATCTTCAAATCCGCTCTTTACACCCCCATCTGATTCAGATGGATTACCTGAAAATCTATCAATAGTCTTAACTATAAGGGCCGTACCAACAATAGCACAAAACAAAAAACCAAAAAATAATGTAACTACACCAACTACCACAATTGTTGGTGCTTTATCTTTGCCTTTTGATACTTGAGCTCTTTGAAGGCGGTCGTTTAAATCGCCACGCATAATTAATCCTCCATTTTCTCTAAATACTTCTCAATTGCTGCAAGTTTTGTTGAAATTATAAGAAGACCAGTAGCATCAGCTAGTTCTTCAATACTTGGAAATGTTGGTGCGATTCGGATATTTTCATCTTTTGGGTCCTTACCATATGGATATGTTGCTCCACAATTAGTGAGGGTTACACCTGCTTCTTTACAAAGTTCATAAACACGTTTTGCAGTACCCGGAAGTACGTTAAGACTAATAAAATAACCACCATTTGGATTAGTCCAATTAGCAATGCCAAGGTGTGAAAGTTCCTTTTCAAAATTTGAAATTACAACTTCAAACTTTGGTGTAACAATATCAGCAAGAATATCCATATGCTTGTTTACACCATTTATATCTTTGAAATATCGAACATGACGCAATTGATTAGCCTTATCAAACCCAATTGTCTGCTTCACATAGCGTTTCTTCAAAAATTCATAATTTTCTTTATTCGCTGCAAAAACAGCTACTCCTGCGCCTGAAAATGAAATTTTTGAAGATGAAGAAAATATTATTGCTCGAGAAGGATTCCCTGCTTTCTCACATTCCTCTAATATGTCTATAAGTTTATCATCTTTACCTTTCAAATGATGTACACAATAAGCATTATCCCAAATAATTCTAAAATCTTCTGCTGCTTCCATTTTTGCAAGACGCTTAACAATTTCATCTGAATAAGTAACACCTGTTGGATTAGAAAACTTTGGAACACAAAATATACCTTTAACCAAAGAATCCTTTGCAAGACGTTCAACTTCATTCATATCCGGACCGGTATCCGTCATGGGAACCGTTATCATATCAATACCTAAATATTCTGCAATACCAAAATGCCTATCATATCCCGGAACAGGACAAATAAATTTAACCGGTCCCTGTTCTTTCCAAGGCTTAGCATTTTCTGCCGCACCAAGTGCGTAACATTGTAAAATGTAATCGAACATTAAATTAAGACTTGAGTTACCTGCGACAAAAATTTTTTCTGCCGGAACATCTAAAATTTCAGCGAAAAGTTGTTTACACTCCGGAAGTCCGTCCATATTGCCATAATTCAGACAATTAATTTTACTCTCGGAAATATGACCTGTTTTAGAATTTAAAGTATCCAAAATACCGATTGCAGCCATAATCTGTTCTTGTGATGGTTTACCACGAGACATATCAAGACTCAGTCCCCTTGCTTTAAATTTGTTGTAAGCACTAAGAACCTCTTGTTTTGTATTTTGTAATTCTAATTTAGACATTTCGCTGTATTTCATACTTTCCTCCGATATTTTAAATGTGCCACTTTGAATTTAATGCAAATAATATAATACAAACTAACAATTTTTGCAATATTTCCGTTGTAATAATAGGTTTCAAGTGTTATTATAAATGTTACAATTAATAAAGTAAATTCAATTATCAAAATTGACAGGAGGACTAACCTAAATGGATAAGGAAAAGAAAACTTCTGCTGAAATCGCTCGTGAAGAACGTAAGGCTCGTATTAAGAAAGCAAGCCTAACACAGTCAGAAAAAAGAGAAAGACGTGCTAACATTTCAATTGCCAAAAAACGTGTGCGGATTATTGTACCTTCAGTAATCATTGCTGTTGCTCTCGTTTTTGGCCTTCTTTTCTATTTTGGTGTACCACACAGAATGCTTTCAGCAGTAAAACTTGCTGATGGTACAAAAATTTCCGTAGCAGAATATGAATTCTACTATAAAAACGCATATAACAACATTGTTAACACTGCATACCAATATGAGCAGTACTATGGTTCCTATTATGGCGAAGGCGCCGGTCTCCAACTTACCGGATTTGACTACAAAAAAACTCCTGCCAGTCAGGAATATGTCGGGGAAGAAAAGCTTGATGAAAAATATGGTAAAAAGCCGACATGGGCTGATTATCTTGAGCATATGACAATTGAAACAGTTTCTGAAATTGCATCTCTTTATGCTACGGCAACAGAAGCCGGTTATAAGCTTACTGAAGATGATAAAAAGGAAATATCTGATTCCATTGAAGCTCTTAGAAAACAAGCTGCTGACGAAAACTATACTCTCAACGCATACCTCCTCCAAAACTACGGTCGTGGTATGAACGAAAAACTATATAGACAAATCAATGAGAAAATTGCAGTTATCTCAGCTTATGATAAAGATATGCAGGTAAAACTTGCCGAAGAAATAACTGATGAAAAAATTAAAGAAACATATGATAAAGATCCTATTCCATATATGGTAGCATCTATTCGTGTTTTCCAAATTTCTTCTGAAGTAGCTGTAAAAGCTGAAGGTGAAGAAATTACGAATGAAGAACTTGCAAAAAGAACTAAAGAATTAAAAGAAAAAGCTTTAGCTGATGCAAATGATTTTTATGATTCAGCTACTGCAGATAATTTTAAAACTCTTTCAATTAAATACGCGCCCGAAGCCGAAAAAAAATCTTATGAAGATGACCAAATTACTTTGATAGAGGGTCTCGACAAACAATCTGCTTCTAACTATTTCACAGAAGAAGCAGCTAAATGGATTTTTGATGATAGGGCTAAAGTAGGACAAAAGAAACTCATAACTGAAGAAAATGAAAATGGTACAGTTAATTGCACTATTCTCCTTATCATAAAAGAACCTTATCGTGACGATACTCTTCAACCGGTAAATGTTCGTCATATTCTTTTTGTTACTTCTGAAACAAAGACAGATGAAAATGGTGTGGGAGAAACTGTTCAAAAACGTACATTAGCTGAAGCTAAAAAGCTCGCTGAAGAAAATCTTACTGAATGGAAAAAGAATCCAACAGAAGAACATTTTATTAAACTTGCCTCTGAAAAATCAGAAGATCCGGGTTCTTCTGATAACGGTGGACTTATTGAAGATATAACAACAACTTCATCATATGTTCCAACCTTCCTGGAATGGACCTTTGCAGAAGGACGTAAAGTTGGAGATACCGGTATCGTTGAAAGTCCGTATGGATATCATATAATGTATATGTCAAAAATTTCTGACAAAGCTATTTGGGAACGCACAATCACTGAAAAACTTACGGCTGATGCGTATAACGATTTTTATGTTAAGACAGCCCAAAATAAAAAGTTTGCTCCAACTCCATCTGAATTTTTAATTAAAAAAGTTCAAAAGACAGTTGAATCATATGCTACAAAGATAATTGCTAACATCAAAGCTCAAGAAGATGCTGCGAAAGCACAAGCAAATCCACAAGTACCAATTAACTAAAGGAGATAATAATGGCATACTATTTTGATGAACCTTCTCGCACATTTGGCGAATATTTACTTGTACCTGGATATTCATCTACAGATTGTATACCTCTAAATGTAGATTTATCTACTCCTCTTGTTAAGTTCAAAAAAGGTGAAAAACCTGCACTTAAATTAAATATCCCTATGGTTAGTGCAATTATGCAAGCTGTTTCTAACGATACTATGGCTATAGCTCTTGCAAAAGAAGGCGGTATTTCCTTTATATACGGCTCACAGTCAATTGAGGATGAGGCCGCTATGGTTTCTCGTGTAAAAAACTATAAAAAAGGATTTATTACTTCTAACAGTAACATTACACCTGATGCTACTCTTGCTGATATCCTTGCGCTTAAAGAAAAAACAGGTCATTCTACTGTTGCAGTAACACACGATGGAACGGCTAACGGAAAGCTTCTCGGTATTGTTGGTAGCCGTGATTATAGAGTTTCAAGAATGGATCCGGCTACTAAGGTTTCTGAGTTTATGACTCCAAGAGAAAAACTCGTTACCGCACCGGATACTACATCGCTCAAGGTAGCTAATGACATTATTTGGGATAACAAGCTCAATTCTCTTCCTCTGGTTGATGAAAATGATCACCTCGCCTATCTCGTGTTTAGAAAAGACTACGAGGCTCATAAGGAAAACAAACTTGAGCTTCTTGACAAAAATAAGTCTTATATAGTCGGTGCGGGCATTAATACTAGGGACTATGCTGAGCGTATTCCGGCTCTTGTTGAAGCCGGTGCTGATATCCTTTGTATTGACTCATCTGAAGGTTATACAGAATGGCAAAAAGATACATTAACTTGGGTTCGCCAAAAATATGGTGATACAGTGAAAATTGGTGCCGGAAACGTTGTTGATGCTGAAGGATTCCGTTTTCTTGCCGACTGTGGTGCTGATTTTGTTAAAATAGGTATTGGTGGCGGTTCTATCTGTATCACTCGTGAAACCAAAGGTATTGGTCGTGGTCAAGCAACTGCTCTTATAGATGTTTGTAGAGCTCGTAACGAGTATTTAAAGGAAACGGGAATATATATTCCTATTTGCTCTGATGGTGGTATTGTTCACGACTATCATATAACTTTAGCACTTGCTATGGGTGCTGACTTTGTAATGCTCGGTCGTTACTTCTCACGATTTGATGAATCCCCTACTGAAAGAGTTCGTATTGGCGGACGTTATGTTAAAGAATATTGGGGCGAAGGTTCAAATCGAGCTCGTAACTGGCAACGTTATGACCTTGGAGGAGCTAGTAAACTCTCTTTTGAAGAAGGCGTTGACTCATATGTACCTTATGCCGGTGCTCTCAAAGATGGTCTTTACGTAACACTCGCAAAGATTCGCTCAACAATGTGCAACTGTGGAGCTCTTACAATTTCGGAGCTTCGCGAAAAAGCAAAACTTACCGTTGTATCTTCAACTTCAATAATTGAAGGCGGACCACACGATGTTATTCTTAAAGACAATATAAATAACTAAAATGTTTAACTGACTTAACAATAACTTTTAGTATTTTTAATATGAGTATGATAAATTAAAAATATGACAAAAAGCACTTCACAAATTGTGAAGTGCTTTTTATTGTTTTTTGTTGTTAGTTTGTTGTTAGTATTATGTTTTTATTGATTATTAGTATCATCTATTATCCAAATTAGTTCTACAATTATATTTGTCCCGCTATTTACACAAACTAAAAATTCCATCTTTAGTCCACATCATATCTAGCAAGAATTTCTGCTGGTCGTTTTCTCATTGTATTCCACACCGGAATAAGACCGAAAAGTAAGTTTAGGGCATAAACTACTACTACACCAAGTATGAAATAAATATTAGGCAAATGGAAAAGGTCATCAACCATCTGTGAATCGCTTGGTAATGTTTTTACTAATAGAAACGTAGAAAGCATACCAAACAAGGTCGTCATTGTCGTAATTACGACAATTTCACCAGCAAACATTTTATAAATGTCTGTTTTCTTAGCACCAATTGCTCTAAGAGTACCAACTTCCTTGATCCTTGATAAAAAGGAAGAACGAATCATAAGGAACATTTCAATAAATGAAATTACAAGAATAATAGCTGAAATAATTATTATTGTTTTCATTTGCTCTCTTCGTTGCTTTTCAAATTCAGTCTTCTCCCTTTCAAGGTTATCAAAAACATTATATTGTAGAGCTTCAAGTTCTTCAATTAAACCAGCCTTATTATCAGTACAAATTGTAAATTCTCTTGTAGCATCAATAAGTCTATATTTAATTGTATTTTCGTTAGTAAACAAACCACGAATCTGTTCACTAGAGGAATAATAACCAACGATTTTTAGTTTTTCTCCGTTAACTTTGACATTAAGAAGTTTTCCAATCTTATATTCCGGTATATCCTTAAACTCTTCATGAATAATCACTTCATAGTCATTTACCGGCCAATTACTACGTTTTAGTAGCTTTATTTTATCTTCATATAATTTGTAATTGGTAAGCTCTTCAGTATCAAAATTATCTCTTGTGTCTACATCTATATCTCCAAAATTACCAAAATACTTAGTATCCATCACTTCACTTCCTATGTTGTTATAATACAACATAGTTATCAACTCTGATGAATCAACAAAAATACAAGGATTCGTAGTATCCACAATACCTGAAATAGTATATTCCATTTCATTTTTAAGTATTGCAGTTCTTCCAATTATCTTCTCATAAGATAATATACCCGACATGATAGATGTTGGATCACTTAATATTTCATCGGCAACAAGAGTATCAATTACTATTTCTTTATTGTTACTTGGTAACTTTCCTGCAACAACATTTAAATCATCTACAGAATCAAAAGAAGCCAAGCAAGCTGTAAGTGGATATGTAACACCCAAAGTTTGATAGTACTCATCATATTTAACAATAAGAGTCTGCTTTGCATTAACAGGAAGGACATATTTTACTCCTTCCATTTGCTCGAATTTTTTGAACTCTTCCACAGTAAGCTTTGGTTTTTGAACGGTTATATAAGCTTTGTTAGACTGAATATAATCTTTTTCTTCAATATGTATTGCACCACCAATTGAACCCATTGCGTATACAACGAAGACACCTACAAAAACAAAGCCAATAAGTAACATCTTCTTAAGTGTTGAAAATCCTACAATTTTCTTATATCCTGCAATTATTCCTGTGATTGGATTAAAAATTGAAGAATATTTATATTTTATATTTTGATTTCCGACAGTTGAAAGGTCAAAATCATTCTTTGAAACAGAATCTTTCGTTGTAGCTTGCTTATGATCATCTACAACTTCAATAGCTGACTTGTCATCTATTGCCTCAACATTGACACCATTCTTACTTTGAATATATATATTTCCATTTTTGAATATAACATCAATTTGAATTTTCTCGTCAGTATTTGAGAAAACTCTAATATCATGCTTCTTATTTGACAAATCATCTTGATTTTTAAAATCCTTCAAATAAAATACAGTATCAATCTCATAATCAAGTTCATCATTATGAATATTTTCATAGTCTTTAATTACTTGACCATCAAGAAGTTCAACAACTCTATCAGCGTAAAAATCAGCAAGTTTACGTTCATGAGTTACAAGTATTACAAGACGATTCCTTGATATATTCTTGATTATATTCATTATTTCTACAGAATTCTTAGAATCTAAGTTTCCGGTAGGTTCGTCAGCAAGAATAATATCCGGATTTTTTACAAGTGCTCTAGCGATTCCAACACGCTGTCTCTCACCACCGGAAAGCATAGCGGCAGGTCTTGATCTGAACCGATACATACCAAGCCTTGACAACACATATTCTACTCGTTCTTGGATTTCATTTTTATCTTTTATACCTACCATTTTCAAAGCGATTGCTACATTATCAAATACAGTCATATCTTCAATGAGCTTATAATCTTGGAAAATGTAACCAACAGACAAATTTCTAATCCTGTCAACTGCATAAACATTGCGTGTTGTTATATTTTGTCCATTAATAAAAATCTTACCATTTTTAACTTTATCAAGTCCACCAATAGCATTTAAAAGTGTAGTCTTACCACAACCTGATTCACCTAATAAAGCAACAAGGCCGGAATCCGGAAGTGTAAGTGTGGTGTTATTAATGACATGGATTTCGTTTTTCTTACCCTTATTAAAATACTTATTAACATTTAAAATTTCAATCATAACTGCTTACACCTCCTCTATATAGGTACTTATAGCACTCTTCTTGAAAAGGGACTTAGAGTATCTATTACTAATCAAAAATGAAATTCCTGCAACCAACATGTATATAGCAGCATAATCCGGGAATCCCATATGTATTGAAAATGCACGCGTTAAGAAGTTTTTAGGTGCATATTCAACAAATGCCCAAATTCCACCCATAGTCAATACATAGGCTATATTTGCAACAACAAACAAATCAAGAATTAAAAGAATTCTTGCTATCCTCTCATTTGCTCCAAGCATACGAATTGTTGAATAATAGACATTCCTTGAACGAAGTATAATTCTAATAACAAAATACCCAATAATTGTAAGTAAAATTGCAAGACCTGCAGTTACAAATAAAGTCATAATTCTCATAATCGTTCGTGTTGCATCAGTCACTCTTGCATCTTTTAGTGCGAGAGTGTCATAACCAAGCTTTTGAAGTTCAGTTGCAATTTCATCTACATATACTGCTTCCGTTGCAAAAACTGAGCTTTGATATGTTGGCTTATCATACAAAGCATTCAGATCTTCAGGGTTTACAAAAATTGCTCCCATAAGCCATTCGTTATCTTTAAGGTCAATTCCTGTTATAGATTTAAATGTTTTTAAAGTATAAACTTTAGAAACCTTTAAATCAACACTGTCTGTGTAGTATTTATTTGTTACAGATATATTGATATTTTTACCAAGTGCAGTTCCTTTTTTTACAAAACCATTAAATTCTTCAGAAACAAATGCCTCTCCTTTTTTTACTCTTTCACTTGGGATAATTTTTTGTTCGTAATATTGAATTTTTTTAATTTCGTAAGAACCGTTATCAAAATTTATGGAAGAAAAACTATATTCTTTATGTACATCAATTTTTTGCTGATCAATCAATTCCTGAGAGATATATAAAGTCTCAACTTCATCAACTTTAAAATCGTCAATGAATGAAATTCCTACCACAACATATTCCTCTCCCTCTTCTCGAGGAACATTTTTGAAAAGTCTTACTTTTTTATCTATAATATCTTCCGGTTTACCTTCAAAAAAGTAGTTTTTCTTATTAGCTGCAATAAGAATTTCTTTACTGTTTTCAGGCATACGTCCTACGTCAATTTTCCCATCAAATTCATCAATGAGCTCTGCATTACCATGAAAATAAAAGTTTTTATCATCAGTAATTCCTAAATAGGATTCAACCATTAAATCAGTTTCAACCACTTTGTCAACATTTTGAAGTTTTTCAATTTCCTCTAAATCGGATTTTAATATAGGTGATTCATCGTTCTTTTTTATAATAATACGTTCCGCATCAGTGCTATTAAAAATCCAATTATATCCGTCTACGCTATTTTCAAACCGTTCATGTTTAAAAATTGCAAGTTCTGTGGATAATGAAACTGCTATAAATAGAAAAACAAATACAAGAAGTAAAAACTTCACAGGAATATTAAATGCATTTCTTACACCGAGTAAAAGTTGTGACAAAGGTCTTATATCCTTATAAGATGTTTCCGGCACATCTTCTACTACTTCCGGCTCTTTAAGATGAATATCTTCAAGTATTTTACCATCATGCATCTTAATCTTTCTTGTAACGTAAGGTTTAACCTGTTCAAAGTTATGCGTAACAACAATTACCAGCTTGTTTTTAGCTACCTCTGCAAGAAGTTCAATAATTCCTTTTGCAGATTCAACATCAAGACTTCCTGTTGGTTCGTCTGCAATAATAATCGGAGTATCCTTTGCAAGAGCACGTGCAATTGCTACACGTTGCTTTTGACCGCCCGACAGCTTTGAAGCTTTCGTCTTTGAATAACCGGTAAGACCAACTTGTTCAATGAGCTCATTTACACGCTTCTTGGCATCTCTCTTTTTCATGCCATTGAGAAGCAAAACAAGTTCAATATTTTGGAAAACAGTATAGCTGTTAACAAGGTTAAAATCTTGGAAAATATTACCTATATAGCGTCTTCTATAATCCTCAAAATCCTTTTCTGAATAATGGCTCGTTTCAAGACCATTAACATACATTTCTCCCTCTTCATAAGAATCGAGTCCGGAGATAACATTAAGAAGGGTAGATTTACCACTACCCGACTCACCCGTTATTGCTACGAACTCGCCCATTTTAAAAGAGAGATTTACTTTTGAGAAGCCTACAGCAATTACACCCTTGCTGTAATAAAACTTTGAAACATTATCTAGTTTTATCAAGAGCTTCACCTCACCTTTCAGTATTTCTTTTGATATATAAAACACAAATTAATTGTACCACAAATGCTACATTAAGAAAATTACAAATATCTTAAGATTTACTTACCAAATTAGTTAAGATTTTATCATAGTATTTAAAAACATAAAGAAAAAAAGAACCCCTTGAATTGCTTTGTTAAAAGCATTTCAAGGGGGTTCTTTGGTGATCCATCGGGGATTCGAACCCAGGACAACTTGATTAAAAGTCAAGTGCTCTACCACCTGAGCTAATGAATCGTATTTTGCGCCTTAAAGATAATACTTTATAAGGCGCACTAAGTCAAGAATTTTAAGCGAAATAATTAATGAGGATTGTAACTGCTGCAATAATAGCAAGTAATGAACCTAAAATTGCTGTTGCTTTTGAAAGAATATAATCCTTTTTACGTCCTTTAGTCTTATCAAAAAAGTCTGAGCCTCCACCCATAACCGCACTGGCACTTGATTCTCTGTCCTTTTGAAGTAAAACAAGAACAATAAGTGCTATTGAAATAATGATAAGAATCACTGATAAAGCTATCTGTAAACCCGACATATATGAAAGCCTCCTTAAGAACGATTAGTTAAACGACTTAGTTATATTAGCATAATATTATATGCAATGCAAGATAAATTACAGAGTTAGTTGCTCTCCGGCAGTATCTTCAGCAGAAGGCATGGAGCCGAGTGCCGGAAGGTTTTTTGTGCGATATCTATGCGGTTTTGCAAACTCACCTTCCACGTATGGGCGAATGCCCATAAGACGCTGCCCTTTTTTCATTGTCATTACGCTAACACCAATAGTATCTTTAGTTGTTTTAGGCATAATTACAGCGGTGTTAAAAAGCAGCATTCGTCCTGAAGAGGACGTAAGTACGAGTTCTTGGTCTTCACGAATATAAAGGGCAGCTACAATCGGCGATTTTGCTCCATAAGCTTTTATGAGTTTCTTACGATTAGTTTTTGTTTCATAAGCACTCATATCTACCTTTGCAACCTTACCGTTTTCAAAGAAGAATAGCATATAACCTTTATAATCGTCTGTAACGGCCATATAGATAGGTTCTTCACCTTCGTCAAACTCTAAAATAGTTGGAATATAATCTCCAAGGAGCGATGCCTTAGAGTCCAAAAAATCAGAAACTTTGGATTTATAAACTTGACACTTATCTGTAAAGAAAAGAAGTTCATTTATATTTGAAGACTCAACTATCTGAACGATTTCGTCGCCTTCTTTAACTTTCTGTTCACCACTCATTCTGAGCGATTGAGGTGTTATTTTTTTGAAGTAACCTGCTTTAGAGAAAAAGATGGTAAGCGCATAATCTTCAATTTCTTCTAAAATCAATTCTTCCTCTTCTTCAATTGCAACTGCACAAATGATTTCGGATTTTCTTGGTTGACCATATTTTTGCATTACATCTTTGAGCTCATTTATGATTATTTTTTTGATTTTGTTCTTTGATTCAAGGGTTTCCTGCATATCTTTTATTGCAGCCTCTAAATCCTTAACATCCTGAAGACGCTTTAAAATATATTCACGGTTTAGGTGACGAAGTTTAATTTCTGCGACAAATTCCGCTTGAATTTCATCAATTCCAAAACCAATCATAAGGTTTGGAACAACTTCTGATTCCTCATTTGTTTCACGGACAATCTTAATTGCCTTATCTATGTCTAAAAGAATCTTTTCAAGACCTTGTAAGAGGTGTAGTTTTTTCTGTGCTCTGGTAACATCAAAGAAAACTCTTCTTTTCACACATTCAGTACGGTAAGCTATCCATTCAAGAAGTAAATCCTTAACACCGAGAACTTGTGGTGCTCCGCCAATAAGAACGTTGAAATTACAAGCAAAAGCAGATTCTAAAGGAGTCTGGTTATAAAGACGAGCCATTAATTTTTCTACATCTGTTCCCCTCTTTAAATCAATTGCTATTTTAAGACCGGATTTATCTGTTTCATCTCTAATATCAGAAATTTCTTTGAAGTCTGTTTTTGACTTTTCAATTATCTTTTCAATTATGGTTTCAGCAGTAGTTGTATATGGGATCTCATAGATTTCAATACAATTATTTTTCTTATCATATCTGTATTTCGCACGAACCGGAATACTTCCACGTCCGGTCGATAGAATTTCTCTCATAGAATCTCTATCGTAAATAATCTGTCCGCCACCCGGAAAATCAGGAGCTTCAATTATATCAAGAACATCAAAATTGTTATCCTTAATAAGTTCTATTGTGGCCTTGCAAACTTCGTTTAAATTAAATGAACAAATTTTACAAGCCATACCTACTGCAATGCCCTCGTTATTGTTAATAAGAATTGATGGAAAAGTTACCGGAAGAAGCGTTGGCTCCTTCATTGTTGAATCGTAGTTATCGACAAAATCAACAGTATCTTTATCAATATCTCTAAAAAGTTCTGCCGCAATGGCTTCAAGTTTTGCTTCTGTATAACGTGATGCTGCATAAACCATACCACTGGAATACGCTTTACCGAAGTTACCTTTTGAGTCTATAAAAGGATGAAGCAAAGATTCATTTCCACGAGCAAGTCGTACCATTGTTTCGTAAATAGCTGCGTCTCCGTGAGGGTTTAGTTGCATTGTACGACCAACAATGTTTGCAGATTTGATACGAGGACCTGTAAGAAGTCCCATCTTATACATCGTATAAAGAAGCTTCCTATGAGATGGTTTAAAACCGTCTATTTCAGGTAGCGCACGAGACATAATTACACTCATGGCATATGGCATATAGTTTATCTCGAGGGTCTCTACGATTGGCTGATTAACTACATCGCCCGCACCTAGAATATGAGCGTTAGGATTAATTTCCTCTTGCTTTTGTGCATTCTTTTTTGGTTTTTTAGGTGCCATTTAGATTCCCCTCCTTTTAAGATAAATCAAGCATTTCAAGATATAAATGCCCCTCTTCTGCTATTTTTTCTTTACGTCCTTCAAGGTCATTTCCAAGTAGAACTTCAAATGTATTAAGTGTTTCTTCAACATCTGACTCTTCAACATTTATAAGTCGTCTTGTATCCGGATTCATAGTGGTAAGCCACATCATATCAGCATCATTTTCGCCAAGACCTTTTGAACGTTGAATCGTATATTTTTTATTGCCTATCTCTTCCAAGACTTTCGTTTTTTCAAGTTCCGTATATGCAAACCAAACCTCATCACCTGAATGAATTTCATAAAGTGGTGATTCAGCGATAAAAATTTTACCGGCTGTTATAAGCTTTGGCATCAATCTATAAATCATCGCAAGAATTAACGTCCTTATCTGATAACCATCAACATCAGCATCAGTGCAGATAATAACCTTATCCCAATTTAGATTGTCAAGTGAAAACTGATTTATGTCCTTGGTTTTTGTAGTAATTTCAACTCCACATCCAAGAACTTTAATAAGGTCTGTAATTATTTCCGACTTAAAAATTGCATTATAATTGGATTTCATACAATTTAAGATTTTACCTCGAACAGGAATTACAGCCTGAAATTCTGAATCTCTTGCCTGTTTACAAGAACCGAGAGCAGAATCGCCTTCCACAATGAAAAGTTCTCTTCTGGAAATATCTTTTGTACGACAATCAACAAACTTCTGAACACGATTACTCATATCTACCTTTTGAGTAAGTGTTTTTTTGATATTTACCCTAGCTTGCTCAGCATGAACACGAGAACGCATGTTAATTAAAACCTGTTCTGCAATTTTATCCGCGTCAGCTTTATTCTCAATGAAATAGATTTCCAGTTGATGTTTTAAAAAATCCGTCATTGCATCTTGGATAAACTTATTACTAATAGCTTTCTTAGTCTGATTTTCATAAGAGGTTTCAGTTGAAAATGAAGAAATAATAAGGATTAAACAATCCTCAATATCTTGCATCGTTATCTTAGAATCAGACTTTCTATACATATTATTTGCTTTAAGATAAGCATCTATTTGGTATACGAAAGCTGAGCGGGTTGCTTTTTCCGGTGCGCCGCCATATTCAAGTGGTGATGAATTATGATAATAATCTTTCAAGGTGTGTTTGTTTGAAAAAGCTACAGCACAAACAATTTTTAGCTTATAATCATCCTTATCTTCTCGGTCACGACCGATTCTTTCTGTCTCCCAAACCTGTATATCGGTAAAGGTTTCCTTATTGGTGATTTCCTCAATATAGTCAACCATACCTCTTTCATAGAAATATTCATAAGTATCAAAAGTATTTGCACCAACTTGATCCTTCAATATAAAAGTCATCCCGGCATTTACTATAGATTGGCGCTTTAAAATATCCTGATAATACTCAAGCGGGATATCAATATCTGTAAATACTTTAAGGTCCGGCTTCCATTTAATTCTGGAACCGGTATTTTTCTTTGTATATGGTTCTTTTACAAGATCACCTACAGGTTCGCCCTTTTCAAAATGCATTGTATATTTGAATCCATCACGAAATACTTCGGCATCCATATACTCAGAAGTATACTGAGTTGCACAAAGACCAAGCCCGTTAAGACCTAAAGAAAAACTATAGTTGGCGTCTAATTTATTAGTATTGTATTTACCACCGGCATACATCTCACAAAAGACAAGATGCCAGTTATATGCATTTTCTTTCTCATTGTAATCCATAGGAATTCCTCGACCAAAGTCTTGAATCTCAACGGATTTATCAAGATAGCGTGTAACAATTATTTTGTTTCCATAGCCCTCACGAGCTTCATCAATTGAATTTGATAAAATCTCAAACACAGAATGCTGACAACCATCAATGCTATCCGACCCAAAAATAACGGATGGCCTTTTTCTAACTCGATCCGCACCTTTAAGTTGGCTAATATCTTCATTTGTGTATGTGGATTTTTTTGCAGTCATTTATGCCTCCAAAGCCGTCTATTCACATTTTACTACAGTATTATACAAATATATATTTTACACTACATATTGTGAAAAATCAAGAAATTACACACAAAATGAAGTGGACCCGAGGTTTACACTTCGGGTCCATTTTTACTGATTATTTTTATTTTTCTTCCTCTTTTTCTTCCTCTTCTTCAGAATCAAATTCACGAGTGGCTTTTAAAAGTTCGTAAAGAGCATAAATTTCATCATTCTCTGTATAAGTGCCTACCTCTTCTTTTAATTCTTCGTCAAGGTCTTCTTCAATTTTATGTTCATCTACCGGATCCGGTTTTTAGGTTTTTCTGCTTTAACTTTAGCCTTTTTTGTATGTTTCTTGCCGATACCAAGAGCTCTATCAATAGCAGCCTGTTCTTCTTCGGAATAACCGGGATCCATTTTATTTATAAAACCGCCAATATCCATAGATTCAGCATTAAAAGCATCAATCTCCTCAGCAGTTGGAAGCATAGCATCAGCTTCCGTTTCATCTTTATCTTCATCTAGAACAGGTAATGCCTCACCGGAAAGTCCTTCAACTTCAGGTTCAACTGTTTCGAGTGATTTGTCACTATCTTTTTCCTCATCCTCCAGATAATCATTAATATTTGCCTCGTCAATTTTGCTAGGATCAAGATTTACATCAGCATATTCATCTTCAGCTGAAATAAGACCGCTTTCTCTGTCTATTTCTCTTTTCAGTTGTAATTCAGCTTCAGTTAATATAACTTCTGTTCCTTCTGTTGCAACCGTCGGTTCTAGAGGAATCACTTCTTCCGGTTTTTTATCAAAACTTGCATTAATCTCTTCAAGACCAGGAATTAAATCTTCAAGGACATCCTTATCTTCTGAGTCAAGAGCTGTTTCAGTTGTTTCTGCCGGTTCTTCTGTCGCTTCTGTTTCTACTGTTTCACCTTCTAGTTCAGGTTTTACCTCTTCAGATTCAAGTTCAGATTCTAGTTCAGTTTCTTCTTCCGGTTCAGACTTTAC
>JAAYOC010000012.1 GCA_012520505.1 Oscillospiraceae bacterium
AGTTCAATGGTAGAATTCCAGCCTTCCAAGCTGGTTACGTGGGTTCGATTCCCATCACCCGCTCCATTTTTATGCATATGCGCTGATAGCTCAGTAGGATAGAGCATCTGCCTTCTAAGCAGAGGGCCGGGGGTTCGAGTCCCTCTCAGCGTGCCAGCGTGGTGGGTGTAGCTTAGTTGGTTAAAGCGCCAGTTTGTGGCACTGGAGAGCGTGGGTTCGAATCCCATCATCCACCCCACTTTTTTAAATTACCCATAACGATGGGGTGTAGCCAAGCGGTAAGGCAACGGACTTTGACTCCGTCATTCGCGCGTTCGAACCGCGCCATCCCAGCCAGCAATAAGTCCTTCCGCTTTAAAACGGAAGGACTTATTGCCTTCCGTATATTTTTTAATATTGACAATATGCAGGAATATGTATAAAATACTCTCATAAACCGTTGAAGAAGAGTGAGTAGGTAAAAAGCACTTCATCAAAGAGAGCTGCGGGCGGTGGAATCGTGGCATGAATCTTTTAACTGAATGGACTTCTAAGGGCAATCAGAAAGGTTAAACCGAGTATGTGCGACGGAGTAGTTCACCGTAAGAGGAACTCGCGTATGTTAGTACGTTGAGGAAATACAGGTATAATAATATCCTGTCCCAGCAGTACCAACTTACTGTGGGACAGGCTTTTTTCTTGTCCCAAATCTAAATGAAAAGGAGACAAAACAATGGCAGAAAAATTTGATTTCACAAACTATTTTAAAACTCATCCTGATGAAGACGGCTTCTTTGGTCCTTATGGCGGTGCATATGTATCTCCGGAACTTAAGAAAACAATGCAGGAAATTACAGACGCTTATTTTACTATCTGTAAGTCTTCAAAGTTCATAGCTGAACTTCGTGAAATTAGAAAGAATTTCCAGGGTAGACCAACACCGATTACTTATCTTGAAAATCTTTCTAAATCACTTGGCAACTCACAAATCTATGTTAAAAGAGAAGATTTAAATCACTCGGGTGCACATAAACTTAACCATTGTATGGGTGAGGCACTTCTTGCTAAATACATGGGTAAAAGTAAGGTTATCGCTGAAACAGGTGCCGGTCAACACGGTGTTGCTCTTGCAACAGCAGCTGCACACTTTGGTCTTGAATGTGATATTTACATGGGCTCAGTCGATATCAAAAAGCAGGCACCAAACGTAGCAAGAATGAAAATTCTCGGTGCAAATGTTATTGAGGTAACAGACGGTCTTCAAACTTTAAAGGAAGCGGTTGATGCAGCATTTACCGCATATACGAAGGAATATAAAGATTGTATCTATTGTATAGGTTCAGTTGTTGGACCTCATCCGTTCCCAATGATAGTGCGTGACTTTCAGGCAGTCGTGGGCATTGAATCCAGAGAACAATTCCTTGATATGACAGGCGAGCTTCCTGATGCAGTAGTTGCATGTGTCGGAGGTGGCTCAAACTCAGCCGGCATGTTTGCAGGTTTCCTTGATGACCCGGTTAAACTATACGGCGTTGAACCACTTGGTCGTGGAACGACTCTCGGAGACCATGCAGCAAGTCTTACATATGGTGAAGAGGGTGTAATGCACGGCTTTAACAGTATTATGTTAAAAGGTGATGATAATGAGCCGGCACCGGTATATTCGGTGGCTTCCGGTCTTGACTATCCATCTTCGGGTCCTGAACATGCTTTCTGGAAATCTATTGACCGTATTACATACGATGTAATAGATGACGAAGCTGCAATTGATGCTTTCTTTGAACTTTCAAAGAAGGAAGGTATTATTCCGGCTCTTGAGAGTGCACATGCTGTTGCATATGCAATGAAACTTGCAAAGGAACAAAGTCATGGTTCTATTCTTGTAAACCTTTCAGGACGTGGTGACAAGGACATGGATTACGTCCTTGAAACATACGGACTTAGATAAAATTGCGAATTTGAATAAACTAAGGAAAATAAGAAAAATAGTAAAATCAAACTGATTTATAAAAATCAAATAATCCAGAAAAGATTAATATTTACAAAATTTAGATATTTAGATAAGATTAACAAAAGAGTGGGCATTCACTGCCCACTCTTATATTTTTTGCATAAAAAGTGAAAATAATGCATAAAATGCTTGATTATGCAAGAAAAATGTATTATTATACATTCATGTTGAATGGAGATGTATTATGAAACGGAAGATTTTTATTGATGGACAAGAAGGTACAACAGGTCTTCAGATATTTGACAGGCTCAGTGTTAGGGATGACATTGAGCTACTAATTATTGACGAAGTAAAGAGAAAAGACCCAGATGCTCGAAAGACTCTAATGGATGAAGCGGACTTAGTATTTCTTTGTCTTCCTGACCATGCTGCAATTGAAGCGGTAAAGTTAATTGAAACTGCCAAAATCATCGATGCATCAACTGCTCATAGAATAAACGAAGACTGGGTGTATGGTTTTTCTGAGCTTTCAGACCAGCATAAAGAAAGAATAATAAAAGCAAAAAAACTTGCAAATCCCGGGTGCCATTCAACAGGTGTTATTTCAATCCTTTATCCATTAATAAAGCTTGGAATTATCAGTAAAGAAGGTCTTTACTCAGCAATTTCTCTCACCGGATATTCCGGTGGTGGAAAGAAAATGATTGCGGACTATAAGGAAAACGCTGAAAATCTTATGAGTCCAAGACAATATGGATTGTCACAAAATCATAAACATATTCCGGAAATTCAAAAAATATGTGATTTGGCTGTAACACCGATTTTTATCCCAATAGTAGACGACTTTTATAAGGGAATGCAGACATCTGTTCCACTTCATAAGGAACAGACAAACGGTTTCACAGCACAGCAAATTTGCGACCAGCTTTATGATTATTATAAAAACACAAAACTCATATCAGTAAACCCAAAAGTACAGACCGAAGGAATGCTTGCAACAGACACTTTTAAAAGTAAAGATACACTTGAAATCACAGTATCAGGTAATGACGACAGAATAGTTATTACAGCAAGATTTGACAACCTCGGTAAAGGTGCTTCCGGTGCAGCAGTTCAAAACATGAACTTAATGCTCGGTTTCGATGAAACAAAAGGACTTAACATATAAAGTACATAAAAGTTATAAGGACCTAAGAAACGTAGAAAATATGGAACATGGAAAAATAAGTATAAAACAATAAAAGGATTAAAATAAAAGGATCAAAATATGAAAATAATAAATGGCGGTATTTGTGCCGCAAAAGGATTTAAAGCAAGCGGAATGTATTGTGGTATCAAGGAACAGCCCGAAGGCAACCATAAAAACGACATCTGCCTTTTTGTTAGCGATGTAGTTTGTAACACAGCTGCAGTATACACTCAAAACAAAGTTAAAGGAGCTCCAATAGTTGTAACAAAGGCGAACCTTAAAGCATCAAATAACAAGTCAATTGCAGTAATTGCAAACTCAAAGAATGCAAATACCTGTAATTTTGATGGTGAAGAAAAAGCGAATAAAATGTGTGAACTTGTAGCAACAAAGCTTGGTGTGCCAAAAGAACAGGTAATTGTTGCATCTACCGGTGTAATCGGACAGATTCTTCCAATTGAACCAATTGAAAGGGCTGTTCCACAATTAGTTAGAGAATTAGATTACAATAAAAACCTTGAAGCAGCTATAGCCATTATGACAACAGATACTGTAAAGAAAGAATATGCAGTAGAGTTTGAGATTAAAGGAACAACTTGCAAACTCGGTGGTATGGCAAAAGGTTCAGGTATGATTCACCCGAACATGGCTACAACTCTAAACTTCATAACCACTGACTGTAAGGTTTCAAGTGAACTTCTTCAAAAGGCTCTAAACGATGTTGTTAAAGTAACATACAACTGTCTCTCAATAGATGGTGATACCTCAACAAACGATATGGTAAGTCTTATGGCAAATGGACTTGCAAAAAACGAAGAAATTACTGAAGAGAACGAGGGATACATCGCCTTTAAGGAAGCACTTTTCGAAGTAATGGCGAACCTCACAAGAATGCTCGCTAAAGATGGTGAGGGTGCAACAAAACTACTTGAATGCGTTACCAGCGGTGCACCTGACCTTGATACTGCAATCATTGTAGCTAAAAGCATCATTTGCTCGTCACTCTTTAAATCTGCAATGTTCGGTGAAGATGCAAACTGGGGTCGCGTACTCTGCGCAATAGGTTACGCAGACGCAGATTTTGACATAACCAAAGTAGATGTAAGTTTCAAGAGCGAAAAAGGTGAAGTAGAGGTTTGTAAAGACGGCTCAGGCATTCCTTTTTTAGAGGAAAAGGCGACAGAAGTTCTTTCAGCTGACGAAATTTTTATCCTTGTAAATTTAAACGCAGGTGAGGCGAAAGCTACTGCTTGGGGCTGCGACCTTACCTATGACTATGTAAAGATAAATGGAGATTATAGGACATGAACATGACACCGGAAAACAGGGCACAGGCTCTCGTAGAAGCTCTTCCATATATTCAAAAGTTTTATGGAAAGACAATCGTAATTAAATATGGCGGAAACGCAATGATTGAAGAGGATATCATAGATGCTGCAATATCCGATGTTGTGCTTTTATCGCTCGTTGGAATTCGTGTAGTTTTGGTACATGGCGGAGGTCCTGAAATTGCTAAAATGCTTGAAAAGACAGGTAAAGAAAGCAAATTCATAAATGGACTTCGTTACACAGATAAGGAAACCATGGATGTTGTACAGATGGTTCTTTGCGGTAAAATCAATAAAAACATTGTGTCGATGATTAACAAAACAGGAGGCCGTGCTGTAGGAGTTTCCGGTCTTGATGATAATCTGCTTTGTGCAACTAAACTTTTATCACCTGATGGTGAGGATTTAGGTTTTGTCGGCGATGTGCAAAAGGTTAATCCGGCAATTCTTGAAAATTCACTTAAAAAGGGTCTAATTCCGGTTGTATCAACAGTTGCATCCGGAATTGATGACAATAATACATATAACATCAATGCGGATACGGCAGCTGCTAAAATCGCAATAGCTTTGGGTGCTGAAAAGCTTATCCTTATGACAAACACCCGTGGCGTTCTAATGGACCAAAACAACGAAGATACTTTAATTCCAGTAATCAAACTATCAGAAATTGCAGATCTTAAACAATCAGGAATAATTGCAGGTGGTATGATGCCAAAAATCGACTGCTGTGTAGATGCAGTAGAAAACGGAGTAAAACGTACCCATATCCTTGACGGACGTATCCCACACGCCATCCTTATTGAGATACTCTCACACGCAGGTATCGGAACAATGATTTTGTAGAAAACAAGTAAAACATACAAAAAGTAGAACACAAAAATATATAAATAATAGGAATTAGTTTAGTAGGTGCAAAAATGACATTTGAAGAACTCAAAAAACTAAATAGCGAGCACATTCTTGGCACCTATGCCAGGAACGATGTTGCAATTATTGAAGGTAACGGTGCAACGGTTAAAGATATTAGTGGTAAAGAATACATTGACTTCACCAGTGGCATAGGTGTATGCTCGCTCGGCTACGGCAACAAAAATATAGCTAACGCAATATACAACCAAGCTCTCAAACTCACACATATATCAAACCTTTATTACACTGAACCCTGCGCCTTACTCGCAGAAAAACTCTGCACCAAGGCTCCTGAAATGAAAAAAGTTTTCTTTTCAAATTCCGGTGCAGAAGCAAATGAGGGTATGATTAAAACTGCCAGAAAATACAGTTTCGATAAATACAAAGAGGGTAGAAGCACCATCATCACACTCAAAAACTCTTTTCATGGCAGAACCATAACAACCCTCAAAGCAACAGGACAAGATACCTTCCATAACTTCTTCCACCCATTCACCGAAGGCTTCAAATACGTAGAAGCAGAGAATTTGGAAGAACTACAAAACAACCTCACCCCAGACGTTTGCGGCATAATGCTTGAACTCATTCAAGGCGAGGGTGGAGTAAACGTCTTAACAAAGGAATACATTAAAGAAATAAATAAACTCTGCAAAGAAAAAGACATTCTTCTTTTAATAGATGAAGTCCAAACAGGAATAGGTAGAACAGGCACTTTCTTTGCATACCAACAATATGACATAACCCCAGACATTCTAACCTTTGCAAAGGGAATAGCAGGAGGACTCCCACTCGGTGGCTTCATGGTCTCCACTAAATGCGAAAACACAATGCCAGCCGGCTCACACGGTTCAACCTTCGGTGGCAACCCTGTCTCATCAGCAGCTGCCAACGTTGTACTAGACACCCTAACAGACGACTTCTTAAAAGAAATAAAAAACAAAGGCAACTACCTAAAAGAAGAACTACAACAACTTAACTCACCAAACATAAAAGAAATACGTGGAAAAGGCTTAATGCTAGGCATAGAACTTCAAAACAAAGAAAACAAAGAAGTCCTAAAAGAAGCACAACAAAAAGGACTCCTCATCCTCACAGCAGAATCCAATGTCATCCGCCTCCTACCACCACTAACAATAACCAAACAAGAACTAAACAAAGGTATTAAAATTCTAAAAGAACTGATATAACTAAGTACCAACTAACTAACCAAACAACCAATAAAATAAACCTAATCAACAAAAGCGTCGCATTGCGACGCTTTTTAACATATCAGCAATATTTTCACCTTTAAAACTAGCTAAGTTTATAGTAAAATAAATAAATATATATGAAATTCATTTTCGTAAAAAATGAAATTTAAATTTGAATTTGAATTGCACTTTAATTACACAGTTGAGTTTAAAGGTAAATGATTAATGTTCGTGGATAAAAAAATGGTTTGTGTAAGTCTGAAAATTTTGTTACCTGCAGACTCAAAGCATACATCAAACTAATGCTGTATACGGGTATTTACTCTTATAGTTCTGTGTTATGCATATAAGCAGATTTAAAACGGTAGAGGTAGAAATCTTAAAAGATAGACCTCTTTGTAGTGGTTGAGTTGTGCTCCTTGAAATATCTTTACCGTAAGGTGTGTACTTTGTTTTTCTAAATAAGTATAATATAACTATCTCTTGAATCTTTAAAAGGATATCCAGTTGACAAAAAATTTTGTTCAGCTGAGAATATTATATATTTTTTGAATGTTATATTCTAACTAAAATTAGAAAAAGCGTTTAACCTCCGTGGTTAAAATAAAAATAGAAAACTTAATATAAATTTTAAAAATAATGGTGAGCCTGAAAGTAAATGAAAGATTAAATGTGAGTGCTGTGTAAGATTATCATAAGAAGGAGGTCGGCATATGTGGTGTAAAAATTGTAATATAGAGACAAACGAAAAAAAATGCCTAATATGCGGGGCAGATACAGAAGAAGACCTCCCAGTGGAAATATATTACTGTAAAAATTGTAGAATTCCAATTATACAAACAGCAACACAGGCCGATAAAGGGATTTGTCCAGTTTGCGGCAAAAAAACAAAATATCTTAGCACTGATTTACGCCCAGTATTTCCCGAGGAACGATTGCTACTAGAATTACTTTTAGAGAAAAAAACAAACTCACTAATCAAAACTTCTGTCTGGGCAGTGAACAACAGATATTATGTTGATGGAAAATCTATTGTTATTCCTAATAATGCCTTTCAAAAAGTTGACGCAAATAAAATTATTCAAGGACTTGAAGAAGGAAAGAAAAGTAATAATTACCAATACTTCAATAAGTATATCAGACGTTTTACAACTGCAAATGTAAACAGACTAAACTATCTTAAAAGCGAGTCTTTTAATTTTATAAAGCATGCATCTAAAAAATTTGAAGAAGAAAATATCGTTGTCTCATTTTCAGGTGGAAAGGATTCAACTGTAACATCAGACCTTGCAATAAAGGCTTTGAGCAATCCTAGTCTCGTCCACATTTTTGGTGATACAACACTGGAGTTTCCCGTTACCGTTGAATATGCAAAGCGTTTTAGACAAAATCACCCGCAGACAATTTTTCAGGTTGCAAGAAATGATGATCAAGATTTTTATGATGTGTGTGAAGATATCGGACCACCAGCAAGAATGATGCGGTGGTGTTGTTCAATGTTCAAAACGGGACCAATCTCACGCGTTATTAACAGTATGTATCGTAATCAACAAGTCTTGACTTTTTATGGCATTAGAAAATCGGAATCTGTAAGCAGGAGTAAATATAACAGAATTGAGAATGACGCTGAGTTTGTAAAAATACAGCAGCAGACAGTAGCGTCGCCGATTTTCTTTTGGAGAGATATAGACATATGGCTTTATATATTGTCTGAAAATATAGATTTTAATGATGCTTATAGATTTGGTTATGATAGAGTCGGTTGTTGGTGTTGCCCTAATAACAATCAGCGAGCGCAGTTTTTATCAAGAATATATATGCCTGAACAATCAAAAAAATGGAGAGGTTTTCTTATTAGCTTTGCAAAGAAAATAGGTAAACCTGATCCTGAAGTTTATATTGACACAGGCAAATGGAAAGCTAGGCAAGGTGGAAACGGCCTTCCTTCTGCTAGCGATGTGAAGATTAGATTTACGAATTGCACGACAGAAGAACATGCTAAAATATATAGTCTTGTAAGACCTTCTGCTGATGACCTTATCGGCCTGTTCGTGCCTTTTGGTAGAATTGCACCAGAACTAGGAAATAAGCTGCTTAATGAAGTTATAATACTTGATCCAAAAACAAATATACCCATTATGTCGATACAGCCATTTAATCAAAGTGATTATGACTACGGAGTGAAAATTAAAACTATGAATGTTGCAAATCATGATGATTTGCAAAGGATGGCGGGATATCAGATAAAAAAATTTAATGCTTGCAGAAAGTGTTTAAAGTGCGAATCATTATGTCGTGTCGGTGCAATTTCAATAATCGGCGATAAATATTATATCGATTCGGACAAGTGTATTCGTTGTAAGATGTGTATGACGGCCAAATATCTTGAAGGTGGCTGTACTATGGATAAATACTTAAGAACAAAGTCACTTTAGGAGGAGTGCTATGGCTATGAGATTTCGTGCTCATGATACATTTTTTATAAGAAAAGGCTGGCTTAGCAAAGGAATGAAACACGTAGATACCAGAGGAGATGTCTTTATTGCAAAAGATGTAAATCCTATGGATGTACTTGGTCTTGGTGCAAATATGGTAAAAGCTTTAAGATATTGGCTCAGGGCTGTGGGTTTGACAGAGGAGCCTCGTTCAGGAAGGAGAATACAATCTTTTACAGAATTATGCAAGCGTGTATTCAAGTATGACAGATATACTGAAGAATTGGGAACTTTATTTTTGTTACAATATAAGCTTGCTTCAAACAGAGATGAAGCCACTGCATGGTATTTCTTCTTCAACGAGTTTAATGTTTCGGAGTTTTCTAAAGATGATTTTGTTGACTCGTTACAAAAATATATACAAATGTCTGATGACGGCACTGAGGTAGCGACTAGGTCTTTAACTGATGATTTCAATTGTATTATAAGCACCTACCTGCCCCGTTATAAATCAAATCCAGAAAGAATCTCGCCGGAGAATAATATTGACTGTCCTTTTGGAGAACTCGGTCTTATCGATATATTAGACAAGAAAAAGAAAATATACAAAAAAAGTATCCCGGTTACCGGCACGATAAATCCTTGGGTCGCATTAGCTGTAATTATGGATAATGCAGGAGAAAGAAAAGAAATAAGTTTAAATGAAATTTTAACAGCACCTTGTAATATAGGAAAAGTGTTTAACCTGGATTCTATAAATATGTTAGATGTACTTTATGAAATAGAACGCATGGGTAAAATTAAGATTAATCGTACAGCAGGCTTAGATTTAATCAATATAATAAATGACTTAGACTTTATTGCCTGTGTAGATGAATATTATTCATCTATTAACGCGTAAAACTGGAGAAGAAAGTATGAGCAAAATGATTTCTGTAGAGTCGGGATTCCAGTATTCTGTAAATATTGGATACGATTTAAACAATGATGAAAAGCTGAAAGGTTTTATACCAACAAAAGCATCAATGGATTTGATTGAAGAAATATTGATGAGCACAAATTCGAATTCTACGGATAGAGCAAGAATTTTAATTGGAGCATACGGAAAAGGAAAGTCACATATTGTGCTTGCCATTCTTTCTCTGCTTGAAAAGAAGAACATAAAACTTTTCGAAAAACTGATGATAAAAGCTAACGAAAACCCGGAGCTTCTTCAATTAATAAAGAACTACTACAATAGTAGAAAAAAGATTTTGCCTATAGCAATTTCAGGAAGTAACACTAGTCTTACACAGGCTTTTTTACTTTCTTTACAGAGAACTTTGTCTGATCACAACATGTTAGATGTTATGCCAGAGACAAATTATAAAGCTGCTATTTCTGTTTTAGAACGTTGGAAAAATGATTTTCCTGAGACTTATTTGAAGTTTGAAAATGAAATAGGCATGCCGGTAGGAACGTTTGAAATCAAATTACAAAATTTTGATGCGGAGACTTATGAAACATTTGAACAAATATACCCAAAACTTACGTCGGGTAGTATCTTTAATCCTTTCTTAGGGTTTGACGTAGTGGAACTTTATGAGAATGCCGCTAAAGGTTTAAAGAGTAAGGGATATAGCGGGGTATATGTTGTTTATGATGAGTTTAGCAAGTATCTTGAGGCAAACATAAAGAGTGCCTCAGTTAGTGACACAAAAATGCTACAAGATTTTGCTGAAAAATGCAATCGTAGCGGTGAACTGCAAATGCATTTAATGCTGATATCCCATAAAGAAATAGCAAACTATATTGATAAATTACCAAAACAAAAAATAGATGGTTGGCGAGGTGTTTCGGAGCGCTTCAAACATATACGGTTAAATAACAACTCTTCACAGATTTACGAGATTATTTCAACTGTCATAAAAAAAGAAAAATCATACTGGGAAAAATTTTTAAAAAAATATAAGAAAAATTTTTCAGAAATTATCCAAAGATATTCTAAACATCCTATTTTTGCTCATTCTGTCGAAGAACTAAATATGGCTGTTTTTGGTTGCTTCCCACTTCATCCAGTTTCTACTTTTATTTTACCAAGGTTATCGGAGAGGGTCGCACAAAATGAAAGGACACTGTTTACGTTCCTTTCAGCAGATGGAATGGCTACATTTACAAATTTCTTGAAAAGCTATGACGATACTTTCCTATTGATTACAGCAGATCTTATATATGATTATTTTGAGTCACTTTTCAAGAAAGAAGCCCATGGAAGTAATATTTATAATAATTATATTTTGACTTCAACAATCTTAACGCAAATACGAGAGAATAGTTTAGGTAGCAAAATTGTAAAAACTATTTCGTTAATATACACATTGGAACAATTTGAGCGTTTGAAACCGACAAAAGAAGAATTGATTGGTATTTATTCCTTTGAATATGATGTTAAAATTATAGAAGATGCTATATCAGAGCTTATTGAAAAAGAGTTTGTTGTATATTTAAAGCGTAGCAATGGCTTCCTTAGATTAAAGAAAGCTTCAGGAGTAGATATAAATAAAAAAATAAGTGACTTTGTAGAAATCCAAGAGAGTCGCATCTCGGTTAAGGATATACTTAATGAGGTTAATTTTGATAATTATATGTATCCTGCACGCTACAATGATGAACGGGAAATGATACGTTTTTTCTCATTTGAATTCATAGAAGGAAAAGAAGTTACCGATGACATTGATTGGAAAATAAAAAGCGAAAACATTCAAGCAGACGGCATAATATATGCGGTTATTCCTGAAACCGAAGAGGAAATTGTTCGTCTTAATAAACTGATAAGAAAATTAAGTACAGGTTACAAAAGACATATTTTTATTATTCCGAGATATTATCAAGAAATAGAACAAACTGCGAAAGAACTTAATGCAGTTACAAAACTCCGCAACAAGGCGGTTGATGATGAGGTGTTGCTTGAAGAATATGAAACTGTTTTTGAGGACTTGAATGAAATTATAAAAACTTATATACATGGATATACACATCCTGAAGAGTATAAATCTACTTATATATACGATGGGAAAGAATTTAAATTACATAGAAAATCTGCTCTGACCGAATTAATGTCTAAGATTTGTGATAAAGAATATGCTTTAACTCCGGTAATAATTAATGAAGCGTTGAATCGTGATGAAATTACCACTATTTCAAAAAACAGTAGAAATAAAATAATAGCAGCGCTACTCAGAAATGAATTAGAACCAAATCTCGGTTTATATGGAACTGGGCAAGATGTTTCAATTATGAGGAGCACTTTAATCAGAACAGGGATTTGGATTGAAGAACATGGAGTGCCTAAAATAAATTTAAAACCGGATGATACAAATATGAGAAACATGTTGCAAACGATAGAGAAATTTATTTTAAAAGCGAGGCAGGTAGAAAACCTTAGTTTTGCTGAACTATATAGGCAAATTATTCACCCGGAATATCATATAGGATTGAGAAAGGGTTTAATTCCCATTTACTTAACTGCTGTAATTCGTGAATATAAGCAACAAATATTGATAAAAGATAGATTTGAATATGTCCCGATTAATGCAGATCTTATTACACAAATTAATGCCGAGCCGGGTAATTTTGAAATTTCGTATCTTGATTGGAACTTTGAAAAGGAAAAATATGTGCAGTGTTTATCCGAAATATTTAAAGATTTTATCGTGGATGCAGAGCGTAATGGCAACTCGTACGATTACGTTGCAAATGCAATGTATAGATGGTTTATGGGTTTGCCAAAATATTCCAAAGATTCCCTTAAAACCATTGAGGGTAAAAATCTGCAAACACATCAGCTCTCTTTTAAAAAGGCGTTTAAGAAAAACACAGGCAGCTTTGATTTGTTGTTTAAAGAGTTACCAGAAATTTTTGGCTATGATGAGATTGTTTTAAAAATAGCTGATGACATTGCGGCGGTTAAGGTCTTTTATGATAATTTACTTAGTACCCTTAAGGAAAGTCTAATTGAAGAAGTCAAGGCAACGTATGTGCTTGAAGAAAATAAAACATATTTAAAACAAATGTCTCTTGCGTCAGTGATTAATGAATGGCGTGATTCTCTTGATGAGGGAGTTTTTGAACAATTATTCCCTGACGGCACAAACAGAGCTCTTGACTTGTTCAAAACTATTACAAATGATGAATATTTATTTATTTCAGACTTTGCGAAAATTTCCACAGGATTACGGCTTGAAGATTGGGATGATGATACACGTAAACGGTTTACAGAACAAATTGCAGTTTATAAAAATACAGCTGAGCAATTTAGCAGTGAACAGGCGGAGGGCAAAACGTTAAGTATTAATAGTTATGAAATTACTTGTTCAGACGAAAATGGAAGCTTTGAGACTAAACGCTTTAATAGAGTAGATGTTTCAAAAAGAGGAAAAATTTTGTACAACCAGATATCTTCATCTATTGATTCTATGGGTCAATCAATCTCGGAGCAAGAAAAGAGACAAATCTTGATGGAGATATTGAAAAAACTTTGTTAAAGGAGAACATGATGGCATATTTTGACAATGCAGCGACTACATACCCAAAGCCGGAATGTGTTTATTCATTTATGGACGAATTTTATAGGAGCAATGGCGGTAGTTCTGGTCGTGGCAATTACCAATTAGCCTCTGCTGCAAAGACTTTGATTGACGATACAAGAAATCGAGTATCTAAAATACTGCGTTGTCCTACAAAACAAGTAATATTTGTACCGTCGGCTACAATAGCACTAAATATAATAATCCAAGGTGTCATAAAAAAAGGAGCTAAAAATATTTATATTAGTCCTTTTGAACACAATGCAGTAACAAGAGTTTTATATAACTTTGAAAAGAGTAATAAAATTAAGGTGTTTGAACTGCATGTTTCGGAAAACCTTGAATATGACCTTGAAAGGATAAGATATCAGTTTGACTCGTGTTCACCCGACTTTGTTATTGTAAGCCATGTAAGTAATGTGATTGGACTTATTGCACCAATTGAGGATATTTTTTCTTTAGCAAAAAAATATGGAGCTGTCACATTAGCAGATATGGCGCAATCTGCGGGCTTAGTTGATACGAACGTAGGACTTGAGCTTTTTGATTTTGCTGTGTTTGCAGGTCATAAAACCTTATTAGGTCCAACAGGAATATCGGGATTTGTGATGAAGTCGGACATAAGTATTCCATCAGTTTTTTTTGGTGGAACAGGATACGACTCTGCAAATCAAGATATGCCGAAATCTCTACCTGAAAAATTTGAGTTTGGAACTTTAAATGTTCTTGGAATTGCGGGGCTTAATGCCGCATTAAAATGGATTGAAGAACAGACTGTGGCAAATCTCTATTTAAAGGAGAAAATTAATAGAAAACGGCTGATTTCTCTTATAGAAAAATATGAAAAATTATCTATTGTAGGTAATGAGGGAAAAGAAAAATATGTAGGTATAACATCGTGCGTTATTGATGGAATTAGCAGCGACAGCGCAGCAGAAATCTTTTCAAGCAGAGGAATTGCTGTTAGAACAGGTTTACATTGTGCACCACGCGCTCATATGTTTCTTGGAACATATCCTGCCGGAACAATTAGATTCAGCGTCAATTGTTTTAACACTGAGGAAGACTTTGTTAAGCTAGAAGAAGTTCTGGACTTAATTGAATCGCAAATTTAATTAAGGTGGTAAATTGATGAATTTACAAGAATTAGATTTAAAATTAGAATACAGGTCAAAAGTTGATGATATTATCAGAGATTTTTATATTCCTGTGTTAAAAAGATCTGTGTTGTATAGAAGAGCCGTCGGATTTTTTTCATCTTCCGCATTACTAGCACTTTCAGCCGGTATATGTGGAATAGTTAAAAATGGAGGAAAAATTGAATTGATAGCTTCGCCAAAGCTGTCGTCTGAAGACATAGATGCAATAAATGATGGTGTTAAACGAAGAGATGAAGTGATTGAAGAGGTTTTGTTAAGGGAACTTCATGAACACAAGGGAAAATTTGAAGAAGCACGTTTAAATCTTTTGAGCAATCTTATAGCTGTTGGGCGACTTAAAATAAAAATCGCTTTTTTAGAAAATGACAATGGTATGGGTATGTTTCATGAAAAATTAGGATTGATGTACGATGATAACGACAACATTATTGCATTTTCCGGTTCCATGAATGAAAGCGCAAATGCTTTTATAAACAACTATGAGGCAATAGACGTATTTACCTCTTGGAGTGAGGAAAAGAGCAGAGTTTTTAGTAAAGTATCAACTTTTGACAATATGTGGAATGATTGTGAGCCGAGCATAACTGTTCTGGAGTTTCCTAAAATTAATTCAGTAATAATTGAAAAATATAAAACAACTGACAAAATCAAATTATTTCCTGAAGAATTGTACTTGAGTGAAGAGTTTGGAGTTACTGAAGATTATGAAGAAAAAGATGTTGGTCCTTCTGTGCCGGTAAACATTGATTTAAGAAAATATCAATTAGAGGCAGTTGATGCATGGGTAGAAAATGGCTATAACGGTATTTTTGATATGGCAACAGGTACAGGAAAAACATACACTGCACTTGCAGCAATATCAAGGTTGTATCAAGACATCAACATCAATAAAAATCTTGCAGTAATTATTGTGTGTCCATATCAGCACTTAGTGGAGCAATGGAGAGAAGATGTAGTAGCTTTTGGAATGAAACCTATAATATGCTATTCTGCTTCTCAGCAGAAAAATTGGCGAGAGAGACTCAAAACGGCAGTTAATAGCTTTAATGCAGGCGTAATAAAGCATTTCTGCATGCTTAGTACCAATGCAACGTTTTCATTGGACTATGTGCAAGCGGAAATTTTGAAACTGTCTGGAAACATAGTTCTTGTAGTAGATGAAGCTCATAATTTTGGAGCGGATAAACTCAGTAAAACTCTTCTTTCCCACATTCCATATAGGCTTGCCTTATCTGCAACGATTGATAGACATGGAGACCCGGAAGGAACTCAAAAACTATACGATTATTTTGGTAAGAAGTGTATTGAATATACATTGGAAGCTGCAATCAAAGCTAGAATGTTGACACAATATTATTATCACCCAATACCAGTGTCCTTAAACGAGGAAGAACTTTCTCAATATTTAGAATTGAGTGAAAAAATAAGAAGAAATGTGTACCCTGATAAAAAAGGTAAGATTGAGCTAAGTGAATATGTAAAAATGCTGCTTATAAAGCGTGCGAGAATTGTGGCAGGCGCCAGCGAAAAAATATCCGTATTGTACAATATAATGAAAAGCTATAAAGATAAAAATCAGATTTTAGTGTATTGCGGAGCAACAACGATGCGTGACGTAGACTATGAAGAAGGTAAAATCCAAATTGATGAAGCGCGCCAGATTGATATTGTTTCTGAAATGTTAGGAAACGATTTAGGTATGCGGGTATCAAAATTTACATCTGCAGAAACTGCAGAAGAAAGGGAGAGAATAAAAGAAAATTTTGCAGAAGGAAAACATTTGCAAGTATTGGTAGCAATTCGGTGCTTAGATGAAGGTGTCAATATACCAAGTATACAGACGGCTTTTATTTTGGCAAGCAGTACTAATCCAAAAGAATATGTGCAGAGACGAGGACGAGTTCTTCGAAAATTCCCTGGCAAAACTTATGCAACTATTTTTGATTTTATAACTTTACCTATACCACTTGAAAATGTTGCAAATTACGATCCAGATATAATAAACAGTGTCAGATCATTAGCGAGGCGGGAAATAATTAGAATAGAAGATTTTGCTTCTATTGCAGAGAACCCTTATGACTCAGATTCTCTTATAAGTGAGATTAAAAGAAATTATGATATTAAATTTATTGATGAAGAGGAGGATTCGGCTTATGTCTAATGAAAATGGTATTAACGAAAAAAAACTATCTGCCATGATGTACAAGATTCTTGAAGCAGAAGAACAGAATTTGAGGACCAGAGCGAAAACAAACGACGATATGGTTGAAACAATCCGTAGGATTATTATGGATGAGACAAGAAAGAACTATTAAGTGGGGGAAATGATATGCTTATTAAGTCGTTAAAAATGGAAAATTTCCGTCAGTTCAAAGGAATTACAGCGGTAGATTTTTCGTGTGATCCTGAAAAAAATGTAACTATTATCCTTGGTGATAATACTTTTGGAAAGACAACATTACTTCAAGCGTTTAATTGGTGCTTTTATGGAAAAGCCACATTTAATCAAAATCCGGATTTCCTCCTTAATTATGAAGTCGCAGCGGAGATGATGCCGAAAGACACTAGAAATGTTGAAGTGGAAATCACATTAATCCATGATAATACTGAATATATTATTTCAAGAATTCAAAAATATACATTTTATGGAGATTCTGTGAAAGGCGATCAATATCCTGTGGTTAAAGTGTCATACAAACAATCTGATGGTCAAATGGAGTCTGTAAGGGCTGTTCAAGTAACAAACGTTATAAATAATATTCTACCTGAAGAACTATCTTCATATTTCTTTTTCGACACAGAACGAGTAAATAGTATTAGTACTCGCAAAGATGTAGCTGATGCCGTTAAAGGGCTACTTGGACTTTCGACTATTGATAGTGCTATTAAGCATCTTGGAAAACGTAGTGCAAAAACAACAGTAATAGGCACGCTTTATGGCGATATGGATATGGACGGAGATGCAAAAGCGCAAGAAGCTCTAAATAGAATACAGACCGCTGAAGAAAAACGTAATATAATTGCCGAACAATTCGAGGAAAATGATTCTCAAATTAAAAATTATGAAGGACGTAAAGAGCAGTTAGAAGACATTTTAAGAGACAATCAAACAACTGCGAAATTGCAAAATGAGAAGGAAGAAAAGGAATCTATAATTAAAGAAGACCAGAAAACACTTGAGGATACTAGGATAGCTTACTTTAAGGAGTTTGGTTATGGTTCATTGGCTTTTTTTGCTCAACCTTTAATTAATAAAACAAAGGCACTTTTAAAAGAGGTTAAGGTTGATGATAAGGGTGTTCGTGATTTAACTAAGCCGACGATAATGGAATTAGTTAAGAGAGGGAAATGTATATGCGGTGCCGATATTCTCGAAGGGAATGATGCATACAATCATTTAATGGCAGAATTAGCTTATGTTCCGCCGGAATCGATTGGTAACACTGTTCGTCACTATAGAGAAAAAGTAAATAGTTTTTCAAAGCCGGCAAACCGTACATTTGAAAGTCTTACTGAACGTTATCAGTTGATTTTAAGGCTTAAAAATCGTATTCAGGAAAGAGAAGATGAAATTTCTGAAATAAGCGAACAAATTAAGGGCAAAGATAATATGCACCAATATGAAGTTGAGCTTAACGATATTAAAAAACGAATAAAACAACTGAATGATAGAAAAATACAATTTATTAAAGATGATACCTCACAAAAAAATGATATTGAAAGATATAGAAAGATTTATGATAGTCTTTTGGCGGTTTCGGGCAAGAACAAATTGGCAATGCAACTCATTGAATATGCCGAGCATATCTACGAAAGGTTGACGCAAGCATATAAAGATAAAGAGATAATAATAAGGGAGGAGCTTGAGAAAAAGGTTAATGAAATATTTGAGAGAATGTACCACGGTCACAGAAGAGTCGCAATAGATCAAAAATATCATGTTTCATTGCTTACAACAATTGCTGATAAAGAAATAGCAGCAGGTGAATCAGAAGGTTCTAACAGAGTTAAAAATTTTGCGTTTATAGCCGGATTAGTTGCGTTGGCAAAAGAAAAAATTATAAATGATGGTTTAACTGATGAATTTGAAGAAGAATTAGATCTTGCTTCGGAACCTTATCCACTTGTAATGGATGCTCCTTTTTCAAATGCAGACGAAACCCATACTGCTAATATATCTAAAGTTCTTCCTGAAATTGCGGACCAAGTTATCATGTTTGTTATGCAAAAAGACTGGAATTACGCTCGACCGGTTATGTCCAATCGTGTAGGTAGACAGTATCAGCTTAATAAATTAAGTGAAACTCATACCAAATTAGAATAGTGAAGGAGGAAATTGTAATGTTTGAGAACGACTACACAATAACGGGGAAACACGCTACTTATTTAAAATCTCTTGTTCGAAAAAATATTAAAGATGACTCAGATGGTCCAGAAAAAATGTTAGCTCCCCTTTTTGACAGATATATCGATGTTTATATGAATGCAGTAATCTGGGGACTTTTATATTCAAGAACTGCAGAGCGAGATACAAGTTCTGGAGATAGAGCACGTGTATATGCGGACGCATTTGCTAATGAAAGAGATAATTGTGTTTTTCTTTATAGAATGACCATGCTATTAGATAGTACGATAGATATAACTCAGGAAGAGAGATTTAATCGTGCGTTTAGGTACGACACGCAAGAAGATAAAAAGGAAGATTTCAAAGAAAATATGGAGTTGTTTAACGCTTATGTTAGAGGTGGAATTGAACAAATGTATGAACAATTTACAGATGGGTGTATATCAGGGGATGATTATCTCCTCAAGACATACGAAATACTCGAAAGATTTAAGAGCGAAATTGAAGGAAAATTATATGAGGAAGATTTAGCTAAGTTGATTAAATAAATCATTTTTATATACGCTTTATGAAGGAGGATAGACAGTATGTACCAATCAGAAATTTTTGACGACTTTTTGTATCTTTTGGCGTTAAAATTTTTCCATATGGCAGGACATACTGATGCTACTGAGGTTTTGTTTGCAAATCACACTCCCGAACAGGTGGTTTATTTTGATAGCAACATAGATATATCTTTATCGCGAGTTCAGCGAGAAGTATTGAAAAGTGCAATAAATGTTTCACACATATTTGATATTAGTGATACTACATTTGAAATATCCAGAACTGGTTCAGTAAGTTTTTACTCTATTGAATTGTTAGGTACAAAACAAAATCGGACTCAAGTAGCATACGATATACATAGCCTTCTAAGAATAGCATTCTCTGGAATTGGTAGTGTTGTTCTTTTTAGGTATAATAATGAATTAATGCTTTCAGTGCAAGGACATAATTCAAACGTATATTTTTCGGATTGGTTTCACCAAGATGATGATTTTGAATTATGGGCTGAACGTATAAATGTATCTGGAATTAGTTTTAAGAGTTCTGTAGACTTTATAAATGATTTTATATATAATTCGGCACGATGTTATCTTGTTTATCCAATAACTAGAGAGACTGCATCTTATACTATGCTTCCAGCAAACTATTTTTCTAATTTTTACTTTTCAGATGAAGATTATAAAGAAACAGCGTGTGATTATTTAATATATGCGAAAAAAAATATGGTAATGATTTTGTTGAGCAAGGCGATATGGAAACGCTGTCTGTAAATGTTGGAGCGGAACTTGATTTGTTGCTATTTGAATTAGAGTTGAAGAATAAAAATAAAGATGAGGAATATTTGTTAAGTACAGCCTCTGACAATGATGAAAAATTAATAGAAGAGTATAAATTTTCCAGTATAGATAGGGAAATAAGGCAAGATCCTATATTAATGCTTAAACACATTAAACAGAATATTAAAAAGTAAATATAGTATCATAAAAAATTCATTTTTTGCTTTCTTTTTTAATGATATAATCAGCAAAACACTAGTTTTAGTCCGTTGTTTTAGCGATTTAGATATCGTTTCATTGTAAACGGATAACCTTTACAAGAAAACTAATTAAAGAAGCAATCTTGAACAGTCTATGGTTGTGTTTATTTTTTATGTTGTGCTGAGGTGCTTTTATCCAAATTGTTTCGTCTACAACCTTCAATGAACACAGAATTTTTGCGAATATGTAATTCATTAGTAAAAGACGTTTAATCATTGTTCTATTTGATAATGATAAATTACTCACAATATTTATTCTTTATGTGCTGCACACTCTAGTTTGATACATATCATAATGCAAGTTTGTAAAACTAAGTAGATGTTTTAAATGCCAAATAGTTAGTTGTTTTTGCATTTGTTTTTACAGTTAACACGAATTGATTTCTAGGTTTAGTCCCTCTAATGGTATACTCATGTATAGTAAAATGATAACAGAAAATGTTATTGTTTTAACGAAGGTGCAGTATTGACAAAAGATACAGAAGTGAAGAAGGCTTGTTTGGGAATATAAATTACTATGATGAGTGTGGAAGAAAGGTTGGAAGAAGCGAACCTGGCTTTTTTGTTGGATACGTTAATTATGACTCTAAAGGCAATAAGATAGGTCGCTCTGAACCTGGATTTTTTGGTTCTTATAATTATTATGACAATCATGATAAAAAGGTTGGTCACTCTGATTTAGATCTTTTTGGAAATTACCAACATAGGGATACAAAAGGTAACAAGGTAGGCTCAACTTATCCAAGTATGTTTGATGATCCATATGAAAAAAGAAACAGGAGTCAATGTTGCTATGTTGCTACCTGTGTTTATGGCTCATATGATTGTCCACAAGTTTGGACTTTACGGAGGTTTAGAGATGATGTTTTAGGTAGAGCTTTTATTCGTTTTTATTATGTTATTAGTCCAATAATTGTTAAGTTTTTTGATAAAACTAAATGGTTTAATATACTCTGAATCTGAACGCTTGATTTCTTTGTAGAATGGTTAAATAAATACGGTATAGAAAATACACCGTATAATGATACAACATATTAGTTTTAATGCAGAGGCTGTCAGATAAAAAATTAAGTGAAATTATGATGCTAAATGTAAAATAAAAGGTAGCTAGTTATGTGTTGAGGTTTGACGGAAATCTTAAATAGGATGAAAATTCAAAAAAATACATTAACATGCAAAGAAACGAACTAAATTCTTTATTAGGAAGAGTAGAGGTGCTTTATGGCGAATGAACTTCAAGCATTAAATTCATTATTTCAAAATAGGTTGTTTCGCATTCCGGATTATCAACGCGGATACGCGTGGCAGCAGCCTCAACTTGTCAATTTTTGGGAAGATTTGAATAATCTTCAGATGGATCGTTATCACTATACTGGCCTTTTGTCTTTGAAATTGCTCGAGGGCAAAGAGACTGTTAATTGGGGTAACGATCTGTGGATGGTTGATAAAGGGTTCAAACCTTGTCATATTGTGGATGGTCAGCAGCGTCTTACCACTTTCATTATTTTGCTTAATGAGATTATAAACTTTGCTTGCTCTTTAGAAGAGAATAAAGAAAAGAGTGACGAAGATATAGTTTTAGGGAATGAAACGATAAGGGAAATTAAGGCAAAATATATCTGCCAAAAACGTCCTCCGCAGAACATTATCACGACATATATGTTCGGCTACGAAACAGATAATCCGAGCGATAAGTATCTACGTTACAAAGTGTTTAATGAGCCGAATTCTGGTGAGATAAATGATACCTATTATACGAAGAATCTCAAGACGGCAAAGGAATTTTTTGTCAATAATATAGAAGCCTTATATGGCGAAGAAGGCATAGAGGGTCTAATTCGGATGTACAAGAAGCTCACACAGAAGATGATGTTTAATCTTCACGAGATTGATGATGACTACGATGTTTTTGTTGCTTTTGAAACGATGAATAATCGTGGGAAAAAGCTAACAAATCTGGAACTTTTGAAAAACAGATTGATCTATTTGACCACAATTTATAATAATGATAAGTTAGATGAAAAAGATAAATCGGAACTTCGTAAACAAGTTAATGAGGCTTGGAAAGAGGTTTACTATCAGTTGGGCAGAAACAAGACTACACCTCTGTCTGACGATGATTTTTTGCGTGCTCACTGGATAATTTATTATGTGTACACACGTAAAAAAGGCGATGATTACATCAGCTTCCTGCTTAATAAGTTCTCCGCAAAGAATGTTTTTGAAAAGAAAACTGTTGTTGACATCGTTGAACAGACCTCAATTTATGAGGAGGCAATCGATGACACAAACTATGATGATGAACCTTTAGAAACAGAAGGAGAAGAGACATCGGAGGTTCTACTTAAACTGGAGCCTTGTGAAATCGCCGATTATGTGGATAGTCTAAAAGACTTGGCGAAATATTGGTATGACACATTTTTTCCGACCGAGAGTACCATTCTTTCTGACAAAGAAAAACTGTGGATTGATAGACTTAATCGTATCGGTATTGGATATTTTCGACCGCTTGTTACAGTTGCACTAAGTAAATGCACTGTTGAAGAAGAAAAAGTGGCGCTTTTTACTGCGATTGAGCGGTTTATTTTCGTTTGTTTTAGACTTGCAAATTACAGAGCGAATTATCAAAGTACCGTTTACTATGCTGCTGCACGAGAACTTTACAGTGGCAAAATAAAAGCTCCAAAAATCACGAAAAACCTAAATGATTTTACAGATGAAAATATCCAATATGCCATCTCGAACTTTATGACGCATATAGAAAAGAAATTTGCATCTGGCATGAAAGAAGGCTATTACTCTTGGAGCTCTTTAAAGTATTTTTTGTATGAATATGAATATAGCCTGTGGAAAAGCACTGGCGTGAAGAAACCATCGTGGGAATTGTTTTCAAAGTCCGAAAAAGATAAGGTTTCCATTGAGCATATTCTTCCGCAGGCACCTTCAAAATGGTACTGGAAAAATCAATTTCGTCAGTTCATTCAAAATGAATCCGAAATGGTTGCCTTGACTGGTTCGCTGGGAAATTTACTGCCGTTGGCTCAGAGTATCAATTCGAGTTTTCAAAACGACAGTTTTGACGAAAAGAAAAACCCGACCAATTCTAACAGGCGTGGTTATTCAAGTGGTTCAAATTCAGAAATTGAAGTTGCCAAAGAAGATGCATGGGATGGTTGCCGTATATATAATCGTTGCTTGCACCTACTTTCTTTTATGGAAAGGCGGTGGAGTATCCAGATGACACAAGAACAAAAAGAAAAGTTGACATTTGTTAGCTTTGTAAATGATGGAAGAATAATTCCAGAAGAACTTCCAAAAACGGAAGTCTTAGATTCTACACAATCAGTAAACAGATCAATGCATCTAGCCAAAGTATTTATGATGTGGGCTAGTGTTAAAGATGCCGATGGAGAAATCATTCTTGACCGTGAAAACAGCACACAAAAATTTACAAGATTTACAACTGATGTTATGTCAAAAGTGTATCCGCGTGCTGATGAAGCTAATAGTGGATGGAATACGAAGAATTTCTATTTTTATGAAATAGTTAATGATGCGGGTAGAAAAATTCAAATGAAGTTTGCCTTGAGTGGAAAAAATTTGCCAGATAATCTAAGAGAAATTAGTGACCGTATAGCACAGTATTTTCCGACAAGAGGGGGAAAAACAGGCTGGGAATTTAGATGTCCTTTTATAATTCCTTGTACCGATATTCCAGCGGACATGTCCGATGAAGAGATTTATTCTATTTTAGATGATCAATATGACCAGTTGATGAGGTTCGAGAGTAAACTTGTTTCCATTCTTCAAGGTGAAAATCACGACAGTTCGGGTGAATAGAAAAAGGGTTTCTAAAATTTTGCCTCAAAACACTCTAAAACTTTAAAAGTTCTTTATTTAAAACCTTTTCAATACTTATTTTTATAATAAAGTTTTTGAGCTGCTTGTATTAAAAATAGCGTCCTTATGAACCGTATGAATAGTTATGACAACGTGTTTATTGAATAAGGAGCTTTAGTAATTTTTAATGCTGTCAGCTACAATAATATAATGGTCCTTCATGATTAGAATAAAATTATTATGCTGTTAGTCCAACAGTCGTTAAGTTGTTTGGTAAAACTAAATAGTTTAATATACTCTGAATCTGAACGCTTGATTTCTTTGTGGAATGGGTAAATCGCCAAGGGGTAGAAAGTTCTTTGTATGAAGACAAATTTAATTGATTTGTTAATGTATGTTGTTTGTGGCAACGGTATGTAAGGGCAGGGATATTTGTAGACGAAATTTGGTTTCTATTGACGTTTATGTTTTTAAATAGCATAATATAGCTGGTCAGAATGTTGACTTAAAAATTTAGTCCTTCGCATAATAGTGGAGGACTTATTTTATGTTGACAAATAATTATTTTATAATTATAATATAATTATAAAAAGAAGTGAAAAAATGAAGTTTGAATGGGATGAAAATAAAAATAAAATCAATAAGAAAAAGCATGATGTTTCTTTTGAGGAAGTTATAGCAGTCTTTTATGATGATTTTGCAATTTTGTTTGATGATCCAGAACACTCAGAAAAAGAGGAACGTTTTTTGATAATAGGTATGAGTAGCAAAAAGGGTATTTGCATAGTTAGTCATTGTTATCGTAGTGAAGATAAAATTATAAGAATAATATCTGCTAGAAAAGCAACGAAGCGAGAGCAAACAGTTTATTATGAGGAAATTTCTAGAGGTGAATATAATGAGAGACGAATATGACATTAAAAAATTAAATCCACGAAAAAATCCATATGCTAAAAAGCAAATAACAATCAACATAGATGTTGATACGATTGATTATTTCAAAGAAGAAGCAAATAATAGCGGTATTCCATATCAAACTCTTATTAATCTGTATTTAGCGGATTGTGTCCAGAATAAGAAAAAACTACAAATGTTATGGAAATAGCTTTAAATGCGTTGATTTGTAAAGGAAGACGAAACTCGGTTTCTATTGACGGTAATTTTTTGCATAAGTATAATTAATTTGTGAGGACGGCGGCTTTGGGCGGCTGCTTTGCTAGAGTTTGTAGTTCTTAGCTTAGGCTGGGAGCTAGTCTTTTTGCTCTGTTGGCTGTAATTATGCCTATGGCAAAAGTTATAAGGATAATAAAACAATAAGTAAATATGAATAAATCATCCATAATTACCAGCTCCTTTCATAATATATTTGAAGTAAACCTCTTATATATATGATTAGAACAAGACAGCTATCACTGCTGGTGAGCACAACCGTCCTCACAAAAGTTAGTCCTTTGAACAAGCGAGAGACTCTTATTCATGAGAGGAAAACCATTAAATGTCAAACCTTGATATAACTCCTAAAGATTTGAGTTCATATATGCGATATAGGAAAAGTGATAACTTTTCTCAAATTTTGAACGCAGTGAGTTCAAAATCTCCGGTACTTGCTTGAACAATCCGAAGTGGTAGAAGTGTCGCTTCGCGGTATAATAATGTCACTTTGGAAAGAGGTGGTAAGACAATGAATTTTGGAAAAGAAACTGAAACTCTTGAATTTAAAAAATCAACGAGTGAGATAAAAACTGCCATGATTTCCATAGTATCTATATTAAACAAGCACGGTATCGGTACATTGTATTTCGGTGTCAAGCCTAATGGTGATATTGTTGGCCAGGATGTGTCGGAATCGTCTTTAAGGGATGTTTCGAGAGCGGTTTATGAAAACATTAAGCCACAGATATATCCTGTCATTAATGAAGTTGTGATAGAAGAAAAGCATTTGATTAAGGTTGAATTCAGTGGGGATAGTACACCATATTCCGCAGCCGGCAGATATTATTTGCGAACCGCGGATGAAGACAGAGAGGTGAGCCCTGCAGAATTAAAGACCTTTTTTGAAGTAAATAGATACCGTATAAAATGGGAAAATGGCAAATCCGACACTTTATCAAAACAAGTTGATGAGATTGCAGTAAAATCGTTTTGGCAAAAGGCTATAAGTGTCGGGAGATTACCTGAAGGTCGGTATACAACTCCGATTATTTTAAAAAGGTTTGGTCTTATTAAAGATGAGTATTTGACAAACGCCGGTGAAGTTCTCTTTGGTGATACAAGACCTGTTTCTCTAAAAGTCGGTATATTTGCATCGAATGAAAAGTTGACAATGCTTGATATGAAATTATATGAGGACAATATTTATAATCTGTTGAAGACGGCTGAAGAGTATATATTTAAGAATATACGATGGAAAGTTGAAATTATTGAATCGGAGAGGAGCGAGAACCCTGAAATTCCAACTGCAGTGATAAGAGAAGTTTTAGCTAATAGCTTTGCTCACGCAATGTATGGAAGCAGAACAAACCATGAGATATGTATTCATCCGAGTATGATAACTATATATAGCCCAGGAGATTATGCCAGTAGATACAAACCGGAAGAATATGTTAAAGGCAATGTGGAGTCTGAGATAAGAAATGTGACAATTTCAAAAATCCTATACTTGAGTAAATACATAGAGCAGTTCGGTAGTGGTTTTAAGAGGATAGATAGCCTATGTAAAGATTCCGGAATTAAATATTCTTATGAAAATAAAGACAATGGATTTAAATTTATAATATATCGGCCACAGATTCAAAGTGACATTTTGGATGTCACTTTGAATGTCACTTTGAACGAAACAGAGAAAGCGGTTTATGCTATTTTAAAACAAAAACCGGCTTCTTCAAGAGAAGAAATAGCCGATAAAATTTCTAAAACTGTAAGAACGGTTCAAAGGGCACTGAATTCTCTTGGAGATAAGGGTTACATTAGACGAATAGGATCTAAACAGAATCCTGTATGGAAATTGCTGAAATAAAGGTTGTAAAAAATTAGAATTAATGGAGAATTTGCTCCTAGTGATGATGAGATAGAAAGTGATAAAGAACCTTAAAATCAAGATTTTTTTACCAAAACTTGAGTCAATTACGGCTAAAAGGTTGTACGTATCGGTATTGTGAATCCACCGTATTGTGTTATTAGACGAAACTCGGTTTCTATTGACAGTATTTTTAGCATAAGTATGATTAAATTGTAAGGACGGCGGCTTTGGGCGGCTGTCTTGCGAATTAAGTGTTGAACTAACACCTAGTCGAAAAGCTAGGTGTTAGTCTTTTTTTTGTAACCATACTGTTATTGAAGCAAGGTACCTTTTGTGTTAAAATAAATTGCTTTTATCTACCAATATTTTTAAAAAATATAAAGAAAGAATGGTTTACTTGATTTGTAAGCCTGAAAAAAGAACCCTTTATGAAAAATTAGGGTTCGAATATGTAGGGGAATATTATGGCTGATGAAATTTTTGCACCACTTAAAAGTGGAACGGACATTAGGGGTATTGCTGTAGCAGGAGTTCCTGATGAAGATGTAAATTTGACTGATGAGGTATTATCTGCAATTTCGTATGGATTTGCAACTTGGCTCTATGAAAATGTAACTCCACAGTATGGAGAACTTTATACTGTGGCAATAGGTCATGATTCGCGTATTTCAGCTGAAAGAATTAAAAATGCAATTTTGCCTCCGCTTCTTGATTGTGGAATAAACGTTAAGGATTGTGGTCTTTCATCTACTCCTGCAATGTTTATGACGACAGTTGATTTTGAGTGCGATGCAGCAATTGAAATAACGGCAAGTCATCATCCTTGGAACAAAAACGGGTTAAAGTTTTTTATTAGAAAAGGTGGACTTGAATCAGCTGATATTTCAGCAATTCTTTCAAATGCTCAGTATGACATTAAACCTGAACTTCCGGAAGATATGCCAAAGGGAGAGGTTACAGTAGAATCATATATGAATAACTATGCAGCAATGCTTAGAGAAAAGATTTGTGAAGAAGTAAATGCAGATGATTATGCACGACCTCTTCGTGGTTTTAAAATTGTTGTTGACGCAGGAAATGGCGTTGGTGGTTTCTATGCTGATAAGGTGCTTGCACCTTTAGGAGCTGATATTGAAGGAAGCCAGTTTTTAGAACCGGATGGTATGTTCCCAAACCATATGCCTAATCCTGAAAATGCTGAAGCTATGGCGTCTATTTCAGAAGCAGTTCGTAAAAATAATGCGGATTTAGGTATTATTTTTGATACTGATGTTGACCGTGCAGCGTGTGTTGCGTCTGATGGTAAGGAAATCAATAGAAATGCTCTTATTGCACTAGCTTCAATTATTGCTCTTGAAGGAAATGAAGGTGGAACAATTGTTACCGATTCAGTAACAAGTTCGGGTCTTAAAGATTTTATAGAAAAAGATCTTGGTGCAAAGCATCATAGATTCAAGCGTGGCTATAAAAATGTTATTAATGAAGCTAAACGTTTAAACCTTGAAGAATGTGTAAGTTGCCCTCTTGCAATAGAGACTTCCGGACATGCTGCAATGAGAGAAAACTACTTCCTTGATGATGGTGCATATCTTATGACAAAGATCATTATCAAGGCGGCTATTCTTGCTAAAGAAGGTAAAAAACTTGAATCATTGATTGAAAATCTTGTTGAACCACTCGAATCAGCTGAATATAGAATTAAGATTTTAGACCCTGATTTTAAGGAATATGGAAATAAAGTTATTTCTGACCTGGAACGATATGTAAAAGAAAATGTGGAATACATTTTCGCAACAGATAGTTTTGAAGGTATTAGAGCAACAAAGCTTTCAGCTGATGGTTGGTTTTTGCTACGTTTATCAGTACATGATCCAATTTTACCGCTCAATATAGAGACAAACAAAGCAGGTGGCGTAGATGAAATTTTAGTTGACCTTAAAGCTTTTTTGTCAAAATATGATAAGCTTGATGTGTCAGTTTTAGGTTAAGGGAGTCTTAGCTTGAAAAGTGAAAACTTATTAAAACTTGAAAAAACGATTTTGGAGTTAGCACCTGAGAAAAAAGTAGCACTTGCTTTTTCAAAAGGTGTTGATTCTTCAATTTTGCTTGAAGTTTTACGCAGATTAGATATGGATGTTTTTACTTTTACCTTTGATACAAACATAGCTCTTGAAATTCCTCAGGTTGCTTTGAACACGAGACAGCGTTGCTATTTTTGTAAAACTTTAATGCTTTCTACCTTTAAAAAAATAGCCTTCTCCAAAGGATATAATGTGTTTTTTGACGGTACAAATGCGGATGATCTTTTAGAATTTAGACCGGGTCTTAAAGCAATTAAAGAACAGGGAATATTAAGTCCAATAGCAAAGGCAGGTCTTTCAAAAACAGAACTTCGTGAAATTGGCAAAGAATTAGGACTTGACTGTGCAGCAGAACCTTCCTCACCTTGTTATCTTACTCGGTTTCCATATGATACTTTGGTAAATATTGAAATGATTAAGGTTGTGGAAGAGGCGGAAAAATTTCTAAAAGAAAATGGATTTAAACATAATAGAGTTCGTATTCATAAGGAAATTGCCAGAATAGAGGTTCTTGATTTAAAAAGTTTTTTAGATAAAGCCTTAATAGAAGATTTGCTTCATATTCTTTCACCAATAGGTGTGAAATATATTACTCTTGATATGCTGGGGCTTCGTTCCGGCAGTATGGATTTATAAAGTGTATAAATGTTTATACGGACTGTAAGGAGTTTTTATGGATAAATTTGAAAACTTAAGTGATTATGCTTGCCTGGATTATGACAGAAAGTCTCGTACCGGTTTTCCGGAAGTAGTTTTTTGTCAGGGTAAAAAAACAGAACATTGTGTAGAAATTCTCAAAAATTTATATAAACGACATAATTTGGTACTTGGAACCAGAGTAAATAGGGAACAGTTTGAAGCTATTAAAGAAGCTTTACCAACGGCTGTGTTTCATGAAGAGGCACGTTGTGTTACAATCGGTGAGCCGGAAAAACTCGTTGGGCGCATAGCTATTTGTACGGCGGGAACAACAGATATTCCTGTTGCGGAAGAGGCGGCAATAACTGCATATATGTGTGGTGCAAATGTAGATAAGTTCTACGATGTAGGTGTTGCCGGACTTAATAGATTGCTTGATAAGCTTGATGTAATTCGCAAGGCAAATGCAATCGTTGCAATTGCAGGTATGGAAGGTGCATTAGCAACAGTTATTGGCGGTCTTGTTGATGTACCGGTTATTGCAGTACCAACAAGTGTTGGTTACGGTGCAAATTTTGAAGGACTTTCTGCTCTTCTTGCAATGATTAATTCATGTGCTGCCGGTACATCAGTTGTAAATATTGATAACGGTTTTGGCGCAGGTTACCTAGCAGCTCAAATAAACAGAGGTTGTGTTACCGGAGGGAAGACTGATGAGAGATGAAGTAGTTATTCTTGAAACTAATATTGATGATTCCTCTGCAGAGGAACTTGGATTTTGTTTAAAACGACTCTTGAAAATGGGTGCACTTGATGCTTTTTTCACACCAATAGTTATGAAAAAATCTCGCCCTGCTTATTCTTTGACAGTAATTTGTAAACCGGAAGAGGAAGAAGAACTTGTTAAGATTATCTTTAAACATACCGGTTCAGTAGGGCTTCGTCGCAGAGTTTCCGAGCGCATAATTATGGATAGGGAAAAAACAAAGGTTGAAACACCATATGGAGTTGTAGATGCTAACAAATTTACATATGAGGATATTGAGAAAATATCTCTTGAATTTGATAGTGTTAAAAAGCTTGCAAAGAAAAAGAATATAGGTATAACCGGTATTTATAAAAACTATAAAGAACTATAAAGAAATACAAAGAAATATAAAGAACTACAAAGAAATATAAAAAATTACAGAGAAACATAAATTTATACATATTTGCAAAGTTTTAAAAGTAAAAAATAAAGAGCAATAAAAGAGCCCGAAAGCTTGTGCTTTCGGGCTTGTCTTTTTAATGAATAATCAGGCAGGTAGCTTTTAATCCAGCATGTATACCCCTGAAGATAGAACAACTATTTCTCTTCCTGCAACTCGAAGGTAACGTAGGACAGGTTCTTCAAACTTTTTATAGTCAGTTGCAACATAGTTGTCCAGACTGATTTTTTTTATGTTCATTGATGTTTTACAACAGACATAAAGGTTATTTCCAATTCTACTTACGGCCATCGGTCTTCCAATAGTGTCGGATTTTATGTTACCAATACGGAAATCTATTCGTTGTAACTTCTTGGAATAGCGTACAATAGCATTTTCATCAGGAACAGCACACCAAATAAAGTTGTCTTCCGGGGCACAGCTACGAACCGGACGACCATGATAAGAAAGATCTCCGGTCCAAATGAGTGTACCGGCATAATCAAATATACCAATTTCACCGGTAGGGAAGACAACGTTTATATATCCACGAGGACCTTCACATACGGAGCAAGTAATATAGTCTTTTATTTGTGAAGCAATTTCTAAATAAGCATGTCCAAATTTGTACTGTGCATAGAAATGACGTCTCACTTTTTGAATTTTGTTTGTTGTAAAGTTGAAAAATCTAAAAGCTAATTTTAGTTTGCCACGTTCGTCCTTGCCGTCCGGTATAACAACAATGAAACCTTCAGGGTGTGGAACGATGTCAAGTGGCATAAATCCTAGTAATTGTTTCATTTGTATTACACCTTAAAATTAATCTTTCTTGTCTAGGTTGATTACTCGATAGCAAAGGGTCATAAGGCTGTCATTAAAGTGAACATTTTCAACTGCTACTTCAGGGTATTTCTCATTGATATTATAATGTGAGAAATTCCAAAAACCTCTAATACCGCAAGTTTTAACATAAGAATCAATGTTTGCAGCTGCTTCTTTGAATGGAATACAGAGAATGGCTGCATCTACGTGATTTTCTTTACAAAAATCCTCAAGGTCATCAGCGGACCTAATCGGAAGTCCACGTAATACTTCTCCAAAAAGAGCTTCCTTTTTGTCAAAAATACCAATAATGTTAAATCCACGTTTTTCAAATTCTATAGATTGGGCTAAGGTTTGTCCAAGATTACCGGCACCAATGAGAACAGTTTTTAAACCTCTGTCTACGCCGAGAATTTTTCCAATTTCAGCCTGTAGTTTCTCGATGTTATAACCGTAGCCTTGTTGACCGAAACCACCAAAGCAGTTTAAATCCTGTCTGATTTGCGATGCAGAAATACCCATTCTTTCAGCAAGTTCGCTACTTGAAATTCTAATCATTCCGGTTTGTTTTAAGGAATTTAAAAAACGAAAATAGCGTGGAAGTCTCCTAATTACGGAGGTTGAAATATATTTTGAGCCCATTATAGAACACTCCTTAATCTTTCCCCAAATTCTTGACAAGTTTCTGAACGGTCAGTAGGGAATTTAATGTTTTCAAGTGCTTTTGAGAGCGATTCAGCTTTTTCTACGAAACCGATATGTCTTAGCAACATTTCACTTGCTTTAAACATACTTGAAGGGTTTGCATAGTCTGCATCTCCTCTTTCAATCATCCTTGGCGCACTACCATGAATCGCCTCAAACATTGCATATTTATTACCAATATTTGCAGAACCTGCGGTACCAACACCACCTTGAAGTTGAGCGGCCTCGTCGGTGAGGATATCACCATAGAGATTAGGAAGTACAAATACTTGATACCGGCTTCTAACATTTTCTTTTATAAGGTTTGCAGCCATAATATCTACGTACCATTCATCGGCATCAATTCCCGGATATTCGGCTGCAACTTCATGACAAATCTTTGAAAATTTACCATCGGTTTTTTTCATGATGTTTGCTTTAGTTATAATTGCTATTTTATTTTTCCCATTTTGCTTTGCATATTCGAAAGCAGCTTTAGCGATTCTTCTTGTACCAAGGTCAGTTATAACTTTAAAGTCGACAGCAAGTGTATCCGGAATTTCAATACCGTGTGAACCTAAAACATATTCGCCTTCGGTATTCTCTCTGAAGAAAATCCAATCAATTCCTTCTTCAGGTACAACAACGGGCCTAACATTTGCAAAAAGGTCAAGTTCACGACGCATTGCTACATTAGCACTTTCCAATGTTCCACCATTTGGTGTTGTTGTAGGACCTTTTAAAAGGACATGACAAGTCTTTATTTCTTCAAGAACGTCTGTTGGAATAGCTTGATTTTTTGCAGTTCTATTTTCAATTGTCAGTCCTTTAATATTTTTGATAAGAATTTTTCCGGATTCAATCTCATCTTTTAATATTGAACGAAGAAGAACTTCTGCTTCATCTGTGATTATAGGACCAATCCCGTCACCGCCAATCACTCCAATTATAATTTGAGGAAGGGAAGAAAAGTCAATTTTTTCATTGTCTTTTGCCATTCTTTCTGTACGAGCGATTTGTTCTTCCAGTAGTGTCCTAAAATGTTTAATTGCATTTTCAATGTTCATAATTACCGTCCTTTTGTTTTTAAGGTATTTTAATTTAAACGAAATTTTAAGAGCTTTTTGTGTATTGGAGAAGGTCTCCCGCTTTGAGTATTGCCTTCTGCCTTTTTGTAAACACTCCTACAAGTGGAATATCAATATTTTTTGTTGTATTCTTTAAGATAAATTTTCCGGAATCTAGACCTGCAAAAACATTTGTGAGAACAAGGTCATCTCCCTGGCAAATTTTGTCGTAATCATCAGCGTTTTCAAAAGTGAGTGGCATAATGCCGGCGTTGATAAGATTTGCCGCATGGATACGAGCAAAACTTTTGGTTATTACTGCTTTAATTCCAAGGTAAAGGGGAACGAGGGCGGCATGCTCACGGCTGGAACCCTGGCCGTAGTTAGCACCGCCTATGATAAATCCTTTACCTGCCGCTTTACAGTTCTCTGCAAAGTTTTCGTCACATTGCCTGAAGCAGAACTGTGAAAGATACGGAATATTTGAGCGGTATGGCAAAATCTTTGCACCGGCCGGCATAATATGGTCTGTTGTAATGTTATCGCCAACCTTTAAGATTGCAGGAGCTTGTATTTCATCTGTAAGCTTATTTGACTTCGGGAAAGGCTTGATATTTGGCCCATAAATTACTTCAACATCCCTTGCTTCTTCAGGAGACGCCGGAAGTTCAATCATATTATCGTTGATAAGGAATCTCGTCGGCATTGAGATTTTCAGTTCTCCGCCAAGAGTTCTAGGGTCTGTAAGATAACCGTTAATTGCAGAAGCTGCTGCAACTTCCGGACTTACGAGATAAATACCGGCATCTGCTGTACCGGAACGACCTTCAAAGTTTCTGTTGAAGGTTCTAAGTGAAATGCCTCCGCTGTTTGGAGCTTGTCCCATTCCTATACAAGGACCACAAGCAGACTCAAGAATACGAGCACCGGCATCAATAATATCTGTGAGTGCTCCACAGGTTGCAAGCATTGAAAGAACTTGCTTTGAGCCCGGGGCGATTGAGAGACTTACGTTTGGAGCAACTTTTTTACCTTTTAGGATTGCTGCAACTTTGAGCATATCTGAGAGGGAAGAGTTTGTGCACGAACCAATACAAACCTGGTCAATTTTAATCTTGCCGATTTCTGAAACTTTACGAACATTGTCCGGCATATGTGGCATTGCAGCAAGCGGTTCTAAAGTTGAAAGATTTATTTCAATTTCTTCATCGTAAATTGCGTTAGGGTCAGCTGAAAGTTCTATCCAATCAGAACCTCTGTCTTGTGCTTCAAGGAATTCTTTCGTGATTTCATCAGATGGAAAGATTGAGGTTGTAGCACCAAGTTCTGCTCCCATATTTGTGATTGTTGCACGTTCCGGAACTGAAAGTGTTTTTACACCTTCTCCGGTATATTCTATAATTTTTCCTACGCCACCTTTTACCGAAAGGATTCTTAAAACTTCCAAGATAACATCTTTCGCAGCAACATAAGGGGAGAGTGAACCTGTAAGATTTACTTTACAAATTTTTGGCATGGTAATGTAATATGCACCGCCACCCATTGCAACTGCAACATCAAGTCCGCCGGCACCCATTGCAAGCATGCCGATGCCACCACCGGTTGGTGTATGACTATCGGAACCAATAAGGGTTTTACCCGGAACAGCAAAACGCTCAAGGTGTACTTGGTGGCAGATTCCGTTCCCGGGACGACTAAAAAGAACGCCTCTTTTTTTACAAACGCTTCCGATGAAATGATGGTCATCAGCGTTTTCGAAACCGGTTTGCAATGTGTTGTGATCAATGTATGCAACCGAGAGTTCGGTCTTCACTCTATCAATTTCCATAGCTTCAAGTTCAAGATAGACCATTGTTCCGGTTGCATCTTGTGTCAAAGTTTGGTCAATACGAATCCCTATTTCTTCGCCTTTAATCATTTCACCGCAAACTAAATGTTCTTTAATAATTTTTTCGCTGAGGGTTAATCCCAAAATATTCAACTCCAATTGTGTGTTAATTAACAAACTTGTTACTTTTTTTAACAAACTTTGTTATATTTTATAGCATAAATTTTACAGTGTCAATACAAATTATTTACATTATAATTAACAAAATGCGACTTCTTTGTGATGATAATGAAGTGGCAAATCATATCCTCACAATATATTGCGTATTATTATATGATTTGGTATAATATGTAGCGTATATATTCAGTTTTTGCAGGAGTTTTTATGGAATATTTAAAAGCTATAATTTTAGGTCTCGTACAAGGAATCACAGAGTTTCTTCCAATATCAAGTAGTGGACATTTATCAATCTTTCAACATTTTATGAATATGAGTGGAGAGGGTTCTCTAACTCTTACAGTTTTTCTTCATATTGGAACTCTTGTTGCAGTAATAGCTGTTTATTATAAGACTTTTTTGGATTTGATAAAGCAGATGGGCCTTTTCATAAAAGAATTATTTACAGGTAAACTTTCGTTTAAAAATCCGGATGAAGACAGAAAAATGCTCTATATGCTTTTTATTTCATGTCTTCCACTTTTACTTCTCATAATTCCAATAGGGAACGATATGAAGTTTATGGATTGGGTGACACGTTTTGCTGAGGATGATGATATCATTCTTGAAGGTGTATGTTTTTTGTTTACGGCACTCCTTTTACTTGGAGGTACATATGTTGCAAAAACAAAGAAAGACATAAAAAATGCTGTTGATACAAAAGATGCGGTAGCTGTTGGTTTTGCTCAATTTGTTGCAGCTTGTCTTCCGGGTATTTCAAGATCAGGTTCAACAATATCAACAGGAATGCTTTGCGGTGTCGATAAAAATTATATGGTCCGTTATTCGTTTGTTCTTGGTACACCGGCAGTAATGATGGCAAGTTTGATAGAAATAAAAGGTGTAGTGGAAGGGGCTTCATTAAACATTGATATTTTCCCTTGTATAGTTGGTATTGTTGTTGCTGCTGTATCCGGAGTTTTGGCAATTAAATTGCTTGAAAAATTGGTTAAAACAGATAAATTTAAATTTTTCGGCTATTATTGTTTAGTTATCGGTGTTATCGTGGTTGCAATAGGCATATTTGAGAAGTTTTAATTGAAAAATCTAAAGATTAAAATTTTTTTGGATACGAGATCTTTAAACATACAAAACATATATTGAAAATATTTGAGAGTTTTAGTAGAGGTGAATTAAATGGCGACAGGTAGAAAACCTGCATCTAAAAAGCCGGCAGCAAAAAGAACGCCACAAAAGCAGGCGACGAAAAAAGCTACGCCAAGAAAGAATACAAAGAATGGGAAAATGTATATAGAAAGAGAAAAAATTGCTGCTCAATCAAGACAGGTTCTTGCCATTGTGCTTTTTGCTATTTCTATTTTGTTACCTTGTATCACCTTGATACCGGGTGGTAATCTTTGGGCATTGTTGCAAAATTTCTTTTTTGGTCTTTTTGGTATCTGTGCTTTCTTGTGGCCATTTGTTCTTATGTATGTTGCCATCATCTTATCTATTGATAAGCCGATGGCTAAATCGGAATTTGTTTTAGTTGTTGCTGCAATTTTAATTTCATTTATTGCAGGTGCAACATTTATCTTCAACAGTAATTTCGAAATTGCAAATTTTTCAGAATATTGGGAAAAAATAAAAGAAGCTTACACAATTGGTAGAGATACACGTAATGGTGGTGCTTTTGGTGCTATTTTTGGTGGCGCTATTCTCTGGATGTTTGGTTCTAAAGTCCCGGCAGCAATTACTGTTTGTCTTTGCATATTTGTTTTTTTGATGATTCTCACAGGAACAACATTAGCATCTCTTCTTGAAGGTTTGTGGAAACCGGTAGAAAAGGGAACAAAGGTTGCAGAGGAACAGTTTATTAATACGAAGAGAGCTTTTGAAGAGATAAGGCAAAGAAAATTTAATCCTGATGTTGAGCTCGGTCCCGGATTTGGCGATGAGTCTACGGAAGAAATATTGGATGATACTATATCCGATTCTGAAAAAGAGGTTGATTTAAGACCATCTGAACCGGTTCCACCATCAGTAATGCTCGATGATATAATCAAGAAAGCAACTGCAGCCAAGGAACCACCGAAAGAGGAAGAAAAGGTTGATAAAAGACCAACTCTTTCAGAAAATGGTGATGGCAACGAATATGTACTTCCGACTCTAAATCTCCTCAGCAGACCAAAGAGAACTGATAAAAGTGCTGAAGCTGAGCTCAAAAGCAATTCGGAAAAACTGATTGATATTTTAGGAAGCTTTGGCGTGGAAGCTACAATGGTTGGTATTAGTAGGGGACCTTCTGTTACAAGATACGAACTTGCTCCGGCAGCCGGAGTTAGAATTAACAAGATTACAAATCTTGCTGACGATATTGCTTTAAGTCTAGCTGCAACAAGTGTTCGTATTGAGGCTCCAATTCCGGGTAAAGCAGCAATAGGAATTGAAGTTCCAAACAACAGTAGAGATATTGTAAATATGCGTGAAGTACTGGATTCTGATACATACAGAGAAGGTGTTAAAAAAGACAAGCTTACTGTTGCCCTTGGTAAAGATATTGCAGGTCATGTGTGTACGATGAATATTACAAAGATGCCTCATTTGCTTGTGGCCGGAACAACCGGTTCAGGTAAATCAATCGCAATTAAGGCAATGATTCTTTCAATTTTATATAACGCAAAACCTGATGAAGTTAAACTTGTTATGATTGATCCTAAACAGGTTGAACTTAAAATATTTTCTGACCTTCCACATCTCTTGGTTCCTGTGGTAACAGACCCTAGAAAAGCAGCAGGTGCACTTAGTTGGGCTGTTAAGGAAATGCTAAACAGATATAAGATGTTTTCAGAAACCAATGTGAGAGATATAGAAGGCTATAATGAACTTGCTAAAATGGATGATGAAAAACCATTTATGCCTCAAATAGTAATTTTTGTGGATGAATTTGCTGATCTTATGATGGTGGCTTCAAACGAGGTAGAGGACTCGGTTTGTCGTCTTGCTCAAATGGCTCGAGCAGCCGGAATGCATCTTGTAGTTGCAACTCAATCGCCTCGTGCAGATGTAATTACGGGTTTGATTAAAGCAAATATTCCAAGTCGTCTTTCTTTGAAAGTTGCAAATGGTATGGAATCACGCATCATTCTTGATATGCAGGGAGCGGAAAGGCTTCTTGGTAATGGAGACATGCTCTTTAATCCTGTCGGTGTATCAAAACCTATCCGTATCCAGGGTTGTTTTGTAAGCACAGAAGAAGTTGGTAAAGTGATTGACCATATTAAACTACAAGGTAAACCTTCTTTTAGTGAAGAAATTATGGATGAAATCGATAAACTTGCTGCAAATGCGAGCACCGGTAAGAAATCAACAGATGGAATTATTACTGAAGCCGGTGGAGAAGATTCAGATCCACTTATCACACAAGCAATTGAGGTGATTTTAACTGCAGGACAAGCTTCAACTACACTTATTCAAAGAAAACTTCGAGTAGGGTATGCTCGTGCGGCGAGAATTATTGATGAGCTTGAAGAACGTGGAATTGTTGGACCATTTGAGGGTGCGAAACCTAGAAAAGTACTCATAACAAAGGCTCAATGGTTTGAAATGAACGCACTTGCAGAAAGTGCTACGGAAAATAAACAGTTATCTTTCGAAGATGAAGTATCTATTCTTGATGGTGAAGAATAGCTGATAAAAAATAGAAATCATAAAAAATAGAAATTTTATTGTTAATTTTTTTGTTAATTAATTTGACCTTATCGTATAAAAAATTAAAAAATGTGTAAAATTGTCCTTCAAATAATTTAAATTTGAGGGACAGGTATGCGAAAAATAAAAGTAAAAAGAGTAGGAAAAAATAGAAAAAACACTAAAATAGATACAAGAAGTAATAGAATAGCAGAGTATAGTTTTAGGTCAGTAATTGAAGAACTTAAACTTAAATATGTGATAAAACATATCAAATTAATCCTGCTAATCCTGTTTGTTTTATTAACGATTTTTATTTCCCTAGAGCTTCCGGGGATACCGACATGGCAGCAGATGTATGCTGCAGTTGGGCTTAGTACAAATAACGAAACTGAATTACATTTTACACCTAAAGAACTCACCGTGTCCGCAATTGATGTAGGTCAGGGTGATTCTTTTTTTATTCTCATTAATGAAACATCAATTTTGATTGACACAGGTCCGGAAGGGAACGGAGAAAAAATAGTAAATTACTTGAAGCTTTACGGTGTAGAGGAGCTTGATTATCTCATAATAACTCATAACCATGACGACCATAATGGTTCACTAAGGGAACTTAAAAAACGTATAGCTATAAAAAATTTGCTCATTCCGGATGAAACGATCAACATAACCGGAATGACTTTGAATATTAGTGGTGCAACACTCGAATTTTTAGGACCGATCTCTAAAAGTAAAAATCTTAATAATATGTCGTTGATAATAAAATTGACTTATATGGAAGTATCTGTTCTTTTTACAGGTGATGCAGAGCAAGATGAGGAGCTTAGTCTCCTTAGAGTGTATCCATCTGAAAAATTAAAGGCAGACATTTTAAAAGTTTCACACCATGGTAGTGAAACTTCCAGTGTGTCTGCCTTTATAGCTGCGGTCTCGCCACGAATTGCTCTAATCTCTTGTGGCAAGGATAATGAACATGGTCACCCCAGTCAGGTGACGCTTGATACCCTTGCCAATGTGGGTGCTGAAATATATCGCACAGACAAAGATGGAACAATTGTTATTACAACTGACGGTGAGGTTGATGATTTGTCCGTATATGTCCATATATGTAATGAGCTTATCTAGCTAGAACACTAGAACATAAGTCTGTTAGTTTCTAAGCCTATTTGGTTTCTAATGTGAACTTGTCAGTTTTATATACGAACTAGCATGAAAAAGCAACGATAAAGCAACAATAAAGCAATAATAAAGCAACAATAAAGCTATAATAAAGCGATTTTAAAACGATAGTAAAGCGATAATGCGACAACATAAGGTAATAATATAGTAATAATGTTTTCATTGAATTACTATATTGTCTGTGCTATAATAGTCGAGCAATTCACACGCGGACCGCAAGAATACTAGTTCGACGTCGTCAAGCAATCGACGTTGTTAAGGCATTCATAACATTGCACTGCGGAGGATTAAACTATTTTTAGGAGGACATAATATGTCAGTAATTTCGATGAAACAATTGCTTGAAGCCGGTGTACATTTTGGTCACCAAACACGTAGATGGAATCCAAAGATGGCTGAATACATCTTTACAGAGAGAAACGGGATCTACATCATTGACCTTCAAAAGACGGTTAAAAAACTTGAAGAAGCATACAATGTAGTACGTGATATCTCTGCTGAAGGCGGAGAAGTTCTCTTCGTAGGTACAAAGAAACAGGCTCAGGATTCTATCAAAGAAGAAGCTGTACGCTGTGGAATGCCATATGTTAATGCACGTTGGCTTGGCGGTATGCTTACAAATTTTAAAACAATTCAAAGAAGAATCAGAAGACTTGAACAGTTAAAGGCTATGCAGGCTGATGGTACATTTGAACTTCTTCCAAAGAAGGAAGTAATTAAGCTTGAACTTGAAATAGAAAAGCTTGAAAAGTTCATGGGTGGTATCACAGAAATGAGAAAACAGCCGGCAGCTATGTTCATTGTTGATCCACGTAAAGAAAGAATCGCAGTTGCAGAAGCACATAAACTTGGTATTCCAATTATTGCTATTGTTGATACAAACTGTGACCCTGATGAAGTTGATTATGTAATTCCTGGTAACGATGACGCTATTCGTGCAGTTCGTCTTATTGCCGGTGCAATGGCTGATGCTGTAATTGAAGGACGTCAAGGTAGGGACTCTTTTGTTGTCGAAGAAGTAGTAGAAGAAGAACCAGTTGCTGAGGAAGTTGAAAAAGCACCTGTCAAGAAGGAAACTAAAAAGGCTGCTGATGAAGTTGAAGACGTAGAAGAAAAGACAGCTACTAAAAAGGTTGCTGAAAAAACTACTGTGGAAGCTAAAGAAAAAGTAGAAGAAGCAGAAAAAGAAGCAGAAAAAGAAGAAAAGGCACCTGCTAAGAAAGAAACTAAAAAAGCAGCTGATAAAGCTGAAGAAGTAGTTGAAGAAGCTCCTGCTAAGAAGGAAACTAAGAAAGCAGCTGATAAAGCTGAAGAAGTAGCTGAAGAAGTAGCTGAAGAAGTAGCTGAAGAAGCTCCTGCTAAGAAGGCAACTAAAAAAGTTGCTGAGAAAGCTGAAGAAGTAGTTGAAGAAGCTCCTGCTAAGAAGG
>JAAYOC010000013.1 GCA_012520505.1 Oscillospiraceae bacterium
TAAAAAATAGCCTTCGGCTATTCAACTCCCCTACCCCTCAATCTTTGAGGGGATTTTTGGGGACTTTTCTTTTTTTCCTTTTTATATCATAATAATCATATGAATATATTACAAAATATCTTTAATGATCATTATGAAGAAATTCAATATTGTCTCCATCCTCGTCCTGTTGTTATGGAAAACATTGAGAAGATGGTAAATTGTGGGGATCCTTCCTATGGCGGTGCCATGTTTGGATGCCCTTGTTGTGGTGAACTTAAATTTGTCACTTTTCGCTGTCATTCTAAGTTCTGTCCTACCTGCGGTAATAAATATTGCATTGACCGCTCCACTAAAATGTCTTTCAAGCTTATTGACTGTACACATCGCCACCTTGTTTTTACAATTGATGAAAGTTTACGACCTTTCTTTCTTAAAGATCGTTCCTTACTCAACTGTCTTTTTTCTGCTGTTCGCAGCGTCATTCTTAAAATGTTTCATGAAATAAATAAAAGTAAAAACTTTGTCCCTGGTTTCATTTGTGTTTTACATACTTTTGGAAGACCTCTTGAATGGAATCCTCATATCCACTGTCTTCTTACCGAAGGCGGTTTCTCTGATGAGGGATTTTGGAGAGTTATTAAATACTTTAATTATACTTATCTTCGCAAGGCTTTCCAAACCGCCCTTTTAAATGAACTTGAAAAAAACATTGGTCCTTCCTTTAAAAAGATAAAGTCTGCCATTTACAAAAAAGATAAAAATGGGTTTTATGTTTATGCAAAACCTAACCTTTGTGATACTGACACTGTTGTAAAATATATAAGTCGTTATCTCGGTCGACCTGTAATTGCCACATCTCGCATTGATTCATACGATGGCGAAAATGTAACCTTCCACTATAATAAACATGAAGATAATTCCTATGTTGAAAAAACAATGTCCGCAATAGATTTCATTTCTTTGCTAATTCAACACATACCAGAAAAACATTTCAAAATGACTCGCTATTATGGTCTTTATGCAAGACATCGTAAAATTGATGATAATCTTCGCAAAATAATTCCAAAATCCAAGCACCGAATCCTATTGGATTTCAACAAATGGCGACAGCTTACTCTTTTATCCTTTGGTTACAATCCTCTTAAATGTCCTAAATGTAATCATGAAATGGAGTTTTTGGAACTCTATCATAAACACAAGCCTGTTTCTTTAGAAGAACTTTACGAAAGGGCAATGGCAAAATATCGTTGCCGTTCCAGTGGTAAAAATACTTGATTTTATCTCTTGTCTGTTCCATACTTGAGCTATCAAATGACAGGAGGCGTACCATGGATTCAAAATTCATAGAGGAACTCAGGCAAAAATATATCAAAAATCCTCCAGAAGGCATGACTGCAAAACTGGTTAGAAACATGACTGATTCTGATCTGCTCGATATGCATTACTTTCTTACCGAGGATGATGATCTTGATGATGACGAATTTGAAGAAGGTTTTTATATCTTCTAACAGTATTCGTCTTATTAGCGTCCCCGCCTTGTGCGGGCTATTCTTTTCAAAACTTCTCTGCAAGGAGAAGTTTCCTATTAAATAAAAAA
>JAAYOC010000053.1 GCA_012520505.1 Oscillospiraceae bacterium
TAATTCACCATTTTTATAGACACATATAACTTCACAATGATTAGGACACTTTCCACATTCATAACTTTTAGTTTCAAACTTCACATATGTTATCTGAAATGAAAACGGTTCTTTTAAATTAGATTCCTTTGATAGAATAGCAATTCCTAAAGCACCCATTAAATGGCCTCTTTTATCAACATGAATTTTTTCATTTAAAATATTTTCGAATGCTTTTACAACACCTTTATTTTTACTTACACCACCTTGAAAAACAATAGGTGCAACTATCTTTTTTCCTCTTGCAACATTATTTAAATAATTATTAACTACGGCATTACAAAGACCAGCAATAATGTCTTCTTTGCTGTATCCGGTTTGTGCTTTATGGACTAAATCAGATTCAGCAAAAACAGTACATCTTGCTGCTATTTTAGCTGGATTATTAGATCTTATTGCTGTATCACCAAAATCTTCAATATCCACTCCTAATCTTTTAGCTTGAGAACTTAAAAAAGCTCCTGTTCCTGCAGCACAAAGTGTATTCATGGCATAATCCATTACTATTCCATCTTCCAAAATTACAATTTTAGAATCCTGTCCTCCTATCTCAATAATTGTTCTTACTTGAGGAAATATTGATAATGTTCCTATAGCATGAGCAGTTATTTCATTTCTAACTACATTAGCTCCTATCATACTACCTATTAGTTTTCTTGCACTACCTGTTACACCAATTCCTGATATTTTTGTATTTTTCTTTACTACATCTTTTTTCAAATTGTTTATTACTTTTTTTACTGCCCACATTGGATTTCCTTCTGTCCAAATATAACTACTGCTTATTATATTATTGTTTTTATCAATTATTACTCCCTTAGTAGAAATAGATCCAACATCTATACCCAAGTAACATTCTTTCATCATTTACTCCTCCTCATCTTGATCATGTCGTAGAAGGCTTCTAATCTTGTTCTAATGCCCTCTATAGATGTTTGATTGTCAAACGTAAAATAAATTATTGGTATTTTATAATCCTCACTAACTTTGTTTAAAATATGCATAGCTCCTATCTCAGGAGTACATCCGAAAGGTTTTATGTGAATCAGTCCATCATAGCCTTCTAGGGCTAACGTAATTGCTCTTGCAACATTATCCATTCCATCAGCACCTATTGGATATCTACAATATTTATTGCAAATCTTTAACAACTTTTTAGTATTAAATCTTTTTGTAATAACCAAATAAGTTATGTTTGTAAAACGGCTTACTTCAACATTCATCTTGCCTAACATTTTTTCTAAATCATAATTTGCAAAAGGTTCCATTGAAGTATATAACTCTCCTATTATTCCTATTTTAATTGGATTTTTTGGTTTTGCAATTTTTAACTGTTTAAATAATTTGTTATATCTACGGTGCATTTTATAAAGATGGGTAAAACTTCTTGTTTTACTAAACATTTCCAACATCTCTTCAAGTAAGTTTTCAAAACTATGATTTACTGCTTCAAAGCCAACATTTTTTCTAATATAGGCGTCAATTTTGTCCATATAATGTATCATCTTAAAAGTAAGTGCTAAACAATAAAGATATTTTAAAAAGCCTAATTTTGGA
>JAAYOC010000055.1 GCA_012520505.1 Oscillospiraceae bacterium
GTTCGATAGGTGCGAAACCGTTTAAAATAGGCTTTTATGAGCAGTTCACTTCCGTTCTATCCATAATAATCCGTATGGTTTTTTGATTTTTTCTCCCATTCCACTTCCAATTCCAGTTTATCAATCATCAACATTAAGCATAATCTGAAGCCAACATCTTTACTTATGCCTATCCTAAAATCACCTACATTCTATAAAAATTAGTTAAAAATCCATCCACGATATTCACCTCGAACGGCTCACTCTTTCCATAGCAGATGCCGTTTTTAACAATGTACGCTTCAACATAATGGTGCCCTGTATAAAGAGTAGTTTCCGTTCTAACTCTTTTACCTTCGACTAACTCAGAATTATAAAACCCCCCTCTAAGACAATTTGCCATTTCCGCTTCTTTCCCAGTGTTAGTAATTTGCCACCATATCTCGTAGTCTTTTAAATTGTTGGCTTTTACTTCAAACTTTAAACTTCCATGTTTATTCAATGCTGTCCCGCTTTTTATAACTTTCCATCTAAATCCTTTACGAAGGTACATCCCTTTTACGGATGCTTTTTCAATTAAACAGTCTATCCACTTAGATTCTTGATGATGGCTTATAGAACTTACATTTACAATCGGCATTTCTTTTTTTCTATCTACAAATAAGCTTCTCTTTATATACTTAACCTTATCTGAGTATGTTAATTCACTGCTACCTATATTAAAATCTGACGCCAATTGCATTAACCAATTTTCAAAAGCCTCAAAATAACTCTCATCTTTATCCCATTTGCCAGAAAGAACTTCGTTGTAATTTACCGGATTATAAACACACGGTTTCCCGTTCCTATTTTCGATTCCATCTTTTAAATGTTCTACGATATAAGAGATAACACTCAAAAAATCTTTGCTATGCAAACATGCTGACTGATACTGCTTTGCAGCCAATGTCGTAATAATAATAGAGCTTGGTTTATACTCAATATCGTCTGCAAAACATACTTCCGAATGTCTCTTCAGAATTTGCACGATTCTTTGTAATGGAGTTTTAACTTTATACTCCGGCACTTGTTCGACAGAAGCATAAAACCTTTTTGCTATTATTTCCTGATAAACAGTATATTTTGAAATATCTCTAAACCATTGAGCATAGCCTTTGGGATTGCTTGTTTCCCAGTCTAAGGATATATCAAAATAATTGCTTTTAGTTTTATCGGTAATACCTATATATCCATCATCTTTTTCATTTAAAGGGACAGATGGTAAAATATCTATATGAAAATTATCTTCATCCACATATTTCAAAGTCCAGCATCTTTTTGTCTCATCAGGCTCATTTGCCATTGATTGAGATTTTGAGTATTGTTTTACTACTATTCCAAAATCATACTTCAAAGAAAATTGAGATTGATCCTCCCTCCTAAGTTTTGTAAAATTGCATACTATATCAATATCATATGACCCATCTTCAGTTAAAGGTTTTATTGCTGTTCCCAGTTTAAACGAACCTTGTAAAAATACATCTGGATTATGAGAGCTTAAGTGCGAATTTTTAATATAATCAGCAATTGAGTTGTATCTCTTAGTTGCTTTTTCATAATTGGAATCCGAGACATCTAGTTCTTCAATAATTTTTCTTATTTCCTCTTGTATAATAATTTCCCCCAATTATCTTCCTCCTAAATGATATATTTAGATGTTTCTGAAATTTTCGTAGAAAGACCTTTTTTCATGAAACAAAGTTTATTTATTTCCCCTGCCTCTACAAGAGAATATTTGTCATTATTAATGATCTCTGCAAGAGTTTCATCAGGTATTCTCACCTCGTATATGTTAAATATTTTTAGCTCATCCACTTGAAAATGCTTTGAAAACTTTATTTCTTCCTTAACTGTTTTCAGATATTCAATCTGCATAGACTTTATTAACTGCTCTATAGATATTTCGCCTATATGCAATTCTTCAATAAGTTCTCGAATAACCGTTACTTCTCTATTCTTCTTAGTATCAAACCAATCAAGAAATTTCTCCAAATATTTTCCTTTTGTAATCTGCCTTAAATCACCCTCTTCATAAAAATTAATTTCTTCTTCGTCCTCTATTTCAAGTTTTGTTTTCAATTCATTGAATGAAGCATAATATTTATACACACCGCCAATTGGTTGATATTGATCAATTCGATTTCCCTTAACCAATAAATATTTACCATTGTATTTTATTCTAAAAAGATAAGCACAACTCAATCGGATATTCTTATTCCAACGCATTATA
>JAAYOC010000050.1 GCA_012520505.1 Oscillospiraceae bacterium
GAGGTTGCCTGTATCGCGCGGGGCGTTCTGCCTTGCGTTTCGAAGAACAATATTCATGCCTTTGCGTGCCGATGATGTAACATGCTTTTGGGGTGCGCCGCCTAATTTTTTTAGACTTTTCTGTAACTCGCGCATTCCCTCGATTTTGAACTTAACGGCCATTATTTCACCAACTTACAATAACATAAGAGTTCTCTATTTAAACCTTTTACATTTACAGGTTGACCAATGATCTCATAGTCTTGGCCATTAAATCTAAGTCTCATTTCGCTAGTTATTCCCTCAATATATCTCATATTGAATTTAGCTTCTACTTTGTTTTCTGTAGTTTGAGCTGCGAAAAATTCATTGCCAAGCAAGGGGTCATAACTGGCCCATATTCCTTGTTTAAACACTTCCCATGTATCAATAGGTTCTCCATATTCATCTCTACCTTTCACTCTGTGCAGAAAGTCTATTTTATGTCTGTAGTCCCTCATTGTTCATCACCTACTGTATATTCAGTAGATAGTGTTAAGTGGTGTTTTAAGCTTACATAGGATTCCTGGAATCTCATTGACATATTAACATCTTCATATCCAAAGTTAGCTTTACAATAGACTGTTATAGCTCTTTTAATTAATGGATCATCATCTTTAACTTTATCTTTATTAACTCCACTAAGGTTTAAATCAGCTTTTGCACTTTCAATTAAGTCTAGTATTTCATTGTCTAAATCAGTACCATTTACTCTAAGAGAGTTTTTAATATCATTTAACATACTAATCACCGCCTTGTAGCAGCTCAATCAATTCATCTTTTTTAGCCTTTGCATCATATTCTATACCTTTGCCGTCTAGTAACTTCATTATTTCTTTTTTAGTCATGGAGTTAAAATCAATCTTTATAGGTTTTAAATAACCTAAATTAATTAAATACTCAATTCTTGCGGTTTCTGCCTCAAATAAATCACCAGGAACATATAAGTTCCTGGTGTATTTGTCTTTAAACCGCTTGATTACTTTTGCGTTCATCAGCGGTCACCTCTTTATACTTCCTCGGTTGTGTCAACAACTTTTACAATTGCTGTCACATTACCTTGACTTGTCTCGATTTTGATTGTGTAGTCAGCTTCTGTTAGCGTTTCAAGGTATGCTTTTAATAGTGTTACTTTGCCACCAGTCTCAGTATAATGCGCTACTTTAGTCAGCTTGGTTTCACCATTATATATATCGCCTATAGTTACAGTGCCGTTGCTTACGGCAACCGTTAGCACCACATCTGCGTAACTATCCCCGTCTGTATTGAGGTCAAATGTGGCTGTTTCAGGGCTAACGGTTAAGAGGATTTTTTTATTAATGCGAATGCTTTAGTATCAAGTGGAGCTCCATCAACAATAGCATATGTTGCATAGTCTACAGTTCTTGCCTTTACATGCTCTTCGGAAGCAAGACTCATTGGTTCGTTAGTGTTAAACACGTATCCTTCACTAGCGTTACCAAATAAGATATTGTTTTCAGTTACCCCAGCGTCTGCCTTAACTACAAAACCTAGCATCCTACCCACTCCACCTGCAGTTGTATCTGGTATGAATATAGGTCTACCATTTTCATCTACTATGTTTGCAAGTTGAGTCCATATAGTCGCATTGTTAGCATAAAACGCACATCCGTTTAAGTAGCTTGAATGTA
>JAAYOC010000014.1 GCA_012520505.1 Oscillospiraceae bacterium
ATTTGTAAAGTTTGCAGATTTTTTCTTTGATGGTCTTATTTCAGATTGGATCGTTCAGTCAAGAATTCACGACTCTCAGGAAAGTGTTAACAATGTCAGGAGAGATGTAAATAATGTATTAGATAAACCTGAATTATTCATGATAATTTATTAAATGGTGCATAGCACCACATAGTTACTGTATTTTCATCTTATATTGCATTTCACTTTTTAAGTGAAATATTTATTTCAAAATTATATAGAAAAAAGGCCTCAACTTTGTTAAAATTTAAGTGCGAACCAAAACAAACAAAGGAGAAACCTATATGTATAGTTTAGTAGAACAGCACTTAAATTGCAATAAAAGAATTAAAATAAATTTCAACGGAGGTGATTTATCCTCCGATGCAGGGTTATTCCTGATAAAAGAATTTTCCCACAAAATAGGTTTTGAAAAGCTTATCAAGCAAAAGTTCAAAACCAATGATAAATCTAATCGATTTCATACAGATGATGAAAATCTCTGCCAAAAACTTTATCAAATTATCGCCGGATATTTTTCAGATGATGATTCTGACGAATTAACGAATGAACCTGTATTAAATGCCATTCTTAACAAAGAAGGCCTTGCTTCACAACCTACAATGTCTCGATTTTTTAGTCGTATGGATGAAGATACTTTGGATCAGTTTGAAGTAATTAACCAAGATTTACGTCAAAGGATTTATTCAATCAACAATCCTGAAATGGTGCTTCTTGATCTCGATTCAACTTTGCTTGAAACTTATGGTAAACAAGAAGGTGAAGGTTTTAACTTTCATTATTCTTCAAATGGTTACCACCCTCTCGTTTGCTATGATGGACTAAATGGCGACTTGCTAAAAATCCAGCTAAGAGAGGGAGCAGCTTATTCTTCAACCGGTGTAGTCGATTTCCTTCAGCCGTTGCTAGATGAATACCAATCAAACTACGAAAACACCAAGTTATACCTTCGTGGTGATAGTGGATTTGCCGTACCAGCGCTGTTTGAACAAGCCGAACATAATAGCTGTTCTTATGCAATTAGATTAAAGGTAAATCAGAACCTTTACAGAGCTGTGAAACATGTTGAGGCCGAATTGGATTATGCAACCAAAACAAATAAACTTGACTATGCTGTATGCTTCGGTGAATTCATGTATCAGGCCAAAAGCTGGAGATATCCAAGGCGAGTTGTCTGCAAGGTTGAAAAACCTTATAATCAGTTCACTTACATGTACACTTTCATCGTGACAAATATGGATCTCGAACCATACCAGCTAATTCAGTTTTACTGTAATCGTGGTCGTATGGAAAATTTCATCAAGGAATCAAAGTCAGGATTTAACTTTGAATCTATGAGCAGCCATACAAAAATAGTTAACGAAAACCGCCTGCAGTTAAGTATGTTGGCATACAACTTATTCAATTGGTTCAAACGTCTCGTACTACCTGCTAAAATGCGAAAGATGCAGATAGACACGATACGTTTAAAGCTGATAAAGATTGCTGCAAAAGTAATCCATTCAGCAAGATATATAATATTCAAACTTTGCAGTAGCTGCCCATATCAAAAGGAATTCTATGAAACACTTGATAATATAAGGCGTCTGTCTCCAAAGTTGGAATAGTAACTTTAAGTGTACATTGATAACCCAAAATCATACATCATTGGTAGCAACAGGGTTAGTGCGCTCTTTTTTAAGAAGTAATGAGCTGATTTTAGGTAACTTTATAAAATGTACAGTTTGTAGAACGAATTATTCAGCAAAAAAATTATTGTGAATAATTCAGGCTTATTAATGTTTTTTCTGCATTAGCTACTGGTGGTGCCGTTGTATCTGCACGCTATATCGGACGAAAAGATAGAGAAAAAGCAA
>JAAYOC010000083.1 GCA_012520505.1 Oscillospiraceae bacterium
GGGTTCTAGTACCGATAATAGAGAAAACTCAAAAACGGTTTAATTTAATATATATCAATTTACTATAGATGAGAGGTTGAAAAAAACCTGAAAAGAGATAAGAATATAAATAATCTTCATCAAGACAAATATAATAAAGGAGGTTAAATAAATAATAAAATCGTCGTGAATGAGATTATCAAGAATATATAAACAAAATAATAAAATAATAAAAGGAGAATTAATAAAATGAGTACTAATAATATGATGTATTTAAGAAGAGAAGGTAATGATGTATATGATATCAATGGTAAAAAGATGAGAATTTTACAACAAAGAACTAAAAACAATGGTAAGGGAGACCCCACAGTAATTTTAGATGGAACTCCAAATAGTAATGGAAAACAATATCAATCTCTCAAGAGTCTTCAACAAGGAGATAATTGGATAGAGGCTCGCGCCTATGATAGAACCCCATCTGAAAAATATATATTGACTTCTGAAGAGAAAAAGAAAATAGCCGAATATCAATCCAAGATTGACCAGATAATTAATAAAGCCAAAGAGAGATATATAGAGAAGCCCGTGATTAAAGATATAAATAAGATGACGAAGAAAGAAAGACTAGAATATGCGGCAGAGTTAGAAAAATTCCTCAGTCTCGTAAGGGGATAATAGAAAAGGAGAGGCCGAAAGGCCTCTCCGGAAAAGGAGAAAATTATGAGTAAGAAAGTTGAAAAAGTTGGATTGTATATCATAGAATATTGGCTTGATGGCAGACTGGAAGTAGACAAGATAAAAGCCAATAGTGAAGAAGAGGCAAAACAAGAGCTTTTATATGGATATAAAGACGAAGCTATAAAAAGAATTAAATTCGTATCTATTATGCGTAGATAAAATAGTTATTGGGCGGGTGGGTAGGGATACAATTTAAGTAAGGGTTAACGGTACAACCCCGAGGTACCAGAACCGTGTTCAACACAGCGGCGGATAGGCCCAGCCTGCCCATTTTTCTTTGGCACACTTTGTGGGCAGGCTTACTCACCAGACACGATGAAACTCACATAAGCGAGCTTACTCACCAGACACGATGAAACCCTCATAAGCGAGCTTACTTGCCAGACACAATGAAACTATCATGAGCGAGCTTACTCACCAGACACAATGAAACTATCATGAGCAGGCTTACTTGCCAGACACGATGAAACTCATATCGTCATAACTCTACATATTTCATGATAACCCTGGGTAAATCTATTCGCTTATGTAGATATTCGTGTTATAATATATATATAAAATAGAATACTCAGGAGGTAAAAAATTATGAGTAAGAAAGTAGAAAAAGTTGTAGAAGTAAAAGAAACTCAAAATCAAAAAATAACTCAGGAGGTAAAAAAGAGTATGAAAAATGAAATGAGTAACAAGTTAATTTTAGTGAGAAGAGGTAATGAAGTTTTCTGTAATGATATCAAACTTTACATAAATGAACAGAGAACTAAGAATGATGGAAAAGGTGCACCAGTTGTCAAGATTGAAGGTTTACCTAACTCAAATGGTCAAAAGTGGATTTCACTCAACAAGTTAAATGAAGGTGAAAATGTCATTGAGGCCAAAGGAGCAAATAGAACTTCATCTAAAAACAAATATATCCTTACTCCAGACGAGCAAAAAATAGTAAATGAACTCCAAAGTGAAATTGATAAACTTCAGAGTAAAATGAACTCAATAATTGAGAAAGCCAAAGAAAGGTATGTTCCAATTCCTGACTTGAAAGTTGATATAAACTCATTGAGTCAAGAAGAGAGAATAAAACTATTAGGTTCTTTAGAGAGTTACCTATCGGCACTCAGAGGTGAATAATACCCAAAAGACTCGAGGATAACTCCTCGGGTCTTTTTTATTTAATCAACTCAAGTAGTTGGTTGAATAAAAAAGACTTAATTAGTCTTAAGTACATCAAACTCGTCGATGGCCAGCGAGCCTAAATAAGTGGCCAGAACTCCTTTTTATAAGAGAGTGGATAGGTCCAGCCTGCAGTGTAAGTGAAGTCCTCGCGAACTTACTCACCTTTGCAAGCTCGCCTACTCGCCAGACACAATGTCAGATTAACCACCCCGGGTGCCCTTTTTCTAACAACTCACCTAAGCCCTGGTGGCTAGGTGCCACAGAGTCTGTGGCTTTTCAGTGCTTTTTAACAATTATCACATACAATGAGTCTCACAGGCTCTAAGGCTATGTGCCAGAGTCTGTGGCTTTTCAGTGCTTTTTAACAATTATCACATACAATGAGTCTCACAGGCTCTTAGGCTCTGCGAAAGTTGATGAGGTATATGAGGTTGATGAGGTATATGAGATTTTTGGACTATTGACACCAAAAACTAGAAACGCGCAGAGAAATTGGGAAATAGGTCATCAAAATAATTTAATTCAGGAGGAATATAAGTTTTATTCCCTAATTAATCATTTTTTATATGATAAAATATATATACATAATAACACATATAAACATATATAAATATATAAAATTGATATTCCTCCTGAATTAAATTATTTTAATAACCTCTCATCATTCTAGAACCATCTTCTCATAACTCTACCTATTTGATGATAACCCTAGGTGAATCTATTCACTTATGTCAAAAAATGTGATATAATATATATATATAATATAATAGAATACTCAGGAGGTAAAAATTATGAGTAAAAAAGTAGAAAAAGTTGAAGCAAAAGAAATTCAGGAGGTAAAAACGAGTATGAAAAATGAAATGAGAACACTTACAAAACAAGAATTAGACCAATTACTAGATAATCACAAATTATGGTTATCTAGTAATTGTAAAAAAGGCGAAAGGGCCGATTTAAGTTATGCAGATTTGAGTTATGCAGATTTGAGTTATGTAGATTTGAGTTCTGCAAATTTGAGTCGTGTTGATTTGAGTTATGCAAATTTAAGTTCTGCGAATTTGAGTTCTACAAATTTGAGTTATGCAGATTTGAGTTCTGCAAATTTGAGTTCTGTGAATTTGTATCGGGCCTATTTAAGTTCTGCAAATTTGAATTCTGCAAATTTGCATGATACAAATTTGAATTATGCAACTTTAAGTTCTACGAATTTGTATCAGGCCGATTTAAGTTATGCAGATTTGAGTTATACAAATTCGTATTCTGCGAATTTGAGTCGTGCAAATTTGAGTTCTACAAATTTACGTTATGCGAATTTGAGTTCTACTGATTTAAGTTATGCAAATTTAAGTTCTGCAGATTTGAGTTCTGCAGATTTGAGTTTTGCAAATTTGAGTTTTGCAAATTTAAGTTCTGCAGATTTGAGTTCTACGAATTTGTATTCTGCGAATTTGCGTCGTGCGAATTTGAATTCTGCAAATTTGGATTTTTCTGCATTTCCACTTTGGTGTGGAGGCTTGGATGTCAACATTGACGACAAAATTGCTACACAACTTTTATATCATTTGGTATGTAATGTAAAATCGTCACCACACACTAGTGAACAATTAAAGTCATTATGTAATATGAAGAACATTATCGAACAAGCCAATAAAAGTCATGTAGCCGATGAGTATGGAATTATTGAGGAGGAAGAGTAGAGATACTCAGGAGGTAAAAATTATGAGTAAAAAAGTAAAAGAAGAGCAAATAAGCGATGAACGTTTTAAAGTATTTATGAAGGAGGTATAAAAGTCATGTTACCAGAAGACGTAAAAATAAATAATAGTTGCAAAGTATTCACCAGATACAAGTTTAGGATAACCCCTGTGACTCGTCAGAACCCATTGGCTTGGTGGGACAATATCGCTGAGATTTATGTTCGTGAGCCTCATGCTGATGATGACAAAGAAAACCAAAAGTATTTTGGTGCTTGGGTGAGGTTAAAATAATGAGAAAACAAGAATTACTAAAACAACTTAAAGAACTAGGAGTACATCCAGATGGTCGTAAAGTTCGTAGTGACTTAGGACAAAGTAGAGGGTCTTACACACCCTCTACTAAACCTAGAACTGATAAAGGTAAACAGCGCAAACACTATGATACCACTTCACCTCGTTATCACAAGAAGAGGTTCCAAGACATCTTACGATTTCACACAAATGAATATCTTGGACTTGGTGACCACTTAGTCCGCGATGCAAACCTAATCTTTCCGCCTACGACGACCAATAAGTTCAAGACCATTACAGTCCCTGAGCGAATTAGACCTGACGGCACTATAATACCCGGGTATTCGTACAAGTCTTCAGTCGCTAAAGGTTACCACCCTGAAGAACTTCGGTGGACATGGTTCTTTGCAGAGTATGAACAGGCTCCCACGCAAAAAGACAAAGATGAGTGGCTCAGGAAGATATGTAGATGGTACTTCATTAAACCAGAAGAAATAGACCTGTGGAACTATCAACTCTGGGCGACTGAATACACTGCGCACATTGCTGGTCATGAGAACCGTCTAACTAAAGACAAGATTATCCTCTCATACCCACACGCGCGCGATAATTGATATTGACGCGCACGCCCGCGCGCAATAAATAATATATTATATAATAAAAGGAGAAAAGTTATGAAAACACAAACAACAAAAACATTTACAAAACAAGAATTAGACCAAATACTAGATAAGCATAAATTATGGTTATCGAGCGGTGGCGAAGAAGGCGAAAAGGCCAATTTGAGTTATGCAAAGTTGCATGACGCTGACTTGATTTATGCAAATTTGAGTTATGCAAATTTGCATAATACCGATTTACGTTATGCCAATTTGCGTCGTGCGAATTTGCATTATGCGAATTTGAGTTCTGCAAATTTACGTTATGCGAATTTGAGTTATGCGAATTTGAGTTCTGCAAATTTGTATTCTGTGAATTTAAGTTATTCATATTTGTGTTCTGCAAATTTGCGTTTTGCCAATTTGCATTCTGCGAATTTGCGTCGTACTGTATTAAGTTCTGCAGATTTGCAAGACGCAGATTTGAGTCATGCTGATTTAATTTCTGCGACTTTGTATCGTGCGACTTTGCACAATGCGAATTTAAGTTCTGCGAATTTGGGTTCTGCTGATTTAAGTTCTGCAGATTTGTATTCTGCTAATTTAAGTTCTGCGAATTTGAATTCTGCGAATTTGCATTCTGCCAATTTGCGTTCTGCCAATTTGCGTGGTGCGAAGTTACATTGTGCGAATTTGGATTTTTCCGTGTTTCCACTTTGGTGCGGAGGTTTAGATGTTAACATTGACGACAATATTGCTATACAACTTTTATATCATTTTGTTAACAATGTAAAATCATCGCAGTATACGAGTAAACAATTAAAGTCATTATGCAAACTGAAGAGCATTGTCAAACAAGCGAATAAATTTCACAGAATCGGCGAATGTGGAATTATTACGGAAGATGACTAGAACCATCTTCTCATAACTCTACCTATTTGATGATAACCCTAGGTGAATCTATTCACTTATGTCAAAAAATGTGGTATAATATATATATATAATAAGATACTCAGGAGGTAAAAATTATGAGTAAAAGAAACCCAAATGAAATGAGAACATTTACAAAACAAGAATTAGACCAAATACTAGATAAGCATAAATTATGGTTATCTAGCAATGGCGAAGAAGGCGAAAGAGCGGATTTGCGTTGTGCAGACTTGCGTTATGCAAATTTACGTTGTGCGGACTTGAGTTATGCGGATTTGCGTCACGCTGATTTACATTCTGCGGATTTGAGTTATGCCAATTTGAGTTCCGCTGATTTGCATTATGCGAATTTGAGTTCTGCTGATTTACATTATGCCAATTTGAGTTATGCAAATTTACATTATGCCGATTTGAATTATGCAAATTTATATTATGCCGATTTGAGTTATGCCAATTTGAAATATGCGAATTTACGTTATGCGAATTTGAGTTGCACGAGTTTGAATTCTGCTGATTTAAGTTCTGCGGATTTGAATAACGCGGATTTGGATTTTTCCGCGTTTCCACTTTGGTGCGGAGGACTAAATGTACATATAGACGACAAAATCGCTACACAACTTTTATATCATTTGGTATATAATGTAAAATTGTCACCGCACACGAGTAAACAATTGAAGTCATTATGCAATATGAAGAGCATTCTCAAACAAGCAAATAAATTTCATCGAGTCGATGAATGCGGAAGTATCGAACAAATCGAGCAAATAAATTTCACTGATACATTGTTAAAAAAGTAAAGGAGGACAAAATAATGATGAATGACAATAATACGTATGTTATATTCAAACAAAACGGCAAATGGAAAGGGACACCTGAAGAAAATTATAACGCTCGTATACAAAATGCAAGAGCAATTACTACATTTGAAGGTATGCGAAATAAGGAAGATGTAATTGCGTACATGAATAAATATCTGGGCGGTATGAATAATGTGCGAATAATAGACTCTGCAACGATTTAATATATATTAATAATAGGAGGATAAAAAATGACAAACAAACAATTAGATTATTGCTATAATTGGCTACTAGAAAGAGGATTTTTTACAGAAGCAGAGCTGGAACTAATAACGGACATGTACGGCTATAGCATCGAAACTTTAGACTTAGCAGTATATAGCCGTTGTGGATATCAAGCGGTTCAAGATTTAATAAATAGGGAGCATAGCACAGAAAAATAACCGAGAAAAGGAGGTAATTAAATGAAACTAGACAAAGTAGCAGAATTAAAGAAAGTTATAATCAAAGACTTTGACATGCTGGTGAATATTCTCATACAGCACAAAAAAGACGACATCGCCGCGGACATAAAGAGCATACGAGACACAGGTATCAATTTCATAAATAACTGGTTTACTTTGAGCTATATTAATGATGAATTAACCGTGATTGTTTATGGGTATTGGCAGAACCAAGACAAGAGGTTTGAACGAGCCGATGAACTATATAGAGAGATAGACGAGTATCTTCACAAAGAGTCGCTGCACAGATGCGACAGATGTTTTACATATAGTAATAATGATGTAGAGTTTGATAACGATTTACAATGTTATTTGTGTGAAGATTGTTACTATACCTTGAAGGCAGCCGAAGAGCAAACAGGTGAACACCTATGGGATGTTGGCGACGATTCAGAAACAGCAGTGTGGATGAAGGTACACAGATGCGACAAATGTTTTACACATGGTCGTGATGTAGAGTTTTATGGCGATTTACAATGTTATTTGTGTAAAGATTGTTATGATGACTTGAAAGAGACAGATATACCTGCAGACGTTAAAGTGCTCATTGACATAATACACTATACCGAGAATATGTTGTTGGCGAAAGGATACCAAAGAGACAATGAAAGCGACAACTATATCCCAGTCCGTTAGTCATCTCATATGGTGAAAAAATAGGCGAAAAAAGTGATATAATATAATATCAAAGAAAAAATTAGCAATAGTTAATTATTGAATTAAATTATAAATTGAATGGTCCGCTACATTCAAAGAGTAATAAAACTTAAAAAAATATTAGTAAAAAGGAGACAAAAATTATGGCGAAAAAAGACACAATTGCAAAATTATTAGTTAACCCCGCTTATGATGCCTCAACGGCAGACGAGAAGCAAACAGGTAAATACCTATTTGATGCTGGTGATGGTTCAGAAGCAGCAGCATGTTGGGTTTGGTTAGAAAAATCAAAAGCCAACGACAAGCATCCCAATGGTAAACCTTGGATAAGATGCAAGAAGATGGAAGAAGTGTGCAACAGACAATACTTCAGTGAGGACTTATTCCTTAACAGCGACAAAGGCGAAGGCGTAGAAGTTGAAGTTAGAACCGCTCCTCCAAGAGTGATTGGAGCGACTGGCGTCAATAAGACAGTCATCAAGTATTTAGACGACGAAACCGCAGCTGAGTATACTACTCTAGTGGAAGATGCGATAAAGGCGTTCAAAGAGGCCAAAGAAGCCGCTAAAGGTAAGAAACCAGAAGATATGTCTATTGAAGAGTTAGAGGCTTATATCGCTGCATTAAAGGCCGGTGAGAAACCTTCACTAAAAGGTCCAAAGACGTTCATTGATATGTTCACAGAAGAGCAATATGAGAGATACAACGAGATACTTGCAATCTCTGCTGAGAACAAGGCCAATACTCCTAGAAAATCAAGGAAGTTGACAGAAGAAGAAAAGGCCGAAAGAGCGGCAAAGCGTAGAGCAAAAGAAATCAGCAAGGCTGAAGAACTCTTAGCACAACTCAGAGCAATGGGAATATAAGAGCCCATATTAAAAAGGCGTGGTATAGTATCACGCCTTTTTCTTACACAATAATTAGGATATCCTAAAAGGAGGTGAACCAGATGAGTATATACGACAGAATAGTAGATGATGAGAAGATGGACAAGTGGAACTTTTATTTCCCACGTCAACTGAAAGTAACTATGCAGAAGAAACTATTGGACCTTGGTGTCCCAAACAATCAGTCTGCACTATTACGGGCATTGGTGATTATGTTTGTTAATGGTGATATAAATGAAGATAAACTTATACCACTTATAGATAGTGAAATACTCATAACCCCATCGGGCAGATTAAGCAAAATGTAGGAGGAGTGCTATGGCCACGAAGATGAAATTAATAAAATTAACAATAACAGCAGATGATAACCCATTAACTTGGACACCAGAGAAGTGGGCACAGACCATAGGTTCTAGGGTGGCAGTTGGATATTTTATTACAGGTAGACCTAGTCAATGTATCACCTTGTATTTACAGAAGACAGAAGATGTCAAAAATGGTGATGATATTGTATCGCAACATCACCTATGCTTGGCATTTATGCAGTGGATAGACATGTTGTCTACAAAGAAGAATGCGATAATGTTTAAGAACCCACCATTTGAGGCTTGGCTCATGACCAAATTAGAGTGGTGTAGAGCACAGGCACGAAAGTTTTCGAAACAATTTGATAGGGACTTTGATGAGTGTTTGTCAAATGTATATATGACTATAACCAATTGTTACAACAAAGGCACTATTTATATGGGTTCATTATTCTACTTAGAAAAGGCGATACGAAATGACTTTAGAAAAGAGTATAACTTTTGGCATAATAGGATAACAGGCGAAACATGCGGTATTATCGCATTAGACGCGAAAGTCAATGCAGGCGATGGAGATGACAAACCAATGTGTTATCATGAACTCATTGGTGCTTGTGATAAGTACATTGAAGATAAAGAATTTGAATGTACGAAAGAAGAACTATGCGGCATACTTAAAGAAGAGTTCTCACAACGAGAGATAGACCAAATTATAAATTGCACAGCTGGCTTTTTACCGGCATCACTATACCGCAGACTTAACAAATGGCGAAAAGAAAACAGGAGAGAATACTATGGATATTAGACTATTTAGAAAACACTTAGAAAAACACTTAGAAATAACATTTAAGGCTTTTAGAAATGGCGAGAAATTTAATGTCTTGACCTATAAATGTAAAAATAACGACTGGCTTGATTATCCTGCTATAATGCACTATGCAGAAACGGCCCGATACAAACATGATGCGAGAATAATACTTTTACCAAAGTATGAAAAGGTAACATTGACTAGAGTTACAATACACCTACATCGTGTGTCTATACAGGCCGACGCCGATTATAGAAATGCAGTTGGTATAGGACATATGTGTCGTGATGGCAAATTTAAGATGTATGCCTATGCATTTAATCAAGGGCCTAATGACGCAGATGAAATCATGGCTGAATACATAAGATTATATAACGTACCTTGGTACAAGAGAGCAAATTGGATAATGATAACACAACCAGACGCGGTCGGTCTGGATAGAATAGGTACTTTCAAGCCTAATAGAATATTGTATATGAAACACCACGATGATGTATATAATACAGAAGAGTATTATGAAGTCGTAAAGAACATCAGGAAAAGTGATATCATATATGCAAATTTACAATCATTTGGAGGTTAATATGATAATATATTTTGAAGGAGCAGATGGCTCAGGTAAAACAACATTAAAAGAGAAAGTAGTCGATAGGCTCATGA
>JAAYOC010000079.1 GCA_012520505.1 Oscillospiraceae bacterium
AAAAGGCGCTTATCAAATTGTCTAAATACATCATCAAAAGTGAATTTGAAAGAAATCTGAAGGATGTAACGCCTATCTATGATGTAGAGAATATGTCACCAGATTGGAAACTTCCGTCTTTATTTAGCGCTTTATATGGTCACGTACAATAAAGTTCGCAACTTGACAAAATGATAAGGAAAAGCCAAAGGAACTCCTTTACAATGTAATTTGCCGAAAACAAAAGAAAAGGAGAAATTCCAATGGCTTACAAAAAAGATACCACGGACCTGACAGAAATACTATTAGAATGCATGGGTTCAGCCGATCCCATGCTTCACATGTTGGAATGGTTGTGTGATCAACTCATGGAAGCGGAAGTCTCTTCTCAGATCGGCGCGGAGAAGAACGAGCAAAGCACAGAACGAAAAAGCTACCGTAGCGGTTATCGGCCCCGACGCTTAGATACTCGTATGGGAACGATGTATCTTATGGTTCCCAAGGTTCGCAATGGGGGTTATATTCCCTTCTTTGTGACCGAACGGAAGCGCAGCGAAGCCGCCCTGATCCAGGTGATCCAAGAGGCGTACATTCATGGTGTATCGACACGAAAGATTGAAAAAGCGGCCAAGAAACTGGGCATAGAGAACTTGTCCCGCAGCCAGGTCAGTGAAATAACCAAGGGGCTAAATGAGCAAGCTGAATCCTTCCGCAACCGCTCCCTTGAGGGGACAAACTACCCGGTACTTTGGGTGGATGCACTATACGAGAAAGTGCGTTATTCCGGCCGGGTCATGAGCATGGCGATTTTAATTGTTTGTGGTGTCAATGAATCGGGGCAGCGTGAAATCCTTGCAATTGAGCCGATGCTGGAGGAGTCAAGTGTCACGTACACTCATCTATTCAAGCAACTGAAGGAACGAGGATTAAGTGGCGTGGAACTCGTCGTTTCGGACGCTCACAGCGGTTTGGTCAAAGCGATTCTTGAATCCTTTCCGGGAGCCGGCTGGCAGCGGTGCAAAGTCCATTTCATGCGCAATATCCTCGCTCATGTTACTCACAAAGACAAAGAAACTTTTGCTAAACTCCTGAAGCTGATCTGGCAAGCCCCGAACAAGTCAGCAGCAGAACAGCAGGCGAACGTATTGAGCGAACGATATAGGAACAAATATCCCAAAGCAATCGATATCTTAGAGGAAGGGTTAGCAGATAGCCTGACCTACTACGACTTCCCCAGCCTGGACGCACGAAAAGTCAGCTCAACCAACATGCTGGAACGATTAAACAAAGAAATAAGAAGGCGTACAAAGGTGATTGGAATCTTCCCAAACCAAGAATCCTATGTACGACTCGTCAGCATATATCTTATGGAATACTCTGAAGACTGGTCTGTTGGCAGAGCCTACCTCAGCCAGCAATCCATTGCTCAGATCGAACCATTAGTAGCATAACTAAATTAAGGGGTTCCAAAGTTGCGAACTTTATTTGACAGTACCCTTTATATTTTTCGTTGTTTTATTTGGATGCTAACG
>JAAYOC010000074.1 GCA_012520505.1 Oscillospiraceae bacterium
ACAGAGATTTCACCATGTTCATCTACAATTATCCCCTCACCAATTTTAACCCCACCTAAAGTGGTTTCTGTGGCAGTAGGAAGTGTATAAATAGTATCCACTGCACTTATTATTTTATTAGTTTTGTCTATAGAGATATTAGTTCCTGCAGTGTATTTTGTATCATTGGCACTTATAACATTACCGTCAATTGAAATATTTTCACCTGCAGTTAATTTTTCTTGAATAACTCCTTTATCAATGTTAATAACCCCATCATCAATATCAATACCATCACCTGCACTATAAATGGTACTAAGAACTCCAGAACCATTTATAGATAATCCACTTCCAACTTTAACCCCACCAAGAACATTATCAGAAGCAGTGGGTAGTGTATAAATAGTATCATCAGCACTTAAAACACCATCTTGGTCAATATTTAAATTACCCCCAACTTTCACACCTCCTAAAACTGAAGCGGAAGCAATAGGTAACTCATACTCATTCACAACATTACTACTAATAACCCCATCATCAATAGAAATCCCATCACCTGCTTTATAAACAGTATCAACAGCACTAAGAACTCCAGAACCATCTATGGATAAGTTTTCACCAATTTTAACCCCACCTAAAGTGGATTCTGTGGCAGTGGGTAATTCATACTCATCAAATTTAACTGTACTACTAATAACCCCATCATCAATAGAAATCCCATCACCAGCAATCAATTTCTCTTGTACAACATCATTTTCTTCACTAGTAACATAATTCTCTAAATTAGTAACAAAGGTATTTTCAATAACATCACCTATATAAGAATTATCTACACTTATATAACTATCATTAATAACAATCCCATCCCCAGCACTATAAACAGTAACATCAGCACTAAGAACTCCAGAATCATCTATAGATAAGTTTTCACCAATCCGAACACCACCCAACACAGTATCAGAAGCAATAGGCAAATCATAAGAATCACCAATATCCATCTCATTAACAACACCCTCAACAAATTCCCGTTTAACACCAATAGGAACAAACTGACCATCACCACTAATAGAAGAATAATCTACCTTAACCTTATCAATCGCAATCACCTTACCATTATTAACTATCATATAACAAAAATCCCCCAAATGAAAACTTTCAAATAAACAATTTCAAATAAACAATTTCAAATAAACATGTAGTATTTATAAAAATCACCAGAGAGAGGTTTCCACACCCAAAAGTCAGAAAATTTGTGGCGAATTTTTTTCACATGGGAGATAAATTAAAACAATCCCAAAACACACAAAGAATTCCATAAATCCAAAATCCCAAATAATCAAACTACGACTTGCCCTGTGACTTGCCCTCATCTTGCCCTGTTGTATAAAAACAAACCAGTAACTGCCTGTAACTGCCATGTGAATAATATAAAAAAGAATTTGCGACTGCCATAGCGACTGCCATTAATACAGATAAAAACTTCGCGACTGCCATAAAATTAACTATATAAAAAAAGAATTTGCGACTGCCATCTAAAATTAACTATATAAAAAAAGAATTTGCGACTGCCACAGATAAAAACTTCGCGACTGCCACAGATAAAAGAAAGAGTGGATAAAAAATTCCCCAGTTAACCGCCCCTTATAAATAAGACATCTAATAGTTAAATCACCTTAATACATTTTTAGAAACAATTTATTTATGAGTACGGCATTGCCACCGAAACCGCCAGAAAATCGCCCAAATTCGAGGCATTTTAGCTGGCATAAATAGTGGCACATTCCTTGCCATTTCTGCTTAAAATCGCCACTTCTGAATCCTAACTTGTCAAGGTATTTGAATATTATAAATTTAAAACAAACACAAACAAACAAAAAATTAAAAATAAATAAATAAATAAAAATAAATAATTTAATAAAAATAAATAAAACAATAAACACAAAGGAGAATTCACCATGCGTTTAATTCCACAGGTACTAAGGTATCACATTGTATTCAATCAGAACCGTTCGATAGGTATAGTCAACATGATAGAGAACAGCAAGGAGCATCCTCATTTAAACCATATAAAGAACTTATTATTAAGAAATCGTGCTCGTGCCTTACGGGAGGTTAGGTTTTACTTATCTGAGGTTGAGGATGGTCGTTTTCAGTTTAAGTATAAATCGAGGTCTCAGCAGGGAGAGTCTTATGATCCTACGATAATTCATGAGGAGGAGTTAGCAGAGGGAGTTTACACGAAGACTGATTTAATAAATCGTTTAGTTGCTTTGGAGGGATGGTTGGAGTCCTCGAAGGATTACATTCCACCATTTCCAATGGAGTAATTAAGAATAGGGAGTTTTTTAACTCCCTTTTTATTTATCCTACGATATATACTTCACCAATAACATCTTTTGAGATAGTATATATTCTACTTACTATTCTTTCTGTATCAAGGTTGATGTATGTTCTAACATCTACTGAGGTGTTTTTTAGTATTCCATAACCAGTTCCGTAGTTATTAGCATTTTTAAATATTATCTCCACAACATTATCTTCATTTGTTTTTGGATGGGAGCATTCGTTCCCGTCTTTTTTAACAAAATTTAAATAGTCTTCTAAGGACTTTAGATATTTAAAGTTTTTAAAGTTTATTTGATTTACATCGGAGACGCTAGCTAAGGCATGTTCTATCACTTTAGATTCGGAGAAGCTAATCCATCTTTCACTTCCTCGCATCCATGTGTCGAGCATGCCTTTGTTTTTGCTCATTTTAGTTAATAGTTCTTTTTCTTCTGCTTTGATTAATTTTTGTGTTTCTTCTGCGAGGGTGGATGAGAAGATTGCGGAGTTTAGTATAAAAGATTTATTTATAATGTTTCCTTGGTTGTTGTTTGTTTTATTAGTTGTTGTTGTCATATTTAGTACTCCGTTGTTGGTTATATAGTAAATATAGAAAATATTATTGGTTGGTCAAGGGTTTTGTTTGTAAATTCTTTAGTCAAAATCACACATCCACATAACTCTTTCATACAATTCTCGCCTGCATGAGTCACATCTACCTGTGTCATCTATTGACCGTTCTTGATTTCCGCAAGATATGCATAATGTCTCTTTTTTTTTGGATTTCAGAACTCTTTTTAATACTTTTAATTCTCTTTCATTTAATTCTACTGTTACTTTTTTAATGTTTTTACCTTTGATGTTGGTTATATAGTAAATATAGAAAATCTTATATTAAGACTGCGTTGGTATTTCTGGACAATCTGGAAGTTCAGTCCAAGCGTAAATATCTTCAGGTTCAATCAGCTCCACATCTCTTACATTATATCCATCTCTCATATAATCTCTTACTTCAAAAGAACCAATCCATTTTTCGCCATTCCAATATCCTTGTATTGGTTTTTTATTATATTTGTAAGCAATAAGCACTTCAACAAAACGATCTGGAAGTTCAGGTAAAAAATGCCAGTTGCTAACAATTTTCTCATTCAGAACTCTTTTTAATACTTTTACTTCTCTTTCATTTAATTCTACTAATACTTTTTTCATGTTTTCTCCTTTGTCTCTGTTATAATAGTAAATATAGAAAATACTATCGGTTTGTCAATGTATTTATAAGGTAAACTTTTTGTTTTACAATAGTTAGTATTCAAATTCACCACCGATAAACGTAGGTATATCTAATTGGTTATTCGAACAATCGAAACTTCCACCTACATATTTTGGTGCTCCTTCTAAAGAAGTTAATTTGTTATTATAACAAGCGAAACGCCCACCCACTTTTGTTGGTGCTCCTACTAATGAAGTCAATTTGTTTTTATAACAATAGAAACCACCACCTACTTCTTTTGGACAACCTTCTAATGTAGTCAATTGGTTATTTGAACAATAGAAATCACTACCTACTTTTTCTGGTGCTCCTTCTAAAGAAGTCAATTTGTTGTCACAACAATAGAAACTTCCACCCACTTCAGTGAAATTGATAGGGATTTTTGTTAAACCTAATCCACCTAAATACACATCACCAATCACTTTTACAGTTTTCCCGATATATTCTTCGTAGTTATATTTGTCTATATGATCAACTTCAATTACTTCGTTCTCATTCATAAAAATCTGTCTGAATGCTATAATCATTTCAAATTCTTTTTCATTTAATTCTACTAATACTTTTTTCATGTTATATCCTTTGTTGTTTGTTTTAATTTTTATTAAGTACATAGTTTTAATCTCTTCCTTTGTTA
>JAAYOC010000015.1 GCA_012520505.1 Oscillospiraceae bacterium
CCTTGGTATTGAACTGGATCAAAGAACCAAACACCCCACCCAGGGTAGCGCCCAACACCCAATAGCAGTGATTGAGCAAGGTGACAAACACCATAAACCACTCTTTGTCCACACCCTTGGGAATATCTGCTGTGCAGTTGATGGAGAAGGATTCATCGCACATGCCAAAGATTAAATAGTACTTTTTGATACCCGGCACATTGTATTTGTCCAACATCGAAAGTCCGTAAAATAAATGGCGGGCGTTGACCATTAAGGTGAGAATAAACGCGTTGAAAGGATCAAAAGGCATCAGCAGCAATCCCACTGCCACAAATTCTACCGAACCTGCAAACACAGTCAGGCTCATTAGCATGGGATACAGGAAAGAAAAGCCCGACACGTTCATGTAAATTCCATATGCCAATCCTAAAAATAGAAATCCGGCCATGATGGGAATGGTAACCGGAAAAGCAGCTTGAAACGCCTTTTTAAGCACCATTGGTTTTGATACGCTGTTATCCCTCAAGATATATCCTCCCTTTAAGTTGCACAGCCTGCCAAGGCTCAGCATTGCAGCAGGTTCATTGCGTCATTGGAAACTGACAGGCGATCGCAGGTGATATGAAAATAGGAGCAACCTTTCGGTTACTCCTATAGAACAAATCGAAATGGAGCGGGTGATGGGAATCGAACCCACGTAACCAGCTTGGAAGGCTGGAATTCTACCATTGAACTACACCCGCACAATCGCGACGGTGATAATTTTAGCATAACCACCGTCGAGTGTCAATAAAGTTTTATAAGGATTTAACGACAAGTTCGCCGTCTGAAACGGATACTTTTATTTGTGAAATTGCAGTGCCTTCAGCATCAATAATAATGTCTGCAACTTTGTTTTCAATGTTACGTCTAATTACATTTCTAAGGTCTCGAGCACCACGAACATTACTATCCATTTTCTCAACTATTGCCTTTGGAACATCCTTGTCATAGGAAAACTTCATTCCCTTTTCTTTAATCGGTTCTTCAAGCTCGCTAAGCATTAGAATTGCAATTTCTTCATAATCCTCTTTTGTAAGGTCTTTGAAAAATACAATCTCATCTACACGGCCAAGAAACTCCGGTCGAAGGAAGTCTCTAAGGGCTTTCATACTCTTTTCCTCATTTGCGTCATCTTCCGTCTTACCAAAGCCCAAAGCACCTTCCTTGCGCTCAGAACCAGCATTAGAAGTCATAATAATAACAGTATTTTCAAAGTTTACGGTTCTACCCTGTGCATCGTTAATTTTGCCTTCATCAAGGATTTGAAGAAGGATGTTCATAACATCAGGATGAGCTTTTTCAATTTCATCAAAAAGGATTACCGAATAAGGCTTTCTGCGAACCTTTTCAGTAAGTTGTCCTGCTTCATCGTAACCAACATAACCCGGAGGTGAACCTATAATCCTGGATACACTATGTTTCTCCATAAATTCAGACATGTCGAGTCTAATAAGGGTTTCCGGTGTATCAAACAACTGCATTGAAAGCTGTTTTACAAGTTCGGTCTTACCAACACCTGTAGGTCCTACAAATATAAATGATGCCGGCCTACGTCTTGCATTTATTTGAACTCTTGAACGCTTAACAGCAGATGATACAGCTGCAACAGCTTCCGGTTGACCTTTAATATGCTTTTTAAGTTCGCTTTCAAGATTTGCAAGTTTTCTAAGGTCGGACTCAATTACTTTAGATGCCGGAATACCTGTCCAAAGTTGAATTACCTTTGCAAGGTCCTCTTCTAAAACATCGTTATCCTTCGCTTTTTCAAGAAGTTTAGGGAGATCAGCTTCAATAGCAATTATTTCCGCTTTAACCTTAGCCTGTTCCTCGTAATCAGGATTCTCTGTATCTGCTTCCATATCAGCTAAATCTAACCTTGCATCTTCAAGCTCTTTTTCAGCGATTTCTGCTTCGGAAATAGCCTTATTTCTAAGATTTGCACAAGTACAAGCTTCATCAAGAAGGTCTATTGCTTTATCCGGTAAAAATCTATCTGTAATGTAACGTTCTGAAAGCACAACTGCTCTATGAACAAGGTCATCTGAAATTTTAACCCTATGATAATCTTCGTAATAACCCTTAATTCCTTTTAAAACTTCAAAAGTCTGTTCAATTGAAGGTTCTTCAATTTTAATTGGTTGAAAACGACGCTCTAGTGCCGCATCTTTTTCTATATGCTTTCTATACTCCGTAAAGGTTGTGGCACCGATTACTTGAATTTCTCCACGAGAAAGAGATGGTTTCAAAATGTTAGCAGCATTCATTGTACCTTCAGCATCACCTGTGCCAACAAGATTATGAACTTCGTCAATAAAAAGGATTATATTCCCTTCTTTTTTCACTTCTTCTACAAGACCTTTAATACGACTCTCAAACTGACCTCTAAACTGAGTGCCGGCTACAAGAGCAGTCAAGTCAAGAAGATGAATTTCCTTATCTTTAAGCTTTGCCGGAACCTCACCGGCAGCAATTCTAATAGCAAGTCCTTCTGCAATTGCTGTCTTACCGACACCCGGTTCACCGATAAGGCAAGGATTATTCTTAGAACGACGACAGAGAATTTGTATAGCACGAGCTATTTCTTGGTCACGACCTATTATATTGTCAAGCTTACCTTCACGTGCCCTCTCTGTTAAATCAGTGCAATATGTGCTAAGATAGCGGCGTTTTTTCTTGTCGCCTTTACTATCTTTTCTACGACGACGTTTTTTCTTGCCATCTTCTTCATCTTCAGAGTCTATTTCAGTATCCTTTTGAGGAATACCGAAACCGCCGAAGTAATTACCGGAATCACTTTCATTGCTGCCAAGGGCACTAAAAAGATTACTAAGGTTCGGCATTGATGGTGAACCGCCTACTTCAAAATCCGGATCATCGTTCACGCCCATAAGAGCATTGAACTGTTCCGAAATTTCATCAATTTCATCAGCACCAATACCCATTTTATCCATCAATTGCTTTACCGGACCAATATTAAGTTCCATAGCACATTTAAGGCAGTAACCAATCGGCTCGCCCTTTTGTGCACTATCCGGTCCGTCAATTTTTGATACAAAGACTATAGCAGGATTCTGCTTACATCTTGTACAAAACATTTGTTTCATTAATCTGTGTCTCCTTCTTCTTCTGCTGCCTTCATCTCAGCAAATCTTTCCTTCATTGGAGGAATATACGAAATAAATGATCTTATTTTAAGTATAACTGAAATTACCAACAAAACAAAGAATACTACGCCCGGATAAACAATAAACTTTGAAAGTACTCCAATTGTTGGTGCATGTAAAAGAATAAGACCAATTACACAATAAAAATAGAAAGTTGAATATTTTCCGTACTTATCAGAAGCTACCGGTCGAACACCCATACTTAAAAGTATAAAGCTTCCAATAATCATCACAAGTTCTACTACACATAAGGTAATTAGAAGATATCCGCAAATGTTAAGAAAAATATTATCTGCTGCGTGAAAGTAAAAATAAAGTGTAATCGTCAAAGCAATTGTTGTAAGCTTGTCAGCTATAGGATCAAGTATTGTGCCCAGCTTTGAAAATTGGTTGAATTTTCTTGCAATATAACCATCATAAAAATCTGTAAGTGCTGATGCGAAAATTGTCACATATCCGGCTACATACATTTCCTTGTTAAATAAAACCAGAAATAGCGGAACAAGCAAAATCCTTATTGTCGATAATAAATTAGGAATTGTCCATGCTCCTTCAAAAATACTTGTTATCTGTTCTTTTAAAATATCTTTTTTAGATTTTTTACTCATTGCTTCCTCACTTACTTTCTGTACATTTTACTATTTTGCCAATGGCGTATACATAAGTTTTATTTCCAATATTTAATACCGATATTGAATTAGTATCTGCTGAATACTCTTTATATTTAGTTCCTCCGGAGCGAAAGACAATTACCTTATCTTCGAGCAATACGTTTACCTTTCCGTCAGCAGCAAATATATCTTTTATATTACTATCAAACTTTTCTTCAAAATTAACATTGAAGCTTGATGAATAAGCTGTAAGAATTTGCGAATTTGTGCTTCCATATTCTGATAAAACTAAGATGGTATCTCCTCTGTCAGAATAAGTGAAATTTACGAGCGTACTTGTTCCAAAGTTCTTATTTTCAACTTTTTTTAAATCTTTTATAAACGAAATAAGATTATCGCCAATTGCAACTACGTTATCATTTGAAGAAAATCTTACACTCAAAATTGCAGTTTTAGGATATTCAAATTCTGCAATCGGTTCTGCATATTTAAAATCAAAAGTATAAACCTTTGAGAACATTTCACCATCTCTGGCTCCAACAACTGCAACAGCAGCATATCTGCCATTTGACGATAAATCAACCGAAACAATACTATCCTGTGCGCATTTCCAAACAAATACTTCTTTTTTATAAGAACTGTTTAAGACCGTCAGTTTCGACCTGGCATCTTTACAGAGTGTTGCAAGAGCTAACATTCCTTTTCTTGATAATGCTGCAGTTATTATTTTTTCTTCTTCATTAGTTTCTCCCGAATGGAGTATATCTGTCCTATTCTCAATTCTATACCGATTCCCGTTTCTATTAAATACTACTGCTCTGCCGCCTTTTACAGCAAAAGCCGGAGTTGAATACGTCAGACTGGATATTTTGACCTCTTTCGCAGTTTTGTCAAGCGTTAAAGTCTTGTCGTCTAACAAAACATAGATATTTCCATTTAAAACTTCAATATCTTTTACCGAACTTGAATTAATTTTATACGGATACCCTTCACCGGGACTTAAAGTTCTAAAAAAATTAGAAAAACTATCTACAACATCTGAAACAGAAGTTATTCCTAATTTTGCACTGGCAAAAGAAAACAGCGCAAAGAAAATTGCAATTGCAAGTACTATTTCAAATATTGTAAGAAAATTGCTAAAATTAACCTTAAATTTTCGTTTCTTTTTTCTGTGTTGAGCCATTTTCATCACCATTACAACAGCCGTTATAGTCTACATTGTATAAATAAAGACCATATGCAGGTACTGTTTTACCAGCACTTTTTCTGTCTTTTGATTTAAAAATTTTTGGAATTGCATCCTCAGCAATTTTACCTTCATTGATAAAAAGAAGAGTTCCAACCATAATTCGAACCATATTGTAAAGAAATCCATCACCTGTTATGAAAATCACAACTATGTCGCCTTTTCTCTCGATTTTCACATCATATATTGTGCGAGTTTTATCCTCAACAGATGTTTTCCTTCCGCAAAAAGCTGAAAAATCGTGTGTACCGACAAAATCCTGTGCAATTTTATTAAGTTTTTCTTCATCAATTTTAGGTCTATAATGAAGTGCTCTTTCTTCACAAAAAGGATTCCTTACCGGAGCATTACAAATATGATAAGCATAAGTCTTTGATGTGCAGTTATACCTTGGATGAAAATCTTTATCTACTACACTTATGTGTTTAACTGCAATATCAAGAGGAAGAGTTGAATTTAAAGCACGTTGGAGTTTAAAGATATTCATCCTATTCTCCGTACGGACAGTACAACAATACATATGTGCATGTGCTCCTGCATCTGTCCTTGAACAACCAATTAAACTTTCAAAATCACCGAGCACAGTTTTAAGTGCTTTTTGTAATTCCGCTTGAACTGTATTGGCATTTTCTTGTATCTGCCATCCATGATAATTCGTACCTATATAATTAATTACTAAAAGAATGTTTCTCATTAAATTACCGCCGTGAAATTAATATTGAGTAATACTACTCCTACTGTTGTGAGCATAATGAATAGCCCACAAAAAACATCTCGAATTTCCAATTTCATTTGTTTCATTCGAGTTCTACCTTCTCCTCCGTGGTAGCAACGGCACTCCATCGCAAAGGCAAGTTCATATGCTCTGCGGAAAGAAGTAATAAAAAGTGGGATAAAAATAGGAATGAGTGCCTTAGCACGTTCAATTAAAGTTCCTGTTTCAAGATCCGCACCTCTCGCCTTTTGGGCATTCGTTATCTTTTCAAATTCATCGATAAGAATTGGAATGAATCTTAATGCAATCGTCATCATCATAGCAATTGTATGCACACTGTTACTCATAAATTTAAGTGGGGATAAAAGTCTTTCTATTGCATCCGTAATTAGTGTTGGGCTCGTTGTATAAGTCAAAAGTGAACTCGCAATTACTAATGCTACAATTCGTATAACCATAAAGATTGCTGTAAATATACCACCTGTTGTAATTTTAATAAATGCCCATTTAACAAGCACTTCACCAGTGTTGACATAAAAGATATTAATGATTGCTGTGAAAACAGTCAAGATTACAATAGGTTTTATGCTCTTTAAAATAGTTTTAACAGAAATTTTCGACAATGCAACCGTAATAATGAGCGACGCAACCATAAGCCCTAAAGACCAAAAATTCTTGCACATAAAAATTACAACAATATAAAGAAATGTTAGGACAAGTTTCATTCTGGGGTCCATCTTATGAATTATAGAGTTTCCCGGAAAAAACTGACCTATGGTAATGTCTCTAATCATAGGCTCGCCCTCAACTTTTGTATTTCTTTTACACCTTGTTCAACTGTATAAATATTGGTTCTAACCGGATAACCCCGTTTTTTAAGTTCTAAAAAGATTTTAGTCATTTGTGGTACATCCAGTCCCACTGAAAGAAGTTCATCTGCAGCCGAATATGTATCATCTACATTTCCATATGAAAGAAAAGTAGCTTCATTCATAACAAGAATTTTAGTCGCAATACTTGCAACATCTTCCATATTGTGTGAAACAATAATTACGGTACTACCCGTTTGTTCTCTGTAATACTTAATCAAATTTAGTATTTTATCTCGTCCCATAGGGTCAAGACCGGATGTTGGCTCATCAAGCACCAAAATTTTTGGCTCCATCGCCATAACACCCGCAATGGCTACTCTTCTTTTTTCGCCACCGGATAAATCAAATGGTGATTTCTCTAACATTTCTTCAGTTACACCGGTAAACTTTGCAGCTTTTTTAACTCTCTTGTCTATCTCTTCTGCAGAAAGCTCCATATTTTTTGGTCCAAAAGCTATATCTTTATAGACAGTTTCTTCAAAAAGTTGATATTCAGGGTATTGAAAACAAAGTCCAACTTTAAAACGAGTTTCCTTTAAAGTGGCCTTGTCCTGCCAAATATCTTTACCATCAATAAAAATTTTACCCTCAGTAGGCTTTAAAAGTCCATTGAAATGTTGAATAAGTGTACTTTTACCGGAACCTGTATGTCCAATGATTGCAACAAGCTCACCCTCGGCAATATCAAGGTTTACGTTCCTTATTGCAGCCACTTCAAACGGTGTTCCCTGTGAATATAAATGCGTTAAATTTTCAGTCTTTATAATTGACATTGAAAATTATTCTCCTTACTTTCTCCTTACTTTCTTTGCTTTTGTGTTTGCGATTTATCTCTCTTCTATCATCTATTTACGCGCGTTTTTTAATTACTGGTTTTTCTTGTGTTTTATACGTTTCCTTTATTAACCTTCACTACTTCCCTTTTCAAGAATACCTATAAGGCCTTCAAGGGCATCCTCAGTCGTTAAAACCTTACGTTTCATATTAAGCGCGATTGCAAATTCAGTTGCCTGTGGCACATCAAGTCCCACTTCTCTAAGTTCCTTGCCATGATGAAACACTTCCAATGGATGATCATCAAAAAGGATTTCACCATCGTTCATTACAATTATTCGGTCTGCTAAAGCTGCTTCATCCATATAGTGAGTTATAAAAACAACTGTTATTCCATATTCCTCATGAAGATATTTGATAGTTTTTATAACTTCTTTTCTACCGTTAGGGTCAAGCATTGCTGTTGCTTCATCAAGAACGATGCAATCAGGTTGCATAGCAATAATTCCGGCAATTGCCACCCTTTGCTTTTGTCCTCCTGAAAGTTTATGTGGTTCATGGTCTCTAAAATCATACATGCCAACAGCCTTTAAGGCTTTATCAACACGAATTCTAATTTCTTCAGGAGGTACGCCCAAGTTTTCCGGACCAAATGCTACATCTTCTTCAACTATTGTTGCAACTATTTGGTTATCCGGATTTTGAAAAACCATACCTATATGTTGACGAATTTCCAGTGTTCGCGTCTCATCAGCTGTATCAATACCCATTGCCAACACCTGACCTTCATCAGGTATTAAAATTGCGTTTGACAATTTAGCGAGAGTTGATTTTCCGGAACCATTATGTCCCAAAACAGCAACAAATTCACCCTTTTTAATTGTAAACGACAAATTTGATACGGCTTTATTGCCGTCATCATCATATGAAAAACTTACATTTTTAAACTCTAATATTGTGTCCATTACTTACTCCAAATAGCCGTAGCACCACAAGGCAAATGCAAACCCGTCTGTGTCACTTCAAGCCCTATTTCATCACAAAATACATTTCCACCAAACTTTGGAATCAAAACAGTTCCTAAAATATATTTCATAACTGACGGTGAAACACCGGTAGTATAAGAATTGATAAAAACCGTCAAAGGCTCATCTGACAAAACTTCAGCTATAAGCTCTATAAAATCATGTATTTTGTTTTCAAGTTGCCATATCTCTCCACCAGGTCCCCTACCAAAAGAAGGTGGATCCATGATAACAATATCATATTTATTACCACGTTTAATCTCGCGATTTACGAACTTTTCACAATCATCAACAATCCAACGTACAGGTTTTTCAATAACACCGGAAAGTTTTGCATTTTCTTTTGCATGAGAAATTATACCTTTAGATGCGTCTACATGAACAACAGATGCTCCTGCTTTAAGAGCAGCAATTGTTGCTCCACCGGTATACGCAAAAAGGTTTAAAACATTAACTTCTCGTTCGGCACCTTTAATGACATCTGTAATGAGGTCCCAGTTTACCGCCTGTTCAGGGAAAAGTCCGGTGTGTTTAAACCCTATTGGTTTGATTTTAAATTTTAAATCCTTGTAAGTAATATTCCATTCATCAGGATAACTCTTATAAATTTCTCTCTGTTTGTCGTTGCCTTTTTGTCCCCCGGCACTGGTTGGACGAACATATCTGGCATGTGCATTTTCCCAAGCAGGATGTTTTTTTGGAGTTTTCCAAATAACCTGCGGGTCCGGACGAATCAAAATTATATCTCCCCATCGTTCAAGACGCTCTCCGTCCGAACAATCAAGTAATTCATAATCCTCCCAAAACTTTGTTGAGCGCAATTCAAGCCCTCCGTTTGTAAAACTGTACTATGCTTTACTATACTTTACTTTACTACACTATTGCTGTACTATACTTTACTTCAGTTAGCTTCAGTTAAAAATCATCTATTGTTTGCTGTGAATCATCTATTTCTTGTTGTAAATTTTTTATTTTTTGTTGTGGTTCTTCCTGTTCAGCACCTAAATGTTTATAACCCAGATGCGTTACAATTCTTCCTCTAGGTGTACGAGCAAGAAATCCAACCTGCATCAAATAAGGTTCATAAATATCTTCAATAGTAATTGTTTCTTCTCCTATTGCAGCTGCAATGGCTTCAATTCCTACAGGACCACCATTAAAGTTTTCAATCATTACTCTAAGGAGCATTCGGTCAATGTTATCAAGACCAAGTGAATCAACTTCCATCTTTGCAAGACAAAGGTCTGCAATTTCTTTTGTAATGACTCCATCACCCAAAACATCTGCAAAGTCTCTTGCACGTTTTAAGAAGCGATTTGCAATTCTTGGCGTTCCTCTTGAACGAACGGCAATTTCATGGGCACCTGCATCATCAATGGCAATATCAAGGACAACTGCTGAACGCTTAACAATAGTTGAAAGTTCATCCGGACTATAAAGTTCAAGACGGAAAATAACACCGAATCTGTCGCGAAGCGGTGCTGAAAGTTGTCCGGCTCTTGTTGTAGCACCAATCAATGTAAATTTCGGCAATTCAAGACGAATTGAGCGAGCCGATGGACCTTTGCCAATTATAATATCAATTGCATTATCTTCCAGTGCAGGATAAAGTATTTCTTCAACCGTTTTTGATAAGCGATGTATTTCATCAATAAATAAAATATCGCCGTCATTCAAATTAGTAAGTATAGCTACAAGGTCACCTTGCTTTTCAATAGCCGGTCCGGAAGTAACTCTAAAATTTACACCCAATTCATTGGCAATAATGCCGGCGAGCGTAGTTTTACCAAGTCCCGGAGGTCCATAGAGAAGTATGTGGTCAATTGACTCGCCTCTTCCCTTTGCGGCATCTATATAAACTTTAAGATTTTCTTTAACTTTTTCCTGTCCAATATATCCATCAAAAGTGCGTGGTCGAAGTGAATTTTCAACTACAGCATCCTCTTTCTCAGTATAGTCAGGAGTTACGAGCCTGTTTTCATAATCCATTTCATCAGAAAATTGAATTGCCAAATCATTTACTCCTTCCTATATGAACTGTTTAAGTGCTTGTTTAATTATAGTCTCTGTATCAGCTGTCTGGTCACATTTGCCAACGGCAATTGCTGCTTCCGACTGACTATATCCAAGCATTACAAGTGCAGAAACGGCTTCTGCAACTGAACTTCTGCCCACACTCGCAGCGGTAGTACTCGCAGCTGAAAGAATGTCAGCTGAATCAGAAATTTTAGCTACCTTATCACGAAGCTCCAGCACTATGCGTTGCCCAACCTTAGGACCTACGCCTTGTGCCGCTGTAATTGCTTTCGCGTCTCCACTTGCGATTGCAAGAAAAAGTTGTGATGGTGTGAGAGCAGATAAAATTGAAAGACCGACTTTAGGACCTACCCCGGACACTGAAGTAAGCATCTTAAAAGCATCCAATTCATCTTTAGAAAAAAAACCATAGAGGTCCGCTGCATCCTGAGTAATCTTTAGATATGTGTAAAGAGTTACCTTTGAGCCAAGAGGACCTAATTCTCTAAGTGTATTAAAACTAACGTTACATAAATAAGCTACACCTTGGCAGTCTACTGCAACTTGATTATTTTCCGTTACTGTTAATTCACCTGTTAAACTGTATAACATTAGTATCTCCTATGTTTTATTTATATTCTCTGTGTTGTTTTTTGTGCATTTTACATTGTCTTTTCGTTTTTACCATTTTGAAATTATCAAATACCTTTTCTTTCCTTTAAAGTATTCTTACCAGGTGCGGCAGAAAGACCCGACCCGCCGACATGAGCATGGCAAATTGCCACTGCCAGTGCGTCGGCTGTGTCGTCCGGTTTTGGAGCTTTTTCAAGTCCCAAAATCCTCTTAGTCATTTCCATTACCTGTTTCTTTTCAGCTCTGCCATAACCTACAACAGCCTGTTTCACCTGAAGCGGTGTGTACTCAAAAACCGGAACATAATTTTGTTCTGCCGCTAAAAGCAAAACGCCTCTGGCTTGTGCAACATCAATTGCCGTTGTTCTATTCGTTTGAAAGAACAACTTTTCCATTGCCACCGCCTCCGGCTTAGTGCTCTTGATAATATAATCAATATCTTGATAAATTTCTTCAAGGCGTTTTGGAAAAGGTCTACCGGCTTGAGTTGTTATAGCTCCAAAGTCGACTATTGAAAACTTTACACCATCAAAATCAAGAACTCCCCATCCTACAATTGCATATCCGGGGTCAATTCCAAGAATTCTCACGACTTTCACCTCCGAAAAAACGGACATAACCATGTGTTAAAAATAACCACTGTATTATAACATAATAACATATAAATAACAATCAAATAACGACAAAAAAGGGCGCCTTTTGTCGCCCTTTTTTTGTATCTATTAAACATAGCAAAAACAAGAATGTTTTCTGAAATATATTCTCTATATATTCTCCATATTGGTCATATTAATGCTTAAAGCGTGCTTCTTGTTCGGCTGTTCTAACAAAATCAGCATCCGTAAATGTTTCAGACTTCATCTTCAAAATTAGCGGAAGCCACCATGTGAAACCAAAGGTCATACATAAAACAACACTTTCGGGAATTGATTTTCCATATTTGCGTCCGGTTTCAAGACCGATAACTGCAAGTTCTATGATATGTGCGATAGCTTGAAAAAGAATACCCTTTGGATCTTTCTCAGTAATTATTCGCTTTGCTCCTATAATCCAAAGAATGCCACTGTAAACATATCCAATAAGTACAAGCATAATTATTCCTCCAAAATTAATCCAGTTCTATTTGACCTGTTTTGACCTTAAGCGGAAGCCACCAAACAAAACCAAAAATTAAACACATAACAATACTATAAACCAGTGCTTCGCCACCTTTTAGTCCAGCCTTAATACCGATAGGAAGCTCCATAGCATGTAAAGTGATAAGAATAATTGTTACCCATGGATTACCTAAAATTGCAAAAACTGCACCGGCTATCCATGCAAGAATTATAAGTGCATAATTAATACGTTCGATTTTCGTAACAAAATTTAATAAAAACTTTTTCATGAAATCACCTCATACTTTGTTTGTACGTATTTTACGTATCTTTGTTCGAACATGTTCGTACACATTTCTGTATACTGGAACAAGAAACTTGTTAAAACAATTAAAACAAGAAATTTGCAAGAAGACGAACATCTTTCATTGCTTCTATTCTCTGCTTTCTTGTCAAAGGTGGAATTGGAGCCGGAATCCAATCCTCTTTTATATCTTTATCTGATAATTCTGAAATGGTAAAAAGCCCATCATCATAAGCATCAAAACGATGTTCTGTTGGAAGTCCCTTTGCTGCTAAAACAAGTTTTATTACATACTTACGCATAACACCCGCAAGAATTAATGGTAGGTTGTTTAAATCAAATTGACCCGGAAGACAAGGCATCATCGCAATAAACAACCTGGCTGCAAGGTTATTTACTTCACCACAACCACGGATAAATAAACCTTTTGTAGCAGCATCCTTAGCAGGTTTAGAGCACTCTCCACAAACATAAGTGATTCCGGGTAAAGCTTTCAGTTCTTCAAGAGTATAAGGTCTTCCTTCTCTATCAAGCCAGTACTTTACCCCGTTAAATTCAGCACCGTTTCCGACGATTACGTTAAGTTTTCTATTCTTGTTAAGCGGATAGGAATATGAACCATACATAATCTCAAAAGTTGTACCCATTGAAGCAACACAACCGCCGCCGCAAGTAGCCTCCATTTCAATGGCAAAATCTCTACCTTTTGGCTCAAGCGATGTAAGTTTTGGCGCACGTTCATTTGTGTGTCCAACATAATACTTAACTCCCGGCCAATTCTTTTCAAAACGTTCAGTAATCAAAGATTGTTCAGCCGGCATAAAAGGAGTCACTTCCTTTTCACCGATAACTTTAACTTTCTTATCTCCAAATCCACGTTTTCCCGCTTCAATTAAAAGTTTATTCTTTGACGGATCAAATCCCATCATTTCAGTTACTACTCTATCAACCTCAACAGAATTCGTGCCTGTAACAATTTTATCAACTATGACCGGAATATTCGGTCCTGGTGTGTTTCCGCAACCACCAATAATACCGTCAACAACAGTAAGGTCAGGCTTAAACAGATAAAGTAGGTCAGCAAGTTTTTTATCAATTTGCCATGTATGGTTTCTATAACGCATATTACAAGAAAAAGTGCCCATAGCATTTTTAAAACCTAAAGTAACACCGGTATAAATATTAGTTTTCATCTTAGGAACGGATACATAGAGACGTTCGCCTCTTATTACTTCAGATATAATTTTTGGAACATATACTTCTTTTCCAACCTCAGCATGTGGACAATAATAACGATCAGTTGGCTCTTCTTCAAAATAAACTATTCCTGCACCATATTTTTTTGCGATTCTATCATAGCCGGAAATCCTGGCATATGCCCAAGTTACAAGACCTGAACCCTCACCGATAATAATATCTGAGCATATTTCTGAAAGAACTTCCATTACCGCATCAAAAACTCGCGGGTCAGTAGTTTGTGGTACATCGTAATCATAACGATATCCGCCTTTTGGCGTAACAAACACAAGGTTAGGTTTGATAAGAACCTTTTGTCCCCTAAACTTATCTTTCCATTTTGTCTCTTTATCAAGATCTTCAAGGCTTTGTCTTACAGTAGCTTTAATAGCTTTTACATCTGCTCTGTCCTCATAAGATTGTCTACCATAATCATATGGCAGTGAAACAAGGTTATGAAAATAATTAAGCGCCGGAGCCTTAGTAATGACCACCGCATTTTTCATAATACTTCCCCCAATTTATACACCTAACTCTAAGTCAGTCGTTTCTGTTATTTCTATTGCCTTACTATTTTTATTATTTTGTGGCTTTCACTATTTTTACTGTTTTTACTGTTCTTACTGTTTTTACTGTTTTTTGTTATTTTTATTATTTTCGTCGTCTTTATTTATTATTTTTCTAAAACTTTAGCATTAAGCCAATCAGCCGTATATTTCATGCACTTTTTCGACTCTTTTGTACGTGAAAGAAGCATAAAATCATGGAAGCTGTTTGGAAAGGCACGGCCCTCATAAAAATCATGTGGGACTCCAGCCTTTTCAAGATACTCAACCATCCATTTTGACTGAAAAATTGTCATAACATCAATCATACCATTCACAACAAGAACATTATTTGCTTTTTCATTGATAAATGGAGTAGGGCTCAAATATTTATAGAGTGGATGATTTCTAGGTTTTTTCATATTTGTAAACTTTTGCATCATTGCACGACCAACCGGCATATAATTATAAAAATCTACTTTGTAGATACCACAATTCATAACATAACCCTTTGGTAAAAATGATGGTCTTTCAACACCTAAAGCTTCTGCATATTCATCTGAACAAAAACATGCAGCTACACAAGCTGTCATATGAGCACCGGCTGAATCGCCCGAGACAAACACATTCTCAAGGTCAAGATTATATTTTTCAGCATTTTCCTCAATCCATTTAAGCGCCTCAAAATGAGTTACCATAGGATATGGCCAGAGATATGTTTCGTCGTGATTTGCCAGTGGGTCAACTGACTCAAAAAGAGCCGGAAGATCCTTTGGCGGCATTCCATAGTTGATATTCATCACAAAGAACCCTGAATCGGCAATCTGAAGGCAATAAGTTGTACTATTTGACTTATCTCCAATAATCCAACCTCCACCATGAATATTCATAAGGACCGGATACTTGCCACCCTCTTTACAATTCTTACTGTAATGAAGGTCTGCCTTACAAACTGTAGGATTAGAATCGCTAAATTCTATATCCCACTCGTCTATTACATTTGGAAAATGTCCTCTAAGATCGATAAATGGCTTCTTTGCCCAGTTATCAAGATTAAATACTTGTGCAAGAATAATTGATTCTAATGACATAAATTTACCTCCTACGTACTTGTGATAATACAAGTAAATTTTAGTATTCTAAAATAGAAATGTCAACAAACTAACACAGAAAGCAACAACTAAAAAAGAAAAATAACAAACTAAAATGAAAAAACGATAGATATACAAGATATATAGATATATTAAAACTGACACTCAATAAAAAGGGAGTACATTCTAGATAAAATGCTAAACAGTAAATAAGAAGTAATTGAGTTAAGAAAATAATTGAATTAAACATTTGTAACCTGTATAATCTAAATATGATTTTTGAAGGAGGAGAAAATTATGATTAGTAAACGCGGATGGTTAGTGCGTGAATTTCTATATCACATAGCAAACCTAAACCCTGAGCGTGTAAAATCAGCTATTCCGGGTTCAAAAGGACTAGACGTCCTATTTTGGAAAACACCTAATAGAGAATTTGCACACTACACAAAAAGAACAAAAAACGGCACTAAATATGAAGTTTACTATCCTAAAAAGGGAGCTCACAAAGATAATTGTATCTATTATCTCCACGGCGGAGCGTATATTGGTAAACAGAACTGGATTTATAGATATCAATCACGCTACTATTCAAATGCTGCAGACGGTGCAACAGTAGTATACGTAAACTATAAAACAGCACCAAAACATGTTTATCCAGCACAGCTTGACGCCGCACTTGATGTTTGGAACGAAGTTATTCTTGGAGAACTTGGCTTTAAAGCAGAAAATGTAGTCTGCGGTGGAGAATCAGCCGGTGGCAACCTAACACTTGGTCTTATGCTAAAACTTCGCGATGAAGGCAAACCAATGCCAAGAGGTGCTTTTTGTATGTCTGCTTGGACTGATATGACTGCATCCGGACAATCCTATGAAGAAAATTACTTAGTTGACGCAATGTTTGGAAACAGAAAAGCAACAAATCTAACCGAAGAATTACGTCAAAAATTTCTTGATTTTGACGTTTATTGTTGGACAAAAGGTGCGGACAGAAAATGTCCTTATGTTTCCCCTGTTTTCGGTGAATATCACGGCTTTCCACCTATGTTTTTCACGGTTGGAACTCATGAAATGCTCAAATCAGACACCGATACTATTGTAGAAAATCTTCTAAAACATGGTGTTGACGTAACTGTTCATTATGGTGAAGGAATGTGGCATGTATATACACTCTGGCATGGTATAGTTCCTGAGGCAACCGAATCTTTCAAAGCCCTATGTGCTTTCATAAACAAATCATTTGATTATTACGGATATGTTTATCCAAAGAAGGAATATTTCCTTTCATAACAGTAATTTCAAAAGCCCACTGCAGTGGGCTTTTATTTTTTATTTAAACAACTTTGCAAAAAGAAAACCTAAAAAAATCATTCCTTGTGCAAATAAATTTGTAAACTGAGCAATCCAATTTTTCTTTGCATCTGTACGGAAGGTCTCTCTATCATACTTCTTTCTATACAAAATCATAAATCCCATTCCAATAAATCCTAAAATAAAAAAGAAAACAGCAGGAATAGAAGTTACACTTTTAAGAGCTGAAGCCCAACATATTGTCTTTTTAAAAGTTCCAAAAATAACACCGGCAAGTGTGATAAAAAAACCACCTGCCATAAACGGAACAAATACTTTATTGAAAACTTTTACATCGCCTTTGTCTAAACCGAGAAGAAGTTTCCATAAAACTTTACAAAAACCGCCTAAGGTAATTAAAAGGGCCCCCGTGAGTACAATCCAAAAAGTATGACCGGTACCGGCAAGTGCTGTAGATACGATGATTCCACTACCGGCAAAAAATAATACAGGGAGCGCATCCACGAGTGCCATTGCAACTGTAAACTCTTCATATTCCTTTAAATTATCATCTTTACTGGCATTTTCTTTTCCAATTACAGATTCATTTTGACCGATAATTTCTTCTTTAGCAGTTGTCTTTTTTTCTTTCATACTATTATCCTCTTTGCATTCAGCTTTTAGCTTGGTTCTAGTCTTTCTAGTCTGCTTTATGAACAAATTCATTTTGCTATAAAACTATCCTTTTGTCAAGATTTTACGTCAACTGTTTGACATCCTTTTATACTAGATTTCATTGTTTAACCGCGAGACGAAAATAAGAATAAACACGATAAGAAAAATAACAAGAACAATGCCACCATATTTAAGACAAAATCTGGTGGTATTTTTGCTTTTTACCCAAAATTTACACTATTTTGGTATCGAATTTAACGTCCACTTATTAGAATGGAGCCGTCTAGTAGAATATGTTAAGCAAATTATCAATATTTGGAGGAAAAATTATGAAAAGACTTATAAGCCTTTTGCTTACGTTCGTTTTACTTCTTACAATGGCTTCTACTGCTCTTGTTGTAAACGGACAAACACCTGAAGAGCCAATGTTAGAACAAATTTATGGTGGCGGTGGAAAAGATAAAACTCCTATTTCTAATAGTTTTATTGAGCTTTATAACCCAACCGATAATGCAATAAACCTTTCCGGGTATTCACTTAAATATGGTGAAAAGACTCTTAATTTAACCGGTACAATTCCTGCAAACGGTTACTTTTTAATAGTTGGTGCAGCAGAAAAGACCGATGGTACGTATCTAACTATGAACTTGCCGGAAGCTGATCAAACTTGTGATTGGATAATTAACAATAAAACCTACACAATTGAACTTTTAAAAAGCGATACGGTAATTGATTCTGTAACTACTATTGACGATACTGGCATTTCAAAACAAAAATCATATAGACGTCAAAACCACGGTGCATTTGCTGTTGTTGAATGGGAAAAAGATAAAAACATAAATCAGGCTCATGTGAAAGCCAATGCTCCACACAACAGCAACGGCATACAAGGAACTCTTTACACAGTTTCTGTCGAAGCTTCAGACGCTAGAGTAGAAGGTTTTTACAATAATAAAGAAGATAATATCAAGCTTGAACTTTCAGGCAGATACAACTCTCATGCTATGAACAAAGAAGGCGGAACCATTGAAATCGTAGCATATAACCCTGTTAACGGTTTTGCATACGTTGTAAGCGGTTTAAAAGGAGAAATCATAGCAATTAACTTAAACAAAAGTTTAGCCGGTGAAAAAGTTAAAGATCTTACCGGAACTCCTTATGACGTTATAGATCTTATTGAAAATTTCACATATGGAGACGTAACTTCTGTAGCTGTATCTCCTGATGGAAAAAAACTAGCAATTGCTATTCAAGAAAAAGACTATCAAAAAAATGGATATGTAGCAGTCTTTTCCTGTAGCAAAGAAGATGGTTCTATTACTCTTACCAATACTGTTGAAGTTGGTATTCAACCGGACATGATAGTCTTTGCAAACAACAATACTATTCTTACTGCAGATGAAGGTGAACCACGAAAAGGTAACCTTGGCACTGATCCAAAAGGTTCCGTAACAATTGTTACAATAAATAATGATAATTCCCTTTCTGCAGACATTGCTTATTTTGACAAATTTGACGATAAAAGAGATGACCTTACTGCAGCAGGTGTTTTAATTCAAAAAGGTACAATGCCTTCAACAGACTTTGAACCTGAATATATTGCAGTAGTTGGCAACACTGCTTACGTTGCCCTGCAGGAAGCAAATGCTATTGCAGTTTTAGACATTACTGCTAATAAATTTACAGCTATATTCCCTCTCGGTTTCCAAAATTATAGCGATGATGAAAAAACAAAAATTGACCTTCTGGATGATGGAAATATTGAAATAATAAACCAACCAAATGTTTATGGTATTAGGATGCCGGACGGAATAGACGTAATAGAAATTGGCGGAAAAACCTACTTGCTTACAGCAAACGAAGGCGACAGCCGTTCTGACTGGAAAGGCCTTGACAACGAGAAGAAAAACAAAAATTCTCCTACCGGTAATGTCGAACTCGCCAAAAAAGTTACTTGGTTTGACCCAAGTAATTGGGATGGTCTTGATCCTGAAAAAGCATATATTTTTGGTGGTCGTTCATTTTCAATGTACGAAATAACAGCAAATAATCTCAAGCTCGTTTATGACAGCGGTAGCGACTTTGAAGACAAAACGGCTGAAAATTATCCGGAATACTTCAATGCTTCAAATAAAAATATTACCCTTGATGACCGTTCCGGTAAAAAAGGTCCGGAACCTGAAAGTGTAGTTGCAGGTGTAATCGGAGAAAAAACATTTGCATTCGTAGCTCTTGAACGCATCGGTGGTATCATGGTTTATGACATTACAAACCCTGAAAATGTTACTTTTGCAAACTACATCAACTCTCGTGATTTCAGTGCCGATATCAAAGGAGATGTGTCCCCTGAAGGACTTTGCTTCGTATCTGCAAAAGATAGCAAAACAGGAAACCCTATGTTGCTTGCTGCTTGCGAAGTATCAGGTACATTAGCAGTTTATAACTGCAACTACAAACCTAATTACGATGTTACCACAGATAATAATGGCACTTGGGTACAAAACTCTGACGGTTCCCTCACCTTCATTTCAAATGGTCATTATGACAATTTCATAGGTGTTAAAGTAAACAATAAATTAATTGATGCTAAGAACTATGAAGCTAAAAGTGGTTCTACAATAGTTACATTAAAAGCTGACTACCTAAAAACATTACCTGTTGGTAGCCATAATATAACAATTCTCTTCGCTGATGGAGAATGTAGCACAACCTTTGAAGTTAAAGATAGTGCTTCTAGTCAAAAAGTCTCAACAGAATTAGCTAAATCTACTGTTAAAAGCGATAAAAATCCACAAACAGAAGATCATAACAATATTGCTTTCTGGACTCTCCTCTTCTTCATTTCATTAGCAGGTATAACGAGTACAGTTACACATAGCAAAAAGAAAAATATTCCTATTAGATACAGTGTTTGAATACATTTCAAATATATCTCCTTGAGGCTGCACCTTATAAGTGTTCCCCCCAAAAAAATAATAATATTCAAAAACGATACTCCTAAAAGTACACATACACTCCCACAACGCTTATAAGGTGTACTCAAGCCTCACCCAAAAAATATTATTTTCACATACTTCATCCTTTCTAGAATAAACACGAAGAGAAAGAAGGCACACACATATGTGCCTTCTTTCTCTTCTATTGATCTTCCTCTTAAATTAATAATTTACCGACAATTCATCATTACAACTTAAACTATAAATTAAAACTCGTACTAAGTGAAATAAGTAAAAGACCACCAAAGTAGGTTATACTATTTGCTATTGTAGCAAAATTATTTTTTTGATCTTTGAACCTATATAACGCAAGAAACATATCTGAAACCATAAACAGGAAAAATCCAATATTTAAAAGAAGAGCTTTTATCATCAAACGTTCCGGAATTTCAAAATCTGCCAAAAGTATTAAAAGTATGCCTACTATACCAAGTGAGCCGTGAAGAGATACTGAAGAAAAATATATTGGAAAACCTTTTCTCATATATTTATTCATGTTTTCAAACCAATCCGCTTTAACCAATGCTATCATGCCGTAATTTAATGCAACAAAAATTAACAAGAACCACCAATAATTTTTAAGAGTAAATCCTATTAAGTTCAACAATAAAACTCCGTATAGGAAAAGAAATACATTGCCAATTGCAAATACCAAACCGCCCTTTTTAAAATCCCAAATAAGAATAATATCTCCAAGGGCCGCTACAAGAATTCCTATAAGGCCCCAAAAATGAATATTATTTACTTGAAAATTACCTAAACGAATTGTTTCAACAAGTGCATATATAGCAAACATAAGTGCAAGGATAATTTTATTTATAGCTTTCCTTTTAAAATTATCTGCAGTTTTTGTAAATAAATATGCTAAAAGCAAAGCCAAATAACAAATAATGAACACAATCATTGGCCAGTCCATTCGTACACCCCATAAATTTTTATTTCACTTCATTCTCCATTAATACTTCGTTAATAAGTCTCTAAAATTTTATCACAACGTACCATCTTATTCAATCTATATATTGAATATTTTTACCAAAAATAGTATAGTATTCACATATATTTCAAGGTAAAGGTGTTTTTAATGGACGGATTATTTTTGCCAAAGGGTTATATTTCCAAACTCTCTCTCAAAGAGACCCAAAAGGCTATAAAAACTACAAAAGATACTTTTCAAAATACTTTTGCAAAGTATTTAAAACTTGATCGTGTTACTGCACCTGTAATTGTTACAAGCGACAGTGGTATTAATGATGACTTGAGCGGTGTTGAGCGTAAAGTTACTTTTGATATGCTCTCTCAGAGCGGTCAGGCGGAAGTAGTACAATCTCTTGCTAAATGGAAACGTTTAGCTCTCGACAGATATGGTTATCTTCCAGGAGAAGGTATATATACGGACATGTCAGCAATTAGACGCGACGATGCTGTTGATTCCACTCATTCAATATATGTGGATCAATGGGACTGGGAACGCGTTATTAACGATTCAAACCGCACTGAGGATTTCCTGAAAGGGGTCGTTCGCATTATTGTTGCTGCTCTTGCTGATACCAAAGATAAAGTAAATTTTGCCTTCCCACAACTTGAACTTACAATGGAACGCAATGTTTTCTTTATAACAAGTCAAGAACTTCTTGACCTCTACCCTGACCTCTCCTCAAAAGAGCGTGAGGACAAAATCGCAAAAGAAAAAGGTACCGTTTTCATTATGAAAATCGGACATGAGCTTTCAAACGGTGAGCCTCATGACCTTCGTGCTCCAGACTACGATGATTGGGACCTAAACGGCGATTTAATCGTTTGGAACGAAATTCTCGGTTGTTCATTTGAGCTTTCTTCAATGGGAATTCGTGTAAATGCAGATAGTCTTGCTCTCCAACTTAAAAAGGCAAACGCGGAAGACAGACTTAGGTTTCCATACCATAAGCGAATTATTGACGGTACCCTACCGCTCACAATTGGTGGGGGTATTGGTCAATCAAGAATGTGTATGTTTATGCTTGAAAAAGCTCATATCGGTGAAGTTCAGGTTTCTATTTGGCCTGAGGAAATGATAAAACTATGTGAAAAACATGGAATAGTTCTTTTGTGACGATACCATTAGTTTGTATTTTTATAAAAATTTTATGAGTTTGTAAGAGGAAGATAATATGTCTATAAAAATAGGAATCAACGGATTTGGTCGTATAGGTCGTATAGTATTTAGAATTTTAATGTCTCGTTCTGATGAATTTGAACTCTGCGGTATTAATTTAAGGAATGCTGATCTCAATTTCATGCTTTACCAACTTAAATATGACAGCATTTTTGGCAAATTTGATGGAGCCATTGAAGTCGCTGATCAAGCTCTTATAGTTAATGGAAAACGAGTACAAATTTTCTCTGAAAATGACCCTTCGCTTATCAGGTGGTTTGAATGTGGTGCTGAATATATCATCGAATCAACCGGTGCTTTCAACACATATGAAGCGGCCGGCGCACATAAAATTGGCGGGGCTAAGAAAATTATACTTTCTGCTCCTTCTAAAGACGATATAATTCCTACTTTCGTTATGGGAGTAAACAATGATAAGTACACAAAAGATATGGATATTGTATCAAATGCTTCTTGTACAACTAACTGTCTTGCTCCCCTTGCAAAAATAATCAATGACGCTTTTGGAATTGAAAAGGCTTTAATGAGCACGATTCATTCGGCAACAGCAAAACAAAAGGCAGTCGATGCCAGAGCAGGTCGTGACTGGCGAACAGGACGTTCCGTATTTAACAATATTATTCCTTCTACAACAGGAGCGGCAAAAGCTGTTGGTCTTGTAATTCCTGAACTCAAAGGAAAAATGACCGGCATGTCTTTTAGGGTTCCAACAAATGATGTTTCTGTTGTAGACCTCACTGCATTGCTTAAAACACCTACTACTTATGAAGAAATTTGTAAAAAAGTAAAAGAGGCATCTGAAACATATATGAAAGGTATTGTGGACTATACAGAGGATGAAATAGTATCTTCCGATATTTTAGGCGATCCACACACTTGTATTTTTGATGCTACTTCCGGAATCATTATTGAAAATAACTTTGTAAAACTTATTGCTTGGTATGACAACGAATGGGGTTACTCAAACAAAATAATTGACTTTATTGCATACATGCACAAAATAGACAATGAATAGAATAGTTTCACTAATTTCTGAGGTGTAAAATATGCAAACTTCTGATATGTTTCTAAATCTTGGTATTTCACCGGAGGTAATTGAATATTCAGATAAAATTCTGGAAAGTTTAAAAGAACGTTTCGAAAAAATCGACTTTGTTGCAGAAAGCAATCAAATTAAAGTTATTTTAGCAATGCAAAAAAACAAAGTATCCGCAGCTTGCTTTGCAGGCACAACCGGTTATGGGCGTGACGACTTAGGAAGAGATACTCTCGAAAAGGTTTATGCGGATTGTTTTAATACCGAAGCAGCCCTTGTCAGACCACAAATAACGTGTGGAACCCATGCACTCGCTGTTGCTTTATCTGCAAATTTACTTCCCGGCGATGAACTTTTATCTCCGGTAGGTAGACCTTATGATACATTAGAAGAAGTAATAGGAATCAGAGATTCAAAATGTTCTCTTAAGGAATATGGTGTGTCCTACAGACAAGTTGACCTTCTTCCTGATAGTTCTTTTAACTACGATGGAATTCGTGTAGCAATTAACGAAAAAACAAAACTCGTTACAATTCAACGTTCAGTAGGATACAGAAGACGTCCTACCTTTTCTGTTGCTCAAATTGGTGAACTAACTAAATTCATAAAAGATATAAATCCAAACATTATTGTAATGGTAGATAACTGCTATGGCGAGTTTGTGGAAACAATCGAGCCATCAGATGTTGGAGCCGATATGATTGTAGGTTCCTTAATTAAGAATCCGGGCGGCGGACTTGCCCCGGTGGGCGGCTATATTTGCGGCAAAAAAGAGTTAATTGACCGTTGTGCATACCGCCTTTCTGCACCTGGCCTAGGTCAAGAAGTCGGTGCCAGCCTTACAGTAAACACACAACTTTATCAAGGCTTTTTCCTTGCTCCTGCCGTAGTTGCAGGTGCACTCAAAGGCGCACTTTTTGCCGCTGCTCTTTATGAATCTCTCGGATTTACTGTAACTCCGGATAGCAAACAAAGTCGCCACGATATAATCCAATGTATCGAACTCGGTTCAAAAGAGCGAATGCTCGCCTTCACTAAGGGCGTTCAAGCCGCCGCTCCGGTGGATTCTTATTTTACTCCTGAACCGTCTTCTACTCCAGGCTACAGCGACAAACTTATAATGGCTGCCGGTACATTTATTCAAGGTTCATCAATTGAACTTTCGGCAGACGGTCCATTGAGAGAACCTTATACTGTATTCTTTCAAGGTGGACTCACGTATTCACATGCGAAACTTGGTATTATGATGTCTCTACAAACAATGATTGACGAAGGTTTCATAAGTCTTGAAGGAAAATAATGAAAGAATTTATTACAAAAGAAAACAATTTAGTAAAAAAAAATTGGTCCCAATTGGGAACAAAAAAAATAATCATAATATTACTTGATGCCATATTTGTATTTAGTACATTCATATGTGCATTTATTGACTATGTAAATGACGGAAGATTTTTCGGTTATTTGCTAGCTTTAAGTTTCGTTGGAATCGGCATACTTGTTATACTCCCTTGGGGGCACCGTTTTACAACCTACGAAAAGACTTGGTTTTTAACTATTCTGGTGCTCGCCTCTATCTTCTCCATTTTATTTCCGGAAGAAGATATGCATGGTATAAAGGGAGTTTGGATAATGGCTCTCTATCTGCTTAACACATTCTTAAATATTTTGTGTGAACTTCTAATAGCAAAACAATCCAAATGGAACTTCATCGTTTCAGTTTTTGTAGAGCTTTCCGAAATCCTTATCTACGGGCTTTTAGCCTACAGATTTGCAACAATGGCTGTTACAATCTTCTTCTGGCTCCCAATAGATGTCCTAAGCTTTATTGCATGGCACAGACATCCTGATAAATATAAAAATGAACTCACACAAGTTCGAACTCTTACCGGGAAACAAGAAGTTCTCATTATTATTGGTATCATCGTTTGGACAGTGGTTGTTGGTTATATCCTCACACTCATTGACCTCGGTTCAGAGCTTTTTCACGGTAACGATAAGTTGGAAATTGCTGTATGTTACATTGACGCCTGTGTCTCTGCCGTAGGTATTGCAAATGGAATTTTTATTCTCTTTAGAATTAGAGAACAATGGGTTGCCTGGTTTATCTATGCGTTACTTGAAGGTGTAATAAACATTTTAGCCGGACAATATGTGCTTCTCATATCAAAACTCGGGTATTTAACCAACACAACTTACGGTTACATCAGATGGACAAAATACATTAAAGAAAATCCGGAAATGCTTATTAAGGGTGAAGACCTTAAACTTAAAACCATTATTGCAAAAACAAAAGCAAATATTGCAAATTTAAAAGAAAAACGTGCTAAAAAATCTGCATAACAAAAACTGCGTAGTTTTATGACTACGCAGTTTTTAAATTAATTTTTTAAGAATTTTTTGATTTCTTTGAAAGAAGTTTATCTTTGTATGCTTCTAAATATTCTTTAATTTCATCCATCGCCTCAAAATATACATTCATATCCTTTTCAAGCCATGGGTCTTTAATTGGAGTATATTTCCCGGTCACAGCCTCAGAAAGTGTAATAAATTTCTTCTTATACGGTAAAGGAATAAGTATCCTATGGCTTTTTACCATTCCAATTATTACATCTGCTTCTTTTACTAAATGCATGTTTTTATATATCCAGCGAGGTTGATGCGCATTTATATAATCAATGTCAAAACCTTCTCGAAGCAATGCCTGTCTCGCTTTATCATGTATTTCTGATGCTTGATGAAGTGTTGCCGCAGAATTTACAACTATATCCTCATTCCCATCTATCATACGTTTAAAAACATACTCACAATAGGGACTACGACACATATTTGATGAACAAATAAAAAGTATTTTCATAATTAACCATTCAACGCCTTAAATGCTTTCTTATTGTTATAGTAAAGAGTCTTAAAAACAGCAAAATTTCTATCATATACAGCCTTATTATCAGGATTCGGATAATAAGTTTTTGTTGCCGGAATGTATGCTGCGACTTCATCAATGTCATTAATGATTCCGAGACCTACCGCAATACAAGCAGCAGCTCCAACCGCACCAACATTCTGTGGCGAATCTACCGTTTCAACTGTTCTACCAAGAACATCAGCAAGAATCTGAGAAGTAACCGGTGACAATGCTCCACCACCTACAAAACGAATTACATCAGATGTCTTAACCTTTCTCTCCTGAGCCTCAAGCATCCAACGTTTATGGAAACAAACACCTTCTACTACAGCTCTAAGCATATCTGTCTTTCCGGTGTCTATGGTAATGTTAAAGAACATTCCGGCAGCATTAGGATCCTCAAACGGACAACGATTTCCATGTAGCCAAGGTGTGAAAATAACACCGTTAGCACCAGCCGGAGCTGTATCTATTACCTCCGAAAGATAGTCATAAAGACTTGTATATCTAGCTTCAAAATTCTCACGTGTTTCAGCTACATGATATTTTTCACAATAAGCATCAATTTCATCAAGAACTAAATGTTCACGAGCCCAATATAAACATTTTCCGGAAGTCTCAAGTTCTGCAAAATAGTTATATCTATCTGCTTGTGCACCAACGATTGCTGCAATCATTGCACTTCCATCAACTTTTTGTTTTTCAACAACTGTTGAAACCCAACCGGATGTACCGGAATAAATATGAGTCGCGCCTGGTTTAACAGCACCGGCACCCACACCGATAAGGGATGCATCGCCACCGCCGCCAAAGACCGGAATATCAGGAACAAGTCCCAGTTCTTCAGCAGCCTTAGCTGTAAGTCCGCCTACTTTATCAGTTGATTTAATTATTGGCGGAAGATGATCATAGTTAACATCAACAATCTTACATACCTGTTTTGACCAGCCCTCATGACCCTTTCTTGTATCATAAAGAAGAGCGCTAAAAGCTGAATCCTGTGTCATAATAAATTTATCTGTACAACGGCTGATTAAATATTCTTTAACATCAAGCCATCTGTAAATTTTTGCATAAATCTCAGGTTCATTAGCTTCAATCCACTTATATTTCCAAATTGGATCCTTAACAGAAGAAGAAACTGCACCGGTATAGTAAAGATATGGAAGAAGTTTGAATATATTTGCTCCGGCAATTTGAATACCGTGTGCAATTCCCTTTTTAATCTCTTCCTTAGCACGCTGATCCATATAGCTCATTGGTCTACGAAGTGCATTTCCTTCCCTGTCAACTACAACCAAACCCTGCATCTGGCTACAGAAAGAAATACCGGCAATATCATTTGGTTTAATTTTTAGTTTCTTAACAGTTTTGTCCTTGAAAAGTGATTTTGTGGTAACACACATTGCTTCCCACCATTCCTCTGTATCCTGCTCAGCTCCGCCGTTGTCTAAGATGTAGAGGTTATACTCCATTGTCGCATCCGCAAGAAGTTTGATTTCATTTTCGATTTCAAAAAGACAAGTCTTAACTCCTGTTGTGCCAATGTCATAAGCAATAACATAAACGCCCATTCTAAATTCTCCTTACTCCTATATTTTATTTTTTCTTAAAATAATTTTCTAAATTTTTCTCTATCTAAATCTTCATTTTTTGAGTCTTGTTAAATCTTTGAGTCTTGCTAGATCTTTATTTTTCGAATCTTGTTAAATCTTTATTCTTTGAATCTTGTTAAATCTCTATCCTATCGTTATCTTTCGAGTCTATCTTTTGAGTCTTATTTATCTCTTATCTGCCGAGTCTTTTAATATCCGTTTGCTCAAAAGTGAATGCCGATTCCAAAAACTTTAACAATTCTGCTACCATTAAGTCATCATCTTCAAAGATCTCTTCGCCACAAAAAACTTTAAGTCTTTCTATAAAATAATCACATGAATATGAAAACTGTAAAGCTACAAGAAGTGAATCAAAAAAGAATGTAAAGAGCCTTGTATCACAATCTTGCCTGATTTCGCCATTTTCTTTTGCCCTTTCAATAAATTCCAAATATGTTTTCGAGGAAATTGATTCAATTCTTTTTACAAAAAAATCTGCCATCGGACCTTTGAGTTTGGTAATCTCGTTATAGAGCTTTAAGTATTTTGTATCTTTATTCGAAAATCTTTGAATTGCTCTAATCAATTTTTCTGCACGAACTAAAATTTTATCATCAGTATCAACCACACTTTGAATGGTAATTTCAAGTTGTTTTATAGCCTCATCTACACAAGTATAAAAAAAGTCCTCTTTTGCGTCAAAGTATTTATAGAGCAATCCTACAGAAACACCGGCTTTTTTAGCGATTACGTTAATATTTGCCTTTTCAAGCCCAAGATCTGAAAACTCATTTATTCCTGCAGTTAATACCGCCGTTTTATATTCATCTGATGCTCTTTCAAAAGCAGGCTTATAGTATTTTTTCTCCAAAATTCTCGTTCTCCCCTTTTGTGAGTAATTACTCACATTATATAAATGATACCAGCTAAATTTGTAATATTCAACCATTTCTTTTTTTCTTTTGTTATTGTATACTATATACGATGAATTTTGTGAGTAATTACTCACACACTATGTTCTGGAGGTAAAATTATGGACAAAAATTGTGCTATTACTGTTTATCCTGACGCAAATGCAATAAATGCTGAACTTGATGCACTTATTAAAATGCCTGTTTACTCAATCAATCGCAACGCACTGGCAAAGTATGAAGAAGAATACTTTGAAAAAAAATGTAAAAAATCAAAAGCAATGATTGCAGACGCACGTGATGTAATCCCTGGTGGTGTACAGCATAACCTTGCGTTCAACCATCCCTTCCCTATTGCTATGACAAAAGCTGAGGGAGCATATCTTTATGATGTTGACGGTAACAGATATTATGATTTTCTTCAAGCCGGCGGTCCTACCATTATTGGTTCAAATGACCCTGTAGTTAAAGAAGCTGTTAAAAATCTTCTTGGCACTTGCGGTCCATCAACCGGACTTTTCCATGAATATGAGTATAAGCTCGCTAAAAAAATCTCTGAATGTGTACCTTCTGTTGAAATGTTCCGTATGCTCGGTTCAGGTACAGAAGCATGTATGTGCGCAGTTCGTGTAGCAAGACTCGCAACCGGTAAAAAGAACATCCTTAAAATGGGTGGTGCATACCACGGCTGGTCAGATCAGCTTGCATGGGGCATACGTGTACCTGGTACAAAAAATATTCAGTCACAGGGTGTTCCACTATTTGTATTCAGACATACACAAGAATTTTTCCCTGGCGATTTAGAAGACCTTGAAAAGAAGCTTAAGCTAAACGAATTTAACGGTGGTACAGCAGGTGTATTCCTTGAACCAATTGGTCCTGAATCTGCTACTCGACCACTTACAAAAGAATTTGTCAAGGGTGTCGAAACACTCTGCCGTAAATATGGTGCTCTTCTCATCTGTGACGAAGTTGTTACAGGATTCCGTATTGGTCTCTCCGGTGCTCAGGGTTACTTTGGAATTGATCCGGATCTTACAATCTTCGGTAAAGCTATTGCCGGCGGATATCCAGGTGCTGGCGGTATCGGTGGTCACAAAGATGTAATGAAGCACCTCGGTGCCGGCCTTGATGCTTCCGGTAAAAAGATTAAAAAGGCAATGTGCGGCGGTACATTAGCAGCAACACCTATTTCATGTGTTGCCGGTTACACAGCAATCTGTGAAATTGAAAAACGTAATGCTTGTAAAACTGCCGGTGAAATGGCTGACCGTCTCACAGCCGGACTTAAGGAAAGTGCTAAAAAGCATAATCTTCCATTCGTAATTTATAACATCGGTTCCGTATGTCATCTTGATACTGTTGGTACAATGCACTTTGCAGTTAACTGGAGCAAACCTTGGGAAATTCCTAATGTGCTAAAACAGACAAGCATTCGTCAAAAAGAAATGCAAAATGTTGGTGCTGCATATATGGCAGAAGGACTTGTTACACTTGCCGGTTCTCGTCTCTACACATCAGCTGCATATACTCCTGAAATGATTGATGATGCTATTGCAAGATTTGATAGAGTGTTTGCACAATGTGAAAAAATTGATTACTAAAAAAAGTCGATTCCTAAATTGATTATTAAAATCAATCATTGGACATTCATTGATACTGAAAGACATTCACCTAGAAGACGTTAGCTGACATTAAAAATTAAAGTCTGTTAAAAATCAATGTGAAATAAAAATCGAGGTAAGAAAAATGGCTTATGAAATGGAAAAAGCAAAAGAACTCGTTGTCAAAGCAGGTAAAAGGCTTGTTGAGACCGGTCTTATTGCTAGAACTTGGGGAAATGTTAGTGCAAGAATCTCTGACACCCAATTTGTTATCACACCAAGTGGTAGAGCCTATGAAACTCTAACTCCAGAGGAAATAGTTGTTGTAAACATCGAAGATTGCAGCTATGATGGCGAAATAAAACCTTCATCAGAAAAAGGAATTCATGCCGCTGCATATAAAATACATCCGGATATAGATTTTGTAATCCATTCACATCAAATACATGCCTCTGCATTAAGTCCACTTGGCAGAAACTTTACAACTAGTGGAAAACACGAAAAAATCTTAGGTCCAGTTATTCCTTGTGCAGCTTATGCTATGCCTTCAACAAATACCTTAAGAGACAATGTTGCCCATGAAATGCTACAACATCCCGATGCAAAAGCTTTTATACTGAGGCACCATGGAGCTGTTTGTATTGGCACTGACTATGATGATGCTTTTAAAGTTGCCGAAACTCTTGAAGATTTCTGTAAAAAACAGGTTAAGGAAATAGCTGCTTATGTTGGTGGTGCAAAGAATAAGACACTTGTCAAAGCACTTAACTATAAATTTAATTCAAAACCTTCAAAACCACAGGATTTAGGTGAAAGCACAAAAATTACCGATAATACTTTTGAACTTAAAATGGCAGACAATAGTGTCTACTACTGTACAATTAACGGTAATGCTTATAACGGTGTTGCTCCTAGGGTTTCTCTTATACATGCACAAATATACAAACATACTGACGCTACGCATATTAGTTTCTTTACAAATAACGAGCTTGTCGCTCTTTCAAAAATAGTAAATAAAATGAAGCCACATCTTGATGATTTTGCTCAGATTACAGGACCTGCAAAGGTTAAAAACTGGGAACTTTCAAGCTATCGAACAGATGCCGTAGACATTGGAAAAGCTTTTGGACCTTTCCGTTCTGTTCTTGTACGTGGACATGGTGCACTTTGTATCGGAAAATCAAGAGATGAAGTCGAGGCAGTTAAACTCGTGCTACATAAAGAAGCCATTGCTGAAGCTGTTTGCCTGCTTTCCCATGCGGTAAATCCAATTTCCAGCATTGACAATATCATTATGAGAGCAGTTTATGTTTTTAAATACTCCAAACTTAAGTAATCCCAAATTTAAATATATACTCCAAATTTAAATGATTAAGAACAAAAACGCATGAACCATCATGCGTTTTTGTTCTACCTTGAATTATGTTATTATTTATAGTATAATCAAGCCGTTATTTAAATACGAAAGGAAAGAATTCCCTGTATGGACCCCAGTAGTTGGATATTAATATTTATAGTATTCCTACTTCTCATCGGTGGTGGCTTCTTCGCCTCTGCTGAAACGGCTTTTGCCTCACTCAACCCTATACGTATCAAACATATGGCTGAAGATGGTAACAAGCGTGCAAAAAAAGCTGAATATATTCTTAATAATTTTAGTAAAACATTGTCAACTCTTCTCATTGGCAATAATATAATGCATATTGCAACTGCAACTATAACAACCTATATTGTAGCTTCAACATGGGGCGAAGGTTATACCGCCTACGCCACTATCGTTACAACAGTGGTTGTTTTTCTATTTGCTGAAATGCTTCCAAAACAATATGCAAAAGACAAGCCGGAAAGTACTTCTCTCTTTTATGCAACCGCTGTTTTCTGGCTCATGAAAATTTTCACACCTATTTCTTACGTTTTTGATGCTATTGCAAGTTTAATTACCAAACTATTTAAAGCTAAACCTGAACCAATCGTTACAGAAGAAGAATTTGAAGAGCTTATTGAAATACTTGCAGACAACGGAGAGGAAGAAAATCTCCTCCACTCTGCTTTAAAATTTGATAATAAAACCGCACGAGAAATAATGACTCCAATGAAGGATGTTGTTTACATTACACTTAAAACTGAGCATGATGAAATCATTGAAACCATTAGAGAAAATAAGTTTTCAAGACTTCCTATATATGATGAAAACAGTAGCACTATTACAGGTCTCTTTGATGTTAGAAAAGCTATTAAAGAACATCTAGAAGATAGGCGTAAAAAACTTAACCCGGAAGAACTTGCATCAGCTCCTATGTACGTCTCTACATCCACTCTCATTGACGATTTGTTTGATGAAATGACACAATCAAAAACACATATGTGTGTAGTTATTGACGACTCTGATAACTATAAATCCGTCGGCATAATTACAATGGAAGACATTCTCGAAGAACTTGTCGGTGAAATATGGGATGAAGATGACGAGATTCCAAAGGAGGTGTCGTCATGACGGAACAATATATTTTAATTGTATTCCTAATTATTGGCTCTGCCTTCTTCAGTTCATCAGAAATTGCATACGCATCAGCAAATAAATCGAGGCTTGCAAAAGCTGCTGAATCAGGTAATGCTCGTGGCAAATGGGCAAACTACATTAGCATAAATTATGACAAGGCTCTCTGCTCCGTTCTCATAGGTAATAACCTAGTTAACATTGCTTCTTCCGCAGTTGCAACCATTATTGCTATCAATTTGTTTGGCTCGGCCGGTGTTGCTATTGCTACTGTTGTCATGACAATTATCCTTTTAATCTTTGGTGAAATATTACCAAAACAAATTGGAAAAATTTACTGTGACAGCTATGCAATTGCTATTTCTCCTTTTTTACGAATATTCATGATAATTGTAAGCCCGCTTGTATTTTTCTTTACAAAATTTACCGAACTTGTTTCAAAACTTTGGATTGCTACGGCGGAAGACACTTCATTTACCTATGAAAACTTAACAACAATCATAGAAACTGTTGAAGACGAAGGCATCATTGATGAGGGACATAGTGAACTTCTTCAATCAGCAATTGAATTTGATGAAATTGAAGTTCGTGAGATTATTACACACCGTGTAGATATGCTTGCTGTTGATATAAATGATAAAGCAAAAGATATTATTAATGTTGCTCTTGAATCTGAATTTTCTCGTATCCCTGTTTATGACGATAGCATTGATAAAATCATTGGAGTTCTTTCCGTAAATCGCCTTCTTAGAACTCTTATAGATGAAAAAAATCCTGATATTAGAGAACTTCTATCTGAACCAATTTTTGTTCCTCGTTCAAAGAAACTTCCGGCAGCTCTTGACCAAATGAGAAAAGCTAAACGCCACATCGCAATAGTTACCGACGAATATGGTGGAACTATGGGCATTGTTACAATGGAAGACATTCTCGAAGAACTTGTTGGCGACATTTGGGATGAAACAGATGAAATTCATCCTGACATTGTAGAAGAAACGGAAAACCGTTTTATAATGGCAGGCGACCTTATTCTTTCTGACTTTCTTGAGCATATAGATGTTGACGATCCTGAGCTTGAAGACCATGTTATAACAGTTGGTGGCTGGGCTACAGAGGTTCTTGAAGACTATGCAAAAGTTGGAGATACATTCGACTACAAAAACTATACAATTACTGTTACAGAAGTAGATGACCTTCGAGTAACAGAACTTGAAGTAAAAGAAAACGAAAAGATAACTGAGGAGGAGTAATATAGGAAAGGATATCTTTGTTATGAAAAATTTTAAAATAAATAAAAATATAATACTGCATTTAGCAATAATTTTAGTCCTATACTTATTATGCATTTTCATTAAAGATACCGGTTCCGGCATGACCTTGTTATTAATGATAATACCTTCCGGAGTTGCCATTAATTCAATTCTATACGGATTAAAACTACAAAAAATAGACATCATTTACGTTATAGCGTGTGCAGTTTTATTCATACCGTTTGTATTTATTGTTCTTAACGAAAGTGCTTTAATTTATTCAGCTATATATTCGGCTATAGCACTTCTCTTCAATGCGATAGGAACTTCAATTTCAAAAAAATAAATTTAAATAAAAGCAAAAAAGGTTAGTTTCGACTAACCTTTTTGTTTATTTTGTATTGTTTTGATTTATAAATCGTTAATTTGTCACATAAATATAACAAATATAAAAAGCATCAAAAAAAAGTCGTTGACATTAATAAGGAAATCTATTATGATGTTATCGAGTTAGCCAATGCTAACCGACAATAATTAATTTAAAGGAGCCTGTAATGAACTTAAAAAAAGCAAAAGAAGGAACAGAGTATATCATAAGTAATATCGAAACAAATGATGCAGAACTCGATGCTTTTTTATTCTCTCTTGGTTGCTACATCGGAGAAAAAATAACCGTAGTGCGCCACCTCAAAGGTGGTTGTGTCGTAGCTATAAAAGATGGAAGGTACAATATTGATAACCAGCTTGCCAAATCTATCATCATATAATTTTTAACAGATAGTAATTACAAGCTGTTTTTTATTAACTTGTCGGTTAGCATATGCTAACTAGTTTCAATTAATCTCTGACTTTCTAGTCATCTATTAAAAACGGAGGAAATATTATGAGAATTGCTTTAACAGGTAACCCTAACTCAGGCAAGACCACAATGTATAATGCTCTAACCGGTCGTAATGAAAAAATCGGCAACTGGGCAGGTGTTACTCTCGAAAAAAAAGAATGGCCTATTAAAAAATTTTATGCCGATGAAGAACAACTTATTGCTGTTGACCTTCCCGGAGCATACTCCATGTCTCCTTTTACCAGCGAAGAAAGCATTACCAGTTCTTATGTGAAAAAAGAAAATCCTGATGTTATCATTAATATCGTGGATGCCACTAATTTAAGTCGTAGCCTTTTCTTTACCACACAGCTTTTGGAACTTGGTATACCTGTAGTTGTGGCTTTAAACAAAAGTGATTTAAACATAAAAAAAGGCACAGTTATTGATACGAAAACTCTCTCTTCAAAACTTGGTTGTCCTGTTATTAACACTGTTTCTACATCAGCTGAAGGACTAAAAGCAGTTGTAGATGCGGCTGTTTCTTTGGTCGGCTCTACACAAAAAGCTCCTTATACGCAAGAAAAAATCGACTTAGCTGATAAAACTACTGTAGAAACTGCAGATCAAAAGCGTTTTGAATTTGTAAATAAAATTGTAGAAGAAGTTGAAACTCGTGAAATTCTTACTAAAGAAATAACTATTAGCGATAAAATTGATACTATTATTACCAACAAATGGCTCGGTATTCCTATTTTCGCTATTGTAATGTTTCTTGTATTCCAAATTTCTCAGGTTTGGATAGGAACACCACTTGCTGACCTGCTTGTTGGCTGGCTTGAATCCTTCCAAGGTTGGGTTGGTGAGCTTCTTGCAGATGCAAGTCCGGTTCTCTCAGCCATCCTTGTTGATGGTGTAATAGGCGGTGTAATTGCTGTTGTTGGTTTCCTACCTCTTATTATGATTATGTACTTCCTTATTGCTCTACTTGAAGATTGTGGATATATGTCACGTGTTGCCGTTGTCCTTGATCCTATCTTTAAAAAAGTTGGGCTTTCCGGTAAATCTGTAATTCCTTTCGTTATAACAATCGGATGTGCTGTTCCTGGAATTATGGCAAGCCGTACCATTCGTAATGAGCGAGAGAGAAGAGCTACTGCAATGTTAGCTCCTTTCATTCCCTGTGGTGCAAAAATACCTGTTATCGCACTCTTTGCAGGTGCCTTCTTTGATAATGCGGGCTGGGTTAGCACATTAATGTACTTTACCGGTATTATACTTGTCTTTCTTGGTGCTCTTATTGTCAATAAAATTGCCGGTTTCAAATCAAGAAAATCTTTCTTTATTATAGAACTCCCTGAATATAAAGTTCCTTCCTTGTTAAATGCGTTCAAATCTATGTGTAATCGTGGTTGGGCTTTCATCGTTAAAGCTACTACCATTATCCTTCTTTGTAATATGGCAGTTCAGCTAATGCAAACATTCACATGGAGTTTTCAAGTTGCTGAATCTGCTGACCAATCTATTCTAGCTTCCATTGCATCGCCTTTTGCATACTTACTAATTCCAATTGTCGGTGTATTTTCTTGGCAACTTGCTGCAGCTGCAGTTACCGGTCTTATTGCAAAGGAAAATGTTGTAGGTACCTTGGCAGTTTGTTTTGTTGGACTTGAAAATCTAATCGATGTTGAAGAATTTGCCATTATGGAAGGTGCAGGAATGGAAGTTGCAGGAATTATTGCAATCACCAAAGTTGCAGCCCTTGCTTACTTAATGTTTAATCTCTATACCCCACCTTGTTTCGCAGCTATCGGTGCCATGAACTCTGAAATGAAAAGTAAAAAATGGGTTATAGGCGGTGTCGGTCTCCAACTTGGTTTTGGTTATGCCGTAGCTTATCTTGTTTATACAATTGGAACTCTCGTTACCGGCGGAACTCTCAACATTGGTGCAACTATTGGCGGCCTTATAGCTGTATTAATAATGGTAGCAATTATTATTGGACTAATTAGAAATACCAATAAAAAACTCAAAGCTGAATATGCTTTAAGTGATATTTAAAAATGAGTTATAAATTATGATGTACATTGTAAATTATCTATGATGTAAATTAAAAATTAGAAGACAGGTTTATTCTATGGAAAACATTATTATCTTTTCAATCTTGCTTGCAATTGTAATAAGTATCATATGGTATCTTATATGTGCAAAAAAACGTGGTGAAACCTGCGTTGGATGTCCTCATGCAAAACAATGTGCAACAAATGCAAATCACACAACAAAAACAAATTTTACAACAAAAATAAATTGTAATTGCAACTGTGATAGTAACCGCAGTCACATATAGAGCATATAGAGGTAAATCTAATGATGTCAATTTTTCTAAAATGGAGGGTTATTCTTGGGCGATTATAATAAATTAACCTCTTCACAAATACGATATATGATTTGGCTTTATCGATTATCACAAAATGGCGTTGGTGTAAAAAACATTGAGCTTGCTCTTGCACTTAATTTCAATAAATCAAGTGTACATAATATGCTTAAGACACTTAAAGAATCAAAAATTGTGACTCAAGAGCATTTTGGTCTTATTCATCTTACTAATGAAGGACGAAAGAAAGCAATGAAATATGAAAAATGCTTTCGATTGCTTGAAAAGAAAATATCTGACCTTTGTGGAGTAAACGCGATAACTGAAAATGCTATTTGTGGAATTTTGGCAGAATTACCATTAGAAAAAATAGAAATTCTCTATGCACATAATAACAATTAATGTAACAACAATTAGCTTACATATAAATAAAGCCCTCAAAAACTCCTAACGTCTGTGTGTATATGCAAAAACAAGTTAAAAGAGAGATGTTCATATGAACACCTCTCTTTTAACTTATACTTTTTTAGAGCTTATACTTTATTTTATAAAAATATTTTTACTTTTACTACTTTTGCCGCTTATTATTGCTTAGCACCTTCATCAAACATTTGAAGAACTTTAACTGTAGCTGCGTAACAGTCAGCAAGACCCTGTGGGTTCATATTATCATATGTATCACGACGTGTATGATAATAATCTTCCAAGTTATGATTAAGACCTGTAATTCCTGTTGAACGGAAGCCACCTCTTGCAAAAGCTGCATTATCAGTCGAGCCGCCAAGTGGTGGAACAAAGCCCTTCTTACACTGAACCCCAATTTCCTTTGCTGCTTCCAAGAAAAGATCAGAAACATCCTTGTCAGATTTTACAGTAGCATTAAGGTCTCTGTAGTTGACCATTAAATGCTTAGGGTCATGAATTGTATCGTATGAATAGATAAATGTTGGTACATCCTGAAATTCACCGGCATGAGCTTCACACCACGCCATAGCACCACGAAGACCGGCTTCTTCAGAACCTGTAAGAACAACACCTACTTCTGTATTTTCAAGTTCAATACCGGCATCCTTCATAGCCTTGAGGAGAGCAATTCCCATATAACAACCTGAAAGGTTATCATTTGCACCGTCAACTATAAGCTTTTTATTCCACATAAAATGCATGTAAATCCAGAATGGTGTAAATACAAGTCCGGCAAGACCTGCTGTTCTAAGCTGTCCTTCCGGAATTCCGCCGCCATTTTTAGCGCTGATAATTGAAAGTACTAAATAGAAAGCAACACCAATAGCTGCAATAACAATAAGACCTTCAAATACAATACCGCCAAAACGGTAGTTTGCCGGCCATTCCCAAGTAGCATCCGGATGTCCGTTGAAAAGAATTCTTCTCTTAACTTCACCTTTGCAAGATTTAATAGCCGTTACATTATGGCTTGTCTTTTCCGGGAAAAATTTGTCAACTACTTTGTAGTAAAGACCAAACTGGAAAAAAGCAAGTGCTATACCAAGTACAAGAAATACTATTGAGATGATTGGTTGTCCAATAAAGAAGCAAATCAATGCAATAAATGTGAAAGTAAATGTAATATGAATCCATCCGTAGAATGAACCCGGGTTTAGCTTAAACGGTTCAACTTCTGCATATTCGCAACCACAATCATTCTTAAGTACATCTGCCATGTATTCACAAGACATTTTCTCGCCTTCTGAACCTGGATCACGTTTTGGCAGAGTTTTGATAATATGAGTAATTTCATCAATCATATACTGTGCCGCTTTATCTTTTTCTGCTATTAAAGCATCTAATCTTTTGCTCATTCGAATAAACCTCCTCCAAAATGTATTTCCGATAATAAGCACTACAATTTTAACAAAAAAAGCACCTAGTGTAAATACACTTTGTGCTTTTTTTAACAATTTTAATATTTAGCATAAAAGTAAACTATAAATTATGTACAGGATTATAACTTTAGTATACACAGAAATACAACTAATATACATAGAACTATGACTTAATCAACACAGGAGCACAACTTAATACACACCAGACTAGAACTTGGCAAGCATAAATCAAACAAATTATTTACCAAGTAATTCCATATATTTTGGTAAAGCTTCTTCAAAATTCACTCCATACCAGTTCCCATCTTTATCTTCTACTGTTTTCATTATAGCTTCAAAAGTAAACTCAACTGCAATTTTAAAAGAATCTTCAACAGTCATATCATTCATAAATGCACCTAAAAATGATGAAGTGAATACATCACCCGTACCGTGGTAACGAACCGGGATTTTTTCATTGTAATATTCAAAGAATCTGTCATTTTCTTTGTCATAGCATACAACACCGAGTTTATCTTCTTCAAAAGACATACCGGTAAGTGCAACATATTTGGGTCCAAGTGCTGCCAGTTTTCTTAAAATGTTTTCAATATATTCACGAGAATAACCTTCACCTATATATTCCTCTTCAAGCATAAAACAAGCTTCAGTAAGATTTGGAATTGCTACATCCGCTTTTGCACAAACTGTTGCCATTTCCTTAGCAAATTTTGGTGTAAAGCCTTTATAAAGCTCACCGGCATCACCCATTACCGGGTCAACCACAATTTTCGTATCAGGTCTTTTAAAATCATCAAAAAACTTTTTTACAAGTTCAATCTGGTCAAATGAACCCAAATAACCTGTGTATATTGCATCAAATTCAAACTTTTCTTCTTTCCAATGTTTTGAAATTGGCCCTATTTGAGAAGTAAGGTCATAAAATGTAAACTCACTTTGGAATGCAGAATGTGTAGATAATACAGCTGTTGGAATAATTGCAGTTTCAAATCCGGCTGCTGAAATTACGGGAAGTGCAACAGTTAAAGAACACTTGCCTATACATGAAATATCTTGAATTGATACTATGCGCTTCATATTTTATCTCCTCTTTTTATTTCGGCTTTCACTTTCTTATCTGGTTTCATTCTTATTTTTACTCTTGTTTTTGCTCTTGTTTTTACTTTTATTTTTACTTTTATTTCTATTTTTATTTTCTCGTATCGGAATTTGAGATATTATTACTGCGATGAACATTATTATACAGCCAACAATTTCTCGTGGCAACATTTCTTCTTTTAGAATAATTGCTCCAAAGATGACTGCAAACACAGCTTCAACACATAGCAAAAGTGATACTACTGTAGGATTTGAGCCTCTTTGTGAAAGAGTTTGTAAGGTATACGCAATTCCGTTAGACATAATACCTGTATAAAGTATTGGACCAATTGCATTTTTTATCAATTGAATTTCCGGTGGTTTTTCAAATATAAGCATCAAAATTGTTGATAATACCGCTACAACTGTAAATTGGAACCATGAAAGACTTATTCCATTAACATAATTAGCATAATGATCAACTACAAGTATCTGTATCGTAAGGACAACTGCGCAGCAGAGCAGATAGATGTCTGAGCGTTCAATCGTAAAATCTTCTTTTATGCAAAGTAAATAAAGACCAATTACAGCAAGTATTACGCTCACAACTATCTTCGCCGGAGTTTTTTTGCCCATAATAAATCCAAAAACAGGAACTAAAACAACGTACATTACGGTGATAAATCCAGCTTTTCCGGCGCCGGAATCTCCGATTCCGCTCTGCTGCAAATTCATTGCAACAGTCAATGCTAAACCGCAAAGAGTTCCTCCAATAACTAAATCTTTTTTCTGCTTTTTCTTAAAACTTTCTATATCCATTCCTTTTGGAATTTTAAATGAAGCTTTAAGATAAGCACTATACGCAGCTTTACCTTGTTTTTTTTGATAAAGTTTAAAAAGTAACATCATCAAAAATAAAAAAGCAGAAGCAATCCAGTTGCGCACGGCATTGAATCCAAAAGGTAGAATCGTTTTAGATGCAATACTCTGAGCAACAAAGGATGTTCCCCATATAAAAGCTGCCAAAATCGGCAATATGTTTTGCCTGATAAAACTCGTTTTTAAATATGATTTTTCATTCAAATGTGGTTTGTTTTCCACAGATACTTCTTTATTCATTAAATACTTCTTTCCAACACAATTTATGCTCGATAGCAACAAAAAACATTCTAGTATATTATAACTTAAAGTTCAAGAAATAATCTAAAGTTCAAGAAATAATCCAAAGTTCAACAAATAACCTAACGTTCAACAAAAATTATAGTCGGTAGCTAGCGCTACCGACTGTTTAACTACTTCATTGGAGTTTACCTCACAAAAGTTATTTTGATTTCAATGTTTTACTAAATGTCCTTTTGGACTCACCCCTTAAAGTTTTTTTAAATTAAGACTTTTGGTGGACTGTCCTCGCGTAAAATCATGATAATCAACCCCTTGTTAACTTTAGTGTTAAACTCTTAGTTGTACATTGGACTTTACCTCTTTCTTTTAGTGTGTCTACATTTTAGCACTAATTTTCCAATATGTCAACATCTTTTACAAAAAAAGATTGTCGTTTTTTTATCATTTGTGCATTTTGCACAATAATTTAGCCTATTTTCAACTCTTAAATCGAAATCTCGTACGCCAACCTATATAATTCAAGGTCTAAAAGCTTAGTCATATTTGCGGATTCTTCTATTCCATAACTTACAATTTCTTCAGATTTAGCCGCTACAACACAACTCTCTTTTGACTCCAAAACATGGTGAACTGCAAAATTCCCCATACGAGAAGCTAAAACTCTATCTCTAACTGTTGGAGAACCACCACGCTGAACATGACCTAAAATTGTAGCCCTCGTTTCAATACCGGTTTTTTCTTGAATTTCTTTTGCCATCTGTGTTGCTTTTCCACATCCTTCGGCAACAATAACAACAAAATGACGTTTCCCTGTACGAAGAGTCTTTTTCATTCGCTCAATTACGTCTTTGTCAAAATCATACTCAATTTCAGGAACAAGAATAGAAGTTGCACCTACTGCAACACCCGAATTGAGAGCAATAAATCCGGCATCCCTTCCCATTACTTCAATAACACTACAACGTGAATGTGATTCAGTTGTATCACGAACTTTATCTGCCATCTCCATTACAGTATTCATAGCTGTATCGTACCCAATTGTATAGTCAGTACAAGAAATGTCATTATCTATTGTTCCCGGAATGCAAACACAGGTAATACCAAATTTTAAAAATTCTCTGGCAGCACGAAAAGAACCGTCACCACCGATTATTATTAAACTTTCAATTTCAAGATGTTTGCACATATCAGCAGCTTTTTTTTGTCCTTCAATTGTCAAGAATTCTTCTGACCGTGCAGAATGAAGAATTGTGCCACCTCTGTTAATGATATTAGAAACTGATCGAAGATCCATTTCAACTGTATCGCCATACATAAGACCTTTAAATCCGTTTTTAATTCCTAAAACTTTAATACCGTTTTCAATTGCTGTTCGTACAACTGCACGAATTGCAGCATTCATACCGGGAGCGTCTCCTCCACTTGTCAATAAACCAATAGTTGTCATAATCTTTGCCTCCGAAAAACCTATAATAAACAATAAATTAAGCTTGTTAACAAAATAATACAATGCAAATATAGCATAACATAATATAACACTTTGTTAGTAATTTATCAATTGTTGTTATTGTAACACAACATTTTTTTCACCGAGAATTTTTTTAAGAGATTTTATCAAATCCTCATTAATTTCTGTAGGTGAAATATTTTCATACTTTTTAGTATCTTCATAGAAGAAATAAGTTGGCATTGAACCGGTATCTAAAAGTTTCATTATCTCTTCTATGCGAGAATCATCCCTGCTTTCAAATCTTAAAAAAAGTCCTCTTTTCTTTTTTCTCTTTATATCTGTCACCGGTTTAATTTTAGAACAAAGTAAATTTGGCTTTTCTTCAGGTGTCACTGAAAGTTTTGCTTCAACCAAAAATATTCCATTCTCAACTAAAAGCCTTCCATGTTCTTGATATGTTTTTGGGAAAATTACCAGCTCAATTCCACCGGTAACATCTTCAAAAAGAGCATTTGCCATAGTTGCGTTATTTTTTGTGACTTTAACCTTTATTCCGGATATCATACCAAGAACAGTTACATACATTCCGTCTTTATATTTCGAATCATCTTCTACAGCCGATAATAAATCAATAATTCTTGCACAATTTAGCTGTTTTGCCATTTCTACATAATCCTGCATTGGATGTCCGGAAATATAAATTCCGGTTGTCTCCTTTTCAAACAAAAGCAAATCATTTTTATCAAATTCAGGAAGATTAGGTGCCTCCGGTTCCACCGCTTCGACAGTTCCGAGATCAAAAAATCCGAGTTGCCCTTCAACATTCCTTCGGCGATGTATATCAAGTTCATCTGCAAGTTCCGGTAAAAAACTAAGCATCTGCCGCCTGTTTAAATCAAGCCCATCAAGAGCGCCACTTTTAATTAAAGATTCAACTGCTTTACGATTAAAGCTGCCTCCATGAAGTCGCTTAACAAAGTTATAAAACGACGTATATACGCCATTTGAACGCTCTTCAATTATATCAGAAATAAAATTTGGACCTAGTCCTTTGATTGCAAGTAAACCAAAAGCTATATTGCCATCAACTACGGTAAACTCAGCAAAACTTGAATTTACATTTGGTGGCAATACCTGTATACCTAAAGCATTGCATTCTGCAATATATTGAATTACCTTGTCAGTAGAACTAAGAACACTCGTAATCTGAGCTGCCATAAATTCTGCAGGATAATGGCATTTCAAATATGCGGTTTTAAATGCCAAGGTTGCATATGCGGCTGCGTGCGATTTATTAAACGCATAGGATGCAAACGAACTCATATCATCAAAAATTTTGTTTGCAGCCAATTTTGTTATTCCTCTTGCCACGCAGCCTGCAACAAAGGCTTCTCTTTCACGCGTCATAACGTCGTGATTTTTCTTTGACATAGCACGACGAACTATATCCGCGTGTCCAAGAGAATAGCCTGCAAGCTCTGTGCAAATCTGCATTACCTGTTCCTGATAAACAATACATCCATACGTAACTCCGAGTATATTTTCAAGCTCCGGAGTTATATATTTTACATCGCCCGGGTTATGCCTGTTATGAATATAAGTTGGAATCGAGTCCATAGGACCCGGTCTATACAAAGATGTTAAAGCTATCAAATCTTCAAGGCTGGTTGGTACAAACTGCATAAGCACATTTTTAAGCCCACCGGATTCAAATTGGAAAACACCATCTGTGTCTCCTCTTGAGAACATTTTGAAAGTCTCAACATCATTAAAATCTATATCATCTGCTGAAAAGTCCGGTTCTTTTCGCCTTATCATCTTTTCAGCATTTTCTATTACTGTCAGAGTTCTAAGACCTAAAAAGTCTACCTTTAAAAGACCTAATTCCTCAAGATGTGTCATTGTATATTGAGTTGCAACAACACCGTCTTTTTGAGTCAGCGGAACATAATCATACACAGGGTCTCTTGTAATAACTACACCTGCTGCATGTGTTGATGTATGTCTTGGCATACCTTCAACTTTTAACGAATATTCTATTAGTTGTGCAATTTCAGGGTCTGTTTCCATCATCTCTTTAATTTCAGGAATTGCTGAAATTGCCTTTTCAAGGCTTCGGGAAAGTTGCCAAGGAATGAGTTTTGATACTTTATCCACTTTTGCATATGGAATATTCAACACTCTACCTACATCTTTAACTGCAGCACGTGCCGCAAGGGTTCCAAAAGTTACAATCTGAGCCACATGGTCTTCACCGTATTTCTCAATTACGTAATCTATTACTTCTCCCCTGCGTTCATAACAGAAATCTATATCAAAATCCGGCATAGAAACTCTTTCGGGATTTAAAAACCGCTCAAAAAGAAGGTTGTATTTCATCGGATCTATATCAGTAATTCCGATACAATATGCAATAATACTGCCGGCGCCCGAGCCTCTGCCGGGTCCTACCGATATACCCTTTGATTTTGCAAAGCGTACAAAGTCATAGACTATTAGATAGTAATCTGTATAACCCATCTTCTCTACAACAGATAACTCATAGTCCATTCGTTTCTTATACTCTTCTACAACTGCCGGTTCAAAACCTCTGTAACGCTTTGCAAGACCCGCCATAGCGAGGGCGCGTAAATATTCCGCATGATTTCTGCCGTCCGGCACTTCAAAATGCGGAAGTTTCGTATTACCAAATTCTATATTGACATTACAACGGTCTGCTATTATAGCAGTGTTGTCAATCGCCTCAGGAACGAATTTGAAAAGCTCACGCATTTCATCTTCTGACTTCACATAAAATTCTTCCGCCTTAAAATCAAGACCGGTATCTTCATCTATTGTATGACCTGTCTGTATACAAATTAAAATCTTTTGAACTATTGCGTCTGCCTTTTCCAGATAATGACAATCGTTAGTCGCAACAAGTGGAATTCCGGTATCTTTTGAAAGTTTAATTATTTGATTTAAAACAGTGATTTCTTCCGGTGTACCGTGATTTTGTATTTCAAGATAAAAGTTACCTTCACCGAAAATTTCAAGGTATTCAAGAGCAGCTTCTTTGGCACCTTCGTAATCGCCGGCCAATAATTTTGTCGGAATCTCACCTAAAAGACAGCTAGATAGCGCTATGAGGCCCGTGTTATGCTTTTTTAGGAGTTCTTTATCCATTCTAGGTCTTACATAAAAACCCTTTGTAAACGACTCTGACACCATTTTCATAAGGTTCTGATAACCCTCGTTATTTTGGCATAACAAAACAAGATGATGTCTCACTTTAGAGGCAGCACCCTGTTTTTCTAGCATTCCATCCGGAGCGATGTAGACCTCACACCCAATAATCGGTTTAATCCCTGCATCATTACATGCCTTGTAAAAATCGATGCAACCGTACATTACACCATGGTCAGTAATTGCAACAGATGTTTGGCCTAAAGATTTAACTCTTTCAACGAGCTTATCTATTCTACAGGCTCCATCAAGCAAGCTATATTCAGTATGAAGATGTAGATGAGTAAAGCTCAACCTTCCCACCCCAAATTCTCAGCTGTTTCTATTATTTTTCTAAGTCTGTGGTTTACACCCGACTTTGATAACGGTTCTTTTAAATTTTCTGCAATATCATTTAATGTATACTCTATATTCTCCATTCGAAGTTTAGCAACTTCTAAAAGGTCTCCTTGAAGAAAGCCCAATCCCTTAGTTTCTTCAATAAAACGAATCGCAGCGATTTGCCTATACGCTGCTTCAAAAGCACGCGAAGCGTTAGCATTTTCAAAATTCATTCTTCTGTTAACCTTATTACGGATAGATTTATACATCTTTATACCCATTACCTCGAGCGATGCATCAGTCGCCCCCATAAAGGTCAGTATATCTTCAACATGTTCACTATCTTTAAAGTAAAGGATATGCACACCTTTTCTCAAGACGTATTTAGGATAATTATCCGATTCATTCATAAGTTTTTTCAAATCATCACAAAGAGTCTTATGCGGAATAACAAATTCTAAATGATAATCTTTTGCAGGATTTGTCATGGTTCCACAAGCGAGAAATGCGCCTCTAATAAGAGATGACATGCAACAATCTTCTTCTAAATTTGCCCTGTTAAGCCTTCTATTAATTTCTTTTCCTGTATGTCCAAAAGTATCAAGAATTTTATCTCTTTCTTCCTGTGTTCTAACTGAAACAGTATATTTGCCGGCTTTTGATTTTTCTATATCCGGCCTTTTACCTGTCATATTTTGAGCATAATTTGAATAAAGACTTGTAATAGTTTCATTTTCAGTCTTGATACAAATTTTCTTATATTCAAAAGCTCTTGCAAAAAGAAACATTCCATAGTTTTCGGCGTGAATACAACATGGCTTTTGACCACTAATTCTACGAGCCAGTATGCTCTTTTCTATAAGTTCATCTTTTACTGTCTTAGCAAATGACATATTCACACCACCTTTCTGCTATCCTTTTAAATTCTTATCCTTTTAAATTCCTGTCAATCAAAAATATTGTACTATTGCTATTTATATTTTTTCATTTATTCCATTTATATTTTTTCGTTCATACTGTTTGCATTTCTTCATTTACTTTATTTACGTTACTTTAAAATATCGACATGAATTACCGTAACTCTCAAATCTTTTTCTTTAAGAAAACTATAAATTTCTTCTGCAAATGTTACTGACCTATGCTTACCTCCGGTGCAACCAAAAGCAATTATAAGTTCTGTTTTCCCTTCTTCTATATAAAGTGGAACTAAAAAACCAATTAAATCTTCTATCTTATTCAAAAGCTCAACTGAGTGTTTTGAATTCATAACATAGTCACGTACTTCCCTATCAAGACCCGTTTTATTTTTAAATTCACCAACATAAAAAGGATTCGGCAAGCATCTAACATCAAAAACTAAATCCGCATCTGATTGACCGCCATATTTAAATCCAAAAGACCTGACTTGAATTGTCATAGCCTGTTTCAAATTTTCAAAAAACATACTTACAACTCTATCTTTTAATTGTTTTAGAGTTGTATCAGTAGTATCTATTTGTATATCTGCAAGCTGTCTTATTGGTTCAAGTGCCTTTCTCTCAGCCTTTATAGCATCGGCTATCTTTGGATATTTTGCAGACAAAGGATGTTTGCGTCTTTTTTCTTTATACCTGTTTTGAAGAGTCTTATCATCTGCATCCATAAAGATAATCTTATAATCAATTCCCATTTTAGTAAGCTCTTCAAGTGCCGGTTGCAAAACTTTAAAACCGGCGCCGGCACGGACATCGGTTACAATAGCAGTTTTTTTCTCTTGATCACCTTTTTTAAGAATCTGTCCAAAAGCAGGAATTAATTCAGGAGTTAAATTATCCACACAAACAAAATCTATATCTTCAAGAATATTAATTACTCCGGATTTTCCGGCACCGGAAAGACCGGTCACAATGATTAAATCCATAAATCGCACCTTAAAATTTCTTTTAAATTTTTTGTTTTTTTCTACCTTTCTTAAACAAACTTAAACAAAACTAAAGTAAATATAAAACAAATATCTTTTAAATAATTCTAATCTCAGGTTCAAGATCTATACCCTTTTCATCCTTCACAGTGGCTTTTATAAACTCTATGAGAGAAAGAACATCCTTTGATGTTGCATTTCCGGTGTTAATTATAAAACCCGCATGCTTTTCTGAAACCTGGGCACCACCTATGGTTTTACCTTTTAAACCGCATTCATCAATAAGTGCAGCTGCAAAATGCCCTTCAGGACGCTTAAAAGTACTACCGGCTGATGGCCATTCAATAGGTTGTTTAGCTTTCCGTCTATCTTTAACATCTGTCATTTTGGTTTTTATTACATCCGGGTTACCCTTTTCAAGCATAAAAACTACTGATGTAATAATTTTATCTGAATCAACATATGCGCTGCTTCTATATGAAAAATCAAGTTCTAAGCCTTGATACGAACCTCTCCTACCATCAAAATCAATATGATTTACAACGAAAATGACATCTTTCATTTCGCCACCATAAGCACCGGCATTCATATATGTTGCTCCACCTACCGTTCCCGGAATACCAAAAGCAAATTCCAAACCGGTAAGTGAATATTCAAGACAAAAATTACACAAATTTACAAGCTTTGCGCCTGCCTGCGCACGAACTATATTATTTCCGCTATACTCAATCTTCGAAAATTCGTCTCCCATTACAATTACAACACCATCAATACCTTCATCACTTATAAGAACATTGCTTCCGTTCCCAAGAATAATTGGACGAATTCCTTCAGCCTTGCAAGCAAGAAGAACTGCCTCCAGTGCATCTACAGAATTTGGTTCTATTAAAAGCCTTGCAGGTCCACCAATTTTAAACATTGTGAACTTACTCATATCTGCATTTTCTGTAATTTTTAATGAATGTGTGTTCGCTGTCGCAATAATTTTTTCAAACATGTTATTCTCCTAAAAGTGCTGCACCAATAATACCTGCGTCATTACCAAGTGTTGCAGCGTATATTCTGGTCTGCTTTGCAGATTTTTTTGTATATCGCTTTGCTTCGACTCTTTCAATCAAAGGTTTAATTATAAAATCCCCTTGAGCTGCAATTCCACCACCAATACAAATTCCTTCCGGTTGGAATATGTTTATAAGATTTACAATTCCAAGAGAAAGCCATTCAACAAAATTATCAATTACTTTAAGTGCAATCTCATCGCCGTCATGAGCTGCCTGAAAAACAATTTCACCATTTATATTTTTCGGATCGTCTTCTATGAACTCCCACATTTTAGAAATATGTGCTCTATCTGTTGTCAAAGCATCTTTTGCCTGACGCACAAGTGCTTTTGTCGAGGCATATTGTTCAAAACATCCATTTCTCCCACAAGGACAAGGTATTCCATCAGGTTTTATTACCATATGACCAATTTCACCTGCAGCGCCGTTTATACCGGTTAAAAGTTTTCCATCAAGTATAATTCCGCCACCGACACCTGTTCCTAAGGTCACAGCAATAAAATCCTTTGTGTTTTTACCTGAACCTGCCACCTTTTCACCAAGAGCCGCACAATTTGCATCATTTTCAATAAAAGCCGGTTTTAAAAATCTATCTTCTATAAGTTTTTTAAGTGGAGTATTATCAAATCCTAAATTGCTTGAGAATTCAACTACTCCATTAGAATTAACCGCACCTGGTGTACCTATGCCGATTGAAGCAATCTCATCTTTACTAATTCGAGCATTACTAATAGCGAGCATAGCTGCTTCGCAGATGCTATCTGCAATTGCTTCTGCTGATTTCGGCAAATTTGTTGGTATAGATGCAGTTCCAATTATTTTATTGTTTTCAGCAACTACTCCGGCAGCAATATTTGTGCCACCGAGATCTATCCCTACTCTTTTCAAAAGGAACCTCCTTGACATAAAAATACATTATATATTTTAACATAATAAAAACGGATATGCTAGCGATTAGCATATCCGTTTTAAAGTTTTCACCCTATTTAGCAAGACGTCCTACAGTTACCATATGGTCACCGAGTTGAACGCCGAATTCAGGACCACCCTCAATGATAAGTTGACGATTTGCTGTCATATCAAACATATCGCCCTTTTCCATAAGAATGAGAAGTGCTGAATAAGCATTATCAAACTTCATTGTTACAAACGGCGCGGAACGTGGATAGATACCCTTTCCAGCCTTTGATTTACCTTCTGCAATACGAAGATAAGCTGCTACTTCAGAATGATCTACGATATCCCACTGATAGCAACGGTCTGGGGATTTACTAGTCCATTCAGAAATTGAAGGATGTCCAATCTTGTTAAGAGCTGAAATTCCTGTTGAGAGGAGTGCAAAATAAAGCTTGCAAAGGAAGAGAGCTGTCTCTTCGTCCTCCGGTGCATCAGTCATATTAAGAAGTGAAGACATCTTAAGAAGCACTGCCATAAAAAGGCCAAACTTTTTAATGTTCTTAATTTTGATTGAAGGAAGTTTAGTCATATCACCCTTCATAAAAGCATTCATCTTTTCCATGCTTGAAAAAGCAAGTTCAGCATCAATTTTCTCTGAACCACCATAAACACCTTGGCAGGTTTCCCAAACACCATTTGTTACTACAAAATGTACTGCTTCTTTTTCACCATCAGCCATAGCTGAAACCTGGTAAACTGCATTAACATTTCTAAAGAGCTTACTAAGGCTTCTATCATCTGTTGCAATAATTTTCATGAGAGGTAAAGCACCTGCCATGAAAACTTTATTTGCATAACGCGTTTCATTACTTGGCATTTTCTTTTCCCCCTATATTAATATTCGTCTTCCCATGACTCGTTTTCATGGATATTAAGATTCATGAGTTTTGCAACCGCTTCTTCAATACCATTGCTGTCAATGCCGGCAATGGAGAGAAGGTCTTCCTGAAGGCCAATTGTTGAGAAAGAATTGTCATGACCAAGCATCTTAAATTTACATGCTTTACCATGTTCAGCAACTACTTCAGCAACTGCCGAACCAAGACCACCCTGAATTACGTGGTCTTCAGCGGTAACAATACAACCAGTCTCATCAATAGCTTTAATGATAGCTTCTTTATCTATCGGCTTAAGTGTATGCATATTAATAACGCGAACATTAAGACCGCAATCAGCCTTAAGCATTCTTGCAGCTTGGATAGCCTGGAATACACAAGAACCAACAGCAATGATTGTAAGATCATCACCTTCCATCATTGTTGTAGCCTTATCCCATACAAACGGCACTTCCTCCGGACCACAATCCCATACAATTGCATCAAACCCACGATTAATACGAATGTATACAGGACCCGGAATCGAATATGCTGCCTTAACCAGCTTGTAAGCTTCAGCTCCATCACATGGACACATAACTGTCATATTTGGAAGTGAACGCATAGCAGCAAAGTCAATAAGTGAATGGTGGGTTGAACCAGCCTGTCCGAAAGATGTACCTGCATGCGATGCAAGAATCTTTACAGGAACATTTTGATAACAAATGTCTGTATGAACTTGGTCAAGTGAACGTGCAGCCGCAAAAATTGCGAAAGTTGATGTGAAAGGAATAAAACCATTCTTTGCGAGACCTGCAGCAACACCAAACATGTTCTGCTCAGCAATACCTAAGTTTATAAGTCTTTCCGGGAAAGCCTTTGAAAACGCAGCAACCTTAGTGGATTTAGCAAGGTCAGCTGTAAGAGCTACAACATCTGAATGTTCAACAGCAAGGTCGTGAAGTGCTTTTCCGTAATACTCAGCAGTAGTGAGTTTTTCAGCTTCAATAGCATTATACGACAAACCCATAGTTTATTTGCCCTCCCTTTCTGCACGAGCCTTACGCTCTTCATAGTATTTTTCAAGTGAAGCAAAAGCCCTAGTAGCCTTTTCTTCATCAAGTGTACCATAGTGCCATACGTAGTCATCTTTCATAAAGTCTACGCCTTCACCTTTGTACGTATCAAGTATAATTGCCGTTGGCTTATCTCCACCATTCTTGAAGTTTTGGATTGCAGCCTCAATTGCAATATTAAGTTGTGAGAAGTTATGACCATCAATACGTCCCACATTAAAGTTAAATTCTTTAAACTTCTTATCGATAGGTTCAATACTCATAACGTCATTTACACGACCGTCAATCATACATTTGTTATTGTCTACGAAAACAACTAAACTCGAAAGTTTATAGTGAGCAGCACTCATTATAGCTTCCCAGTTTGAACCTTCGTTCATTTCACCGTCACCGCATAAAACAAATGTCATATAGTCTTTGCCCTTCATTCTACCTGCGAGAGCTGCACCCACGCCGAGAGAAATACCATGACCCAGAGAACCTGTTGAAAAGTCTACGCCTCTAACCTTATTTGAATCAAGATGCATTCCAATTTTTGAACCTGTAAGGTTAAAAATATGAAGCTCTTCAACCGGCATATACCCCAAGTCCACAAGAAGTGGAGCATAACCTACAGCTGCATGACCCTTTGATAATACAAAACGATCTCTGTCGTCCCAATCCGGATTACTAGGGTCATGTTTCATAAATCTGTGGTAGAGAATTGTCATAATATCCATTGCAGACAATGCACCACCCATATGTCCTGATCCGCCCCAAATAGATGTTTGAAGGGTGAACTTACGGAGCTCATGTGCCTTCGCTTCGAGACGTAACCACTCAGCCTTGTCAAAAGGCTTGTAATTTACTGGCATAATTTAGTCCCCTTTCAATCTTTGCCAAGGAGTATTTTTATTTTGTTAAGCCGAGGTCAGGATGACGCTCTGCAACTACTGAAAATGCATCTTCAGCAATTTCGATGGTAAGATTAATATCTTCGTCAGTTAAAGCCGCATTTATGAAATGATTGTGGTGAGAGGTAATGAAAACGCCTCTGCTTACACATTCAGCAACCCATTCCTGATGAAGCATTAAGCTGTCATCATTCGCTATTCTCAAATAAAAGAGAGCCGGTTCACCAGAAGCGATTAAATCAAATCCGTGTCTCTTACCTGCTGCTATAAGACCTTCAGTAAGCTTTGTACCCTTTTCTTTAAACAAAGCAGGAGCATTAATTTTCTCAAGCTTATCAAGACAGGCAATACATGCAGCAAATGGTACGGCACTCATCCAATAAGAACCTGTGAAAGTAACAGAAGAAGCAGCATTCTTCATATGTTCCTGTCCACATACTGCTGACATATTATAGCCGTTTGCAAGTGCTTTACAGAAACAAATAAGATCTGCTTTAAAGCCGTAATAGTGGTCAGAACCGGCAAGATCAAGGCGGAATCCGCAACGAACGTCGTCAATTATAAGAACAACACCGTGCTTGTCACACCATTTGCGAACAGCTGCCCACTGCTCTTTTGTAGCGGTTACGTTGTCAAAGAAATTTCCGTGGTCATATGGCTGTGCTATGAGACCCGCAATATCACCGTTACAGGAATCATAAGCCTCTTGAAGAGCCTGAATATCAAACCAAGGAACTACTATATTGTTTGCAACTTCCTCTGGAAGAACACCAGGATAGTCAGCCTTTTGTGTCCATTGGCTGGCACCGTGATAATATCCTCTGAACAAAATCATTTTTTTCTTACCGGTATGTGCTCTAGCACACATAACTGAGAATGTTGTAGCATCGTTGCCGTTCTTCATAAAGAAAGCCCAGTCGGCTATATCAACGACATCCTTAAGCTTTTCTGCACATTCTACCATCTTGTATGAAGGAGTTGTAGTACAGTCGCCAAGCTTACGCTGTGCTGCAGCAGCAGCATCAACATCTTTATCATTGTAACCAAGAACATTTGGTCCGTATGCACACATATAGTCGATGTATTTGTTCCCATCTACATCCCAAAAATATGTGCCTTCTGCGCGGTCACCAAGAAGTGGCCACTTTGTAATTGGAAGGAAAAGTCCTTCGGATGGGCCAAGATGCCCATAAACTCCGGAAGGGATTGCAGCAAGAGCTCTGTCAAACCATTCCTTCGATTTATCATGTTTGTATTCAGGAAATTTACTCACAATCTACCCCTCCTTTTAAGCTAAGTAAACAGCAACTCTATCAAGAATTCTGTTTACATTGTCAATCATGTTGATCATGCCCCTCATATAGATATTGCCCGCACAAAGTTCTGCCATAGTCGAAGCCGTACCTGTAAAGAGAGCATTTGCAAGTTCAATTGAAGTGAACTCCATAACTGCACGTGGATTTTCTGCCTTTTTCTTTTCAAGAGAAAGAATACTATTACGAGCCTTCACTGTAACATACATTTTGTCTGTGATACCCATTGAAATATCACCGTCAATAATGTAGGATGCTGAAATTTTTGAAATTTCATCGTTGTTGGCAAGTGCACAAATTGCACCAGCTATAGTGTACATTGTCAGCATCGTTGATTTCTCAAAGAATTCCGGATTCTTCATATCTGCCTCAGATGGACGAAGATATCTTGTAAGAATCTCTGCAAGCTTTGAGAATGTTGTCGCCAAGAAAAGAATCGTCTTTATTGGATTCTTTGTTGGAATTCCTGGCTTTGATTTGTCAATAAGATCGTTGAAAGCTTTAGGTGAAATGAAATTCATCTTCATGGTACATCCAAGATCACCTTCTGTAAGTTTACAACCATCCTTTGAGAAATTAAGAGTGAAAACCGGCCCATTGATAACGTCAAAGCAGAAACCTACCGGTTCTTTGAGTCCTTGACAAATAGCCTTTGCGTCACTATCAAGTTCGCACAAGTTTTCAAGTGTAGCCAATACGCCGTAAGCATTTACAAACGCCATTGCTCTTACATCTACCAAAAAAATCTCCTCCTTTTAACCGTTTTTCTCAAATGAAAAATGTATGCTATTATATTAACATAACATCACCCAACGTTTCAACAATACAGTACTAAAAATGTTATACAATTCTTTTGTTAAAAAACTGTCAATTTTGATAATGGAAATAAATATGTAATCAAGTTATAATTTCTAGGTGTTTGACAAAACAATATTAAAATGGAGGTTTTCAATGATGATTATCGGAATTCCAAAAGAAATTATGCACGAAGAAGCTCGTGTATCAGCAACACCAGACACAGTTAAAAAATATGTCGATCTCGGCGCAAAAGTTCTCGTCGAGACAAATGCCGGTAAAGGCGCATACTTCCCAGATGAAGATTATGCAGCAGCAGGTGCAGAAATTGTTACAGACGTAGCAGATCTCTATGCACAGGCTGACATTATTTTGAAAGTTAAGGAGCCACTCTTTAACGAAGCTAAAGGTGTTCATGAAATTGATATGATGCATTCTGGTCAATACATCATCACTTTTATTCACCCAGCAAGTCCGGTAAACCATGAAATGGTTAAAAACATGGCTGCAAAAGGTGTTATTTCAATCACACTTGACGGTATTCCAAGGATTTCTCGCGCACAATCAATGGATGCTCTTACATCAATGAGTACTTGTGCCGGTTACAAAGGAATGCTTATGGCTGCTGATAGACTTCCTTGGTTCATCCCAATGACAGCATGCGCAGTTGGTGTTATTAAACCGGCGAATGTTCTTGTTCTTGGTGCCGGCGTTGCCGGAATGCAAGCTCTTGCTACAGCTAAACGTCTCGGTTCTATTACACACGCAGGTGACATTCGCCCAATGGGACAGGAAAATGCTACAAGCCTTGGTGCTAAACTCATCGATCTCGGTGTGCCACCTGAACTGGCAGTTGGTCCGGGCGGATATGCTCTTCGTCTTCCTGAAGATGTACTTGCTGCTGAACGTGAAAGAATTGCTGAGGTTCTTCCGGAAATGGATATTGTATTCTGTTCAGCTCTTGTTCCGGGTAAACTTGCTCCAATCCTTATTACAGAAGAAATGGTTAAATTAATGAAGCACGGTTCTGTACTCGTTGACATAGCTATCGACCAGGGCGGTAACTGCGACATTACTCCAAAGGGTACTATCGAAGTTAAGCACGGTGTTACAATTATCGGTACAAAAAATATTCCTGGTCTTCTTCCTACAAGCTCCACTTGGATGTTTGCTAACAATATGTATGAGCTTGTTAAGTTCATAACAAAAGATGGTCAGATTGTTCTTGATATGGAAGACGAAATTATCAAATCTGCACTCACAACAATCGACGGTAAGGTTGTTCACGCAGGTGCTCTTGAAGCAATGGCAGAAAACAAATAAGGAGTTTATACCCCAATGGATGATTTTAGAATGAATCTAATTTTAGTGGCAGTTTTCTTTGTGTCCACTATCGTTGGATATAAGTTGATAAATAATGTACCGAGTTTGCTTCATACCCCGCTTATGTCCGGGATGAATGCTCTCTCGGGCATTACAGTTTTAGGAGCAATATCATCTACTGTTATTGCAGTACGTGCAAACAGTGCGGTGGTAGGATACATTTTTGGTTTTATTGCAGTAATTCTTGCAATGATAAATGTTGTCGGTGGCTTTGGAGTTACCGGCAGAATGCTTAAGATGTTCTCTAAAAACAAAAAAAAAGGGGGCGATGAATAATGCCGGCATTAATAGTTCCAGATAAAATTTATTACATTGCTAGTGCTATCATTACACTTATCGTTCTCCTTGGAATTTACCTTATGAGCAAGGTGGAAAAAGCATATGGCGGTAATGCTCTTTCAGCAGTAGCCATGGCGCTGGCAATCGGACTCACATTAATAAAATATGATGTTTTCGGTTCAGATGTGCGTACAGCACTCATCGTTATTATTGCAGGAATGCTTGTTGGTTCTGCGCTTGGTATATGGATTACTTATGCAGTTAAAATGATTCAAATGCCGCAAACAGTAGCGCTTCTAAACGGTTTTGGCGGTGGAGCATCAGCCTTAGTTGCTTCTCTCACTTTAATTACCGTAGAAGACGCCAGCACATTTAGTCTTGTAACAGGTGTACTCGCTTTAGTAGTTGGTCTTGTTACCCTTTTTGGTTCTCTTGTTGCAGCAGCAAAGCTTCAAGGAATAATGGGTTCAAAGCCGGTAATCCTTCAAGGGCATAGTGCATTTACAATAATTTCACTTGTAGCATCATTTGTTTTATGCGGTGTTATTCTTTTTGTAAAACCTATTCCTGTAATAATAGCTGCGTCAATCACGTCTATTGCATTTGGTATTCTCTTCTCAATCAGAGTTGGTGGTGCCGATATGCCAATTACAATTTCACTTCTCAACTCCTTCTCCGGTGTTGCGGGTTCAATTGCAGGTCTTGCAATAGGTGATGTTCTTTTAGTTGCAATCGGAGGTATAGTAGGTGCATCCGGACTCATTCTCACACAAATTATGTGCAGAGCAATGAACCGTCACCTTTTTGATATCCTACTTGGTAAAACTTCCACCCCAGCTAAAAAGAGTTCTAAAAAAAGTGTAACTTCAGATATCAAAACAGATGACTCAACGGGCGATGTAGAAGACACAGTAAAAGAAGTCATTGAAGAAGTTGCTAAAGAAGTTATCGACGAAATGAAAGGAGCAACAAAAACTGAATCAGGTATTTCTGCTCTTCTAAAGAATGCTAAAGATGTTATCTTTGTTCCTGGTTACGGAATGGCTTTAGCTCAAGCTCAAAGTCTTGTTAAGCAACTCGCTGACGGACTCGAAGCTAACGGTGTAACAACTCGTTATGCTATCCATCCGGTTGCCGGTA
>JAAYOC010000057.1 GCA_012520505.1 Oscillospiraceae bacterium
ATACGGTTTTCTTTGCCATTTCCTCAAAGTTGTTTGTCCACGGGCTGAATGTTGAGCCGTATGACTGGCTGTATTTTTTCGCGTGTCTTTTCACGTCGTCAACGCTCATAACCTCAAAGCCGTACCCTTCACTTTTGGTTTTAAAGACCGCGTAAAAAAAGATAGGATCCCCTCTGTTTTCCGTCGCAGGGACATGCTCAAGTTTCGGATTAAGCCCAAGCTCATACACAAAGTCGTCATTTTCATACACGGTGTGCGCCTGAATAATGGATACTTCCCCGCTTCGATAGGCAAGGTCAATCAGCCCTTTGTAACCTAACTGGAATTGACATTCTAAGACGCCTTTGTTTTTAAATGGAATTAAGTATGCCTGCCCCAGCGGTGTGTTGACTTCAAGTCCTAATTGTGCAGCCGTCATCATTGCGCCTAAAAAGCTCATGGGCGTTGTATCAGCAAGCTTCGGGTTTGTGCTAAGCGCAGATAGTGTGATTCTTGTGAATCGCTCCGGTGTGATTACGGACGGAAGCGCCTTTTTTATTTCACTTTCCATAATCTTTATATAATCCTGCATGGTTTTAGGTTTTCCGTTCACGGATGGTTTGTTTTCCGTTGATTTTTGAATAATATCTCTTGCCATTGTGATTACCTCGTTTCTTCTTTCATTTCCTTAATATTAAATCGTCGATAATGTTTGGTCTTGTAATATTCGTTAAGGTTCAAATGCGGGTTTTCTTCCGCAAAGCGTTTACTGTCAAATGTGCAGCGTGAAGTTTTTTTCCAACTCACAAGATATTTGCCCTCAACTCCTTGTTCATGCTCTCCAAGGTCAAGTTTTAATTCTTGTTCGATTTGTTCTTTCATCTGTTCGTATTCGCTTATTTTTTTACGCAACAAGAAATATTGTTCTATCTGCTTCTCTCGTCCGAACAACGAAATTTTGTTAAAGTCCGAAACCGTGTTGAAAACGGTGTTGATTGCATCGGTAGTCGGTACGAATCCATCAACAGGCGGCGGAGCGTCTTTTTTAATATAGTTTTCGTAAAATTCCTGCTCCGCATCCATCAGTGAATTTATTTCCTGTTCATCTCGCTCAATCTCGTAAACATAAAATCCTTTGTTGAGTACAAGTGCAGCCAGATACCACTTTTTAGCGCCTGTAACGGCCATATAATGGACGCATTGAACATAATAGTTGTTCGGGTATTCGCCGTTCTTAAAACGCTTTAAATTCAGCGAGCTGGTTGTTTTGCACTCTAAGCCGATGTTCCCTTTGTCAATCCATCTGTCTATGTTTGCCATCGCAAAGGGATAATCATTGCTAAAGTACATTTCATTAGGCTTTGAAGTTTCAAGCCCTGTTTCTTCCGTGAAGCGGTCGGCAACGTATTGTTCGAGATCTCGTCCCTGCCTCATGGCTTCGTTGTCTTCTCTTTCGGGCAATCTACCCGTTTTTTCCGCCCATAAGCTATATGGAGTAACAAACGGATTCAGCCCTATAATGGCGGCAGCATCACTGCCACCAATATAGTTTTTCCTGAACTTTATCCACTCGTCGCGGGTCATGTTTTCAGTGCATACGGTTTTCATGCCCCTCGCCCCTCTCTAAACTCTTCGTATGCCTGTTCGTACATTTCATCCGGGTAATCCGCCACTTTTTTATACATCCAATTCAGCTCGTCAATTCCGCAGTTTTCGCAAAAGGTTTTGCCG
>JAAYOC010000071.1 GCA_012520505.1 Oscillospiraceae bacterium
AAGAAGATAATTATTTCTCTCTTAACTTTTCTGACACATATTTTAGTTCTGATAATTGTAAAAAAATAGGATATATTAGAGAGGATATAGAAAAAAAACATTCAAATGAAACAATAAATTTTAGAGAGAGGGCTATATTAATTACATCATTAATATATGCAATGGATGGAATAGCTAACACTGTTGGTCATTATGACGCGTTTAGAATAAATGGTGATTTGAAAAAAGAATTAATATTAAGAATGCCTGATTTACCTCATAATTCAATAAACACAAATAATAAAATTTATAAAGAGGACGCTAATTCGCTAGTAACAGAAATTTCAGCCGACTTGGTTTATATTGACCCTCCATATAACTCACGTCAATATAGCGATGCCTATCATTTATTAGAAAATGTTGCAGAATGGAAAAAACCTAAAGTATACGGCGTTGCGAAAAAAATGGATAGATCTAATATAAAAAGCAAGTACTGTACAACTTCTGCTTCTAAACAATTTGAAGATTTAATCTCTAAAATTAGTGCTAAATATATACTTGTTTCATATAACAATACCGGAACAAGGGGAGCAAGTAGGTCACAAGCTAAAATTTCTGATTCAGATATTATCGCGATTTTATCTGAAAAAGGAAGAGTGGAAGTATTTGAAACAGATTTTAACCAATTCACGACAGGGAAAACAAAAATGGATAATCACAAGGAAAGATTATTCTTGTGTCATGTTGGTGAAAAATCAAAGAAATATGAAAACCTTGAAACCATAAATGAATTTGTTAAATCTCCACTAAATTATACCGGCGGTAAGCACAAACTATTGTCACAACTTATAGAAAAATTTCCAAATAAAATTGAAACATTTGTAGATCTTTTTGGAGGAGGATTTAATGTAGGTGTTAATGTTAAAGCTGATAAGATAATATATAATGACAAGCAAAAAGAAGTTGCTCGTATTATCAAGCTGTTTAAGAAATATACACATACTCAAATCACAAAAAAAATCGAAAAAAATATTGAACATTACGGTTTATCAAATACCCTTGAAAATGGGTATAAATATTATCAATGTAATAGCGATTCTGGTGTGGGAAATTTTAATAAAGTTAAATACTTAAAAATGCGAGATGATTACAATAATATTCCTGGTTACAATGAAAAGAAAGATTTTATACTATTAACACTTATAATATTTTCGTTTAATAATCAAATTAGATTTAACGGAAATAATTTTTTTAATATGCCTGTTGGTAAACGAGATTTTAACAATTCAACTAGAAAAAATGTTAGAAACTTTTCTATCGCATTAAAAAATAAAGATGTAGAAATTTACAGTAAAGACTTTAGAAAAATCAATATAGAAAATTTTGCTAACCCTTTTGTTTATTGTGATCCGCCATATATTTTAGGTACTGCGTCATATAATGAAAATGATGGGTGGACTGAAAAGGATGAAAATGACTTATTAGATTATTTAAAAAAACTATCTGATAAAGGAATTCAATTTGCATTATCAAATGTTATCGAACACAAAGGAATGGTTCATAATAATTTAAAGAAATGGGTAGAAGCAAATTATTTTAATATTATTTATTTAAAATCAAATTATTCAAATTCAAATTATCAGATAAAAAATAGGGAACAAAATACTAGAGAAGTCCTAATAACAAACTATTAAGTTTAAAAGAAGTTATTATAAAAAGGGCTTTATTTTCCCCTAAATTCCCTTATTGTTCCCTTGAAGGTAAAAATTAACCAGTTAAGCACTGTTACCAACTTTCTGT
>JAAYOC010000056.1 GCA_012520505.1 Oscillospiraceae bacterium
GCTGTCCTTTGTGGCAGAAAATGAGCGCACAAACATCAAACAGCGTCAAGCTGAAGGTATCGCCGCTGCGAAAGCGCAGGGCATCAAGTTTGGCAGACCGCCTTTACCTTTGCCGGATAATTTCTATGAGGTACACAAGGCATGGCGCAGCAAGAAAATAACCTTGAAACAAGCGGCAGAAGCCTGCAATATGCCGGTCGGCACATTCTACGGAAAGGCAAGAAAATTCGAAAATGTGGCTTAAACAAATCATGCCCTGAATTTGTAAAGGTGTACTTTTGCAAATCACAAAAACGTTACAATTACTGTCGAAGATGTTCAACTCAACACCTTGAAAAATCGTGCATTTGTAGTATAATATTGATGGGTATAATTTAATGCACTAATTTGTAAAAGCACACAATAAAAAATCGAAGGAGGCGGGGTCATGGCAAATATTGCCGACATCATCAAATATGAAGGCGACAATAGTACCTTCATATGGAAACATCCTTGCGAAGATTTTAATACAACCACACAGTTGATTGTGCATGAATCGCAGGAAGCTATCTTCTTTCTGAACGGACAGGCACTTGATTTGTTCGGCCCGGGCAGACATACGCTGGAAACGCAGAACATCCCGCTTTTGAGCAGAATACTCAATCGAATTACCGGTGGCGATACGCCGTTCCACTGCGAAGTCTACTTTGTCAACAAGACTGAGCAGATGAGTATCAAATGGGGTACGGACAGCAAGGTGCAGTATGTTGAGCCTACGTACGGATTTCCTATCTCCATCGGTGCTTCCGGTGAGATGAGCCTGCGTGCCGAGGACAGCCGCAAACTGCTTTTGAAGCTGGTCGGTACGGAAAACTTTCTCGGTCAGCAGAAGCTGATCGGGTTCTTCCGTGCGTTCCTAATGACCCGGGTCAAGACCTATATTGCGCAGACAATGAAGGCCAATGCCATCAACATTTTTGAGTTAGACGAAAATCTGACTCTGTTTTCCAACGCTATCTATCAGCAGCTGATCCCCGATTTTGCGGATTACGGTGTTTCTCTGGAGCGTTTCTTTGTAACCAACGTTGTCAAGCCCGATGGAGACAGACAGTACGAGAAATTCAAAGAACTTCACTTCCGCCAGTATGCGGATATTGCTGAAGCAAAGCTCAGGCAGCAGACCGATCTCATCTATGCACAGACAGAGGCACAGAAAGTGGTTATCGATTCTCAGGCGCAGGCCACCAAACGCGCCCAGGAAGGCTATACCTATCAGCAGGAGCGCGGCTTCGATGTGGCAACAGAGGTTGCGCGGAACGAAGCAGTCGGCCAGTTTACCAATCTTGGTGTCGGCCTTGGCACCATGGCCGGTGTGGGCGGTGCTGTTGCAGGGACAGTCGGTGGGGCTATGAATGATGCTCTCAGTCAGGCAGCACCCGCCAATTCGGCGGCAAAGTGCATGAAATGTGGTGCGCCGCTTCCGCAAAACGCCAAGTTCTGTCTGGAGTGCGGCGAAAAGGTCGCTCCTGCGTTCCCTGAAAATATGATTGTCTGCCCGGAATGCGGCAGCACAGTGGCAAAAGGCAAGTTCTGCCTTGAGTGCGGACATAAATTTATTACGGCTTGCCCCAACTGCGGCAAAGAAACGATCCCTGGAGCCAAGTTCTGTCTGGAATGCGGCCAGAAGCTTTAAGGGGGTGCTGTCATGAAAAAAGTATTTCAGAAATATTTGATTTTGTGGGCAGTCTTGTTTGTACTGTTTCAGGTAATCGCCTTTATATCCCCCGGATGGAGCGGTGTAGAAAAATATACCGCATCCTTCTGGATCGGATATGTGGGTATTACCATTGCCTTTGTCGTGCAGCTCGCATGCACGTATTTTGCCCTGAAAGAGAGCGACC
>JAAYOC010000016.1 GCA_012520505.1 Oscillospiraceae bacterium
TGATATGCTCCCTTCTAGGTAGACAAGTGAAATAATAAAACTTGTTTATCTAGAAGGGAGCATTTTTATCTATGATGAAGATATCAGCAAACGATAAAATCTATTATGTGCAACAATACTTGAATGGAAACATGTCACAACGTAGCATAGCAGACGCCACAGGAGTGGCACTGTCTTCTGTGCAGCAATGGATTAGAAATTATGAATCTATGGGACCAGATGCCTTTCGGTCAAATGGCTATAAACATTATTCAAAGACTTTAAAGGAAAGCGCGGTAAAGGATTATCTTGCTGGTCTTGGTTCACAGGATGATATTTGTAAAAAGTATCAGATACTATCAAAATCAAAGCTTCAAAAGTGGATTAAGATGTATAATAACCATGAGGAATTAAAATCGTCCGGTACGGGAGGTAAAAGAATCATGGATAGAGGAAGGACAACTACATTTGATGAAAGAGTTTCAATTGTAGAGGATTGTATTGCAAATGACCATAATTATGCTGTTGTGGCAAAAAAACATAAGGTTTCTTATCAGCAGGTATATACTTGGGTAAAAAAATATAAAAAAAATGGAATTGAAGCGTTAATAGATCATAGAGGACGTACTAAACCAGTGGAAGAAATGTCTGAGTTAGAAAAGCTCAGATATGAAAACCGAATGCTAAAAGCAGAGAAACTTCAGCAACAAATGGAAATTGACTTTTTTAAAAAAGTCGAAGAGATAGAGAGGAGGCGATTTTAGGATATACAATACATCTCGCAATCTATGAAGCAATAAAAGAAACTCATGAAGAAAACGCTAATTATTCTATTAAAAACCTATGTAAATTAGGAAAAGTCAGTAGATCTGGATATTATAAATGGCTGAATCACCAAGAAAGTGAAAATGAAAAACTAAATCAGCAGATTTCAAAAAAGATAGAAATACTTCATGAAGAGCATCCAGACATGGGATATAGAAGGTTAAATGATAAACTTAGACATGATGATAAAATTATAGTTAATGATAAACGCATTCTTCGTATTTGCAGAATACAGCAGATTAAGTCTAATTTAAAATACCGTTACGATGGATGCACAAGACCTTCAAGAAATCCATATTTTATTGCTGGAAATGTCCTTAATAGAGATTTTCATGCAGAGCATCTGAACGAAAAATGGGTAACTGATGTTACAGAATTCAAATATGGTATATCATTTGATCACATACATAAGCTTTACCTGAGTGCAATTTTGGACTTATGCGATCGAAGACCGGTAGCCTTTGTATTAAGTGATCATAACAATAATCAACTTGTATTTGACACATTCGATGCCGCCATTGCTGCAAATCCGAATGCACATCCAATTTTCCATAGCGACCGTGGATTTCAGTATACATCAAGAGTTTTTCATCAGAAGCTTGAAAAAGCCGGAATGATTCAAAGTATGTCACGTGTGGCACATTGCACAGATAACGGACCAATGGAAGGATTTTGGGGAATTTTAAAACGTGAAATATATTACGGTAAAAAATTTCATACTAGACACGAACTAGTTCAGGCAATCACACAATATATGGATTACTATACGAATGAACGACCACAGCGTGGTCTAGGTGTATTAACACCAATGGAATTTCACAATAAACAGCTATCGGTAGCATAAAAATGTTGCCCAGTTTAGACTGGACAACACAAAAACTTTATATTTTTTCAATTGTCTACTTGACGGGATGCACACCA
>JAAYOC010000087.1 GCA_012520505.1 Oscillospiraceae bacterium
ATCAGAACTTAACAATATAGACATTGACTTTGGAATATATCAAATATATGGATCACATCCCATTTATGGCGCTGATGTACTATTATATATCGGCAAAGCCGACAGGCAAACATTTTGCCAAAGGATTGCTCAAGAAGAATGGATATATAATTGTGATTCAAAAAGTGTAAAAGTGTATATAGGTAGGCTTGCTGGCAGCAAGACACCAGGAGCCAATAGATGGTCTTTAGGAGAAAGTCTGAAACTTTGTGTAAATGGCAATAATAACCAATAAAAAGGAGTGCTCATTTATGCAAAGTATTCAGGACATGACAATAAAAGAATTAGCCAGAAATTGTCGAAGTGTGGGAGAGATCCAAGAAGCGCTAAAGGAGATTTTTAAGGATTCTTTACAGCAAGCATTTGAAGCTGAAATGGACGATCATCTTGGGTATGAAAAAAACAATATTGAAGGAAATAACTCTGGTAATAGCAGAAACGGTTATTCCAAGAAGAACATTCAAACCCGGTTCGGAGAAACAGAACTAAATGTACCTAGAGATCGTAATGGATCATTTGAACCTAAAATTATTAAAAAATACGAACGTACTTCCAACCAAATTGAAGATCAAATTATTGCCATGTATGCTAAGGGTATGTCTACTCGTGATATAGAAGAACATATGGCAGATATTTATGGCATTGAAGTGTCTGCTTCGATGGTCAGTAAAATAACTGGACAAAATATTACCAATGATTATCGAATGGCAGTCACGGCCATTGGAGCGAGTTTACCCCATTGTTTATCTCGATGCTATTCACTTTAAAGTTCGAAAGGAAAACAGAATTATAAACAAGGCAGCATACAGTGTTTTGGGGATTACTGTTTCCGGCCATAAGGATATTTTAGGAATTTGGATTGGCGAAAGTGAAAGTGCTAGCTTCTGGTTAGGCGTATGTAATGACCTGAAGAACAGAGGTGTCCAGGACATTCTAATTGCCTGCAAAGACGGTTTAACAGGCTTTTCAGAGGCAATTAGCACTGTTTTCCCTAAGACAGAAATTCAGCTTTGTGTAATTTACCAATTAAGGAACTGTTTTAAATATGTATCATACAAAGAACGCAAAGAAATAATCAAAGATTTAAAAAATATTTATCAAGCATTAACCATAGAAGAAGCAGAACTTGCTTTTGAGATGTTTAAAGAAAAGTGGGGTAAAAAGCATCCTATAATAATTAAGTCTTGGGATAATAATTGGCTGGAGTTAATGACCTATTTTAAATATCCTTATGAATTACGGAGAATAATATATACCACAAATATAATTGAAGGTTATCACAGGCAATTACGAAAAGTCACAAAAACCAAAACTGCTTATCCCACTGATGAGGCATTGATCAAAATAGTGTATTTAGCCACAATGGATGCAGCAAGGAAATGGACTATACCAATTAGAAATTGGACAGAATGTATATCACAGTTTGCCGTATATTTTGGTGATCGACTAAACCAGGAGTTAGCGATTTAAAACCTTGGGGCGCTGCCCCAAACCCTGGAGTTTAAACGCTTTAGTTCTCCCAGGAGTAATAAAAGAGTGGGAAACATTGTAATGCTCCCCACAACTCCCGGTAGAACCCCAATCGGTGCTCAGGTTACTCTCCAGTAGAGCCTTATCCCCGGTTGGGTAAGAGTATTTATAGTTTAACCAAATGTCGAAATTTGAAAACATATTTGGTGATTAAACTGTAAAAAACTGATCAGATGGCTATAGGGTAATCACCGATAAAGGCGAGTTTGATGCCAAATATGTCATTAACTGTGCAGGTGTTTATGCAGATGCCATCAATAACATGATTGCGGAACCTAATTTCAAGATACGTCCTCGAAG
>JAAYOC010000103.1 GCA_012520505.1 Oscillospiraceae bacterium
AAAGTCTTGAACGACATCATGCTCTAATAACATCTTAATCGGGTTAGTTCCATTCATTAAGAACTCGTTTTGACATTTCGTCACAACATAATTACTGAGTGGCCTCAAATGATAATATCCGGGTTGATATATGGAATTGATATATGTTGCGCCTTTTATGATTATAGAACTATCTTCCTCTTCTGCTAAATAGTTGTTAACATCTGATTGCCATATTCTTTTTAGCTCTTCTATCTCAAACACGAAATTACTTAAATCTTGGAACTCATTTATAATCTCTTGTATTCTAGGTATATTAGTTCTTTTTGTATATAACATGATGCCATCTGTATTCGTCTGTATGATATAACAATCTTGTACCAAATTGACTATATTCTCTGTGACGGCCAGAATTACTAATTGACTAACACGACAAATCTTTGAGCGCATATACTCATCATATAGAGGTAGATATTTATTACCTGATGCGCCGTATGTGGTGTTATGTATCAATTTACCAGCAGCGACAAAGTTTCTATCGGCCTCAGTCCATTGTGACTTCGGTATCTTTTTCAATGCGCGACGTCTAAATACGGTTTCTTTAAACCTATCAGGCCTACGAATACTACGAGGCATTGACCCACAGAACAACATAACAGACGGGTGACAGCCCGACAAGTCTACATTATATAGACCATATTCTTCACAGGCCTCTACATAAATAGAAGATGTTTTTCTATCGTGTTTTGGCAAATCTATAACAGAGTGTATGCCACCATCGGCTGTTACGACTTCATTGCCGAATAACATCGTAGTCCTTTTCGCTTGTGATGTTAATAGGTGATTGTATAAATCTTCTGGAACCCATTTCTCTATGTAATTTCTTATAGGGTCTTGATAGATATGAATTGTCGGGTCTTTTATAGATGTCCCGTGAACTCTCTCAGCACCTAGAACCTTGCCAGATAATATAGCATTTGTTGACTGATAACATTCTTTCTCACTTAAGCCATAAATCGTACCGAGTGCTAATTTGGTGTTGATATAAGGTCGACTCAAACAACTATACATTACGTGCAACGCGAGAACGTCATGCTTACAATAAAATATTATATCTTGCTTTTCTTCTTCTGTCAATTCTAATTTGCCAAACTCAACCGTTGTTTCTCTAATGTCCATACCAAAAGATGCCTCTTTATCTTTCAGTCCTTTGAAAGCATCGTCCATTAAGTCCTGATAGGCCTCTGCCCCGGCCCATTTGCCCTGCCACCCAGAGATAAATGAACGTATACGATTAACCTCAAAACCAGACACATTTAATAAGCCTAAATCGTCTTTGCCTATTATCAACTGTGATGCAATGTAAACTTGCAATGGTGTAAAGTGTGCTAAGATACAACGTAACAATATTAAGTCAAATCTTTTTATATTATACCCTGTTATACAACCTCTGGACATGTCCAATTTAAGGGCCTCTATGCTATTTCTATCACCATCACTGGTGTAAACTCTCATCTTGTCTTTTATCTTTTGCTCTTCTTCAAGTGTGAACTTAAAATTGTAGAGATAAGAAGCATACTCATCTTCTTCATCACTTACGACAATGCACCACCAAGAAGGCCAAGTCTCAATGTCAAAAAACTTTAATCTCATAATAATTTACCTCCTAATAATAATTACTTGTTAATGACTGGTCAAATGGGCAGAAATTATTTGGTAATAATGACTTTGTCACCACTTGGTCCATCATGCCTCTATCATATTCAGTCGTTAACCGATATTGATGCACCATTGCTTCTACGAAGTTACCATAATTGAATGGGCTATATCCACATTCTTCACACCACATGCGATAATCTTTATATACAACTTTAAGTCCTTGTCCTATCAAAGTTTCTACCGTTATACATTCTAGTTGACACCATTTGTTAATTGAACTTTGTTGAACTTTGAATTTTTGCTTGAGCATTTCTTCGCTTTCTTCCATAGTGAACTCGCCTCGTTTTAATACATGGTGAATTGCCTCTGCAGCCTTATAGAAAAAGTATTCCATATCTAAGTCAGTTATTTTCTTTTCGAAGTCCCTATCAGGGTTCTTTATTCTATTATTCAATTCTACTAATAACATTCTACGATATAGACCTTCTGAGTCGTCTTGTATTCTAGGCATACTATTTGAACAGACAATAATTGTGGCCCGACATTCTAAGTCAATAGGTTCTGAATAAATAGGTCTAACCGTAATAGGCATACCGGCAACGGCAGACTTAAATCTACCAGCGTCTTTCAGTATCTTTTCATTAGATGCATCATCATCTATGTTTATCATTGAGTCAATGAGCATAGACAAATAATAGTCTTGGTCAAACTGGCTCAATGCGACTTTAGTGACATATTTCGGTTTAAACATTTTTCTCAATATATTACAATATGTAGATTTGCCTGTGCCTCCACCGCCCACTAGAATAAAGAACTTATGAAAATTATTTTTTCTAACAAGACAATATCCTGCAATTTCATAAAGTTGTCTCATTACCTCTGGGTCGCCATTTGATATGAACTTCATAAAGTCATCTATCAATTCAGAGTATTGGCACTGAGGATTGAAAGGAATATCAACTCTAACCGTGTTATAATCTTCGGGGTTTGGTTCAACCAACTTAAAGTTCAATAAATCTAAATAGCCATTGGCACAAGGTATACAGGCATATTCTCTGTCTAGTAACAATGGGTTTATTTGTTTTTGAACACACATAAACTCAATTATCTCTTGACGCTGAGCCCTAGTCGCATATAGATATCCTTTCTTATGTATCAATTCGTGCAATTCGTGTGGACTCATTTTCTCATAAATGCCGTCATGGTACTTATACACGAAATCACCGACGGCTATTAGATTTTGTTCTTTTATCAACTTCTGTGCTATTTCCAACCATGTACTGGTTTTAGGTGTTTTATCACCAGTGCCATCTATCGCCTGCATGTTATCATAAGTCTTTTCAACAGGACGAGCGACGGTCGCATCGAAACTTTCTTCACTCATTGGATTGGTCCAAATTTCCCAATTTATAATACGCAAGCATTCTATTGACTCTTCATCTGTTATTAAATTAGGAACTGAATGCGCACCTCTCAATTTGAACAATGATTCATTACCAGCGCCATCTGCCATGCCAATAAATGATACATCTGGATTAGTGCTATTTTCTTCAGTTCTTCTAACTCGCATCGGTCTTAGCCAAAATGGTAAATCATCTAATTCTTCAGCGTCCCATTTGGCCCAAACCCTACCGTTCTTTTCATCATTTGTAGGCAGTATGATATAACCTTTATTGTCGGCACGGCCATCTGTGCCAATGCCGATATGGTTTATATATCCTTGAAATTGACCTCTGCCTTTCATTATTTCAGATGTATTCTTGAATATGAAATGTGTACCTTGTTTAGAATAATTGGCGAAGTAGTTAACACTATGATTTTCCAACAATTTCTCTATTGTTTTCGCGCTATCAGGGTGGTCTTTATTATCAATGTCAATAGCGATGTATTTTTTAGGGACTATCCAGCCTAACCTGCCACCTCTATCTAACCAATTTCTCGCTTGAGCGATATCCAGTGGTTTTTTCAATGAATCTAGTGGCATTTTATTCTTCTTACGCAAACCTTCATCGAACAGTTCTTCTTCATTGAAAGGCGCTATCCTGACGAAGTTCGCCTTAGGAAATAACTCACAAAATCTATCAAAGTTCATAATCGACCTCCTCTTTTCGTTTGATAGCCATCAACGTATCATGTATATTCTGTTTGATTACAAGGGACTTCCAGATATTAAACTCTATATGGTGTCTATCACCGGGATTGTTTATCAAGAATGTTACCTTACAAGGTGTCTTTTGTCCACGACGCCATGTTCTATGTATAAATTGTTTATAACTTATAAAACTGTAATCACCTGTATAATAAATTATATTTTGACATAATTGCAAATTAGCAGCTTTACCTTGAGAACATTGTAATACCAATGCTTGAGTACCTCCGCGTCTAAATGTCTGTATGTCATCTGTCCATACTATATTATTATCGGTGAGGGCTTTACTTATAACATTAAAATCTTCTTGAAACCTATAACCTATAATAGTCATTTCATTTTTACATACATCTATAATATATTCTAATTTAGGGTTCTTAAAATTAGGTATCTTATAAGTCTTTCTGTCTATATCGTCGTAATACATAAAACCATTCAAAGCCTGTTGAGCCTTTTGTAGTGCTATCGCTTTCATAGTAGTAGACTCATGTTCGCCTAATTTCAGTATACCTTCTAGTGCATTCTTGTATTCTATTGATGGCTCAATTTCAAATACTCTAGTGCGTATACTCATAGGCGGCATATCTTTATCGTCCTCATCATAACCCCAGAACATTACGCCTTCTTCATAGGCCTTTTCCATTATCTCTCTGCCCTTTGAATTAAGTCTGACAGGTTTTAAGAAATTGCCAAATGGTCCATATTGCAATTCTTGTTCACAACAATATTTCTTAAATTGGAAAGGGTTAATTTGTCCCATGCCTGCGACATTCAAATTGTGCAAAACGCACCAAGGCTCTATGTCATTATTACCTGCCAATGTACCCGTCATACCAAAAACATATTCAACTTTTTTCGTTAAAGCATAAACAAGTTTAGAATATTTAGATTTAGCCCTCGTGACACCAGACCTTAAAGACTGACATTCGTCTACAACTATAACATCCCATTTCTTTGCGACCAGCGCGGGTTTGACATTACCAATAGCAGTGCTATCTGTTACAAAATAAGTATCTTTTGGCAAAATACCTTGTGGCATTATCTCAGCTTTCCACATTTCTTTTATACATGTCGCATCAGACATTATTAAGACGCTTATAGGCCTTTTCTTCAACCTCTGTACTTCTAATATACAATGTATAACAGGATATGATTTAGCCTTTCCCGGCTCCCAGCCTAATACAAAATGTTTCTTTTCTAACA